>JBFXLE010000005.1:0-236119 GCA_050173015.1 Calditrichaceae bacterium
CATGCGGCATGAAAAATGGATCCGAAAAAATTTCTCAAAGGGATCCCTTTGAGAAAGGAAAAACAAAAGATATTTGTCAAGAGAAATATACCAAAATCTGTAAACCTATTTCAGGACTTGACAAAGTTGGAAGTAAGAAGTAGGAAGTAAGAAGTAGGAAGTGAGAAGGTTAAGAGTTAAGTGTAGGAAAGTTCAGAAAAAAGATAAAATATAGAAACACAGCATGCTTTAGGTTATTGATAATTTGGTTGAATCATTCTATTTTATCTGAAAGTAGAAAATAATTGCAATAGTTATTTAGAGTTTTTCGAAAGATGAACATTTAATACAATGATTACATTCAGGCTATCTAAATGAAATATATCATTGAAACAGAACGATTATTCCTTAGAGAATTTAAGTCATCTGACGCGGAAAAAATGTACGAATTAAATTCTGATCCAGAGGTTATAAAATTCACAGGAGATTTGCCTTTTAAATCAATTGAAAGCGCAAAAGAGTTCATAGAAAATTACTCTGATTACAAATTACAAGGATACGGTCGTTGGGCAGTGATAACCAAAGATTCTAACGAATTTATTGGCTGGTGTGGACTTAAATACAATGAGGAAAACTTTACTGATATTGGATTTAGATTTTTTCAAAAAATATGGAATAAGGGATTTGCCACCGAAGCAGCAAAGGCCACTTTGGAGTACGGATTTAATATCTTAAACTTGGATGAAATTATTGGCCGCGCTTCGACAGACAATAAACCTTCTATAAAAGTTTTAGAAAAATTGAAAATGAGCTTTTGGAAACTGGACACTTGTGAAGGGATTGAAAACTCCGCGTATTACAGAATAAGTAGAACGCAATATGATAGGTGGAATAAAACATAAATCGAACTTTTTACACTCTGCTGAAAATATCTACTTAAAAAAACGCGTAGAATTCTTGTATTTCAGCCGTTGGTAAATCATGTCGCTACTGCTTCACACGATTCAAATACGGATGAATACAATATTGTTATCTAAAAATTACAGCTCCTTTTTGGGGATTTAATATGATGACGGTTTTATGAAGACTGACAATGTAGAGATGCAGAGAAGCAAACAACCATCGGGAATAATTTGGATAGGAATGAAAAAATGGTAGTTGAGACAAAGAACCTTAGACTTATTCCATGTAACAACGACATTCTGCAAAGCGCGATTAACGGCAACGACAATCTTGCAAAATTTCTTTGGATAATCGTTGCGGACAATTGGACAGAATTCGGGACTGCCGCCCTACAGTATTCATTAGACAGACTTGCGGAGAGTCCGGAGGAGGATGGTTGGTGGACATACTTTCCAATTCACAAACAAGACAACAAGCTCATCGGTAGCGGTGGCTACAAAGGTAAACCGACAGAAACAGGGACAGTTGAACTCGGATACGAAATCGCGCCTGACTATCGCAACAGAGGATTTGCAACCGAAATGGCTGAAGGGCTGATTTCTAATGCTTTTGCCGACAAAAGAGTCAAGGCAATTATTGCCCATACATTGGGTGAAGAAAATGCATCAACAAAAGTTCTGACAAAATGCGGATTTGATAAAGTTGAAGAAATCAACGACCCTGACGATGGTCTGATCTGGAAATGGGAGTTAAAACAAAAACCATGACGCCGGTCGAAGAATTATAGCCAGTGTGTTATACCGAAATGACACGCCTGACCAATCCGCTAAAAATTAACACATTTACCAATCATAAATTTAAATTTTTATTACTGAGTAACAGGCTTTTAGTATGATTTTGTGAACACCATGCCGCTAAACTCTGTTGAGACCACCTTGTCGTTTGCCACTTCAAACTTCAATACGGCGCCGCTGCCCGGGATCATTTCCACACGAATGGAATTGTTTTTGACAAACGGTTCCGCCGCCGGGGATTTCAGATTGCCCAGTTCCACCACAAGCAAAGAATCTCCCGGATTCCTGATGATTAAGCGGCCCATGGGATCATTCTCATAAACACCGGCATAAGCCGAAAACGGTAGTTCCAGCTGCCAGGTTCGCCGCGTACGTTCCGCCTCGTGGGCGTTAATTTTTTTCAGCCAACGGTCGTTTTGGGCTTTTACGCTGTCCAGTCGTGTCGCGTATGTCGAATCAATACCCGGTTTTCCGCTCAGATAATCAAACGCGTAAGATGCCAGCAGATAAGCCAGATCTTGCCCCTGATTATTCTCATTGCACAAAACAGTCACGCCAATATCATACTGAGGCATAAATGAGACCTGAGCATGGAACCCGGGAAAGCCACCATAGTGATGGAAAAGGGTGTCGCCTGCAGGTGTTGTGGCGATATTCCATCCAAAACCGTAGGCAAAACGATGCAGATCAAAATATGTTCTGTCCTGCGTCACCAGAGTTCCATGCGCTTTCCGGATGAGATGGGACGAAAAGACTTGCTCACCATCTATCCTGCCGTCATTCAATCGGGTGATCAACCAGCGGGACAGGTCCCGTACAGTGGATATCATCCCGCCCGCTGCGTGCATGGTATTATCTCTTTTCTGAAGTGGAACAGAATGCAGTTCATTCTCAGGATTGCCCTGTGTATAGGGTTTGGCCAGTTGCCAGCTTCGTTTTTGAGCATCAGAGATATAAGCGGATGTTTGTTTCATCTTCAGTGGTCTGAAAATTGTTTCCGCTAAGATATCCTGCCAGGGCTTTTTCATTTCACGCTCCAGAATCATACTGATCACCACATACCCAAAATTGGTGTATGCATATTGCTTAAACGGATATTTATCATTGACCTGAGTGAATTCTGCCAGAACACGGTCCAGTTTTTCCGACGTGTAATTGCCGGTATATGCAGTTAAATAGACCAGTGGATTATTTTTTAAACCGGAGGTATGGGTCAGCAGATGATACATTGTCACACTGTCCGCTTTCAATTCAGAAACAAATTCAATCTCAGGAAAATATGCCGACAGTGATCGGTTGAGATCAATTTTGTTCTGATCGGCTAATATCTGTGCAGCAAGCGCTGTGAACGATTTTGTCGAAGACGCGATATAAAAATCGGTTTCAGATGTTACCGGGATATTGTTCTCAACATCAGCCATACCGAAATACCCCTCATAGATCATCCGGTCGTCTTTAACGACACCGATCGCCAGCCCGTGTTGAGCGGACAACCTGCTGATCGCGTTATCAATATAGCGGTCAAAATCTTTACCGAATGATGTATAATCAGATTGAGACTGACCGTAAATAAGGAATGGTATAAAGATTAATCCCAGAATAATTTTCATGCAAAGCCCCCTCACGCGGTTTAACATCCGTGTTTCTCATGGTTTGTTGTGTTTGATAATATTTATTAGGACAACCCCAAATTAAAAAAGGTTTCAACAGGCAAAAATGCGCCAGTCAAAACAATTGGGCCTTTTTAGTGTGAGAATAGAACGAATAGCATCTTTGTGGCGATTGGCAGAATTTAGAATTTTTAGACTGAATTTGATTTTCAAATTCAGCTTACCCTCTCCTCCCTCTTCAGCATCTGTTTTATCAGACCAAAACCCAGCCAGATAAATATCCCGGTAATTCCGGCGCTGTACCACAGGTTCACCGGCCCGAATGTATCATAGATCCAGGTTCCCGTGGCGGGTCCTATCACAAAACTGATGGCAAAACTGAACGTAAACATCCCCATATATCTGCCGCGGTTACGGTCGGTGGCGCGGTTAGCGATAAATCCCCCCGCCAGCGGAAATACCAGCATTTCACCAATGGTCCAGACAACCACGGTAAACATTATATATCCATACGAATCACTAAACGGAATAATTCCAAATCCTGCGAATAATAAAAAAGAACCAATCCCCATAATTTTCACCGGGTCGGCTCTTTCCAAACGATGCACCAGTGGCATTTCCATAAAAACGACCAGCAATGCGTTTAATGCCAAAAGAAAACCAATATTATTCTCAGGAAAACCGGTGATCTGTCTAAGATACAGGGGCCATGTGTTAAATATCTGCACAAAAAGTATACCCATCACCAGGAGTAATCCCAACATCGACAAAAACACTAAATCACGCCACGGGGATATATCAGCCGGGCCGCTTTCCTCCGGCGGCGCTTTCTTGAATTTCACCTTATGAAAAAACAGCCAGAAAAATACCGAGGCAAAAATGCATGTCAGCCCGTCTGCCCAGAACAGGTAGTGGTAGTTCATCGTGGCCAAAACGCCGCCAACCGCGGGACCGATGGCGATGCCGAAATTAATGGCAAGACGGTTCAGAGCGAATCCGCGGGAACGGAGTTCCGGCGGGCATGCACCGGCAAGCGCCGTGGCGTTGGCCGGCCGGAAAGCATCGGCCACAGCGGCCAGTAGGAATAAAGTGACGGCGATAGAAACCGGAGTTGTCACATACCCTAAAATAATGAATCCAATTCCCGAGAAAAGGAGACTGTATAACTGTACCTTACCTGTCCCAAACCGATCACTCAGCCATCCCCCGAGAAAAGCGCCGGTCATGGAACCTATTCCGTAAACGCTGATCATTCTCCCCGCCTCAGATACCGAAAAATTGAGTTTTTGAGTAAGGTAAATGGCGAGAAAAAATAAAACCATCGATCCGCTGCGGTTTATAAACACAACGAATGAAAGCAGCCAAACATCGGTTGGGAGGCCGGAGTAAGCTGATTTATACCCGGTGAGGAGCTTTTTTATCAACGATTTATTCACTCTTTCCTTTGGCATTATTAAAAATTTAAGACATTATGGAATAAATTCATCGTTTGATCTATTAATTGATAGATAAAACAGAATTCAATGCAGCAAAGTTAAATTAAATTCCTTTTAAATCAACCATTCATTGCCGCCGATCATAAATAATAATTTTTTTGAAAAAAAATTAAACATTAAGATGATTAAAAATAAAGAATTGAACTATACCTGCCGAGAATCAATACTTGATTTAATCGTCCTGTGATTATCAAGTTAATAAAATCTGGGCCTTCGCACATGATTTTAGGCTTGTCAAATTTTAGAATATAAAACAGGATTGCGTGAGCAAAGATGTTGATCGTACAAAAACCGGGGTTTCTTAATGCGGAAAAATAACACAGCGGGTGAGGAAGTAATCAATTTAGAGAAACGCATTGATAAGTTAGAAATTGAACTTCAACGCGTCAGTCACGCGCAAAAAATGCTGCGTGAGTGCAACCGGGTTATTATTCAGGCCAAAGATGAGAAGGTGTTACTGAAAAAGATTTGTAAGATCGTTGTTTCAGTGGGCGGTTATCGTTTGGCATGGGTCGGATTTCCGGAATCGGGTACAACAAAAAAAGTTGTCCCTGTGGCGCAGGTTGGTTATGATGACGGATATCTGGAGAACCAGAACATTCGGTGGGACGACACTAAATGGGGCAGTGGGCCGACCGGTCTGGCCATCCGCACGGGTAAAACACAAATCGCGAAAGACATCAGCGCGGATCCCAATTATGCCCCCTGGCGCAAAGATGCCATTAACCGCGGATACACACATTCCGCGTCAATACCAATAAAAATCAAACGGAGTGTTATTGGAACACTTAATATTTACTCATCGGAAACGGAAGCGTTTTGTAAAGATGAAGTGGCTTTGCTTGAGAATTTGGTGAGTGATTTGGCTTATGGCGTTCAAAATTTACGAGAACGGATTGAGCGTGTTAATGTGGAAACCGCGCTAAAAAAATCTGAAGAAAAATACCGTAAGTTTTTTGAAGATGATTTAACAGGTGATTTTATTTCTGCCATTGACGGAACGCTTTTAGCCTGTAATCCGGCTTATCTGAGAATTTTTGGATTCAAATCGGAAAAAGAAGCCTTAAAATATAATGTAAATTTACTCTACCCAAACGCAGAGGTCAGAAAAAAATTACTGAGTGAACTGAGTGTTAAGAAAAAGCTGGAGAACTATGAAATAGATCTTCGGTCGAAAGACGGGAAACCAATTCAGGTCATCGAAAACATCGTAGGTCACTACGATAAAAGCGGAAATCTGATAGAGATAAAAGGATATGTTCTCGATGTCACGGAAAGCAAAAGGATCGAAAAACAGCTTTATCTTTCCCAGAAACTGGAAGCCGTTGGAAGGCTTGCGGGCGGGGTCGCTCATGACTTTAACAATCTGCTTTCAGTCATCATGGGATACAGTAATTTTGTTCTGAAAATTGTTCAGGGCGCTGAACCGGCATCCAAGTACGTCGAGGAAATCGTAAAGGCCGCCGAAAGGGCGGGATCACTCACCAGGCAGCTTTTAGCGTTCAGCCGTAAACAGATTTTACAGCCCAAGATCGTAAATCTGAATGACATCGTTCACGATATGGAGAAAATGCTAAGACGACTCATTGGTGAAGATATTATTCTGGACTCAAAATTAAACGATGATGTCAAACAGGTTAAAGCCGATCCGGGGCAGATGGAACAGGTATTGATGAATCTCGCGGTGAATGCCCGAGACGCCATGCCCACCGGCGGCAGATTGACCATCGAGACCAGCAATGTATATCTGGATGAAATCTACGCGCAAAAACATCAGCCCGTCCTTACCGGTCATTATGTGATGTTCGCGATGTGCGATACCGGTACCGGTATGGATGAAGACACAAAATCCCAGATTTTTGAACCGTTCTTTTCCACTAAAGAAAAAGGTAAAGGAACCGGTTTGGGAATGTCCACTGTTTACGGTATCATTAAACAGAGCGGGGGATATATCTGGATTTACAGTGAACTGGGCCATGGAACAACCATAAAAATTTATCTGCCCCAGGTGGATCAGGCACCGTTTAAGGTTAAAAGGAATCGTTTTGATCCCAAATCTTTTAGAGGAACCGAAACCATTCTGCTTGTCGAAGATGATAAGATGGTCAGGGATATGGCTTTTATTACACTTGAAAAATACGGCTATACGGTATATTCCGCTTCAAACGGTGAAGACGCTCTCAACCTTGTCAACACACTTAAAGCAGACTTTGATCTTCTACTGACAGATGTGGTTATGCCCGGAATGAGTGGAAGGGAACTTGCCAAAAAAATTGAGCCTTTGTTTGACAATATCAAAATTCTCTTCATGTCAGGCTTTACCGATGACGCGATCGTTCAGCACGGAGTTCTTGACGCGGATCTTCAGTTTTTCCAGAAACCATTCAGCCCGACGGATCTTGCCCGGCGGGTCAGAGGACTGCTCGACGCGAAAGATCTTGGCAAGGATTAAATTGATTTAGGTATTGATTCGTTCCTGATAGTCAACAAGCATTATTTCATACTCAGAAGACATGAGCGGCGATGAAATCATAAAATCGGCGCTTGACCGGTTGTTTGCCAACGGGAGATTGTACACCACCGCAATTCGTAACAGCGCCTTTACGTCCACGTCATGTGGCTGAGGTTCAAGCGGATCCCAAAAAAATATCATGCAGTCAAGCCCGCCCTCGGCAATTTTTGCACCGATCTGCTGATCCCCGCCCAACGGACCACTTTTAAATCTGTGAACGCTTAAATTGAGTTTGTCAGCAATCATCTTACCGGTGGTTCCGGTTCCGAAAAGTTCATGTTCAGAAAGCAGATCACGGTTGAATTTTGCCCATTCAAGCAAATCATTTTTCCGGTTATCATGCGCGATCAGCGCGATACGTTTTCTTGTTTTTATCTTTACGATTTTTGTCTGCAAGATTAGCCCTCTTTAGTTGTTGATTATCCAACATACAGAATGATTGTTACTACAAAGCTAGAATCTGATTAGATCGGGATTATATTTTGTGAACGCGATTTTATAGTCCAAGTTTTATTCGATTTATTAAATATCTTCCCCTGATTTTTATAAAAAAAAACGGGAACAGCAGAACTATTCCCGTTTTATCATCACCTTAGAGGAAAATTACTTATTCTGGGCGGCGATCATGTTCAGCGCGGAGCCGGCCTTAAACCAGGCAATCTGGGAATCATTATAGGAATGATTCGTTTTGATTTTTTCCGATGAGCCGTCCGCATGATGCAGTTCCAGAGTCAAAGGTTTACCGGGGGTAAAATCCGTCAGATCGATGATATCGATCGTGTCATCTTCCTTAATTTTATCATAATCAGCAGGATTCGCGAAGGTCAGTCCCAGCATCCCCTGTTTTTTAAGATTGGTTTCATGAATACGCGCAAAGGATTTAACCAGAACCACCCGAACACCCAGATGTCTCGGTTCCATCGCGGCATGTTCACGTGATGATCCTTCGCCGTAGTTCTCGTCACCCACCACAATGGTTGGAATACCTGCCGCTTTGTAAGCGCGCGCCGCAGCCGGTACCGCTTCATAAACGCCGGTAAGCTGATTCTTTATTGAATCTGTCTTCTGATTAAAGGCGTTCACCGCTCCGGTCAGCATGTTATTGGAAATATTATCCAGATGTCCGCGATATTTTAACCATGGTCCGGCCATTGAAATATGGTCCGTTGTACATTTACCAAAAGCCTTGATGAGCAGTTTCATACCGGTCAGATTCTTACCGTCCCATGGATTGAACGGTGTAAGCAGCTGCAGACGATCCGATTTGGGATCAACCGCGACGGAGACTTTGCTTCCGTCTTTCGCCGGACCCTGATATCCCGCGTCTTCCACATCAAATCCCTTTACAGGCATTTCGATGCCCTTCGGCTCATCCAGTTTTACTTTTTCACCTTTTTCATTTACGAGCGTATCGGTCATCGGGTTAAAGGAAAGATCGCCGGCGATCGCCATCGCCGTTACAATTTCCGGAGAAGCCACAAAACTGTGTGTGTTTGGATTGCCGTCGTTTCTTTTGGCAAAGTTTCTGTTAAAGGAAGTTATAATGGAATTTTTTTCCTTCTTTTCAGCGCCGTGCCTCGCCCATTGTCCGATGCATGGACCACAAGCGTTAGCCAAAACCACACCACCCATACTTTCAAAAATATCCAGATATCCGTCACGTTCAACGGTATAACGTACCTGCTCTGATCCTGGAGTTATGGTAAATTCAGCCTTTGCTTTCAGATTTTTATCGACCGCCTGTTTTGCCAGGGAAGCCGCTCTGGTGATATCTTCATATGATGAATTCGTGCAGGAGCCTATCAAGCCCACTTCCAGTCTCTGCGGCCAGCCATTTTTCTTAACCGCCGCGGCAAATTCTGAAATCGGTGTAGCCAGATCGGGTGTAAACGGACCGTTTATATGCGGTTCAAGCTCAGAAAGATTAATTTCAATAACCTGATCAAAATATTTTTCGGGATTATTATAAACTTCCTGATCTCCTGTCAAATGTTCGGCTACGGCATCGGCCATCTTTGCCACGTCCGCTCTTCCTGTTCCCTGGAGGTATTCCGCCATTTTTTTATCATATCCGAAGGTAGAAGTCGTTGCTCCGATTTCCGCGCCCATGTTGCAGATGGTGCCTTTTCCGGTACAGGAAATGCTTTCCGCTCCCGGTCCGAAATATTCAACGATGGCTCCGGTTCCGCCTTTTACCGTCAGAATGCCGGCAACCTTCAGGATAACATCCTTTGCTGAAGTCCAGCCGCTCATTTTACCTGTCAGTTTTACACCGATCAGTTTCGGAAATTTCAATTCCCAGGGCATTCCGGCCATGACGTCCACCGCGTCCGCGCCGCCGACCCCAATGGCGATCATTCCCAAACCACCCGCGTTCACCGTATGTGAATCGGTTCCTATCATCATACCGCCGGGGAAAGCATAATTTTCGAGAACTACCTGATGAATAATACCCGCGCCCGGTTTCCAGAAACCAATCCCGTATTTATTGGAGACTGTACTTAAAAAATCGTAAACCTCCTTATTTACATCCTTCGCGACTTCCAAATCTTTTTCCGCGCCGACTTTCGCCTGGATAAGATGATCACAGTGAACGGTGCTCGGGACGGCTGTTTTTATCCGGCCGGCCTGCATAAACTGCAACAGAGCCATCTGCGCTGTAGCATCCTGCATGGCCACACGATCCGGGGCAAAATCAACATAGGATTTACCCCGTTGAAATACCTCTTTTGCCAAACCGTCAAAAAGGTGCGAATATAAAATCTTTTCTGACAAAGTTAAAGGCTTCCCTACAATATTTCTTGCCGCCTTTATCCGCTCGGGCATCCGGGCGTAACTTTCTTTAATCATGTCTAAATCAAAAACCATTTTTAGAACTCCTCTGTTTATATGAAGAAATAAAAATACAAAATACAAATCAATAAATCTATTAAAAAACCTGACCGGAATATCATTTTATTAGATTAAACTCAGTAAAAAACCGGATAAATTCCACATCAGGCAAAAAAAGAAACGCGCGGGTAGATAACTAATAATAAGGGAAGAATATTTTGACAGAGGATACCGGATTTCACGATACCGGTTGACCCGTCATAAAAACCGAAAAAAAAAACCGGGAGATTGCTCTCCCGGCTTTCGGTTAACGGCCTGATTCCTTCTCAAGATATTTGTAGAAATCGCTCTTTGTTGACAAAAGCAGCCAGTCTTTTTCTGAGAATGTTTCTTTGTATGTTTCAAGCGTTTTGGTAAAACGGTAGAAATCTCTTGAATCGGCGTTCTGATTATATGCCCTGGCAAAAATGGCTGTCGCCTCCGCATCCGCCTTACCTTTAATTTCCTCGGCGGTTTTATAGGCTTCGGATTGAATTCGTTTCAGCTCGCGTTCCTTATCACCTATTATTTTGGAAGCTTCACCCTGCCCCTCTGAACGATACTTATCCGCGATCCGTTTACGTTCGGTGATCATCCTGTCATAAACCTTTCTCCGGACTTCTTCAACATAATCGATTCGCTTAAGCTGCAGATCCAGCAGTTCAATTCCAAGTTCTTTTGTTCTTTCCGTCGCGGCGGCAAGTATTTCCCGTGAAATTTTTTCCCGACCAACTTTAATTTTCGGAAAAACATCATCCAGTTCCTCCGATTTACCAAAGGTATCAAGGACGACAGTCGGTTCACGGTTTGTGTTCCGAACAATTTCAACAAGGTCATGATTCGCGACCGCATTTCTGGTTTCGCCGTCCAGGATATCATCCAGCCGGCTGTGCGCTCCCCGCTCATCGCGAAGACGCTGGAAAAACAATAGAGGATCTGATATACGCCATCTGCCGTAGGTATCAACCCAAATAAATCTTTTATCTTTTGTGGGAACCTGATTCGCGTCACCGTCCCACTCCAGGAATCGTTTGTCAAAGAAATGCGCTTCCTGAATAAGCGGAAGTTTGAAATGGATTCCCGGTTCTGTGATGGCCACACCTATGGGACGCCCAAATTGCGTGATCACCACCTGCTGAGTCTCATCCACAACGAATGCCGCGGAGACCAGAACAATAAGCGCGGCAAACCCTATGATCCCGGCAATAATTGAGTTTTTATTTTTCATTTTTCAGGCCCTCCTGGTTAAACTGAAACAAAGGCAGGATTCCGGATGCTTTTTCGTCTGTGATTATTTTGTTGCCAACTTTGGATAATACATCCGAAAGTGTCTCAAGATACATCCGTTGGCGGGTGACCTCTTTGGCCTTCGCGTATTCCCGGTAAAGAGCACTAAAGCGGGCGGCGTCACCTTTTGCCTGATTAACGCGTTCCAGCGCGTAACCATGCGCCTCTTCGATCATTCTCTGCGCCTCGCCGCTGGCTTTCGGTATAATTTTATTATATTCGGATCTCGCCTGGTTGATTAATTTTTCACGTTCCTGCTGCGCCTCATTTACTTCATTAAAAGAGGGCTTTACCTCATCGGGAGGATTGACATCCTGAAGAACTACCTGTTCAACCTTAATACCCGTATCATATTGATCGCACAACTCCTGAACCTTTACTTCCACGCTGGTGGCGATTTCCTGGCGTCCGACAGTCAGCACTTCGTTGACGGTCCTGTCACCGACAATTTCCCTCATTACCGCCTCATTGATATCGCGGAACGTTTGGTTTGCATTTCTCACTTTGAAAAGGAATTTATAGGGATCACTAATCCGGTACTGAACAATCCATTCCACTTCCGCCGAATTTAAATCGCCGGTAAGCATTAATGACTCTTCCCGGTAATCTCTGGTGGAATACTCAGACCGGATACCTGCTTCTGAAGTTCTGAAACCAAATTCATGTTTTAACTGCCTTTCAACCGGCACTTTAAAAACCGTTTCAATGCCAAACGGCAGTTTAAAATTCAAGCCGGGCTCAACGGCTCTTGTATATTTCCCGAACCTTAAGACGACCCCGATTTCCTCCGGTTCAATCGTGAACCATGTTGAGAAAAAAAAGAAAACAACAAGTAAACCGATGACGATGTTACGTATAGCTTTCCCTGAAAATTGAGGTGGTCGCAGATTATTTAAATCAAACTGCGATTGCTGATTCATCTAAAATACCTCCTTTTATCTGGTTTGTTTATAATCAAAATTTGTAAGAACAGCTGTAGATTTATTGAAAATAAATTTTTCAAGACTCTTGGTTTAGATAAGAACAAGAAAACCTTTCCCGGTCCGGGTTATTACTTACGGATCGGATTAAAGTTCATACTGAATATAAGGCATGAATTGCAGTTAGCAACATAATACGAAATAAATAGACATCTATAAATGAAAAAGACCGATATCTTCAAATTTTATTTCCGGCGGTTGTTTTAACAAAAATACAGCAATGCGGGCAATATCATCAACTTGTAGGAAACCATCCTTCCGGCCGCCGTCCTCTCCGGGAGGCGGCACTTGAACAAGTCCGGGATTAAGGCTGTGGACCCGAATGCCATATTCACGCACTTCCTGCTGGAGAGCCTCTGCAAATCCGGCCAGGCCGAATTTAGACGCGCAGTAAACACCGGCATCCGGGTATCCGTGCTTGGCCGCTTGTGAGGCAATATTCATAATATAACCCGATTTCTGGCGGATCATCGTTGGAAGGACCTCACGAGTCAACATAAATGCGCCCTTTAAATTAGTGTCCATGACCAAATCCCATTCATCATCTGTGAGTTCCACTATCTTTTTTTGAATCCCCAGACCTGAATTGTTCACCAGAATATCAATCGATGGAAAGTTTTCCTTACTTGTTTTAACCAGATTCACGATGTCTTCTTTAACACGCAGATCGCACTCAACGGCAACGGCTTTCCCTCTGCCGGTTTTATTAAACTCTTCTGCCGCGGTTTGAAGAAGGCCGAGACGCCTTGAGGCCAAAATGACATTGACGCCTTCATTTATCAAAGCGCTGCCAATCGCCTTCCCGATGCCGCTTCCGCCGCCGGTTATAATCGCCGTTTGCCCCGCCAAACTGAACATAGTACTCCTTTGTCAGAAGAATATGATAGGAGAAATATCCGTCCCTTGAATTTAAGAAGGAGCGCCTGATATTCAACCTAAAAGTTATTTAGTGCTGATTTTATGATTTGCCACTGATCTCAAAAGGATTCTTTCTGTTTCACCGGGCTATTTATTTTTCTTCGATGCTGTTACAATTTCTAAAATCTGGCTGGCATGGTTTCCTGAATCCACCTTATCAAAAACATGCAGTACCTTGCCATTCGGGTCGATGATATAAGTGATCCGTTTGGGACCCAGCATATTCAACAACCCTCTGTCCGCGCCGTACAAGTCCGCTACTTTCCGCTTAATATCTGACAGCAGAGGAAATGGAAGATTATATTTTTCAGAGAAATTTTTATGAGAAGCGGAGTCATCATAACTGATTCCAAGTATTGAAATGCCCTCATTTAATAATGCCTCGTAATTATCCCGAAGATTACATGCCTCTTTCGTGCATCCGGGCGAATCGTCTTTGGGATAGAAATAAATTACGGTGGTCCCGCCTTTGTAATCAGCCAATCTGTGTACTGTGCCTTCTGAATCAGATAGTTCAAAAACCGGCGCGGTATCACCAACTTTCAGCATTTCTCCTCCAAACAGGATTGAATTGAACATAAATAATAGTCCAAATGAAAATAATAGTTTCATTTTTGCTCCTTTTTTAATCTCGGCGCCGTAAAAAAGTATCTTTCGGCTTTCTTCTGCATATAAAACTACTAAGAGGGAAATTTATTTCTCAATTTCACAATAAAAATGAAACTAAAAATCAGGCACCTTAGTATTGATGGGAATAAATTAAAGGTTCTCATCATTTATAATATGCTACAAAGGGATGTTTTTTGAGGTCAATCGGGAGAGAAAGCAATGGCAAAATTAACTATAAATAATATGATTGAAGAAACAGATTTAGCGTTGAGCATGAATAAAGGCGATTATATCGAAAAGGATATGATTATTGAGTGGTATCGCCTGATGCATCTGGGAAGAACACTGGATGACAACGCTGCTTTATATCTGAAAAAAAATATGGGCTGGAGCTATCACGCGGCCTGCGCCGGCCATGACGGAATACAGCTCGCCCTTGGTCTGTCCTTTCGTCCAAATAAGGATTTCCTTTTTCCTTATTACAGAGATATGCTGACGGTTTTGGCCGCCGGGATGACACCCGAAGAAATAATTCTGAACGGTTTGTCAAAAAGAGACGATCCCTCATCAGGAGGTCGTCACATGAGTAATCATTTCGCGAAGCCGGAAATCGGCATTCAGAATGTCTCTTCGGCGACCGGAAATCACACGCTTCACGCGGTTGGAGTCGCCAGGGCTATGAAATATTACGGAAGTGACGCCATTGCCTATTCGAGTCAGGGTGAATCGTCAACCTCTGAAGGTTACGTTTATGAAGCGATAAACGGAGCGTCGAGAGAAAAACTACCGGTTATTTTTGTTATTCAAAACAACGGTTACGGCATTTCGGTACCGGTCCATGAACAAACCGCGAATCCGATTGTCGCAGACAATTACAGCGGACTAAAAAACCTGCATATTGTTCGTGTTGACGGAACGGACATTTTTGACAGCTGGCACGGCATGCAGGAAGCGATCGAATTTGTAAAGAGTGGAGCCGGTCCGGCAATCGTGCACGCGCAAACTGTTCGTCTGCATTCACACAGCAATTCCGATAAACAATCAAATTACCGGTCGGAAGAGGATCTAAAGGAATTACAGAGATATGATCCTATCCCGCGTTTTAGAAATTACCTTCTCTCCCATAATCTTCTCAACGAAGATCAGCTGGCTGAACTTGAAGAAAAAAATAATGTGGAGTTTCAAATGGCCGCGGAGCGAGCGGAAAACGCTCCCAATCCTGAGCCAAAATCTGTTTATAATTTTATCATGCCGGATCCGATAGACGTTGAAGAAACGACTGTCCCGGAATCCGCGGAACAATTCACTCTGCGACAGGCCATTAATGAAACCCTTAAACAGGAATTTCGCCGTAATCCGAACACGTTTTTGTGGGGCCAGGATGTGGCATCATTTAAAAAGGGCGGCGCGTTTAAATTAACAGCGGGTATGGAAGATGAATTCGGCGGTGAACGGGTGTTTAACGCTCCTATCGCGGAAGATTATATTGTTGGAACAGCAAACGGAATGTCCCGCTACCGGGATGATATCCGCATCGTTATTGAGGGGGCGCAGTTTGCCGATTATTTTTGGCCGGCAATGGAACAGTTAATTGAATTATCACACGATTACTGGCGTTCGAACGGCAAATTTTCACCAAATGTGACAATTCGGCTCGCATCCGGCGGTTATATCGGCGGCGGCTTGTATCATTCACAAAATTTAGAGGCCGTTTTGACATCTCTGCCGGGAATCCGGGTGGTGGTACCTTCCTTCGCCGATGACGCGGCGGGACTATTAAGGACTTCAATTAGAAGCCGGGGCGTTACGCTGTTCCTTGAGCCAAAATTTTTGTATAACCATAAAATAGCTAAATCTTATTCTACTTCTGATGAGCATTTTGTGCCCTTCGGCAAAGCGAGAATCAGACGAGCCGGTGAAGATCTGAGTATTATCACATATGGCACTCCGGTTCATTTTTCTTTGAAGGCCGCGGAGCGACTGCAGAAAGAGCATAACATATCGGTTGAAGTCATTGATCTCCGTAGTCTCGTGCCTCTCGACCGTGAGACCATCCTGGATTCGGTCAAAAAAACAGGACGGGCGCTGGTCGTTCATGAAGATAATATTACCGGCGGATTTGGCGGCGAAGTCGCATCTATCATTTCCGAACAGGCATTTAAATATCTTGATGCTCCGGTGACACGAATGGGATCCAAAGACATCCCGGTAGGATTCAATCCTATTCTCGAGAGAGAAATACTCATCAACGAAAATCAAATCTACGATAAAGCTCTGCAGCTGGCTCAATTTTAAATAAAACGAGAACGAATAAACAATACCGCTCATCATATTGGATGGGCGGTTTTTTTTAAGCATGGACTTTTCCCGGCCAATATTTTATATTTTTTAAAATTGCAGTACCGCGGAATCGAAAACTATCTTCATTCTATCGAATAATCAGATCAGACTATAATACGAATAAATCGAACATTTCATAAACAGTTAAAACAGGGGTTATTATGTTATACTGTCCCTATTGTTCGGAACCCGTCACAAAATCTCAAAAGATTTGTCCTTTCTGCAAAAAATCACTTGATCTTGACCTATTGGATAACCTTTATGAACCGGGTGAATCCAGTTCGATCAGTAAAAAGGAGCTAAGGCGATTATGGTTTATTGAACGTTCCTATATCTTCTGGCCGGTTATTACACTATTGCTTGGACTCATCGCCGGGGGCATTATCATGTTTATTTTTGATCAGGTACAATTCTCGGGAGAACGCGCTGATCTCCGTACCAAAATTGAAGAACTGCAAGCCACTATCGACCGCAAAGAATCCAAAACCACAGACCTGAAAAGCGGGCTTGAGCAGGAGGTCGCCGGACGTGATCAGATTATTGCCATTCTCGATGATCAAAAAGAAACTTTGACCCGAATCATAAACTTTACCAGAAGATTTGCATCGGCAATTCCTATTCCGCCTAGCATGGAACAGGAATCAAACTCATTTAAAAGTAACATAAATTATCTGATCCGGCAATTTGAGACCGGGCAGGATAAATTAAAAAATACCGGTTACAAAAATATAAAGACGTACAATCTGGAAACAGTACCGCAGGTCCTGAGCAACCAGAATTAATGCCGTCCTTCATATACACAGTGAATTCGTTTTTTGTGTTGAATTAACATTTTGCGAGCTTATTTCTAATCTGAATGTCGCGCAGACATTGACCGTGACAATGGATTGTTTTTGAACAGAATTTCCCGAGACTGATTCTGTACGTTTTGAAATTGTTTTATTTTTTCAAAACAGGAGGGAAAATTCATGAAGTTTAGCACCGCGCTTAGACAACCCACCCGCAGACGTTTGGAACGATGCGGTCAGGCCGATATTTTAATCGGAATTCCTTGTTTTAATAATGATTCCACCATCACTCATGTTATCACCACGGTAGAAAAAGGGCTGGAATTGCATTATCCGAATCATCGCTGTGTGGTGATGATCGCCGATGGCGGATCGGTCGATGATTCTCGTGAAGAAGGCGACATGATCGAGAGCAGCCCATGGATTGAGCGGATAATTGCCATTTACAGAGGTGTATCCGGAAAAGGAACGGCGGTAAGAGCCATCTTCGAAGCGGCAAACTTACTTGACTGTAAAGTCTGCGCCCTTTTCGATTCCGATCTGAGATCCATCACCCCGGATTGGATTAAATGTATGATTGATTCTATCCTGAATGACGGCGTGGATTTTGTCGCCCCTTATTATAAAAGGTATAAATACGACGGCACCATCACCAATAATATCGTGTATAATCTCACCCGCTCGCTATACGGATATCGCGTAAGACAGCCAATTGGCGGTGACTTCGCCTTTAGCCGCGCGCTGATAAAGCACTATATCGAGCAGGAAGTATGGGAATCGGATGTGGCCCGTTTTGGCATCGATATTTGGCTGACCACCACGGCAATGGTAAATAAGGCGAATATCGTCCAGGCCAATCTGGGCGTTAAAATTCATGATGTGAAAGATCCCTCGGAATCGCTCGGCCCCATGTTCCGCCAGGTTGTTTCTACTTTATTATCAATGATGGAGCAACATGAAAAAACATGGATGAAAGTGAAGGAAAGCAAACCGACTCCTATCGTTGGACCACCTATCAAAGTGGAACCAACACCGTTTACGATCAATGTCGCCAAATTGGTGGATGATTTTAAAATCGGATACAGTAATTTCGGAGAGTTATGGAAAAAAATCGTCGCGCCGGAGAACTGGGAGGTGATCCAGAGCCTTTATCATAAGGAGGAAAAGGAATTTTTCTTCCCGGTCGAGAACTGGGTAAAAATACTGTACGATCTGGCCGCCGCTTATCACCACTGGAAAGGTCCACGTGATCTGATGATCAGCCTGATGACCCCGCTGTATTTTGCAAGAATCGCCTCCTTTGTTAACAGATCGATTGATATGAGTACAGACGAAGCTGAAGCTCTTGTCGAAATGCAGGCTGAAATCTTTGAACAGCAGAAGGGATATTTAATAAAGCGCTGGAAAGAAGATGTACATTATTATGATGAAAAATAGCCGGATAATCACCTGTTACTGCGGCTTATGACCCTGCTTCGCTCCGGACAGGTTGATTTAACATCATGGTTCTTATCCAGGTAAGGATTTTGATTCCTGAATATTGTTTAATTTGACTGGTTACTGATTCACCTATCGCGCCTTCGCGTCATGGCCAACCTGTGCTCACATATATCATGGTTCAGACTTATTATTTTCCTTTAATTTTTTTATTTGCATGTGATACAAAAAAATTTAGGAATATAAAAGCGGATTCTGTATCATTCCCCCTTCAAATGGATCAAACAATTTATATTAAAACGGATTAGGGACCGGATTTGAATAAACAGAAACAGGCGCAGCTTACGGAAGGACCCGTCGGAAAAACAATCATTCGCTTAACCATTCCGATGTTCTTTGGCATTTTAGCGAGTGTGGCCTTCAATTTAATAGACACCTTCTTTGTCGGGCAGCTTGGCACAACGCCTCTCGCCGCCATGAGTTTTACCTTTCCGGTGGTATTCGTGATCTCCGGGTTATCCATGGGCCTGGGCGTCGGAGCCTCGGCAATTATATCCAGGGCCATCGGTGAAGGCGATCAATACAGGGTCCGCCGGTTAACCACCGACAGCCTGGCGCTTTCGTTTATAATTGTCGCCGTTTTTATTATCGCGGGATTCCTGACGGTGGAGCCCGTTTTCAAACTGATGGGCGCCACAGATCAGGTTCTGCCGTATATTGAGTCATATATGTATATCTGGTATCCCGGCATGATTTTTATGGTGGTGCCAATGGTCGGCAATTTTGCCATCAGGGCCACCGGAGACACAAAAACACCGAGTATGATCATGTTTGTGGCAGTCATTATCAATGCCATACTCGATCCTTTATTGATATACGGCTGGGGGCCATTCCCAAGGATGGAACTGGCCGGCGCGGCTTTGGCGACGGTAATTTCACGCGGAATCACTTTTTTCTTCGCGATCTGGATATTGTACGCCCGTGAAAAAATGATCACCGTTAAAATCCCGGAAGCGCGTGAAGTGCTCGAATCGTGGAAAAATATGCTGTATATCGGTCTGCCTACCGCCGGAACCAATATCATTTTACCCGTTGGCGCGGGGATCATCACACGGCTTGTGTCAACCTATGGACATGAAGCGGTGGCGGCGTTCGGAGTCGCGTCGAGAATCGATATGTTCGCGATGACCATGATCATGGCTTTATCCAGCGTGCTCGGGCCGTTTATCGGGCAGAATCTCGGCGCGGACAACCCCGACCGGGTACGTGACGGGGTGACCTATGGCCACCGCTTCGCGCTCGTCTGGGGAATATTTGTTTTTCTGGTTCTGATATTTGTCTCCGAGCCTGTCGCGTCCATTTTTAACGATGATCCGAAAGTCATTGAGATCATTGTGCTGTATTTGTGGATTGTACCTATCGGTTACGGAGCGTTAGGCATCCTATCCATTTCCAACGGCGCTTTTAATGTATTGAAAAAACCGCTCAACGCGTCACTACTGACCATTACAAGGATGTTTATTTTATATGTTCCTTTGGCCTATATCGGATCTTATTTAATGGGTTTAAAAGGCATATTTTCCGCGGCAACGGCGGCAAATATCATAACGGGTGTCGCCGGATATTTCTGGCTGAAGAAGACCTTGCGGAGGCCAGAAGTGGGAAGTGGGAAGTAAGAAGTAAGAAGTAAGAAGTTAAGATATAAGAAAAAAGATAAAAGACAAAAGAAAAAAGAGCTAAAAACGCTCTAAACTGTGACGTGTCGGCATTTGGTGGATAATATGATTGAATGATTTTATGATTAAGAATTCCAGTTCATAGCCCATCATGCTCACCCGGTATGTCATCCCGCAGGGATCTTTTTCTATGTTCGTTTATTATGCAAAAAAATGAAAGAATAAGAAGTGAAATTTCTTCGGGGCGAATTTTCTGTTCGAGTGGATGAGTCAGAAAAATAGAAATATGTATCACGAGTTAAAATTCGCCAGGGCTTTTTGCTACTTTTTGGCCATTCAAAAAGTAGGGAGAAGAAAAGTGGGAAAGATAAGAAAAAAGATAAAAGATAAAAGAAAAAAGAGTAAGAATAGTATGAACTGTGACGTGTCGGCATTTGGTGGATAATATGATTGAATGATTTCATGATTAAGAATTCCAGTTCATAGCCCATCATGCCTACCCGCATGTTTCCCGCGGGGATCTTTTTCTATGTTCGTTTATTATGCAAAAAAATGAAAGAAGCCTGTTTTCGGGAAGTTCCCGGTGACTTCATGCGTTTACTTATAAAACAAGTAAAAAGGGTAAATTCATGAACAACCGGAAAAAATTATTAACACTTATTTCAGCGGGTATTGTGATCACTGTTATTCTGATGGTATCTGTACCATTAAATACAATGAACGCGAATCAGCCCGAAGAGGAGCAACCTATGGATCCTAATCTTGAAACCGCCACCTTCGGCGCCGGATGCTTCTGGTGCGTGGAAGCTATTTATCAGAATCTCGAGGGCGTGCAGAGCGTGATATCCGGATATTCCGGCGGAGACGTTGAAAATCCATCTTATGATGATGTCTGCAGCGGCGAAACCGGTCACGCGGAAGTGACACAGATATATTTTGATCCCAAAATAATCAGTTATGATGATTTGCTGAATGTATTCTGGCAAACACATGATCCGACCACGCTCAATAAACAAGGCGGCGATGTGGGCACCCAGTACCGTTCGGTTATTTTTTATCACAACGAGGCACAGAAAGCAGCGGCTGAATTGTCGAAAAATGAGGCTGATGCTTCAGCATACTGGAAAGATCCGATCGTAACCGAAATCAGTCCATTTACAGCCTTTTATAAAGCGGAAAATTATCACCAGGATTACTACGACCGGAACCGGAATCAGCCATACTGCCGTTTTGTCATCGATCCCAAACTGAGAAAATTTAAGAAGGAGTTTTCTGAGAAGTTAAAAAAATAGCAGTCAGTGACCGGGTTAGATTGATTTATCTGCTTAGGCATGAGCTTTAGCTCGCGCGCTAATGAGGGACTAAAGCCCAGTTTAGTTCGAGCTATCGTTATCCCCGATCTAAAGATCGGGACTATGGTTTCCAGTTTAATGATTCGCAAAACTCAAATGGCCAATCTTATTGCCACGAGCTTTAGCTCGTGGATCAGATAATTTCCAACTCATCCAGGGCTTTAGCCCAATTTCTGACTGATTAATCCATTTTCCCCTGATCTGAAGATTGGGGCAATGATTTCCCGTTTAGTGATTCCCTAAACACAAATGCCCAAACCTATTGACTGACTAAAAATGGGTCACACCCAAACGACCGGGAATCAAAACCCCGGCGAGATTCTTATACATCAATTTATATATAAAATTAGTATAGACATTATAGAAAATGGCTACTTTTTTTCTTTTTGAAACATGACATCAGCGACAGCTTTCCGCAATAACTTCACTTGCTCTTTACTTAAATCGCATGAACGGGTTTTTTCGATTGAAAGCTTTCCGCCGCGCAGTATTTCTTGACCATACAAGGTCCCCGAAATGTCATCAGGAATTGTCTGAAAAACAGCGCCGAACAAGGTTAGCGCGGAGAGAAAAGTACCGGTTTTTGACGGATGTGACCCATCGGGCATATACAGATCTATTGTGGAAATCTCGTGGAATTTTCCCCAAACCAAGCCGACCGGCGCAAGCAGACTTCCCAATTCTTTTGCAATGGTTTGGTATGCTTTTGTTAAATACTTTTGTTGTTCCGGCAGGCGCTTCCGCGACCATGTCATAAAAAACACGGTTTTAGCGCCACTATTAATTATTTCCGCATTCAGCTTTCGCGCGTAATCATAAAATTGTTTTGGACTATCATTATTTGTTAAATCACGTGACCCCAACATACTTTGCCCCTGCAGAACAACATAATCCCAATAACCGGATTTGATTTCCCGCAAAGCTTCTCCGACTTCCCAATGTTCTTTTAACGTTGCGCCTCCGCCACCAATAAATTTTACGTTTATGGTATCATCAGGGAATTGACTTTCCGCCATCGCTTTAAACATTTGCGGCATGCTATTGAAATAAGTGTAACTATTACCTATAAAAAGTATATGGTATGACTTATCATCCGGTTGCGCCGTAATGTCTCTACTGCAAAAGAACAGAAGAAAAATGAACAGAACGCCCCAAAATCGCTTTTGGAGCGTTCTCAAATTACCCGAAATCATCTTTTTGACGCTCCCATAACCACGGAATTCAACTTAGTTCGCAATAAGAACCAAAGAAGCCCGGACACAATAAAAATGCCTAAACCTAATATTAAAGCAACAAGCGAGACGGCATATCCGGCTGCGACTTGCTCAGCGCTCAGATAGGAATATATTTGTAATCCCTCATAGAGACCCAGGTAATGAGAGAAAACTCCAAGAGACAGCGCGAACACACCTAAATGAATGATCTTGTTTAGATCAACATTCGTCTCTTTTTCCTTTCCAAACAGTTTGATACCGTATTTTACTGTTAGAAATATAATGCCCAGCGCGATGAGCGCCATTGGCCACCCTAAAATTCCTGCTTGATTGATCAGGTTTAACATGATGAAATGTCCTTTCTCTAAAGTGATTAATGTGAATTTGACTTCGGTTTAGTATAAGGACAAAAGAGAAGCGGGATGAAAGTTCTGTTTGAAATGCTCAAATAATTAACGAAGCTTCAACATTTCTTTCAAACTTTGAAAACGACCCCGGCTGACCGGGAGCGCTTCGCCATTTTTTAATAGCAAACTGTATTTGCTGCCGCCGTGGGAAACGATTTTTTCAACGAAATACATATTTACGATGTAAGATTTATGACTCCGGACAAAACTGGAGGGCAGTAAGATATCAATTTTTTCAAGGTTTTGATGATGTAATTCACGGGTACGGTCACTCGTAAAAAGTTCAGAATAGACACCCGCGCCTTTGATATATACGACACTGCTCAGTTCAATCAGCTTTATCTCCCCGCCACGTTTTATCGACAGGAATTTCGAAGTAAAGTTATGCTTGGCATCAAAATCATTCAATTTTTCAAATGTTTTCAGAAGCCGCTCTTTATTAAAGGGCTTTTCGATAAAATCAATGACGGGATAAGTAAACGCCCTGATCGCGCGTTCACTGTACGCCGATATGATGACCGTATAAAAACTCCCCGACCGAGCGTCCTCAAGTAAATCAAAGCCATCCTCCCCCTTTAGATTAAGATCCAAAAATAACAGGTCTATTTGATGAATTTCCAGGTAGGATTTACATGCTTCAATCGTCATACACTGTTTGATATTTGTGATTCGATCGCCCAGAATATCTTTAACGAGGCGTTCAATTCGTTGAGCAATAAACGGCTCATCTTCCGCGATTAAAATCTTCATTTCGGTATCACAATTTTTGTTTCCCAGGCATTGCCGTTTGCTTGCGAAGAGAATTCCCATTTCCCGGGAAAAGCCTGCTCCAGCCTGGATTTGATATAACTGACTCCCAAACCATCCCCTTCAAACGATTGCTTAATTAAAGGTTCAGAAGTGATCCTAAATATCATTGATTTTTCCGTTTCCCGCTGCTCTATCACAAACCGCCCTTTTTCTTGATTCGAATGCGTTAATCCGTTTTCTATCAACGTATGGAAAATCATGGGCGGAATATGTGTATCCGCAAGAATTCCTTTGGATTCAAGTATAAATTGAGAGATTTGCTTTGCATTGAAAATATCCAAATGGATTTGGCAGATTTTAAGTTCATCTTCAATTTCTATCAAAGTTTCGCCCGAAACCCGGGTAATAAAACGAAATTCCTGCGAAAGCAGCTCTATTTGTTTTATGGCGAGTTCAGGCTGTGATTCAATCCATTCACTTAAAACCGTTAATGTATTTAGTAGAAAATGCGGTTGTATGGATTTTTTTAACATTTCATTTTCCAATTGCATGGCTTTAATCCTGAGTGACTTCAATAAAGTTTGTCGTTCTTTGAAATCATGAAATACCGTATAAGTCACCGATAGAATCAACACCATTGAAGATATGGTCAGACTGGAAACAAAAAAATTGTTGGAAACAAGGAGAGCAATCAGAACAAAAATAACAGTCGTTGTTGTGAACAAAAGTTTGGCGGCAAATTTCTTGCGTTTCATGGCTTTCAATGAGATCCACGAACAGGCCATGAGCGTTAAAGCGTATATAAACCATATGATGACAAAAAATATGGTCTTGGGCGCGTTTTCTATGAACTGTGAATCGTAACCGGCAATCAAAATAAGGATGATCCCAAATGCCCCGACGCCAAAAGATCGTTCATTATCAAAAAAATCGGCAAAAAAGTAAAGCAAAGATAAACTCGCGCAGGTAGATGTTATCAAAAATGCAAGGGGCAGTCCGTTTAATATAAAAAACAGACTCATTCCTCCAAAACCCGCGTATGCAAAAAAGAACAGATATGACTTTTTCTTGTCTAATCCAAAATATATGCTAACAAAAAACAGAGTGGTCACCATGAAAACACCCAGGAGAAAGAATGTTTCTCCAATACTAAAATGGGTGTTCATTAGTGTTGCATAATCCATAAATGGCCTATATATATCAGATTGGTTCGTCCTTTGGTTGATATATATTTACAAAAATGGCTTTTATAAATCAAAAATTATAGGTGAAGCGCTCATATGGTTAATAAACTGTGATTCTTACTAAAATTCGGTTTTCTGACACAGGGCTAAATTGGAATTATAGACAAATCTTAGCCGCATCCGAATGGGCGTGATCTATTTTTGACAAAAATTCCAATCCCTGCATGAAGCTTTTTTTAATATACTATCCAAAATTTTCAAAGCCGGTAAATAGAACGCCCCCGCTATAAACGGCGTCCATCTGCATCGCTCTGTCCCCCGATACCCTACTCGAAGTACTCGTCGTATTTCTCAAGGTAGCGCCTGACTTTCCCGGCATCTTCAAGCCTGCCTGATTTCGATAGCGCTGAAACCGCCGGCATAAATCCCGAAAGGTACACATGCAATTGTTCATGCGCGTCTCCTGTCATGGTGCAGCCCTGAATCAGTTCATCGGTAAGGATTTTCAGGTCGGCGCCGGCCTTCTTCAGGCCATCTCCATCCAGAGAATGCAGGTCGGAATCTGAGAAAGACGCGGCCATCCTGGCAAAGCTGGATCTTGTGTGATCGTCCATCTTCCATTTGCGTCCATTGTCCAGCCGGAGGCCATCAAGTCCGTCTTCCGGCACAACCGAGTCTGTATGGGATGTATTTTTCTTTACGCCGTGAGTATGCTCTCCGGCGCTTTCAGCGCCGCATGAGACAAAAAACGCGGCCGTCATAAAAACGAGCGTTATGATCAATGTGTGCTTCATATCTGGTTTCCTTTTGATTTATTGCCGGTAAACGTATTGAGTTGAGGTGTATGTTATTTATTACTTGTGTTTAAATATTGGAAAACTTTCTAAATACAGAAATATTCCCCGGATATGAGATAAAATATTTTAAGTATGAGAAGATTTAACCGTCCGGCGATAAAAATAAATGTGGGGATTTTAAATTCCTTTTTGGGGAAAGATGTAAATTCCGCTTCACGCGTAGCCCTTGCCACTGCCATTTTCAAGATTCAATCAGTATCTCCCTACGAACGGTAAAGTACTGTATGGCAGCAAAAATAAGATGGATGCCACCGACAAAAAAACCACAGGCGGAAAATGACTGAATGAAAACGAACCCGAAGAAGATGCCCGATAGAACCAGAATACAGGCGACCACCAAAAACGAGATCATGGAATAGATGTAGGCAAACGGGAGCCAATGCGCGCCGACGAGTACCGCGAACGCGGGAAAAAAGATGTTATTATGCCCGCTTGTGGTAGCCATAAAGATGAGCGGCAGACCAAGAGGAATAGTAAGAGCAACCCATGTGTTCAGGATTGACAGCCGATTAGAGGCGCCCGGTGATGGCAGCTTTAAAAGCCGGGAACACAAAGTCGCGATTGGGTGGATGAACATGCCGCCGAGAAGAAGGACAAGCATAGCGGCAGGAATTTGGCCGGCCGCGCCGAGGGATGCCGAGATCAGCCAAAGGCCCCCCTCAACCAGTAAGTAGACAGCGCCTCCGAAGTGACAGTGACGATATTCTGCGTGTTGGTCATAAAATTCGGTCATTGAATCTTCCTTCTTTGCATAACGTTGGCAAATATGCCGCGAGCTGAGTTATTGACAGGAGAGCCGGACTACTGAAACCGTCAGCTTAATTTGCATTGTTATACAGTTTTATTATATAAAGTTTCAAATTTCAACTTTACTAACATGTATAACTAAGGCTATTAAACTAATTATTACCACAATGGAAACTATAGCTTCAAATTGTATATGAATAATACCCAAATATTTTTCTAATATTCTATAAATAATAAGCATGAGTCCGGCACAAAAAATATACCAACCAAATAATTTGTTAGCTTTATACCATAATTGTTTATTTGACAATGTACTTTTCGATCTAAAACCCAATGTATGATTTGGTGGAATTTTTTCAAAAATGAGAGGTATGCTTATAATAATAAATAAAATAGGTACCCAAAATCTTGAAATTAAATCAGTTCCAATATCCATTTGAATCTTCCTCAATTTACTTGAAACAAGTTATCTATTTATGAAGTACTATTCAGCCCCAATGAGAATCTTTGAATCCTTACTGAAAAATACATACAATTTTCTCATAAATACTGAAACTTTCAACTTCAATTAAAAAATAAGTAAAAACTCAAACAATATCAGATTAATTATAAAATTTTAAATAATATCTATATTATTCAGTTCCGGCTGAATGGTTAACTTTATGATACTGTATAATACCTAAAGTAAGCGGCCAAGCCGGCTGTTTTGCTTGGGCCGAGTGTGTGCTATTTTTGGCACACACGACTTCACCGACTAGTTATGTGTTTTCAAAAATTGAAGAAAAAAAGATAAAGGCTTAAATATAATCGGTATCATTTTAAACAATAGGAATGGAAATTTCAAGAGGCTAATGATATGTGGATATTTAAACAAACGATTTAATCCGTTCCCCAATCCCGGAGGGATGAAACCTTTGTAGAAAGCCTGCTACCCTGAAATCCTACGACCCCATCGGGGTCGAACAATTATCGCGGGATTCCCTTTTCTACAAAGATGTGACACCTCCGGCGTCAGGTTTTTTAATCATATCGCCAATATTTATCATTAATTCATGGCCTCCAATGCACCCGGTGATTCTAATCCCGGGGGGATGAAATTATTGTAGAAAAACAGACGCCACGCCATTCCGCGGCCCCGTGGGGGTTGTACAATGAACGCAAAACCATCATTTGTATTTTAATGTTGATCTCAAGCCGCTCAAACAGCCCTTTTATAGAAGTGCATGAGTGCGCCGGATGGGCTCATTTCAAACTGAGTGAGCTGAAGTTTCGTCGGAACGGCTCCGTCAGCAAACAAACGTTTACCTTCACCGACTACTACCGGGAAAGTCCAAATCCGAAATTCGTCAATAAGCTGATTAGAAAGAAGAAGTTGGATGAGCTCCCAACTTCCATGTACTTGTATTAAAGGACCATCTTCTTGCTTTATCTTTAATATTTCTCCGGCCACATCCTGACCGTTGATTTTTACAGTATTTTTCCAGGAGAGATCTTTTATATCCGATGTTACAACATACTTTTTTGCCCGGTTGAGTGTGTCCGCGACCGGATCACCCGGCGCAACATCGGAAAAACTTGAAACGAAAGTATTGTAAGTATTACGCCCCAACAAAACATCATAATTCTCAGCCATTGCCTTTCGAACAACCTGTTCCATAACATCCGTCCAGCAATCATTAGCCCAACCACCCCGGGGGAAGCCAGCCGATGGAGCACCGGGAGCTTGCATCACACCGTCAAGAGTTTGGAATATTAATATTGCTAAATTTCTCATTGTATTTACTCCAATAAAATTGTATACCTATTACCGCATAACCGCTTGAAATCACGCGATTGCGGGTGGGCAAAGTCAGCTTCAATGCCAAAGTGACACCACAGGCGCAACCAATGTTTTTTAAACGCTGCGCAGCAATTCGCGCGCATTTATTTGTTGGGCGGCAAACTGCTTGCGGTGGGTTCTCAGTTACGGGCTGCCGCTATTACGACGCGAACCTGAAGCACCAAAGCATGATCATCAACAAACTCCTGCCACTTTGTGGCGACATCGCGCTCCAGCAATCCGTGACGGTCATCATCCATCCGCGCCACGGCGCCCGCGAGCGGGGTGCTATACACGTACTGCCAAAGAAACTCTTCCGGCGCCGGGAGGCGCAGCGACTTGATGTCGGACTGAACGGAGACATCGTGAAAACCGGCGCCTCTAACGAGGTTCTGAATCTCTGCCGTATCGTGAAGCGAGAAAATATGATCTACGAACCCCGCTGCCTCCGCACCAATGTGTCGCTCGAGTGCCTCTCCCATGATCGCGAATAGCCGCGGTGTGGGTCCGGGCACGTTAATGATCAGGCGGCCACCACGCACCAGAACCCGCCGCATCTCGCGTAGCGCAGCATGTTTGTCCGGCATGAATTGGAGGCCCATCTGGCACAGCACAACATCGAACGACGCATCCGGGAATGGCATTTCCTCCGCGCTCGCCTCGTGCCACTCTATGAGCATACCGGGCGGCGTTACGGAGCGTGCAACCGCCAGCATACCGGGATTGACATCCAACCCAGCGACAGTCCCGGTGGCGCCGACCTGCTGTGACGCAAGCCGCGCGACAACACCAGTACCGCAAGCAACGTCTAACACTCGTTCACCTGGACGAAGTGCGGCGAGGCGAATGAGATCAGTTGCCAGGGGCGCGCCAATCGCTGGAACAAAGAAACGCTCGTAGTTTACCGGTGGTTTTCCGCCGTAGGCTTTACCAAAGTATTGCTCAGTCATTCTCTACTCTCCTTCTTTTGCAATTTTTTGAACTCTCGGCTTAAATACCTACACCTGTCTGCAACCACGGGATTTCAATTTATTCGTCAATCCCAATCCCGGAGGGATGTCATTTTTGTAGAAAAACAGACCCCACGCCAATCCTCGGCCCTGTAGGGGTCGAACAATTATTGCCGAATCCCCGCGCTATAAAGCCGCGACATCGTTGGCGTCCATCTGCATCGCCCTGTCCCCCGGTACCCTACTCAATATTTCCGTTGTATTTCTCCGGGTAGCGCCGGCTGACAGATAAAATATTTTATGTATGAGCAGATCTGACAATCTCATATCTTACCTGAACAAACCCATTATCTGAATCCGACGCGGAAATCAGACGCGTGGGGATTTCCTTCTCCAATTCACCAAAAAGCGGAATCCCGGACCCGAGCAAAACGGGTATTCGCGTAATGGTTATCTCGTCAATAAGCCCGGCCCTTAAAAAGCCTTGTATCGTTATCCCCCCGTCAATGTACAGATGTTGATATCCTTCTTTCCCCAGCATCGTTACCAATTGCTTCGGCGTCCGGTTCTCGACCCTCATTTTTCCCTGTAATTCGTTTGGAATGTCCATCTGCCGGCGGGTGAGAACAACCACCGGAGTTTTTTCATACGGCCAAAATCCAAACGTCCTGACTTTTTCATACGAGTTTCGGCCCATTACGATCGCGTCAACGGTGGCGATAAAATCATCATAATCCAGGCCCTTTAACTCAACCCCGGAATATTCCGGGTTATCAAGCCACTCAATACCACCGTCCCGCTTCGCGATGAACCCGTCAATACTTGTGGCGATATAGACCGAGCACTTCACACGCATAAATGACCCCGTTTTCTTCAGAAATTTGATTGTAAACCGAAATGATTCATCCAATGCATTTTATTATTGGAAAACATTCTGAAAACCAAAATATTCCTCTGATATGAGATAAAAATTATGGCGCCGGCCCTCCGTTAATGAGTACAAAAAGAAAATCTATACATTCCGGTTTTTTATGCGAGAGATAATGTGAAGCTGGTTTGGATTCATCACAAACGCGACACAGATCAATTCAAAGCGAATTTAAAACAAGCTCTCAATATTTAATTCTCAGTTTGCGAATAAGGAATGAATACATTATCTGTTACATTCTGATCTATGAAATACGTAAGCGGATCAATACATACGGCCCCGGGTTTACGTTCGACTATAAATGAAAGACGTGTACGCTCCTGAGTGAACAGGTGTTTTTTCAGCAGAATGAGATTCTGCTGAAATTCCGGAGCGTCCGGGTGGTCCGAAAAGATACCGATATCGATGAATTCATTCATTTTCATTGGAATGACTTCCCTGTTTTCGCCAAGTTCCGTTTTTTTGGTGTAAACCACCATCGATATCTCATACCGTCCATCAGGGAGATTTTTATAATGAGCCGATTCAATCCGCAGATCATAGAAAACTATTTTTTTTATCCAGTCATCGATCAGCGCATGCTGGCCATCACCTGCAACCGCGTACAGCTCCGCCAATAAATCATAGGTGGTTGCCTGCTCCCCAGGCCAGGCATTGGTCTTGAGAAGATTGCGGACAGCCGCGTTTAGTTTTTCCTCACCCAGCAACTCCTTCAGGGCATACATGACCAACGAGCCCTTGTGATAATATATGTGCGCCTGTTCGCGCCCCGCAGACTTGTACAATGGTGATTCCCTGAGGCTGTATGCGCGTCCGGTCAGATAGGCTTTCAACTCATTACTCAAATATTGACGAAGATGATTTCTTCCAAAAGTCTTTTCAAACATCAGAACCTCCGAATATTGGGCCAGTGTTTCAGTGAGCACCTTGCTGCCTTCGACATCCGCTGGTTCCAGCTGACCGGCCCACCATTGATGCGACAATTCGTGAGCCAGCATGTGCGCTACAAAATTAATTTTTGATGTATCGCTTACATCACCCAGAAAGCCATATTTTTCTTTAAAAAACAATAAATTGGGATAGGCGGTGGCCGCTCCCGGATAATTGGGGATTTCCGCGACAACTAATTGCCTGTATTGATAGGGCCCGAATGCTTTTTCGAATATATCGAGTGATTGCCGGGCGGCTTCCAGCAAACCATTTACATTGACACTGTGCTCCGGGTGATAATAAACTTCGAGAGCCACGTCACCAACGGTCTCCTGCTTCCACGCGAATTCTGCGGATGTACAGGCAAACATAAAAGGGACAGGTCGATCGGTTTTATAATGAAAATAATTACGGCCGTTTTCGCGCCATTGCTTTTGCAGGGTACCAATAGTGACGACGGTTTGATTGGCTTTTGTTGAGATAATCGTCTCAAAATTAATCCATTGGTACGTTTTTTGGAAGTCGCCTTCCAGATCCGCGATTGCAGATTGCTGAGACAAGCCCATCTTCCCGCGTTTGACAGGATCACTGAGTTCGAAATCCGCGTTGTACCCAAAGAAGGGAACAAATTTTTCAATCTCAATATAAGAACCGTTTTTAACAACAGAGTTTTCATAGTTGACAGACTTGAATTCTGAATTTCGTACATCAATTAAAAACTCCAGTTCCCTATTCTCACCGGGCAGCATCGGCGTTTCCGCTCTAAATTGATAATAATGATAAGCGTCGTCATAGCTCAGCAGAATTGTATTTTTAAATGTGATCTCCGACCTGGTCACCTCAGGATGAACACCAATCAGAAAATCTGTCATAGGCTCACCGGTCCGGTTCTCAATCATATATCGGCCTTCAATCCGGTACCGGGATTCGCTGGGATACAAATCAACCCGGGTCCGCACATCTGTGATAACCGGTGTTTTCATGGATGCAAACAACTTGTATTTTTTTTCATACTCCGCACGGTGAAGCGTCTGTTGATTTTGTGTTCGGTAAACGTTCAAAACATTGGTTTGATAAAAAACATACGCGCCGCTGCCCAGCATAATGACCAAACAAGTTATTCCCGCAATAACATGACCCGATTTCCAGTCCTTAAATAATGTTTTTAAGCGAAAGCGCAGACCGTTGTCAGTTCCGCGTGGCCATAAACGCCAGGTAGCAAGGACTAATATACCGGCCACTCCGGTCCAGAAAATCATTAACCAGTGGAAAGAACCGGCCGGCTGACCAAATCCGCTCATGTCAGAATAGACCATATTTGGGGCCATCGCGTAACGCAACAGGGGATGTTCCGGGCCAAATGAAGTTTTTTTCATGGTGAACAGAAACCACGCGCCTGTTAACAGCATGGCAGTATATTTATTGGGTGTGACAGACGTGATAAACAAAGCTACTATGGCAACCAGGACCAGCGGATAAAGTCCGTAATAAAACAACGAAAGATAAATATCCATCTCGAAGCGGAAATATCCGTTCACCGCCTGAACAAAAATTCCGGTGACAATAGCCGCAATGATAAACAGCATAACCAGAATGATCAGGGTGACAAATTTTGAGAAATAGAAGATGCTGCTCGGTAAGGGCAGCGCGTCAACAATTTCATTTATATTTACGGTTTTATCCCTTGTGACCATCTCGGCTCCGTAAAAAATGACAATGAAAATGCCGATTTTAGTCAGCGGCGCGTGGATGATAGTTGTAATGAAACCGGTTGTCGGATAATAAACCGTATCAAAAACACCGTGCATAATGGTTTCGGTCAACTCGATGCCCACCAGAAAAATCCACAGCAACATCAGTAAAAGCAGCGGAATGCTCTTTAGGTTAGAAATGACTTCCAGATACGTCCCGGATGCAAATGCCCGCAACTGAGCCCGGCGAGACTGAGGGTAAACCGGCATAGGGCGATAAACTGAAGGTGTTGCCGAATCTCGGGTAGAAATCCTCTCTTTTTCCACGGAACCGGTTAGCAACCGAAATGCAAAAACTTTGTAAACAAATGTAAAAATCAGCGCTGAAACAGCCACCCAGAATACGCGGTTAATCAGGAAGTTGCCCCCTACGCTTATCGGCAAACTGTTCTTTTCCGTCGGGATCCAATTTTTAACCATTCCCAAATATCCAACCAAACCGTAGGGATCCATCAGAACCGGCAGGAGTTTCGTTTCGCTTCCTGTCAGTGTCGCGCTGGCCATCAATGGTGAATTCCCCAAAATAGAAGCGACCATATACAGAATGTAAATCGAAACACCGCTCACATAAGTCGCCAATGTATTTCGTGATAAAATGGCGACGCCGAACAGCACCGAGCTGCTAAACAAAATATTGGGAACACCAAAAATTATCAGTGGGAGGAGGTAATTGCCGAGATGGACCGGACCCAGGCGTCCGGCTTCCGCGAAAAAACTGCCCAGATACATTCCCAGTGCGGCCAAAATCAAAATAATAAAATTCGAAAGGATCAGGCCGGTAAATATCCCGCCCAGATAATTAAACCGGGTAACCGGTGTTGAAAAGACCATTTCTTCCATATTGTAAGTACTGTCCCGCAAGGCCAGGTTTACAACGAATAAGGTAAGCGGAAAAAGTAAAAACAGGGAGAGCAGGCTCTGGAAATAAGCGATTGCATAAGGTGAATTTACATGAACATCGATGCCGCCGAAATTAGCCCGGCTGCTCAGAATACCCAGGGCAAAAAACAAAAGCGCCGCGGCATAAAACGCAACCTGCCGGGACTGATACTTCAGGTTAAATATTAGAATCTTGAAAAACATAGTCAAATCCATATCATGGCCGTCTCCGGTCCGTTAATTGCCCGAACGATGGTTTAGCAGAGACGCAAAATATACATCTTCCAGATTGGGCTCTCTTAACTCAAAATCCTTTTCCGGTTTGCGGTCCGATAAAACATGGATACGCAATTTGCCCGCGGTTAAATGACCGGAGATCACGGTGAAGCGTTCACGGTACTTTTGCAATTCACCTTTGGAAATGGTCTTTTGCCATACACGTCCGCGGATATTGTCGATGAGACGGACGGGTTCACCGCTCAAACGGATTTCGCCATCGGTCAGAATGGCCATATTCGGACACAGGTTGCTGACATCCGCTACAATATGGGTGGAGAGCAACACAATGATATTTTCACCGATTTCACTTAAAAGGTTATGAAAACGATTTCGTTCTTCCGGATCAAGGCCGGCGGTGGGCTCATCTACGATGATCAATTTGGGATCGCCCAGCAGAGCCTGAGCAATGCCAAAACGTTTTTTCATCCCTCCTGAAAAGTTATGCACCGATTTTTTCCTGTATTCGAACAAGTTGGTCTGATGAAGCAAGGCGTTGACCTGTTCTTCGCGCCTTTTAGAATCAATAAGTCCTTTTAAAATCCCAAAATGATCCAGCAAATCATAGGCGGAGATTCGGGGATATACACCAAATTCCTGTGGCAGATACCCCAGTTGGTTTCTGAACATTTGTGGATTTTTAAAAGCGTCATCGTCATTAAACACAATGTGCCCGCTATCCGCCGGCTGCAAAGTGGCAATAGTGCGCATTAAAGTGGATTTGCCGGCCCCGTTCGGTCCCAACAGACCAAACATACCGGCATCGATGGTCAGATTGATATTTCGCAATGCCCTGACACCATTGCTATAGGTCTTAGATAAATTGGAGATGGATAACAATAATGCCTCCTCATCCGTTTATCGGATTTTCAGAATCAACGCAAAGATTAAAAAGTATAGTGACGCAGTAATGGCGAGATTGTTTCAGTCAGGAGATGGCACCCGAAATATCCGGATATACAGTCACTAAAATTGCGGTAGCCAATGTTTTACTTCATGATGATTGAATTTTATTTTTTGCGGTTTTTTTGGTGAAAATATCATAGGTGATGGCTGGTTGCCGGCGGCAAAAGCATGAGGGATGATGACTACTATCAAACACCCCCGACCGTAAACGCCGGGATCTTTGTACTGATATTTTGCAGTATTTTGATAATATTGCCGATGTTTTTATAAAAGGCCTTTTATTTGGGCTAAAGCCCAGATTAATTGTAATTTATTGCTTTTATCCCACTATCTAAAGATAGTGGCAATAATTTTAAATATTACACATAGCCACGTGCTTTAGCTCGTGGACAACTAAACCCTATCACAAATCCGGGATTTCAATTTATTCGTCAATTCCAATCCCGGAGGGATAACATTTTTTTAGAAAAACAGACCCCCACGCCAATCCGCGACCCCGTAGGGGGTCGTACAATTAACACTAAATTTCCATTTCTACAAAGATATGACACCTCCGGCGCCGGGCTGTCCAAATTAAATCGAATATTATTACATAACATTCAATCCTATCAACCTGAATTTTTCCCCTTCCTATCATCTGTTAACCCGCCCTTTCGCTAATTGACCCCTCCCCATCATTTTTTGACCCGCCCTTTCACTAATCGACCCCTTCCCATCATTTTTTGACCCGCCCTTTCACTAATTGACCCCTTCCTATCATTTTTTGACCCTCCCTTTCACTAATCGACCCCTTCCTATCACTTTTTGAGCCGCCCTTTCACTAATTGACCCCTTCCTATCACTTTTTGAGCCGCCCTTTCACTAATTGACCCCTTCCTATCACTTTTTGACCCGTCCTTTCACTAATCGACCCCTTCCTATCACTTTTTGACCCGCCCTATCAGGCTTTTGGACACCCAATCCATATCAATGTGCATTTTGTTTGTTTACGCGCGACGACCATTCCATTGACTCACAGATTTACTTCCATACCTGTTAGCATTTCAAGCATATCTTTCACGGATGGCGCGCTTAATATGCATTTTAAAGCGAACTCATCCGCGCGCGGATAATTGGACTTGCTAATTTGATTTGCGGCTTGTATTAAATCATAATCTGTATGTTTGAAATTAACGCCGCTGTCCACCAGGCTGTTGGCAACTTCCTGTGGCTGCTGATGATATTCACCCGGATAATTTTCGCTTAGTCCCAATAAAATATTAGAGCAATCATCAATCCAAAGTATCTAAAAAATACCCCGTGAAAACGAGTACATTAAATCCGATAAAATTTGTCAGAAAACGGGCATCGGTATTATGATCTCTGCCATACCAAAAATTATACAGGGATTTTGCCATAAAACCGGCCGAGATTATATAATAACCGGTTCTTTTTACGCCCGGTTTTTGTAACGATGCATTGGGCAGCCCGGCAAATCCCATAAAAAGATCGAATCCGCCTGTGATTAAATGTCCATCGCCATTTTTGCGGCTGGCCAGATAACTCATACCCGTAAAAACCGTTTCCATTGCCAGGATATACCCTATTTCCTTCCAAACCGGAGTTCGTGTGTTTGAGTCGTTTGTCGAATCAAAACTTGTAAGATCGTTTGAAGCATAAAAACTGGGGTGGGTTTTGTTAAAAGTAATCCGCTCTCTATTACTTTTCGTGGGACTATACGAAGTGAAATTATCAAAACTTTGAGCCGGTAATTGGTCCGTGCCCAACCATATCAAAGCGAGCATAAGTATTTTATTCATTATGAAATGCTCCTGTTCTCGTGTCCGTGGGCGACAAGAACATGTATCACCGCCCATATAACCATAAAACAGTTTTCGCATAATTCCCCCCATAGGAATGCTATTGAGAATTGACTTCGAATGGCTATAAATCGCATTAAACCCATATCTCTCTCTATGCCTGTCTAACGAATGCCTCCCGAACTATTATTTCAGGGGATTGGAATATATTTTTTCAGCTCGCCCTTCATAGCTTAAATATATATTCCGGATTTTTGAAGGCATCATTTATGTTATTATAGACTGAGCAAAAAAAAAAAATTCCGGGGGACTTTATGAGAATCAGCCTGTTTATACTCCTTATGCTTTTGCCGCCAATCATCGATTGTCACGCTCAGGCGCCGGAATCTTCCATGATCATCTCCGCAGAAACACTGCTCCTCAAATCCGGCGACCCCTCTCTTGTGATTTTTCATGTGGGTAAAAAAGAAGGATACATATCCGGTCACATACCCGGGGCTCAATACATTTCCCTTGAGGATATCTCCGATCCAAATTCGGAGGAACTGAGGCTGCAGCTGCCCCCCGTGGCGCGTCTTGATTCCGTGTTCGAACAGTTCGGCGTCTCGGATTCTTCACATGTGATTATCTATTTTGGAAAGGATTGGGTGACACCGGCCGCGCGAGTGTATTTTACGCTCGATTATCTCGGATTCGGAGGAAGAACATCCATACTTAACGGAGGAATGCCCGCCTGGGAAAAAGCCGGCGGAGAAATCACCACGGAAATCATTTCCCCCATAAAAGGTGAATTTACACCTCATCCGAAAACCAGTCTTTTGACTAACGCCGAATGGATCTTTGAAAATCTGGATAATAAAAACATGACAATTATAGACGCGAGAGACCGGAAATTTTATGACGGCGACGACAGCAACGGCTGGATCGAGCGTCCCGGACATATCCCCGGAGCGGTGAGTATTCCTTTTACTTCCATTGTTGACGATTCGATGATGTTTAAAGAGAAAACTCAAATAACGCGGATTTTTACCGATGCCGGCGTGCGGCCGGGATCGCGGTTGGTCACCTACTGCCATATCGGGCAACAGGCAAGCCTGCTGTATTTCGCGGCCCGGCTAAACGGATTAACGGCTCAGCTGTATGACGGTTCTTATGAAGACTGGAGCAGTCGCGGGAATCTGCCTGTTACCAATTTGAAGCATAAATAAGTACTGTTTTGGGGAGAATTCGTATGCTCTTTTTAAATGGATAAATGTCTTCCTTTTTGAATTTGATATCACCACTGAAAAAAGGGAGTCGGTCCCCCGGAAAAGGACCTGTTTGTTTTGAAGGATGTTTCGCCAATTAATTAATATATTGACATTATTCCGGAGATACGGGATATTATTTACACCCGCGTTTAATTCTCTGATAAAATCCTGATGTAGAAATCGAAAGGAGTACGCCCATGTCAGAAACCATTAATTTTTTTGAACAGGTTAATCAGCATTTTGACCGCGCCGCGGGATTTACGGGACACCCGCCGGGCTTACTCAAACAGATCAGGATTTGCAACAGCGTTTACCATTTTACTTTTCCCTTAAAAAGAGACGATGGCTCCATCGAAACACTTGACGCGTGGAGAGCCGAACACAGTCATCATAAACTGCCCGTAAAAGGCGGGATTCGTTTCGCTGAAAATGTGTCGGAAAACGAAGTAATGGCCCTGGCCGCGTTGATGACTTATAAATGCGCCGTGGTCGATGTGCCCTTCGGGGGCGCGAAGGGTGGTATCAGAATTAACAAAGCGGATTACAGCGTAAGTGAGTTGGAACGGGTTACCCGGAGATATACCTTTGAACTTTATAAAAAGAATTTTATCGGTCCGGGAATTGATGTACCCGCTCCGGATTACGGAACCGGACCACGAGAGATGGCCTGGATCCTTGACACCTACCGGTCACTGGCGGAGGATCAACTGGACGCCATCGCCTGTGTTACCGCTAAACCTGTCGCCCAGGGTGGTGTCAGAGGCCGTACCGAAGCCACGGGTCTTGGGGTCTATTATGGAGTCCGTGAGGCTTGCCGCATCAATGAAGACATGAAAAAACTAAGCCTTTCACCCGGTCTTGAAGGAAAAAGAGTTGTTGTTCAGGGTCTCGGGAACGTCGGTTACCACGCGGCAAAGTTTATCCAGGAAGGCGGCGGGATCATCATCGGCCTGGCTGAGTTCGAAGGCGCCATACATAATTCCAAAGGCATCAATGTCGATGAGGTTATGATTCATCGTAAGGAAACGGGCTCCATATTGGATTTTCCTCACGCGAAAAATCTAAAAAAATCCGCCGATGCCCTGGAACTGGATTGTGATATCCTTGTCCCTGCCGCCCTCGAAAATCAGATTACTATGGAGAATGTAAAAAAGATTAAGGCAAAGATAATCGCCGAAGCCGCCAATGGACCGGTCACCGCCGACGCGAGTGAACTGCTTTCCAAAAACGGCGTACAGATCCTGCCCGATTTATATCTTAATGCCGGCGGCGTCACCGTATCCTATTTTGAATGGCTCAAAAACCTGTCGCATGTCCGGTTCGGCAGAATGAGCAGACGTTTTGAAGAGGATATCAATTCCAAAATTCTCAAATCCGTCGAAGATCTGACGGGTAAAAAATTTGCCAACAAAGTGTTTGATCAGATCGCCCGCGGCGCCGACGAAAAGGAGCTTGTCTATTCCGGTCTTGAAGAAACCATGATCACCGCTTACCGGGATATACGAGCAATTCAGGCGGAACATCATGATCAGATAGATCTGCGTACCTCAGCCTTTATCGACGCCTTGAACAAAGTGGCGGTTTCTTATTTTGAATTGGGAATTTTTCCCTGATCATTTAATAAAACATGGGAGGATGGTGTCTATGAAACGTTCTTTGAGTTTACTTGTTACCCTTTTAATGGTTGGGTTGGGTTATTCCGGATTATTCGCGCAAAATTATGTTATTAAGGAGCGGAACATTAGTTTTCAACAGGATGAACTAATGACCCTCCTCGGGGATAATTTTAATGGAAATCCCGAAGGGGAGGCTATGGCGAGGCTATTAATAAAAATGCCCTTAAGTGAGATGCTTCTAAAATTGAAAAATGAGTATCAACTTCCGGAAATGAGAGAAACAACCATTTATGTCGCCGGTAAAAATCTACGGGTTGATGAAGAAGAAGAGGGCGCAAAAACTTCTCAATTTATTCTCGGGGATAAAGAGGCGGTATATCATGTCATGTGGGATAAAAAACAATATATAGAAATGACCTACGAGGACATGAAGAAAATACAAAAACAGGCTTCCGCCATGGCAGAAGGGATGATGAAAAACATGCCCCCTGAAATTCAGGCGCAAATTGAAGCTCAGATGGGACAGGCTAAAAAGGAAAAAAAGGAGAGCAAGATAACCAAAACCGGAAATAAGCAGACCATTAATGGGTTCCCCTGCGATGAATACCTTGTAGAAAACGCCTCGGAATTACGACAATTTTGGGTCACCGGTAAATTTCCCGAGCTGCGTAAATCAATGGAAAATATGTTCGAGTTGCTTTCCGGTTTCGGCCCTCCTGAAGCGGGCGATGATGACATGGAAATCTGGGAGAAAATACCCGGTTCCTGGCCGGTTTTAACAAAGGATGTTAATTATAACAATATGTACATGAGTATTTCAATGGATGTGGATGAGACCATTTCCGTTGAGTCCAAAAACATATCCGCGGATATGTTCATAGTACCCGCGAATTTTAAAAAAGTGACCATGATGGAAATGATGCAGGGCGGTATGGATTATTAATTTCTTCTACCATCATGATTTTATCCTATGGATCCGCTGATCAGAATGGTTTTGCCTTCAGCGGATTTTTTTATTCATTAACCGGAGTTATTAATTTCATGGTTATAAGCATTTTAGGTTGCGGCTGGCTTGGTTTGCCGTTGGCTGAACATTTAATCAGGAATGATTTTACCGTCAAAGGTTCAACCACCCGTGAAGAAAAATTGCCCCTTCTTCGCGAAAAGGGCATTGAAGCCCACAGAATCATTCTTGATCCGGAAATCGGTGGAGACAATATCTCCCGTTTCTTTGATTCTGACGTCCTCATTCTCAACATTCCTCCCGGCAGGCGTGATAATGTCGCGAAAAACCATATCCGGCAGATTAAATCTGTCCTCACGGCATTGAATAAATCCGCTGTAAAACGAATTTTATTTGTCAGTTCCACATCGGTGTATGGTAATAAAAATAGGGAAGTTAGCGAATCGGATGAAACCTATCCCGAAACCGAATCCGGAAAAGCCTTAATAGCGGCTGAGCAACTGCTTTTGGATCAAAGAACGTATAATCCTGTTGTCATTCGGTTTGCGGGATTGGCCGGAGGCGACCGGAATCCTGGCCGTTTTTTTGCGGGAAAGAAACAGATCCCCAACGGGGCGGCGCCGGTAAACTTTATTCACAGAGATGATTGTATCGGCTTAATCCATGAGATCATCCGCCGGGATGTCCGAGGGGAGATCTTTAACGCCTGCTCCGATAAGCATCCTTCAAGATCTGACTTTTACCGGAAGACCGCAGAAGATTTAGGTCTCGAAGCGCCGGAATTTGTTGATGAGGAATCCCGCCGATATAAAATCATCAACTCCGATAAAATCAAACAGCGTCTTGAATACCGTTTTAAGTATCCGGATCCAATGGAGTTTTCTTATTCCCATTGAATTGTCGCGCGAGTGGAGAAAACCCCGTATCATGAACCGGAAAAGGAGTCCTGATGAAAATTAATTCCATCCTGGAAACATGTATATACTCGGATGATCTTGAGGCAAGTGAACATTTTTATCGGGAGATTCCGGGGCTTACCTTTCTGTCGCGGGAACCGGGAAGGCATGTTTTTTTCCGCTGCGGATCTTCTGTATTATTAATTTTTAATCCGGAGAAAACCATGGAGATCGGCGGCAATCTTCCTCCGCACGGCTCAAGAGGGCCCGGCCACCTGGCCTTTGGCGCGCCATCCGGTGAGATCCGTGAATGGAAAGCATTCCTTGAAAAGAATAAAATTCCCATTGAACACGACACCACCTGGCCCGGCGGGGGCAGATCGATCTATTTTAGAGATCCTTCCGGCAACAGTATTGAAATAACCACACCAACAATCTGGTCCATTGATGAATCTGAATGACTGGTTTTTATTTTTGCAGAGACTTTTATGACGCGGGAATAACTTCAGATTTTATCCGGCTGACTTTAATGATTCCGACAAAGAGGATAAATACACCGACCCACTGCATCGTGTTCATAATGTGTCCGCGAATCACGTACTCAAGTATCACGGCAGTTAAAGGAAAGGCGAGTTCACAGATCGTGGCCACCGACGCGCTGATTCTTTTCAGACCGTAATAATACAGAAATATGGCCGGCCCGCCGGTTGTAAAAGCGATCAGTAGAAATATCAATGCCTGTTTTTGATTGATTGTGCCAATTTGGATAATCTCTCCCGATGACACCACAATTAAAGTCATGATCAAAGAAGCGATTAGAAACCGAAGATAGGCGCCCGATTCATGGCTGACATTCCGCAGAGCCCGTTTACTCAGGACGGTAGACGCCGCGAAAGACGCGGAAGCGATCAGGGCAAAAAGCACCGCCATCGATTTTTTATCACCGGAATTCAGATCCGGGAAATTCAAGCCAAATGTCATAAAATACGCCCCGATGATAGCCAGACCGGCCCAGACAAAAAATTCCTTCGGAAGTCTCTCTTTAAGAATGATAGTCGCCAGGACTAACGCGAATACAGGCTGCAGCTTCTGAATGAGCACTACTATGGATAAATTGACAAAATTCACATAGAACAACGCTCTTGTTATGGCCATTGTACCGATCGCTCCGCCGAACAAAGCCACTCCGATAAAGGCAAGCCAGTCTTTTTCTTTCAGCAAACGGAATTCGGGAAAACTCCTGACAAAAAACGGGGTCAGGATCACGGCCACAATAGAGCTCTCCACAAAGACAACTAATGGGACGGGCAGACCGTAAAGCGCAGGCGTGAGAACGATTCCATCAATCCCCCAAAGCATTGCCGCGATAATTACAAAAAGTGGAGCTAATTTATCCATATTTTTCTTATATTTTTGTTTTGGCTAAGTTATGATTATTTTGGGATTAATAAAACTCTAAATTGATCAAATACCAAACTTTTGATCCTTTTTCCCGTAATCAAAACGGAATGTTTTATCGGGAGCCTGTATTGTGAAGTTTAATAAACCGATTGACTGTTAAAGTCTAATTTAACCTGGGGATGTCATGAAAAAACTCACCTGTTCTCTTTTTCTTGTCATTATATTGTTTCAGTTTTCTTTTGCCGTGGATGAAGCCCGTTTTATGGAGTATCCGGATATTCACGGTGATAAAATTGTTTTCACATGGGATAATGATTTGTGGCTTGCGGATTCACACGGGGGTCAGGCGGTCAGAATTACAACCAACCCCGGGAATGAGTTTTCGGCCAGGTTTTCTCCGGATGGTCAATGGATCGCATTTACGGGAAACTACGACGGCGAAACATCCATCTACCTTATTCCTTCGGAAGGCGGCGAACCGAAACGACTGACTTATAATCCCTGGGGTGGAAGAAGCATTACCTGGACACCGGACAGCAAAAAAATTGTTTACGCGTCATATTACGAAACTTTTATACAGCGTGATCCTAATCTGTATTATGTGAATATAGATGGTTCCGCGCCGGAACGTTTGCCAATAGACCGCGGCGTGTTATGCTCCTTTTCCGGAGACGGCACAAAAATGCTGTATAACCGAAAAGGCCGGCCGGAATATTACTGGAAGAGGTATAAAGGCGGGCAATACACCGATATTTGGATGTATGATTTCATCAAAAATGAGTTTAGCCCCGTCTCAGACTATGTCGGCAAAAACGCCTATCCCATGTGGATCGGCGATAATATGTATTTTGTGTCCGACCGCGATAACGGCATTGCCAATATCTACGCGCAGAACCTGAAATCTGGAGCTGCCGCGCCCATTACAAACTACAGCGATGTCGATGTGATGATGCCGGAGACGGACGGAAAAAACATCATATATACGCATGACGGTTATATCCATCTTTTACCGGTCGGCGCAACCACTCCTGAAAAACTCACCATCATGGCCGCGTCAGATAAATGGCGGCTGCGTGACAGGACAATCAATCCGAAAGAGTATATTCAGTCGATGGATATTTCGAACGATGGTCAAACAGTGATTTTTGACGGCCGGGGTGATGTGATCACCGTTGCCGTGAAAGATGGCAAATCGAATAATTTAACCTTCACTCCGGGAAGCAGGGAACGCTATCCGGTAATTTCTCCGGACGGTCAATGGATTGCTTTTTTCTCGGACAAATCGGGCGAATATCAGCTTTATATCCAAAAAACAACCGGCGGTGAATGGATACAATTAACCGACGGCCTCAACCGGACCAATTATCATCCCGTCTGGTCTCCCGACGGCACAAAAATCCTGTTCGGAAATAAGGATTTCTCTATCTTTTATGTCGACGTAAAAACCAAAAACCTGGTTAAAGTGGATGAATCCAATCAGTTAAAAAATGACGAGTTTTATTGGGAAATCAGTGATTATAACTGGTCACCGGACAGCAAATGGATCACTTACAGCCTGGTTCAGTTCAACCGCAACAGCAAAATTTTTATCTATAACCTCGAAAAAAATAAAAAATATGCTCTTACAGGTGATTTTTACGACAATCTTAATCCGAGATTCGATACCTCGGGGATGTACCTTTATTATATATCAAGCCGAAATTTCGATATTCAGATGGATTTTTATGAAGATAATCATGTGGTAAACGCTCCCCAACAGATCATGGTTGTTCAGCTTCAGGCCGGGCAGAAACCGCCTTTTGCTGATTCCATATCGGCGACACAAAAATCAGCCCCGGATCCCTACCGGATTGACATCGAAGGGATTAAAGATCGTACCTACCCGCTGCCCGTTCCGGCGGGAAATTATTTCTATCTGCGCGCGGGCAATGGTAACGTCCTGTGGTGCTCCGTTCCAAAATTTACCTCAGATGAATACGATGAGATATTCAACCCCGCTGGAAAGACAAAATGGGATCTTCATATTTTTGATATGGACAAAAAAGAAGAAACCATACTAAATGATAAAATCAAAGATTACCGCGTCTCTTCAAACGGTGAAAATATTATTTTGTCCAAAAATGATGATTTCTTTTCCGCCACAATTGACGCGGCGATTAAAGATAAATCCGCCGGAGATAAAATTGATCTGAATAATATGCAGTATCAGGTGGATTCATACAAAGAGTGGAATCAGATATTCAGTGATACCTGGCGCTGGTATCGCGACTTCTTTTATGACGCCAACATGCACGGGCAAAACTGGAAAGCTATCGGCGATCGCTACCGGGCATATATTCCGTATCTGACTTCGCGGGATCAGTTAAACTGGGCGCTTGAGCAAATGGTTGGCGAACTTTCCGTATCTCACACCTATGTCCGCGGCGGCGATAACGGACCGGAGCTGAAAAACGAATCTAAACTGTTCACGGGCTGGATCGGCGCGGATCTCACGCCGGATAAGGTCAGCAATTATTACCGGTTTGAAAAAATTTACGGCCCGACGGAGTACAACCTTGATCTGAAATCGCCCCTTGCCCGTCCGGATATAAAAATTAAAGAAAGCGATTATCTCCTGGCGATAAACGGCCATGAAATCCGGGTGCCGGATGATTATTTTAAATATCTGCAGGTTCTTCCGGATCAGGAAGTCACCATTACCGTGAATGATAAACCGGTCATGCAAGGATCTCAGACCTATACGATTAAACCTATCAGGAACAGCTCTCAGCTGCGCTATTTCCGCTGGCTGACCGACAATATCGACAAAGTTCTCAAGGCCACAGACGGTCAGGTCGGTTATATGCATATCAACGCCATGGGGTCAGGCGGAATCGGCGAATTTGATAAATTCTGGCGGGCGTTTCGTTATAAAAAAGGCCTCATCATCGATGTTCGCCGCAATTCCGGAGGTTGGACCGAGTATTTTATGATTGATAAACTGGAAAGAAAAATGACCGCCTACAATGTCCTTAAGGGGATGGAACCCTTCCGTTATCCGGGCAGTGTATCCAATGGTCAGTTCGTCGTTGTTTCAAATGAGTATAACGGATCAGACGGCGAAGCGTTTGTGGAACATTTTAAAGCGAGAAAGCTCGGAACCGTTGTGGGCGTTCCTTCATGGGGCGGGCTCGTCGGCATTATAAACGGACAAACAACTATCGATAATGGAAATATCCATCAGTCAAATAACGCTTTCTATGGCCGGGAAGGAAAGTGGCTCGTTGAAAATCATGGCGCCGATCCCGACATTTACATTGATAATGATCCTGCTTCTGTCATGGCCGGCAAAGATCGGCAGCTTGAGAAAGCCATTGAAACCGTTTTACAGAAGATAAAGGAACATCCGTTTGTATTTCCGGAACGTCCATCTTATCCTGTTAGATAATTTTACAAAAAAGCGCCGCCGTCTTTTTTTTGTCGCGGCGTTTTTTTATTTTTAAATCAAATGTACGTGACGTTTAGGAATCATTCTATGGTACGAATAAAAGTTTGCTGTATCAGCAGTGTGGAAGAAGCACGGATGGCGGTTCAGGCGGGAGCATCCGCTCTCGGTCTTGTTTCTGAAATGCCCAGCGGCCCGGGTGTCATTTCTGAAGAACTGATCGCTGAAATTGCCGCAACAATTCCACCCGCCATGGGTTCCTTTTTACTGACCAGCAAAAAAACCGCGGATGAAATTATAAAACAACAGAAAAAATGCGGGGTCAACACCATCCAAATATGTGACAGTATCGAATTGAACGAGTATCGCCTGCTTAGGGAAGCCCTGCCCGGCATAGCCCTGGTTCAGGTTATTCATGTCCGGAATGAACTTTCATTGGATGAAGCCGTGACGATTGCCCCCTTCATCAACGGGATTTTACTGGATTCCGGCAATCCGGATTTATCGGTTAAAGAACTTGGCGGCACGGGAAGAGTTCATAACTGGGATATCAGCAGGAAAATCGTTGAACAGACTCCGGTTCCGGTTTTTCTGGCCGGCGGTTTGAAACCGGAAAATGTCGCGGAGGCGATCCGAAATGTAAATCCGTATGGCGTCGATGTGTGCAGCGGACTTCGAACAAACGGGAAACTTGATTTACAAAAACTCAAACTATTTTTTCAAAACGCGCGGCTGGAAGACAAGAGTTAGAAGATGTTTCACGGTGATAGGCGTTCTGTTTTCCACGATTGATTATTCTGTTTTGTATAACGGATCCTGTCGGCGAGTCTGTCATCCCTGCCCTGCCAAAATTCAATCATTTCCGGCTTCAAGAGGAATCCGCCCCAATGCGGCGGCCGCTTTATCGTTTCGCCTTCAAATTGCATTCTGAACGATTCAACTTTTTCCATCAGTTCTTCTCTTGACCGAATGCCCCGGCTTTGATTCGATGCCCACGAACCGATCTGATGGCCCCGCGGCCGGTCGCTAAAATATCTATCCGATTCTTTTGCGGATATTTTTTCGACTTTCCCCTCAATTCGAACCTGTCGTCCTAATCGGTCCCACCAGAAAACGGCAGCCGCCTTTGTATTTGCGGCAAGCTCCTGTCCCTTACGGCTTTCATAATTGGTAAAAAACACGAATCCGCTCTCGTCATATTTTTTCATCAAAACCATTCGCGCCGAGGGTTGACCGCTTTCACCGGCGGTTGCCAGAGCCATCGCTTCCGGTTCATTCATTCCGGACCCGACCGCTTCTTCAAACCATTTTTTAAATTCTATGATCGGATCCCGACCGATACCGGAATCATTTAATGTGGATTCGCTCATCTTAGATATTCTCCGGATAATGAATTTTGATATCCGATTGTTCTTTAAGAAAACTATAGATTAAATCTTCATTTGCAAAGTAAATTCTCAAATGTGTTCATTGGATTTTGAAAAACCGAATTTATTTCCCGATATTTCAGGTTGTAAGATAATTAATGTACTAATAAGTCAGGCGGGATGATATGACACAGCCGAAATTCCATCATCTAAAGAGTTTTCCGGATTATACAGAAAATGAGATGCTCGAACGGGCGCGACAGTTTTACAAAGACATCGGCAGCAGGCGCTCTGTCCGCCACTTTTCAGATAAAAATGTCTCGAAAGAAATTATTGAATACTGTATTCGGGCAGCCTGCACGGCTCCCAGCGGCGCGAACAAACAGCCGTGGTATTTCGCGGCGGTGTCTGATCCCTCTGTTAAAAAGGAAATCCGGATAGCGGCCGAAAATGAAGAGCGCGCGTTTTATCATTCCCGGGCAACCAGGGAATGGCTCGATGATCTTGCGCCTATCGGTACTGATGAACATAAGCCTTTTCTTGAAACCGCCCCCTGGCTTATCGCCATTTTTGATCAACGCTACGGCATCAGCGCAGATGGTAATAAAGAAAAGCATTACTATACTGCCGAATCGGTTGGCATCGCCACGGGCATGCTGATCACCGCTTTGCATTTGTCCGGCCTGGCAACGTTAACTCATACTCCGAGTCCCATGGGTTTTTTGAACAAAATTCTGGGCCGGCCTGAAAATGAAAAACCGTTTTTACTATTAGTTGTCGGTTATCCGTCAAAAGACGCGGTGGTTCCTGAAATAACAAAAAAATCCGCGGATGAGATTTATTCATTTATCTGATCCAGATTATTAAATAATCACTGTTTTTGAGTGATAGCGCATTTGTGCATTCACTTGCAAAACTTAATTTCTCGCTTTAATTTGAAATCTATCTAATATTGAATTAAATCGAGCGGAGAAAAGATGTTGGCAGGCCCTGAACAAAGAATTTTGAATCTAAATTTTACAAAAAATAAACATATGACAGATGACAAAATTCCATCATTCGAATTCCATATCTCAAAAAAAGCCCGGAACAAGTACATCATTGATCAAACCCTTTTTTCAATCAAAGGCCGTGTTATTTTTGCCAATATTGCCGCCGCCAGAAAATTTATTCTTAATATTAATAAAGAACGCGACGCCGGAAATGCGTTGAACGCATCTGAAATAAACGCCATGGGTCTGCTCGATGAAATCATGCACTATGTTATAGAAACCTACCGCGCGGAGAAAAATCCGTCTCTTTTTAAAAAAATGGAAAATTTTCTTTCGGATGAGCTCGGCGGAGAAGCTCTGGACAAGTTATTACGCGCTTTCGCGGAAGCGTTTCCTTCAACTGATGTTTATAACGGGAAGATGAATGCCGGTGAATATTTAGAAGGGACCACCGGCGATTTATCAAACCGCCATGTCATTCTCGAAGAAATCATGGTACTCTGGCTGGACAACCGCAATCCGGCATATCAGCCCATATATGATTTGATCGATGAAAAAGAACTCACCGATACTATTTATGACAAATCATTTATCCTTCTGAACACTTTTTTTAAAAATGAACCATCATTCGGTCCTGAAAATCTTCCGCTGCTCGATCTTCTGCTGCAGCCGTCAAAGAAATTTCCGCATTCCATCACAGCTCAGCTTGAATACATCAGAAAAAAATGGTCTGTCTTGATCCCCTCCTTCCTTTCACGAATTTTACTGGGAATGGATCTAATCAAGGAGGAGCAGAAGCCCCGGTTTGACGCTGATTTGTTTGGCCACGGACCGACGGAAGTGACTCAATTCACCGGTACGGAATATGAACAGGAACCGGAACGATTTAGTCAGGATTTACACTGGATGCCCCGACTCGTTCTTATGGCAAAAAGCACTTATGTATGGCTTGATCAACTGAGTAAACAGTATCAAAGAAATATCTATCGTCTTGACCAGGTTCCCGATGAGGAGCTTGACAGACTTTCGCAAAGCGGATTTACCGGTTTATGGCTTATTGGCCTTTGGGAGCGCAGTAAGGCTTCCCGCCGCATAAAGCAGATCAGCGGTAATCCCGAGGCTGTCGCCTCCGCGTATTCACTCTATAACTACTCTATCGCCAATGATCTTGGCGGGGATGAAGCTTACCAGAATCTTAAAGACCGCGCCTGGAAAAGAGGAATCCGGCTGGCAAGCGATATGGTTCCCAATCATATGGGTATTGATTCAGAATGGCTGATCAATCATCCGTCCTGGTTTGTCCAGAGTCATCAGCCGCCGTTTCCCGGGTACAATTTTTCCGGGCAGGATCTAAGCGATGATCCGCGTGTGGGCATATTTATTGAAGATGGTTACTGGAATAAAACCGACGCTTCTGTAGTATTTAAGCGGCTTGACCGGTACACCGGCGATGTTCGGTATGTCTATCACGGCAACGACGGTACGAGTATGCCCTGGAACGATACCGCCCAGCTCAACTATCTCATGCCCGAGGTTCGCGAGGCGGTTATTCAGACGATTCTTCATGTGGCGCGCAAGTTTCCGATTATACGGTTTGACGCCGCCATGACACTGGCGAAGAAACATTATCAGCGTCTCTGGTTTCCGGAGCCCGGCAGCGGCGGTGATATTCCTTCACGCGCGGAACAAGGGCTGACCAAAGCGAATTTCGACCGACTTTTTCCCATAGAGTTTTGGCGGGAAGTTGTTGACCGGGTCCAGCAGGAAGTGCCGGATACTCTTCTTCTCGCGGAGGCGTTCTGGATGATGGAGGGCTACTTTGTCCGCTCTCTCGGAATGCATCGTGTTTATAACAGCGCTTTTATGAACATGCTGAAAAAAGAAGAAAACCAAAAATACCGGGAATCAATACGCAATGTGCTCGAATTTAATCCGCAGATATTAAAGCGGTATGTTAATTTTATGAATAATCCGGATGAAGAAACAGCAATCGCCCAGTTTGGAAAAGATGATAAATATTTTGGCGTCTGTGTGCTGATGTGCACTATGCCCGGGCTCCCGATGTTCGGACACGGTCAGATTGAAGGTTATAAAGAGAAATACGGCATGGAGTACCGGCGCGCGTACTGGGATGAGCAACCGGATGAATGGCTGGTAAAACGTCACCAAAAAGAAATCTTCCCTCTGATGAAAAAACGCTACCTGTTCAGCGATGTTGAAGAGTTTTTGTTATATGATTTTTTTACCTCCGAAGGCCGTGTCAATGAAAATGTTTTTGCTTACAGCAACCGCTCGGGATCTGAAAGTTGCCTCGTGCTTTACAACAATAAATTTGAACACGCCTCAGGCTGGGTGAAGACATCGGTTGGATTTAAAAATGCTGAAGACAACATCGTTCAAAAAACTTTGGGTGAGGGACTTAATTTAACTCATGATAACCAAAAATTTGTCATATTCAGGGATCAAATTACAGGGCTCGAGTATCTAAGATCAAGTAAGGATCTCTCGGAAAACGGATTGTTCGTTGAGTTAGGCGCGTTCAAATACAACGTTTTCCTGGATTTTCATGAAGTTACTAACACCGCGCAGGAACCATGGGCTGAACTTAACCACTATCTGCGGGGCCGTCCGGTTGAATCCGTCCGGGAAGCGCTGACCGAATACAGATTCGGACCGGTCATTCAGGCTTTTGATGAAGCCATCAACCCGGGTAGCCTGCTCTGGCTCTCGCAGGGACTAAATGATCAAAAAATGGATAAAAAGGTATATAAATCGTATTTAGAAAAAACAAAACAACTGCTCAGTTCAGCGCGGCCCTTTATTAACCCCGATTTAGCAGTAAAATCTGATCCTAAACTATCAGCCGGATATTATCCTTCACTTTTAAAACTGCCGAATATTGCAAAACATGTGAAGGAAGGAAAAAGAAAAGCGGCTAAAATTGAATCTGTTCTCCTTGATTCGTTTCAACCGGAGAAAAACAGATTGTCATCCGGTCACCGTATTCTGCTAACCTTATCATTTTTAAATTCCCTCTCTGGGCTGTTCTCATCTGATAATTTAAAGGAAAAGGATCTTTCTTTTATAAATGACTGGTCCCTGGATAAGGTTATCCGGCGGAATTATTTGAAATTAGGCGTCGGGCCTGCTCAAATAGCGGATGAGATCAATTTGATCCATATTCTTTTGAATGTAAATACGGACATCCTTTTTGATGACGAATCCCTGCTCCGGGCGCATACCGAAGAATTATTCTCTGATTCGCATGTTCGCTCATTTAACAAACTCAATCTTTATCAGGGTATCTGGTATTTTCAGAAAGAATCGTTCGACAATCTGATAAACTGGCTTTTTATTCTGTCAATCCTTGATATTTTCCGGCAAAATGAGCAGATAAAAACACCAATCCTTAATAAATTATTCAAGGCTGTGGAACGGATTGATCTTTTTAAGAATACCGCGGAAAAAAGCGGTTATGATCTTCATATCTTTCTGAAAATGTTATAATTTTCCCCCGCCTGGCCGGGCGGGGTTTTTAACTTTCCATCCATATTCCATTCTCCGGAAATATCTGTAAAGATGATATACGTTTAAAAACCTAGTTACATACGAACAGGTTTTTAAATAACCGGGGAAAATTAATGGCTATTTCGCATGAGCAACTTTTATTATCCATACCGGAACATCTCAGGCAGTTTGTTGTCGAACAGAATTATGACCGTTACACATCCCGGGATCAGGCGGTTTGGCGTTATATTATGCGCAGAAATTTAAGCTTCCTAAAAAAACATGCCCATCCCGCCTATTTTGACGGACTAAAAAAAACCGGAATCAGCGCTGACAGAATCCCTGATATCGGTGAAATGAATGACGCGCTCAGCAAAATTGGATGGCGAGCGGTTGTTGTTGACGGATTTATACCACCGGCCGCTTTTATGGAATTTCAGATGCACAAAATTTTGGTTATATCCGCTGAAATAAGAACGATCCAGCACATTCTGTATACCCCGGCTCCTGATATTGTACACGAAGCCGCCGGTCACGCTCCCATTATCGCCGATGAGCAGTACAGCCGTTTTCTGCAAAAAGTCGGCGAATACGGCTCTAAAGCCTTTTCATCCAAACTGGATTATGAGATTTATGAAGCCATACGGTATTTATCAATTATAAAGGAGTATCCCGACGCCTCCGAGGAGGATCTGGTAAGGGCAGAAAAGGAATTAAGTAAAAAGATCGCCGCCAACACCGCGCCATCGGAGGCCACCCTTCTTTCCAGACTGCACTGGTGGACCGTTGAATATGGATTGATCGGAACGGCTGATGACTTTAAAATTTATGGCGCGGGACTGCTTTCCTCAGTTGGTGAAAGCAAAAACTGTCTCAATCCGATTGTAAAAAAATTACCTCTCGCCATCAATACCGTCAACTATAATTATGATATAACTAAGGAACAGCCGCAGCTGTTTATTGCCCATAATTGGACGCATTTAAATCAGGTTCTTGAGGAATTCGCGGATTCCATGTGCTTCAGGACGGCATCTGTCGAGTGTATTAACACAGCGATTGACTCAAAGAACGTGGCCACGGTAGAGTTGTCATCAGGTATTCAGGTCTCGGGTAAATTTAACAAAGTCATCACCAATTCGGAAAATCAGGCAGTATATATCGAAACAATTGGAAAAACAGCATTCTCCTTTAAGAATGTTGAAATTGAAAACCAGGGTATTGATCATCATCCCGATGGCGCGGGATTTCCGGTTGGGAAACTCATAAATACCGGAATACCGCTTGAAGACTTCGCTGATTCAGAATTGCAAAAACTTGCTCAGGATGACCAACGGATCAGACTACCCTATGAATCGGGCATGGTAGTTACCGGCAAACTCAAACAGACCATTCGTAAAAACGGTAAAATTATTCTTCTGCGCTTTACCGATTTTCACATAAGCAGCCCCGGCGAGGAGAGCTTAAGTCCTCATCAATCCGCTCACTATGATATGGCGGTTGGCGAAAGGATTGTTTCTGTTTTCTCAGGATCCGCCGATAAAACCCGTTTTAACGTAATGCCGCCAAAATCGGAGAAAAAAGCCATTCCCATTGAATATTCTGATGAAGAATTGCAATTATTTGAGTGGTACCAAATAGTAAGACAGATGAGAGAGTCAAATAAATTCGACTATGGTGTCTTAAAGTCTATATTTTATAAAATTGCCGAAAATTATACGCTGGAATGGCTTTTGCCGCTTGAAATTTATGAATTATTGCAGCTAAACCGGATTAAAAAGGATGTTTTTGTTCTCGGAATTTATTCTCATCTGAATGAATTAAAAAAATTCAGCACCGAATATGAAATGATAATTTCTGCCGGAATGGATTTGTTGGAGTGAGTTATTTTTGCAGAATGGGTGTCACCTGATAGGTAAAAATATTATCTACCTTATCGAGCTTACGAATGTCAGCCCTGATCGCTTCGGCTGTGGTCTGATATTCAATCGGATAATTGGGGTATATTGGGGAGTTATCTGATTTTCGGGGCGCGACACTTTGCGATAATTCAATTAAAAAAAGAGATTGATAAAAATATGTCCTCGCATTCGCGAACTCACCCAGCTGCATTTGGCACAAACCCTTAATATGAGTATAAAGCGCGGAGGATCCATTTTGCGCGATGGCCAGATTGATACACTCCATTGCTCTTAGGAAGTCTTTTTGTTCATACAACACTACTGCCGCGAGATAATTCAGGTATTCATCCTCCGGATATTTCGAATATGTTCCTATGATATATTCATTATATCTTTCTCGGTAGGCTTCCCAGGCGAACTGGCTGTTAATTTCAAATATCTTTTGAATCAATTCCGGGGTAATTTCTTTATATTCTTTTTCAAGCTGCTGATATATGGCGAAGGTTCGTTCAAAAGTAAAGGGCTCATCATCAAGAATATCAGGAGCATAGGAAGGGGGACGATTTGCAAGGCGTTCGATTTCTTCTTCATTGTTCTTCATGAAGACTTCGTTACCGATATCAAAAACTTCATTAATCGAGGCCAGCGTGAACTCACGGGTAAAGTTCCGCTCTTTAAAAACCTTATAAATTTCCTGAATGGTTTCTTTTATGTCTGGCCTGTTCATTGTAAATCACCTTTTTTGTATAATATAATACTCTCAGGTTCAAGCCAAAGTTTCTTATTAAATATTTCTGCTCTTCTGTCTATAGGATATATTATCGAACAGTTTTCGGGAATGTTTACCATTTGAGCGTTTTTTGAAAAATTCAGGGCAGCATAAACCGTGTCATTCATCATATAGCGCCGGAATCGCCAAATCATTTTCTCTTCATCAACACGCGTTGTTTCCATTTTTCCGGATGTTAACGCGGCGTTGCTTTTTCTTAAATTAATAAGCGAGATATAAAAATCAAGCCATTTTGAATTTTTTAATCCCGGATATTCCGGCCGCGTTTCTCTTAGCCCTAATTCCTGCCCATAATAAATTAGCGGAGTTCCCGGGACGGTGAACAGCAAAGCAGCCATCATTTTTGTTCTTCTCTCGCCATATTTGTTCAAAAAGCGATCCAGATCGTGATTCTCTATATATCTCAAGCTTTTTGCGGTCTCCGGATAATTGGTTTCCGCTTTTTTCAATCCATAATCGAGTGCTGAAACCGGTTTTCTCTTATTCATAACATCCAATATATTGCCATAAAAATCTGTGTCGTACGACATATCAAATTCATTAAAATGATAGGCCTGTTGTCTCGGTAAAACTTCATCAATCAAAAGACATTCCGGATTTATTTTTTTTATTTCCCTGCGGAAATCTTTCCAGAAATCATGCGGTACCGCCCAGGCAACATCACAACGGAATCCATCCACACCCAGGCCTGCCCAGAACCGCGCCACATCCAGCATGAAATGGCGTACCTGCGGATTATTATAATTCAGATTTACTAGGGTATCCCAGTCATTATGATAACCCCAGCTGCCGTCATCATTCCAGTAAAACCAACTTCTTAAAGGCGATTGACTGTTCGCGGCGGCAGCCCTTACAAATCGGTGCTGATCCGACAGATGGTTTGCAACGAAATCAAAGATCACTTTCATCCCCAGGCCATGCGCGGATTGAATTAATTCCCTGTACTCTTTTAAGGAGCCGTAATCCTTTTCCGTGTCGAACAGTTTTGCGGGTGCGTATCCATGATCGGTCGGACCGTCATATACGGGCATTAACCATATCGTATTGACACCCAGCGATTTGAGACCGGGGAGCTGTGATTTTAGAGATTCAAAAGTCCCTGATTCTGTATATTTTCTGAGATATATCTCATAAATGATCGCCGTGTCGGCCCAGGCCGGTGACGAGCTGAAATCACTGACAATGGTCTCGCCGAAATGATTGATCAGAAGCGTGGCAGGCTCGGAAAAAATACCGTTTTTTTCAACAACCGCATAATAAAAGTAATTACCCTCTTTTCGGGATTGGTTAAACAGCAAACGGTTCTGTCTGGCGCTTATTCCGGACTCCGGATTGTTAATATCTTCGTACCAGTGAATTTTTTCACCGTCCGCGGATTTCATGTTTAACGGAATGCTTACTGTTTCTTTTTGTTTTTCCATCTTTGATGGTTCAAAGGCCAGCATGGGGCGTTCAGCCTCCACCCGAATTATCGAATTAAATCCATTCCAGCCGTCTCCAATCCTTTCCGGATTAATCGGATCCGCTATCCAGTCTTGTCCGTTAAGAACAAATTTATATTCATACTGTCCGGGGATAAGATGAATTTCTGTGTTCCAGGATTTTATCCTGTCATCATAATGCATCGGATTGCTTGTATTTTGCCACTGATTAAACTCCCCCACAAGGGAAACACTTTGAATGCTTATCGCCGCGTCATTTGATTGATAATTAAACTTTGTTTTGCTGAGTTTATGCGGCAAAACAACGATATCACCCAAATCACTTGATGCTGCTTTCATCGAATCGGTCACCGTGAGTCTTAACAGATACCGGCCGGCCGCCGCGGGAATAAACAGGGGAAACGGGGTGTCCGGGTTTTCTAACGAATATCTCCCCGGCGCTCTGACAACAGACCATTCAAATTTCACCGGAGAATCGAAATCAGGGTCGAATGAGTTGCCGCCGTTTAATACCAAAGGCTGGTTTATATGGGTAAATTGAGTATAACCAGCCTCTGCCACAGGAGGCTGGTTATTATAATTTATAAACCAAATTCCTTTTTGAGATACGATTTCGACGGTGTCATCTTTGATGATACGATAACTCCATTGATGTTCACCTTCGGATAAGGGTGGGAAAAGACCGGCAAGTTGACTATCACATCTGTCTAATTTATGCTTTAAACCGTCTATTTTGAATTCAAACCCAATCTCAGAATCGGTGATGGAATGGTCAAAAATGATTCTCAGGCTGTCGGGTTGTTTATAAAGCCAGTTGCCGGTTTCCGGGATAATATTTACTAAAATAGATTCTACTCCCGCGCTTAGATTCAACACAGAGTTTGAATAAGCTCCCTCATATTCCTTATTTTCCGGATCCCTCAGCCACCTTTTTCCGTTCATTACATACCTGTAGAGATAACGGCCCGGTTTTAGATGCAGTCGGGCTTCCCAGACACTATCGCCGTCGCTATCTCTGAGATAATGAATATTTGAGCGCCATTCATTAAAGTCACCCGCTAACGCGAGCGTTTTAATGTCTAATTTCTGCTGACGGTTATCAAACCTGAAAACTTGGCTCACGATTTGTTTTTCCGTCTCCGTCTTTAAGACAAAATAAAAAACCAGCGCGATAAGTATAATAAGTGACCGGTTAATCCATTTTAGCATGTGAATATCCTGTTTATTTAGAAGTTTTCTTGAAAATTATACAATCCTGTGTTAAAATCAAGAAGATTGATCACGACAAATATAGCGGGAAATGATTTCTTTTTAAAAAAAACAGGCTTCTTTATTAAAAATCCTTTAAATTATCCAAAAATTTCACGGTTGACTATAAATTATGAATGATCTGTCCCGATGAGATACATGCTGTTTATCGGAATGCTTAAAAACATATTTATAAATTGAAATAAAAAAAAGAAAGAGACGATATTACCGGAAAATAGATATTTTTACAGACATTTCTCAAAATCAATACGGAGGTTTTTGATGAAGAAGATAATTACGTTCGCCGGTTTGTTTTTTATGTTGTTATCCACCACATACGCGCAACACCCGTTTACTGAGTTTAAAATTGGTTTCCTCGATCCGTCCGGGGCCAGCACCGGCTTTTACGGCGGTGTGAATTTTGGCCGCGCTGTTGATGAAAATGTAGGCGTAAGTTTAGGGCTTGATATATATCGCCGCAGCTATACAGAAGAGACTGTAATTAAAAATGTTGAAGTCGGGGAAGGCGTATTTCAGGACGTCGCCAGATCTATTGATCAAAGTATTACCATGATCCCGGTCTTTCTGCAATTTCATTATACCGGCAATCTTTCACCGGTTTTTAATCTTCGAGTCACCGGCGGATTCGGTTATGAGCTTTTATGGAATGGTGTAACTAACTATGAAACCAAGGAAGATGACACCGAATTTTACGGCGGATGGGGATGGCATCTGGACGCGGGCATCAGCTATCCTCTCAGCAGGGCCTCTGATCTCTATGGAGAAGTAACCTATACCGGCGGAAGCCCTTCCAGGGATGCCGGCGAAACAGCCGACGGGCTGCCGGTAAGATCCGAAATCGATATGAGCGGATTCGGGGCGCGAATTGGTATCCGGTTGTATGGACTCGGATTTTAAAGATAAAGGAAATCATTTTATCGCGGTTATTTTATATGAACAAATGATTCAACCAGCCCCATTTTAACAAGAGGAATTTGTTTTGCTTAATTTTAGACGATTCATAATATTGCTGCTCCTTCCTGTGATTGGCTGTATGCATGCTCCGAGACATGAAGCCGAACCTGAAGTGCCAAGAATAAGAGCTTTGCTAAAAGAAGTTTCCGGTTTGGATTCTGTTGTCTTTAACGGAGCATACTATCTCAATTCAGAAGAAGCCAGTTATGAATTTGGTTCAAAGAATAACCGCATTTACTTAAAACCGCTTGATGATGGATTTAAGCTATTTAATGAAAACAGGGTTTTTCTATTCAGAGAGAAGGACCTAGTTTCGTTTGTTTCAGAGAACGCGGAGGCCAATTTTAAGCTTGGGGGCCGAACCTATTCGGGAAACTTGATTATGGTCTTCACCCCGGAAAAGAAGATTATGATCATAAACCGCGTAGATCTTGAAACATATCTCACGGGTGTCGTTCCTTTTGAAATTGCCACTCACAAGGATGTATTGCTCGATGCTGTCAAAGCCCAGTCTATTTGCGCGCGGACCTATGCCATTACAAAGATGAAAGAGCGCGAGGATATCCAATTTGATGTGTATGCCGATACACGCGACCAGGTTTATGGGGGGCTCGGTAAACAGTCCGAATTATCCAATCGGGGGATCAGTCAGACTAAGGGTGTGGTTCTGATGTCCGGAGAAAAGATGGCTACTGTTTACTACCACTCCACCTGCGGGGGAATGACGGAATCGGCCGGTGAGGTTTGGCCCGGCGTGAATAAAGAATATCTGGCGAATCGGCAGGATGCTCTCGGAGATCATTTTGCATGTGAAACTTCGCCGCTGTTCAGGTGGACAGAAGCGAGAACACTTGATCAAATTGATACACTTTTTGCCCGTTATTTTAACAAACCGTTTCTCAATCCGATAGTCACTGATACCACTGATATATCCTTTAAAGCGGTTATCTCCAAACGAACTCCCGGCTCCAGAGTTTCGGAACTTCAAATCAGTTATGCCGATACAACTTTTACGCTCAAAGGATATGAAATAAGACGATTTTTTGCCTGGCCTCCCGGAGGATATCTGCAAAGTAATCTGTTCCGGCTCGCGTCGGCCAACGATTCAACACTATTGATTGAAGGCGGCGGAAGCGGGCATGGAGTCGGCATGTGTCAATGGGGAGCCATGAACATGTCTGAAAACGGATTTAAATATTATCATATTCTGAGCAAATATTTTCCCGGGACCATACTTAAGAAGGTTTATTGATGAATCTGAAAACTTTTATTATTGTGTTGACACTCATGCTATTAATTTTTTCCTGCCAGCCAAGGGAACTTATCCGGAAAGACCGACCGGCTGCCGAGGCGGATAGCGTTCTCTTTTATCAGCAAAAGCCTGTCGCAGATCCGTTTTTACTTTCATTAAACACAACAAATGACAATGAGGTCGTTCTTTCAAAACGACTGATTCCGCCCCCGCCCGAAATACCAAAATTTAAACAAATTGATGGTTATCGCGTGCAGGTCTTCGCCGGGTCAGATTCCCTAAGCGCGTCCGCGATAAAATATACTGTTAATGCCTTAAGCCCTGATTCCGTTTATTTAATACAGGATATGGGATTAATTAAAGTTCAGGCCGGTGATTTTCTCTATTATCCCGAGGCCGACAAACTCAATCAACTACTTAGAAAAAACGGATTCGCAAGCGCGTGGATTACTCAGACATTAATTAATATGCCCGTCCCGCCAGACAGCCCGGCGATAATGCCTGAAGAAACAAATAAACCGGCAAAAGATTTAAACCGGAAATTTAAAATACAGGTATTGGCCACATCAGATGAATTTAAGGCCAAGAAGATTTCGACCGATCTTTCAATAAAATTCAACCGGGAATCTTTTTACGAAAAAACCGGGACGCTGTTTAAAGTGTTCGTCGGTGGATTTTCATCTCGCGCGGATGCCGAAGCCGTTCTTACAAAAATTCGCGGAAACGGTTATCCGGATGCCTGGATTGCTCAGTAATTATTCGGAAACTTCTGTTTTTGTCTTCTTAACCGCATCCTTTGATTGCAACAAATCTCTGTTATAAAGTCTCAGGCTTAAAAAGGCGGCAATCAATATTAAAATGCCGGAAGTGATAAAGGGAAAAGCCGGGCCGTAAGCGTCAAAGAAAAATCCGGCCCAAAGGGGACCCAGCACGCGTCCCAACGATGAAAATGACTGATTTAATCCTAATATACCTCCCTGTTCATGTTGATCAGCGTTTTTGGATATCAAAGCAATGACCGAAGGATTATGAAGACCGATTCCAAGCGCGATCATTCCAACCACCAGGAGAAAACCCGGAAGCTGAACCGGAATAGGCAATAGAATAAATGCGGTTCCGAGAATCAATGTAGCTGCGGTTATCAGTTTTTTTTCACCAAATCTCTTAGCAAGCGGTCCAATCAATACTCCCTGCACCGTCGCGCTGATGACGCCGATAAAAGCAAAGATATATCCGTTTTCTACGGCATCGTACCGGAATATACGCTCAGTGTAGAGAGCAAAAATTGTTTCAAGATTGGCAAAGGACATGGTAACCGTGAAAAAGATTATGAAAAGCAAACCTATATTGGGATGTCTCACGGCATTAACTAAATTAATCAGGTTAAATCTCCGGTAGTCACCTTCGACCGGTCTTTGCTTATCGACTGTTTCGGGAAGTTTTAAATAGGCAAAAATAAACGCGAAAAATGACAGGGCGCCCGCGGCAAAAAGCGGAACCTGGTACCCTCCAAAATGGCTTAACAAACCTCCCATCGCCGGGCCGATTATAAATCCAAGACCAAAAGCGGCGCCCACCATTCCCATGCCTTTGGCCCTGTTCTCCGTCGAAGTGATGTCTGATATATAAGCCATCGCCGTCGGAACGGTAGCGGCGAAAATACCGGTGAGGATCCTGGCGGCGAACAACAGCCATAAGGAATCCGCGGTCGCGAAAATAATATGTGTAACACCTGTACCCGCAAGGCTCAGGAGAATAACCGGACGCCTGCCGATCCTGTCTGACAACCGCCCCCAAATCGGCGCGAAAACAAACTGCATCAGTGAGTAAACAGTGATCATCGTGGCGATGGTCTTGCCGATCATCAAAGGATTCGTTACAAAATCTTCCAAATAGAATGGAACAATCGGAATGATCAGACCAAATCCCAGCAAATCTATAAAGATCGTCAGAAATATGATTAATAATTGATGTTTATTGTTTTTCAATTCAATAACTCCTTTTTCCCGTATATCTCAAATTCGCAGACTCAATTCATTTTTCATTTTTAAGGTTAATTGAAGTTTTTTAAGAAACTGTTTGATACAGATTTTTAATATCCTTATTATTCATTAAACGTCGGCAATTTCTTATTTCTTAGAATAAAATTATTATGAGCTTAAATATCGAAATAAAAGCCCGGTTTACCGATCCGGAATTATTTAAAAATAAAATTTCCGAGTTACAGACAACGTATGTCGGCCGGGATCATCAGACCGATACGTTTTTTCATGTTCCAAAAGGCCGTTTAAAGATGCGGGAATCATCTCTCTATGGAAACATTCTTATCCCGTATATCCGAAACGATCAGGCCGGGCCTAAGAAGTCGGATTACACACTTATAAAAACAGATGATCCGATCAAAACAAAAGAGCTTTTAACCCATATCCTCGGGATTCGCGTGGTTGTAGAAAAAGAACGCGAAATCTATCTTTATGAGAATGTACGGATCCATCTTGATCACGTGAAATTTCTGGGTTCATTTATTGAATTCGAAGCCGTGGTTGACGACGACTCGGAAATTGATAAAAACCATCTGAAAATTCAAAATCTGTTGAGCCATTTCAACATTCAAAAAGAAGATTTAATTCCCCTGGCGTATGCCGATTTATTGAACACAAAATAGATTATAACGAAACCAAATCTTTCTATTGAAAGTATTAAACTTGTATTGAAGAACAAGTTATTAATTTTATGGGATACCAACATGCTTGCCAAATTTGAATCATTCATACGCGACAACCTCCTCACAGACAAAAATGCCACATCCGCCACGCTTGAAAAAAAACAGATGGTTGCCACGACCGTGCTTTTTCTTGAAATGGCTTTTGCCGATTTTGAAATCAGCCCTGAGGAAGAAAAACAGATCGAAAGTTCTCTTATGAAGTTCTTTAATTTAGAGAGTTGGGAAGTTTCTGAACTAATTGAACTGGCGAAAGAAAAACGCAGCAGCCGAAATGATATCTGGTTATTCACCAATACAATTAAAAGTGAATTTACCCGTCAGCAAAAACTATGGATCATTGAAAAGCTATGGCAGTTAATTTTTGCGGATGGGAAGATAGACAAATACGAGGAAACGCTGATCCGAAAAATCACCACACTGCTCGGGCTCGAGCATGGCGATATGATACAGGCAAAACTGGCTGTAAAAAATAAATCAGCATAAATTCCCCGGAGGCGTATTTATGAACCCTTCATATTCTGAAATCGTGATAGAGGGACCTTTCATGCTTCTCAAAGGCTTCCTTCTAGGCTTTTTATCGGTCCACAAACCGGACGGAAAATATTTTTTCCATCGCAAGGCCGGTATCAGAAGGGAAACCTTCAAAGACTATCTGAAAGAGCTCTTCGAGTTGGATAATTACGTCCATCTTTGCCTGGAAACAGATCTGATACAACCTTTTATTGACGCGACTCAGCTTTATACGCAAATCACGGATATGACCGTTCATTCGATAAAACCGATCAATAGCGCCAGTTTTTCATTTGCTTACGAATTTTACAACGAAGATTTGGCGCAAAACGCAAAGTCAATGATTGAAAAACCACCTAAAGGCGTGAATCTGGTGGATTATTATCCCGTTGAATTGCGAGAAAATGAACCCGGTGGAGTGGAAGCATACGCGCCTCTTCATGATTATACTGCCCGGGCAAAGGGCACCTTAATGGGTGATTTTGAAGGTGTCATCGATTTGTATATTTCCATAAAGAGAAGCGAGGTTTCGGAGTCCATTATCTGCAGTGATGTCCGTCTTGCTCTGGATTAATGTTTTCAATAAAAAAACCGCAAAGCATGCAAATAATACAATGATGGCTGCTTTGCGGTAATGAATCTTTCCTAACCTTTTCCGATTTACGATAAGGTTTTTATTTTGTATTTTTCAGCTCTTCAATCATTCTTGGAACCACATCAAAAAGATCCGCTACGATTCCGTAATCCGCGACTTTAAATATCGGCGCGTCCGGATCCTTGTTTATGGCGACGATATATTTTGAAGACGACATTCCCGCGAGATGCTGAATCGCTCCGGAAATACCAACGGCGACATAGAGGCTGGGGGACACTGTTTTTCCCGTTTGTCCGACCTGCTCGTCATGAGGACGCCAGCCCGCGTCAACCGCCGCGCGTGACGCGCCGTTAGCGGCTCCAAGCAAGGATGCCAGGTCTTCAATCAGGTGCCAGTTCTCGGGGCCTTTCATTCCGCGTCCGCCGGATACGATAATATCCGCTTCGGTTACATCGAGTTTACCTTTTGCCCCGGATATCATTTCCTTTACAACTGTTTTAAAATCCGTTGTCGCGGTTTCTTTGGTTTCCACCTGCGCGGTTGCCGGATTTTCAGCGGCGGAATAAACATTCGGGCGAACGGTAACCACTTTGTACTTCGACGTCAATTTTATCGTGGCTCTTACTTTCCCGGCATACATCGGACGAATAATCTTTAGATCGTCTCCATCGACTTCGACCTGTGTGCTGTCAGTTGCCATGGCCGCGTTAAGTCTCGCGGCCACTCTCGGCGCGAGATCTTTTCCGGTAGCCGTTGCTCCCATCAGCAAAACATCCGCGCCCTGGTTTTCAACCGCTTCGGCAAGAATTTTTGCGTATCCGTCAGCGCTATAACTTGCGAGTTTTTCATTTTTATAAAACACCACTTTTTCCGCGCCATATTTTCCAAGCTGCTCTTCCAGTCCCTTCACTTCGGAACCGATTACCGCCACTTCGAAAGGTTGGCCCAGTTTTTTTGCCAGGGTAACATTTTCAAAAGCTATTTTTCTCAGCTCATTATCTCTATGTTCAGCGAACACCAAAATTTTCATTGTACATTTCCTTTCTCGATCAGATTAATCATTTTTCGGTTTTTCAGACAATTACAACCGGTTGAATCAGATTACTTTCGCTTCTTCATGGAGAAGTTTCAGCAATTCAGGAACCGCATCCGCGTCTTTTCCCACAATTTTTCCGGGATTTTTTGCGGGTGGATAATTAAATTCAATGATTTGTAATTGGTCTTCCGAAATCTGTGCATCTATCTGCTCAATCTGAATCTTTTTGGCGGCCATAATACCCTTCAATGATGCATAGCGTGGCTCGTTCAATCCTCGCTGCGCGGCAAGAATCGCCGGCATTTTAGTTTCGATCACTTCGTGGGCGCCGTCAATCTCGCGTTCAGCAACCACGGTATCTCCGTTTATGTCCAGTTTGATTACAACGGTTACCGCGGGAAGATCAAGTTTTTCCGCCAGCAGTGAAGCCATTTGGGAATGATCATCATCGATCGCCTGTTTTCCAAGCAGGATTAGATCATAATTACCCTGTTTAAGCACACCGGCCAGCGCGTCCGCGATGACAGCCGGGTCATTTGGATTCGCCTCCGCCTTTATGTGAATCGCTTTGTTGGCTCCCATGGCAAGAGCGCTCCTGATGGCCTGGGTTATCCGGTCCGGACCCAGAGAAATCACAGTAACATCTCCACCGTTTTTTTCTTTTAACTTTAGTGCTTCTTCAACCGCGAATTCATCATAAGGGTTGAGAATAAACTGAATATCATCCTCGATTACCTTTTTCTTGTCTTCACTTAATTTGATGCGGGTTTCCGTATCAGGTACTTGTTTTACACATACAGCTATATTCACATCTGCCTCCCTTTTATACGGTTTTATAATTAATTATTTAATATTGTTGTACTCTATTGTGTCGTAAATGGATACTGTTTTTCCTCAATGATGAAATCCGATATCTCTTTTAAATCATGATCATCATTTTTATCGACCATCAGAAGATTCCTGCGCACCCTGCGCCACGCCTGTTCGCAAAACGCGTTACAAAGCTGGATTTCCTTTTGACACTTTTCGGCGCCTTTTTCATTGATCAGTGAATCTACTCTCGATATGGTTGCGATCATTCCATACAGATCAATTATCGCGTCAGCAAGTCTGTGTTGAATCATTTCTCTGTAAATAATTTCCTTACCGTGCTGCATCAAAACCCGTTCAGTGGTGATGTACAGGTTTTTCGCCCAGTCTTCAAACTGATTTTTTGAATGGCTGAGAGAAGAATGAACATCATGGATCCGTTCTTTTGAAATACGCCCTTTTACCCAGTGGGTGGCGTAATCTGTCAATAAACCAAATCCTTTGATCGGCCCCCGAAGCGCTTTTCCGATTTTTTTGAGATATTCTCCCCGTTCCTGTACACCAGCCAAAGCAGTAAACATTCTTAATATTTCATTGGTTCCCTCAAAAATCATGTTGATGCGCATGTCTCTCATGTACTGCTGATATGGGTATTCTTTCATATACCCCAGGCCTCCTGCCATTTGCAGGCATTCATTGACGCCTTCCCAGGCCATTTCGGTGGCTTTCACTTTACACATGGCCGATTCAAGAGAATAATCCACATCTCCTCTGTCAATTAAGGCGGTAGTCAGGTAAACCATGCTCTCGGACGCGAAAATATCGATAGCGATTTGTGATATCTTTTCCTGAATCATTTCGAATTCAGCAAGTGTTTTTCCAAATTGTTTTCTTTGAGAAATATGATCAATCACAATTTTTAACAGTGATTTCAATCCGCCTATGGATCCGCCCGCTAATCCTAACCGGCCTGAATTTAAGACTTCCATCGCAACCTTAAATCCTTTTCCGGGCTCTCCCAAAACATTCTCAAACGGTACTTTGACATCTTCAAAATACACTTCTGCCGTTGACGATCCCTTTATACCCAGTTTTGCTTCTTCTTTTCCGGAAGAAACACCCGCCATATCACGGGTGACGATAAAGGCGCTGATTTTATCCTTTATTTTCCCGTCTTTTCCTTCCAGCGGTTCTTTTGCAAACACTGTGAAAAAATCAGCGATACCGCCGTTGGTTATCCAAAGTTTACTGCCGTTCATGACATAATAGCCGTTCTTCTCATCCCGGACAACCCGTGTTTTAATGCCCGCGGCGTCCGAACCCGCCCCCGGTTCTGTAAGACAATAAGCCGCGATCATTTCACCGGTGGCTAGTTTTGGCAGGTATTTTTTCTTCTGTTCATCATTTCCAAATAGCAAGAGGGCTTTCAGGCCAATCGATTGATGCGCGCCCAGAGTCAGAGCCGTGCCGCCTTCAATACCGCCGATGGTATCCAGCATTTTTACATAACCCGTGGTTGACAATCCAAATCCGTCATATTCTTCCGGAATAATCATACCAAAGAACCCCAATTCCTTCAAACCCTGAAGCACTTCATCGGGGATTTTTGCATCTTCGTCAATTTTTGCGGCGTCAATATTATCTTCGGCAAATTTTTTGAATGTGTCAATCATCATACTGACATTCTCAGCTTCCTCCTTATCCATTTTTGGATATGGGAAAACTAAATCTTCAAGGATTACTCCGCTGAACAATCCTTTCGAAAAACTGGGCAAGGGTGAATCTGCCATCAAATTCTCCTTTTCAAATCAGATTTGTTATTTAAAATATGATACTTTATTTATAAAATTTATTTCCCGAATCTTTCAATTCAAGCAGATATTCGGACGGTTTGAATCTGATTCCGAATTGCTTCTCAAATTCTTCCAGGCTTTTAACGACATTATCAAGACCTTCACTATCGGCATATTTTAACAAACCTCCCCTGAACGGGGCAAATCCGGTACCAAAAATCATGCCCATATCAACGTCCTTCGGCCGCGACGCGATACCTTCCCTGAGACACCGCGCTGCTTCGTTGATCATCGGATAAACCATGCGTTTGATGATCAGATCGTCCGAGAGGCCGGTCTTATTTTTCACTGTGATAAAATCCTGAATGGCCGGATCAAACTCTTTGGCTTTTCCTTTATAGCGATAAAAACCGATACCATTTTTCTTCCCGAGACGTTTTGCTCCAAGCATTTTTTCGAGAAGATCTGATTCCGCCATACGGTCACCCATATCTTTTTGCAGGATTTTTGCCACCTTATACGCCACATCAATTCCTACCTCGTCAAATAGTTCGATAGGACCCATTGGCATTCCGAATTTTTTCATCACCCGGTCAATATGTTCTATACCGTATCCTTCTTCGAGAAGTGAAACCGCCTCCACCATGTAAGGTACCAATAATCGGTTCACGAGAAAACCGGGGCCGTCGTTTACGACAATCGGCGTCTTGCCTGTCTTTTTTGTCAATTCAAATATAGCCGCTACAGCCTCATCCGAAGTATGCTTACCACGTACAATTTCCACGAGGGGCATGCGATGCACCGGGTTAAAGAAGTGCATACCGACAAAGCGTTCTTTGTGCTTCAGCGCGTCGGCCATGTCATCAATTCTCAATGAGGATGTATTGCTTGCGATTATGGCATTTTCACTCACATGATTTTCCAGATCGGCAAGGACTTTCTTCTTGATCCCTAAGTCTTCCACAATGGCTTCAACGACCAGGTCGGCATTTTTAAATCCGCTGTAATCGGTGGTTCCTGAAATCCTGAGCATAATCTCACGATATTTTTCTTTGGTAAGCCGTCTTCGTTTCAGCTTGCTCTTTAAAACATCAGATGCCTGATTGTATGCTTTTGCCACCGCTTCATAATTGATATCCTTTACCCGAACATCCATATCTTTACTGGCAAACAGCTGCGCGATCCCGCCACCCATGACTCCGGCTCCAAGAACACAGGCTTTTTTCATTGGTTTAGAAGGGATTGCTTTATTATCGACACCATTTTCCTTTTTAATTTCTTCCATCCAAAAAAAGAGCTGAACGAGATTTTTTGAAACCGGCGTGATTAGCAGATCTCCCAATGCGGTGGCCTCTATTTCAAGCGCTTCCTCCAGGGGCATTGACCGTGTCTTTTTTAAGGTATCCAATGCGCGCAGCGGGGCGGGATAATGTCCGCCTGATTTTTTTAACACCATCTTTTTCGCCTGTGAAAACATAATATTCCGGCCTATGGACGTATTTTCCAAAAATCCGTTCATCATGCCCTTTGGTTTTCTCCGGCCTGTATATTTATGTCCTTTTCCCGCAATGATCTCTTTCGCGAATTCAATCGCTTTATCTCTGACCCACTCGGCAGGTATAATCCGATCTATTAATCCTGTTTTCCATGCCCGCTTCGCGTCGAGATTTTTACCCGTCAGTATGATATCAAATGAACGCTGCAGCCCGATCAGCGCAGGCAGTCTTTGTGTCCCGCCCCAACCAGGCAAGATACCCAGATTCACTTCGGGAAGCGCTATTTTTGTCTTTGGACTGTCTGACGCGAGGCGGTAGGTGCACGCAAGACTCAATTCTGTTCCGCCTCCCATGCATGCCCCGTGAATAACGGAAACAGTGGGGAAGGGAAGCGCCGCGAACTGGTTAAATATTTGCTGCCCCCTGCGCCCGGCTTCATAACCGTCTTTGGCATCAGTGACATCCTTTATTTCATTGATATCCGCGCCGGCAATAAAAATCCCTTCTTTCTTGCTCATTAACAGGAGACATTTTAGTTCTTTTTGATTTTTCAGCTGATTTATCTGCTCCTGAAGTTCCATCATTACCTCAGCGGAAAACTTATTTACTTTTTCTCCTTCAAGGTCGAAATTCAGGATGCCTATGGCTTCATCTATTTTTTCAAAGGTGAATGCTTTTCCCATTTTTTATTCCATTTTTAATATTCGGTAAAAGTCATCATTAATTACATCGGTACATCACTAATTCTCTAAACACGTTCCACTATAAATGCCGCTCCCTGGCCACCACCAACACATAATGTCGCCAAACCAAGTTCAAGATCACTGCGATGCAATTCCTTTAACAAAGTAAGAAGCAATCTGCTGGCGGATGACCCTACCGGGTGACCCAAAGCTATGGCGCCTCCATTGACGTTCAGTATATTTTCATCAATCGCGCCCAGCGCCTTATCGAGTCCGAGATATTTCTTGCTTAACGCATCCGATTCAAAAATCCGCATATTAGCGATCACCTGCGCGGCAAACGCTTCGTTCATTTCAATTCGCTGTATATTTTTCATTGTAATGCCGGTTTTTTCCAAAGCGAGTTTTGTACTGTACGCCGGCCCAAGCCCCATCCTTGCGGGATCCAATCCCGCGAACGCGAATCCCTTAATCCTGCCGAGCGGTTTATAGCCAAGCTCAATTGCCCGGTCTTCGGACATGATCATGAGCATGGCGGCCCCATCGGTTATTTGGCTTGCGTTACCCGCGGTTACGGTACCATTATGTCTGTCAAAAACCGGTTTTAGTTTGGCCAGCGCTTCCATTGATTGCCCGTTACGAATACCATTGTCTTTATCAGCTACTTTCTCGTATTTTGGAGGTATGGCAACCGGCATAATTTCCTGCTGCAGAATACCTTCTGCAGTGGCCTTCTCCGCTTTATTATGGCTTTTCATGGAAAACAGATCCTGTTCTTCCCGGGTAATCTTAAACTCACGCGAAAGAATCTCCGCCGTTTCTCCCATATTCAACCCGCAAAACCCATCTGTCAGGCCTAATTGCAGACCGATTATCGGTGTAAGAAATTTAAATTTGAATTGAAGCATGGTTGAAAGTTTCTGTCCGCCGCTTTTGGCCTTAAACAAGTTGGTCATCCATTTCGTGGCCGCTTCATTCCAAAGCAGGGGAATATTTGACATACTTTCAACGCCCCCGGTGAGATAAACATCACCGTCTCCCATCTGGATCCGGTACCAGGCATCGGCGACAGCCTGCATGCCGCTTGAGCAATTTCGCTGGACCGAAAAGGCTGGGATACTCTGTGGAAGCCCCGCAAGCAGAGCAATGTTACGTGCTATGTTCGTTGCCTCCGGAGGCTGAGCGACGTTTCCTACGATCACTTCATTAATTAATCCCGGCTCCAAATCCATTTTCTCAATCAATTCTTTCATCACAATCGCGCCGAGTTCGTGAGCAGGTAAACTCTTGAATTCGGTTCCCATCTTTAAATAGGGTGTCCGAAGGCCGTCCACGATAACCACGTTTTTCATATGCTCTCCTGATTTATTATTACCAAACGGCAAAACCGTTAACATTTTATTTCTTTAATAAACCATCTATAATAATTGCGGTGACATGCTGACACGCCTGCTTAAGCGTATATTTAGTGTCCGCGCCAAGGATCCACTGCCTCGCCACTTCATCAATAGCGCCAAAAATCATAATTTTGACAATATCAGTATTAATATCATCCCGAAAAAAATCCTGCTTCTTCCCTTCATCAATAATTCCGGCGATAATATTCAGATAATCCAAAAATTTCTGATTACGATAGTCTTTTAGAAATTTGCTGGATTGTCGCAGTTCAACTTGTATGACTTCTGAGAGATTTTCGTCCGCAACGATTAATTCAAAATATAATTCGAAGAAATATGATAGTTTCTCGATTGGATCTTTTTTAATCCGGAGATGGGTATTGAAGTGTTTTAAAATCTGCTCCATTTTGCTTTCAAAGAGCGATATAAGAAGATCATCTTTATTTTTGAAGTAGAGATAAATTGTACCATCGGCGATTCCTGCCGCCTTAGCGACATCGGTGACTTTTGAGTTGTAAAATCCTTTTTCCGCGAAAACCTTAACCGCCGCTTCAATTATCGCCTCCTTCTTCTGCCGGCGATGATTAAGACGTAAACTTTCCATTATTCCTTTTCCAAAATATGAATGAATGTTCATTCAATATAATGAATTAATTTCGTAAATCAAACAGAAAGTATTGGTTATAACGGGCAGGTAATTTCACATCCCGCATCCAAACCCAATTTCTTATTGTGTGACCGACACAAACATATGCTATCTCAGCAAATCTTCAAGCTCAACGGATTTTGATGTTTTTTCATCTTTGTATTTGACAATGACCGGCGTATAAAGAGACAGCCCCTGCTCTCTTCCCCAACCCTTATTAATCGGTCTGCTTCCGGGAACCACAACCGCGTTTTCCGGAATTTCAAGCGGCTTGTCTCCTTCCTTGCGGTACACCTTTTCATGAACAAGATCATACACCGGTGTGCCGCCCGTGATAACAACGCCCGCGGCAATCACCGCTCCCCTTCGGACCAGAGCGCCTTCATAGATTCCGCAGTTGCCTCCCACCAGCACATCGTCCTCAATGATGACGGGCAGAGCGCCGATTGGCTCCAGAACGCCTCCTATTTGGGTACCCGCGCTTAAATGAACGCGCTCTCCGATCTGCGCGCATGATCCGACCAGCGCGTGTGAATCGATCATAGTTTCCGATCCGACATAGGCGCCAACATTAACGTACATAGGAGGCATGCAAACAACACCCGGACTCACATAGCAGCCATCCCGTATAGATGACCCGCCCGGAACCAAACGCACACCGTCTGTTATTTTGATCTTTTTTAGAGGGTATGTGCTTTTGTCATAAAAGACAAATTTATCGTTTATTGATGTATCCTGTAATTTACCAATCCGGAATCCCAGCAGAATTCCTTTTTTTACCCAATCATTTACAACCCAGTTTCCATTCTTTTTTTCCGCTATGCGAATGCTCCCCTGATTCAACGCGTCTTTAAATTCGGCAAACGCGCTGAAATAGTCATGCCCGTAATCTTGCTGAGCCGGCTGGGCATAAAGTTTTTCTATGCGATCCCTTAAATTCATTCTTTCTCCGCCATCTAAATTACATTTAATTTTCTTAATTCATTCTCAAGTAATTTTTTATTGGATTCATTCATCTTAACGAGCGGCAGGCGGTATATCTCATCCATCATTCCCATCATCGCCAGTCCGGCCTTAACCGGCGTCGGATTCGTTTCAATAAAATTAAGTGTCATCAAATTAAACAATTCTTTCTGAATTTCTCTCGCCCCCGAATAATCACCTTTGAGGCAGAGATTGGTCATTTTTGTCATTTTTCCCGGTACCTGATTGGAAACGACAGAGATAAGTCCCACACCGCCAAGAGAAATGATGGGAATAGTGGTCGCGTCATCACCTGAAAGTATTTTAAAATTTTCCGGAATCTTTGCCGCAAGTTCAGCAATCTGCCCAATATTTCCAGAAGCTTCTTTGATACCAATGATATTATCAATGCCGCTTAATCTGACGGCGGTATCCGGCAGAATGTTCGTGGAAGTTCTTCCGGGCACATTATATACGATAATCGGGCTGCTTACGGCCGACGCGATAGCTTTATAGTGCTGATACAACCCTTCCTGTGTGGGTTTGTTGTAATATGGGGTCACGGAAAGCAACCCGTCAACACCCAATTTGGCAACTTCCTTTGCCATTTCGATTACCTTCGCTGTATTGTTTCCCCCGGCTCCGGCAATTACCGGAACTTTGCCGGCCGCTTGCTTAACAACCGTTTCAACCACCTGTAAATGTTCTTCCAGGGTAAAAGTAGCGCTTTCACCGGTTGTACCGCAGGGGACCAGAAAATCAATACCGCCGCGAATCTGATAATCAACCAGTTTTCGCAATGCATCAAAGTCAATCTGACCATCATACTTAAAAGGCGTGACCAGTGCGGTGCCACATCCCTTAAGATCTTTAAGTGCTTTCATTTCATTCTCCCTGTTTAAACCGCGCGTTATATGGTTACTCTAATTATTCTGATTTAATTACAATGATATCTGATATTTTTTAGTTACTCTACCGAGCCGAGAATTGAATCAAGAACATCGGGGAACTCATAAAATCCGGTTTTATCCTTTAGCCACTTAGCCGCCAGAATCGCTCCCTCCGCAAATCCAACGCGGCCGCGCGCTATGTGTTCGAGACGAACGGAATCTACAATCGAATCAAAATTTACCGAGTGGGTTCCCGGAATATAGCCGCTTCTGACGCTACTGACAGGAATATCAACGCCCGGATAGCTCTTACTAATCAGTTTCTTTATAACCAGCGCCGTACCCGAAGGAGCGTCTTTTTTCATTTTATGATGCGCCTCCTCGATATATGGATCATAGTTTTGAAAAGCGGAAAAAAGACGCGCGGCATATTCGCTCACCCTAAAAAACAAATTGACGCCCAGCGAAAAATTTGATCCGTAAATGACTCCAATACCACCGGATTTAACTAAATCTCTGACAACCTGCTCCCGGTCAAGCCATCCGGTTGTACCGATAACCAGATTTTTTTTCATATCAGCCGCCAGCTTGACATTTTCAATCACTGCCGAGGGAACCGAGAAATCAATCAATACATCTGTATTTTGAAGCATTTCCCTGGTTTTTTTATCATTTTTTAGCGGATTGAATTCATCAAAAACGGCATCAATTTTTATATGCTGCTCTTCAGCAAGGGTTTCGATCATCTTTCCCATTTTTCCGTAACCAAGCAGCGCGATATTCAAATTCTTTTTCATTTTATTGCCTCAAATATATCCCGGTTCACTTCTCTGAAAATAAAAGCATGTAATTTTCGAATAATTGTCTGAAGCCGGGAGGAATCCACCATGAAGGTAAAACTGTGAGGCGAAACATTCGATACCGTGAGTTCGATACCCTCGCCATTTATATATTCCCGGACTTCCGTCAAAAGTTTGGTGTTATGACTGACATTCTCACCAATCAAAGAAATCGTTGCCTTGTTTTTCTCGACACCAAGATTTGCAAAACCGCCGAAAGAATTGATCATTACATCACTCTTTTTGCTTTCATCAACAACCAGACTGATTTGTTTGCCCGATCCGAGAATAATGTATGGTACGACCTCGGACTGCCTTACAATATCAAATAATCTGTAAAGAAAGTCGAACTCACTCGATTTTTCACCCGACTGAATATTTAACATCAAGAGTTTGTCACGGCAAGTTATAGATTTAATGACGGGTTTAGCTGTATCGGTCTTGTTCCCGATGACTGTTCCATCCGCGCTTGGGGTCCTTACGCTATAGATATGAATTGGAATATTTTTTGATCTCGCCGGCTGAATCGTGTTCGGATGCAGAACTTTTGCTCCGTAAAGAGACAATTCCGCGGCTTCTTCATAGGACATTTTTTTGATCGTCGCGGGTGTGTCTATTAAGTCGGGATCCGCGGTCATAACACCCGGTACATCTTTCCAGATCTGAATATCATTGGTTTCAAGCGCCGCGCCGATCAGGACGGCAGAATAGTCTGACCCTTCAAATCCGAGTGTTGTCGTTTCACCCGATTGTGTGGAACCGATGTATCCCTGAATGACCGGCAGCATCCCTTTGTTCAAAATCGGGAGTATATAATCGCGTATTTTTATCTGACTCTCATCCTCTTTGGGGTGCGCGTGAGTAAAATGCTCATCGGTGATCAAACAGATGCGCGCGTCCAGAAGATTCGCCCGGATTTGTCTTGAAATCAACGCGGTTGTAAGAATCGCTGAGGAAATTAATTCTCCGTATGCCAAAACTTTGTCCTGTAAAAAGGGGCTTAGCTCCTTCCGGGAGGCGATCATCTCGAGAACAATTTTTAATTCAGAAAAATAATTGTTTATTTTTTCAAGATAAATTGAATCCTCCTCTCCTGTTTTAAAAGCATTGTAAACTTTCAGATGTTCTTCACGAAGAGTACTCAGAAGACTATATGAATTTGCAGGTTCCTGCTCTTCAGCGAGTTTTGCCGCCTTTAGCAGCCGGCTTGTTGTTTTGCCCATTGCCGATACAACAATCACCGGTTGCAGGTCAATCCTCCGGCTGATAATTTCCGTTACATTCTTTACAGATTCGGCGCCATCCAGCGAGGCGCCTCCAAATTTCATTATGATCATTTTTCTAATTTTTCATACTTATTTGCTATTTATAATTTTATCCATTCGTCCCTGTTTTAACAATAATTCCGCATTGAGAATTGACGCGCCCGCGGCCCCCCGGATCGTATTATGTCCAAGAGCGATCATCCGGTAATCCAATACCGGACACGTTTGAATCCTTCCAATAACCGTAGCCATTCCTTTTTCCACCATAATATCATATTTGGGTTGCGGTCGGTCCCGCTCTTCCATTACAACAATCGGTCTTACTGGCGCGGACGGGAGCTTTAAATCCTGAGGCATTGCCTTAAAGTTTTTATAGGTATCCGAAATCTCGGCAATACTCGTTGATTCTTTCAGCTTTACGGAGATACTTTCCAGGTGACCATCCTCCACGGATACTCTGTTACACTGTGCGCTGACCGCAATATCCGCGTCTTCGATTCCGCCGTTTGTTATTGTCCCCAATATTTTTCGTGTTTCCTTCGCGATCTTTTCTTCTTCCCCCGAAATAAACGGAAGCACATTGCCGAGTATATCCAGGGAGGCCACTCCCGGATAACCCGCCCCGGATACAGCCTGCATTGTCACCACAGATACTTTCTCCACGGTAAAATTTTGATGAAGAGGATAAAGGGCCATCGCCAGAAAAATGGTCGAACAATTCGGATTGGTCACAATAAATCCCGGCCAGTCGCGGTTTTTTTGTTGTGCATCGATTAATTTGATATGACTTTCGTTCAGTTCGGGTATCATCAACGGCACATCATTATCATAGCGGTGATTTCGCGCGTTACTAAAAACCGCGTATCCGGCCGATGCGAATTCTTCCTCTATTTCACCGGCCACCGATGCGTCCAGCCCTGAAAATACAATCCGGCAATCAAGATCAGATATACATTCCTTAACTTTGAGTCTGGCTATTTTTTCAGGCAAAACCGTTTTTTGAGTCCAGTGGACTGCTTCCGAATACATTTTACCCGATGACTGCCTCGATGCGGCAAGCTCCGTTACTTCAAACCAGGGATGATTTTCCAGCAGGGCCACAAATTTCTGACCGACTGCCCCGGTGGCTCCTAAAATACCTACTTTTATTTTATCCATATTTTTCTCATGTTTCAGATAATAATTTTTTTACGATTCCGTAATATAATTCAACCGCCTCGGTCAATTCTTTTTTGCCTATTTTTTCATGATCTGTGTGCGCGTCAAGAATACTCCCCGGCCCAAACAGAACCGGTTCCCCCCAGTTGTTCAGATTTGGTATATCCGTTGTGTAAGACGCGACCATTGTCTCATATCCCGGCAATGTTTTAGTCAGCACAGGTTCACAGGCAAAAATATATTCTAATTTTGCCCGATTATTAACAATTTTTTCTAAAATCTGTTTTATTTCATCAACCGATGAGACAATCCTGAACATTAAAAGGGCCTCCGCGAAAGGAGGAATCACATTGGCCTGAATTCCTCCTGAAATTGTTCCGATATTATACGTTGTGGCGCCTAAAAGTTCATGTTTTGGGAACGCTTCTTTGCGGATATCATTAAAAATATCCAACAATTTTTCAATCGCCGATTCTCCGTGCTCCGGATAGGCGGCGTGAGCCGCTTTTCCTTTGACGATAAATTTTACCCGAAGCGAACCTTTGGAACCTATGGCCATTTTATTTTCAGTCGGCTCCCCGTTGATCAGCCAGCGGCATTTATTTTCTATTTTGTTTGCAGAGATGGCTCCATCGCTGATACTTTCTTCACCCGCGACAAAGAGAAGTCCAAAATTGCTGATTCCTTCAGATAAAAGTTTCTCCGATGCTTTTATTTGAGAAGCGATGATACCCTTGGTATCACATGCTCCCCGGCCGTAGAAAAAAGAGTCATCTTCAGAAAATGGAAAATATGGTGGGACGGTATCTGTATGTGTTGAAAGTATGACGCGCGGTTCGCCTTTTGACGCAAGAATACTCGAGCGTTTACCTTCAACAGGGATCAAACGGATTTCAAATCCACGGTTTTCCAGATATTCCGACAAAAAATCGGTTATTTCCGCTTCATCACCGGTTATTGATTTCAGCTCGATTAGTTTACGGGTTAATTCATATAAATCCATTGCGTATATTCCGTTCACATTAGATTGTTCTTATTAAAAACCCTGAATGACCAATTTATGAAAGAGCGGGGGCGCGCATCAAGAGGTGTTTCTGATTTCATTTTTTCAGCGGATAGTATTTCAACTCTAAATTATTACCGTCAAATTCCGCATAACTGAAATTGACCAGCCAGTCGCCTAGATTTAAATACTTATGATCATTTTTTTCATATACCAGTGGATTGTGCTTATGTCCCATCAATACATAATCAAATCCTCTGTCAAACTGCTTCTCGGCATATTCTTTATAATCTTCCACATCTTTCAGAACAAGCCGGTTTGTGTACACACGGCTTGAGCCAGATATAAAACGGGCAAACCGGAATCCGAAATCAGGATGCAGCCATCTGAATATTTTCTGATTGAACTTATTTCGGAACACGCGTTTCAGGAAACGGTAACCGGTATCTTTTTTCGCGACGCCATCACCATGGAATAAATAGAAATTTTTACCGCCCAATTCAAATTCATAATCGTCAAGCCATGTCTTCATTCCGATCATTTCATCAAAAAAACGGCCGAGGAAAAAATCATGATTACCCGCCAGATAATTTATTTCAACGCCTCTGTCCGTTAAACGCTTAAATCTGTAAAGAAAATCAAAATATTTTTTGGGTATCACATATTTGTATTCGAACCAAAAATCAAAAAGATCACCCACAATATAAAGGTGCGTGGCATCTTTTTCTATTTCATCCAGAAAACGCAGAACATGCGTCTGTTTTTGATGCTCTTCCTCGGTTTCATTCGCGCCAATGTGTAAATCAGAAATGAAATATGCTTTTATCATTTTCGCCGGGTGAATCCTTTTGCCAAAGTTTGCGTTAAAAACCGTTAAAGTAAATATAATTAATAATAAAAGCAACCGGGCATCTGATTGACTTCCGTTCTTATCCGGAATAGATTTATTCTGTAAAAAATGTATAAGGAGGAAACCATTGGCAAAAGCGCTTGTTTTACTTGCACCGGGATTCGAAGAAATTGAAGCTGTTACAATTATCGATTTGCTGAGAAGGGGCAAAATTGACGTCACCGTGGCCGGTCTTGAGATGGATTCTGTTACCGGATCACATCAAATCAGTATCATTCCCGACGCGTTTTACCTGGATATCGATCCTGATGAATTTGATGTTTTGATTCTCCCCGGAGGGCAACCGGGTTCAAACAATCTTAAAGGAGACAGCAATATTGTCAATTGGATCAATTCCCGTTTCAAATCCGGCAAAAAGCTCGCGGCAATCTGTTCGGCGCCGGTCGTTTTCCATGCGGCAGGTATTACACCGGGGAGAAAACTCACCAGTTATCCGACCGATAAAGATGTCTTTACGGATAGTGTATATCTCGAAGAGAATGTGGTACGAGACGGTCAGATTATCACCAGCCGCGGTGTGGGAACCGCAATCGATTTTAGTCTTGCGATTATTTCAGATTTAAGGGGAAATGCTGAAGCCGGAGAAGTGGCGGCTCGAATTTTATACAAAGAATGATTTTCAGATTAAATATGTCATTTGCTGAAATAATTTATAAGAGCATCGGCAATTTTATCAATACCAGAACGCACCGGATCCGTCACCGGCAGACCGAATTTTGTTTCAATTTTTTGAATCTGTGAATCCGCTTCGGCTCCGCTTAGCCCGGCGGTGTTCAGAGAGATTGCAAGAATTGGCGCGGGTTTGATCGCAGAGAGAAACTGACGATAGAGTTCGATGGTGCTTGTAATGATCGATTGGGTATCATTGATCTCAGCCCGATGACATAAAATTATCGCGTCCGGCATCGCGCCGTGTAAAATTCCGATATTGGCCGGCGCCGCGACCGGGTGATAGATACCGCCTCTGCCTTCGATAACAATATATTCAAATTTATCACTCAATCCGACCATCTCGTTTTCAACAACAGCGGAGACCGAGTCGCTTCTTATCGCGTCGGTGATGATACCTTTCCCTTTGACAAGCCGACCGGAGAGACTTGTCGCCAGCCATTCCGCTGAAACACCCCTCTGATGTAAGCCGTTAACCAATTCTATTGTTGTGGTAAGTTTTCCGGATAGTTCAGTCGATCCAACCATCATTATATTTCTGGATTTCAAATTTTTTGAGCGGCCTCTATATTTGAAAAACTTATCTTCTGTGGATCTCAGATCTATAATTTTAACTTTATACTTATCGGCAAGCAGTTTAAATTCAGCCGTTTCGTTTAAAAACTGATGAAAGCCATTGATGATGGTCAGCTTCATTTGCAAGGCTTTGATGACCAAAGGATACAGCGCTACCGGCAGCGCGCCCCCCGTTTTGGATAATCCTATCATAATATGATTCGGTTTTAACTTGAGCAGTTCATCCAATGTGTTTGTAATTGGAATCGCCCCCCCGAAACCGAGAACATCCTGTACTGTTTTTCCCGCATTCACGCGATCAACAACACCGATAATTTCTTTTTGAAGATAGCGAATTAAAACTGACTCCGACTTTGAATGCACTGGCCGCAGCGCTTCGTCTGCCAGAATAATGATCCTCTTTTTCACAGCTATACCCGATTAAAATGTTACAATGAATCTGACACAATGTATATATATGGTTCTATTAAATCGATAGTCTTAGGTCCGATTCTTTTGACTTTATCTAAATCATTGATCGATTTAAACGGACCATTTTGTTCCCGGTATTCAATTATCCTTTTAGCGGTTGCCGGACCGATTCTTGGGAGTTTTTCCAATTCTTTTTGTCCGGCGGTGTTAATATTGATGCTTTTTTGTTTCAGGATCTTATTAACTTTTCCCCTTGATGAAGATAATTCTCTTGTCTTTTCCTGCTGATTATAAAATGAGTTGATCGGACCGGCTTCCGATAAACTATTGAAAAGGCTATCCTGTAATTGATAATCATAAAGATGTGTATTTATTCCCTGTGGTTTTAGCCATTGGACGAACAAACTGACCAGGACCACACCACCGATGATGAGAAGTGCTCTCCTTTCTGATGGAGTAAGGTTAAGCATATGACATCCTTAATCAAACCGGGCTGTTTTTAAATAAGTTATGCTTTAAAACATGAAGATGAAATAAAAATAAAAAAAGCCGATTCGGATTCACCGATTTCGGCTTTTTTAACTAGATGTTTAAGGCTTCTTTAAATTTTTCAAAAATCGTCTTATGCTCATCTTCCTGTGGCTGCATATTTTCACTTTTTTCCAATTCTGCCAGCATACTTTTCTCTTCATGATTCAGCTTGGTCGGTACAAAAACCTGTATTTGGATCAGTTGATCTCCAACGCCCGTTGACTGTAAGTGCGGTATCCCTTTATTGCGCATCCGTAAAATCCTGCCGGATTGAGTACCCTGAGCGATATTGAGTTTCGCTTTTCCGGTGAGCGTCGGTATTTCCTTGGAAGCGCCAAGAGCCGCCTCGGGGAAACTCACAGGAAGTACCATGATTACATCGTCTCCGCGCCGTTCAAAAATTTTATGAGATAACTCTTCAATAAATATAAGCAGGTCACCAGCCGCTCCGTTTCTTCGGCCGCTGTGCCCTTCTCCCTGCATAGGTATATAGTTTCCTGTTTTAACCCCCGCGGGCACATTTACCTCAATTGTTTTACTATCCATAACACGCCCGTCACCGCTGCATGCGCGACATGGGTTTTCAATGATCTGTCCTTCTCCGTTACAACGGCTGCATGCCGCGACATTTACAAATTGACCGAATAATGATTGTGACACCTGTCTTACTTCTCCGCTGCCATGACAAGCGGGACAGGCCAGAGTCTTGCTGTACTGTGCCGATCCTGATCCGCTGCATTCGGAACAAGGGACCATTTTTTTTACTTTTATTTTTTTCTTGGTACCCGTCGCGATCTCTTCAAGTGTCAGTTTCAGGGCGATTTGTAAATCACCACCTTTTCGGTTTGACGAGGCCCGTCTCCGGCCTCCGCCCCCGCCGAATATATCACCAAAACCAAAGCCCTGTTCCATAAACTGCCGCAAAGCGTCAGATATATCAAAATCCCCAAAATCCATCCCGTTAAAACCGCCGCCGGCAGCTCCCTGATGTCCAAACCGGTCATATCTCTGGCGCTTTGACTGATCGCTTAAGACAGCATATGCTTCCGCGATTTCCTTAAACTTTTCTTCAGCGCCCTTGTCATCAGGATTTTTGTCCGGATGATATTTTAATGCTAATTTTCTGTAAGCCTTCTTGATCTCATCCGCGGCCGCGTTTCGATCGACTCCCAGTATTTCGTAATAGTCCCTCTTTGTTGTCATTATTTCACCTTATTTTGCTACCAGAACCTGCGAATGCCGAATTACTTTACCGTTAAGATTATATCCCTTTAGATGCTCATCAACCACGTATCCACTCTCATATTTATCTGAATCCACCTGAACGAGAGCCTGGTGTTTTTCAGGATCAAATTCCTCACCGACAGCGTTGATGGGCTGCAATCCCTTCTTTTGAAGGAGGTTCATCAGATTTTTATAGATTAATTTGACCCCATCTTTTATCGAATGGGAATTATTTTCATCATCTGCGTGAAGAATTGAGCGTTCCAAATCGTCAATTATCGTTAAAATATCTAAAATCAGGCCTTCATTCGCGTATTCTATTAATTGAATCGCTTCTTTTTCTCTCCGGTTTTTATAATTTTCAAATTCAGCCGATATCCGCAATATTTTGTCTTTTAATTGTTTATTTTCTTCTTCATTGTTTTTCTTTTCCGCGTCCAGTTTTTCCAATCGCGCTTCAAGTTCGGCTATTTTTTTATCTTCTTTTGACTTTGTTTTTTTTGTTTTGCCTTTTGTGTTCTTTTCTTCTATTTCGATCTCAACGGATTCGTCCGGGTTAAGATTTTCATCCGTTTTTACAGTATCCATTTTTATCCCTTTTTTCTGATCTTTACCTGACATTTTTCCCTCAATATTTATCATTAAAAAAGGCCCATTCTGAAAGAAAAATGAACCTCGGTTAATCTTTCCTAATAATTTTTCACTTCCAAATCATGCAAAATTCAGTTTTTGGGTGATTGCCAGAGCGAAATAATCGACAAGTGGAATCACTTTTCCATATGCCATCCTGGTTGGGCCAATCACACCTACAACTCCTGAAACATTTCCCACGCGATATGTTGAAGTTATAACGCTGCAGTCCTTAATTTGTTCTTCATCATGTTCATGGCCGATCGTAATCTTTATGCCGGGAGGATCTTCCCGTTTCCCCATAAAATGAATGATAATATCTTTATCCTCTATCATTTCGATAAGAGATGAAAATCGGCTGATATCCGAAAATTCCGGTTGATTTATAATATTACGCGTACCGTCGACGGAATAATTCTCATAACGTGAAAAATCAAACAGCCGGTCGGCGTTCTCTGTAAAAAGCCTGATCAGGCCGGTTTCTTCATTATAAAAATCCTCCATCACTACGGCAAAGGTTTTTCGAATCTCGAACAAGGTTTTCCCGCAGAAACGCTGATTGATTTTAACAAGCACGCGTTTGATGGATTCTTTCTTAATTTTTTGCTTCACTTCAAGAAGAATCGTCTTAACTTGCCCCGAACTAACGGTCATGATCACCAGCCATTTATCTGAAGCCAGGGGCACAATCTGCATATTTTCGAAAATCGCATGATAAAACTTCGGAGTGACTACAATACTTAATTGCCGTGATATGGCCGCGAGAATACCCGCAACCTCATCCATCAGATGATCGACATCACCGTTAAAATTCTCCAGCGTGTCTTGAATTAAATTCTTCTGATTATTGCTAATCTGCTGCTGATTAATTATTTCATCCACATAAAACCTGTATCCTTTAGTGGTCGGGATCCTACCCGCGGAAGTATGCGGATGCGCCAGATAACCTTCTTCCTCCAGATTAGCCATGATCTTCCGGATCGATGCCGGCGCGAGACCGGTACTGCTTTTCTCAGCCAGCGTTTTTGATCCTATCGGATTCGCGGTCATGATAAACTCATGAATCACCGATTGCAGTATGGACTTTTCTCTCAGTTTTAACGACATAATCCTGACATTTATTTAATATGTATAAGTCTGTAAATATAAAATGTATGATCTGATCTGTCAAGATTATTAGATTCGGGAATGATTTTAAAGATACAGACCGTGTCAACAGCTTGTTACGATGAGGACAACTGGATTTTATCGATTTTGACTGTGGAATACGATGAAGATGATAGGATAAATTAATCTGATCTTTTTTCTGAATCAGGAAAGTCTGCAGAATTTAAATGTAAGATACATTCCTAAAAATCTGCAGACCATTCTGGATCATTGATTACTTGTGATACTCAACCGTCGTTTTAGTAACGACGGCCTCTGCCACCGCGATCATCCCTTTTTTCCTTCGCTTCGTTTACGCGCAGGTTCCTGCCGCCAAATTCGAAGTCATTCAAAGCTTCAATTGCCTGATCGGCATCATCCTTGTCCATTTCAACAAAACCGAATCCTCTGGCTCTTCCGGTCTCCCGATCGGTGACCAGTTTCACGGAAAGAACTTTGCCATGCTGTGCGAACAAGTCTTTGATTTCCTCTTCAGATGCACTGAATGGCAGGTTGCCAACGTAAATTGTCTTCATAACTCTTAACTCCTGTAAAGGTAATAACTTCCCATCAGCCCGGATGTGAACGCGGCGCGGCTCAAACGAACTAATGAATCATCTAACTTCTCCGCGGAAACAAATTCCGCGGAGCCACTCAACATGCTCTATAATTTTATTTCACAATCTTCATTTTGCCAAATCACCTGTCCGTACAGTAAATTTGAGATCACATTCCAACCTGATATGAAAACATACCAATTCTCCAAAAACTTCATCACTCGGGCACTTAGCCAATCTGAATTCAAAAATCAGAGAAGAATCAATGAGGTATCTATCTATCAGAAGCAGTTAAGACAAGACAAATGCAAATATGATCTCCACTCCCCAAACAGAACCCGGCAATTACCGTACGTCGTCATTATTTTAGTAACTTAGTATCGACGTCCCTGATTTGGCGCCTTTTTTTCTTTTGCTTCATTAACACGAATATTGCGCCCGCCCATCTCGGCGCCATCAAGAGCCTCAATCGCTGTTTCAGCTTCATTATCATCCATCTCAACAAAACCAAAACCACGCGGCCTGCCTGTTTCACGATCGGTTATTAATTTAACTGATTGAACCGTACCATGCTGCCCAAACAGATCCCTTAGTTCATCTTCAGTTGCGCTAAAAGGCAGGTTGCCCACGTAAATCGTCTTCATTTTTTTCTCCTGTAATGATTGAACCATTTGCCATCGGTTGGCACTATAGCAACTAAATATATTTTAAATGTTTTGAAATACTCATCTTGCTGGAGAATAGACCTATCATAATTCCAAATAATACTAATATCACATATATTTCCGGTTTGAAAACTAAATATGGATAAATAAATGATTTTATTGTAATAATGATGAGATAGATGAAAAAATTGGCAAGGAGTGCGCCTGTTAATCCCTGTATAAATCCTTCTACCAAAAACGGCCGCCTGATAAACGCGTCGGTTGCCCCAACCAGATTCATAATCTCTATAATGTCCCTTCTGGCATAAATGGTCAATCTGACCGTATTATATAACAAAACAACTGCAATAACAACTAAAAATAAACCAATTATTCCTCCTGCTAAATAAATTATTTTCAAATAATGGTCAATTAACGCCAAAAGATCCTTCTGGTAGATCACTTCATCTACCCCGTCAATCTGACCAATTTTATCGGAAATTGACCTAACCGATCTCGCCGTTCGATATCCATCCAAGACCGTAACCGTGCATGATGCCGGTAAAGGATTAGTGTCCAGAACGTCATAAATATCGCGGCCGAATTCCTTTTTAAATCTTTGCGCGGCCTGATCTTTTGACAGATATAATACCTGATTCACACCTTCAATGCTAGCTATGGCATCTTTGATCAACCGTCCGCTTTTCTCGCTTATTCCGCTCTCAATGAAAACTTCCAGCTCCATTCTGGAACGAAACTCACTAATCCATTGATCAAGATTCAAGGAGAGAATAAGAAATACGCCGATCAAGACATGTGAAAACGCAATCGACGTTATCGTAATGGTTGAAGACAATCTGGCTCTTTTAAAGCCTTTTAGTCCCTCTTTAATTGTAAACCAAAAATTCATTCCTGTCTAAGGATTCCTTTATCAGCTTTAATTGTGCGGTTAGGAAAACGGCTCACAATATTATTATCATGTGTTGCCATCAATACTGCCGTACCCTGATGATTAATTTTTTCAAGTATCTTTACGATCTCCAGCGAAGAGTGATCATCCAGATTTCCGGTAGGTTCGTCGGCCAGAACAATTATCGGATCGTTTACTATGGCCCGGGCAATGGCCACACGCTGTTGTTCGCCACCGGATAATTCGGCCGGATAATGGTTACGCTTATGTCCAAGATTTACTTCTGCAAGTACACGCATCACTTTTCGCTTAATCTCCGCTCCTTTTACCCCGGTAACACGTAAAGCGAACGCGACATTATCGAATACGTTCCGGTCCTGCAGCAGTTTAAAATCCTGAAAAACTACGCCTACCTTTCTCCGAAGATAGGGAATTTCTTTTTCCCGTATTTTTGCGGAGCTGAAATTTTCAACAACCACCATGCCCTCACTGGGAAATAAATCCATATATATCAACCTGAGAATTGTTGATTTACCTGCTCCGCTTGCTCCAACCAGATAAACAAATTCACCTTTCAGCATGCGGAATGTTATATTTCTTAAAATAGATTTTCCGTCAATATCTACGGCGACATTATAGAATTCTATCATTGATCTGTTTTCTTTTTACATAAAAAATGCACTCGTTCAGAACGGTCATCCGCTTCCCGATAAGTAAAATTATCATAAACAGCTATTATTTCGAATGAGCCCGGTATCAGTATTTTTTTCCATTCGGCAATTGCTCTTATTTTTTGAGCGTGTAATTCTGTGTACCTGTCGTTGCCTTCATAAATAGTGAACTCATTATATTGGATGCCGGACTTTTTTTCGTACCAGCTGTGCCGCTCATAACCCGAATTACTCCAGGAGTTCTTTTCATGGTAATCAGAAAAATTCTGGATGCAAATATCCGGCGTCACAACATCAAATATAAATAAACCCCCTCTTTTTAATATTCTAAAAACTTCCTCGAAGAGCTTTGTCAATTTTTCATCTTCAACAAAATAATTAATCGAATCATACAACATCAAAACAATATCAAATTTGTTATCTTTTATACCTGCCGCTGAAGCATCGCTGCAGAAATAGAAGAATCCGGATGTCCGGGTTTTAGATTTCGCTCTTTTAAGCATGGAGGAAGATAAATCACTTCCATAAATTTTCCAGTTTTCAGAAATTAAATTTGGAAGCAGCTTGCCGGTGCCACATGAAATATCTGCAATATATTTCACTTTCAGGTCGCTATATGAAAATAATGGCTTAAGGTAGCTTGCCCATTGTTTGTAATCGACATGATTCATTATTCTGTCATAATATCGGGCCAGGTATGAATATTGCGGAACCCGGAGGTTGTCTGTCTCATTAAACATTTGATACTCTAATAAAATTTAATATTGACAGACTATTTGAAATATACAGAAACAAGAAGGTCTGAGCATTTTTTTGGGAAATCGCTTAAAAATACTGTAAATTGATTTAGTTTGAATATATTGAAACTTTTTATTCAAATTCAAGCCAAATCATTTTTTTTTAAATCAAAATGTTTTATGGAGCCTGCACAAGCTCAATATGATTAGTTTTTTAAACTCTATTTTATTACCGGCGCTCGCTGCGGCGGCTATTCCGCTGTTAATTCACTTTTTTAATCGGCAGAAAACAAAAAAAATCGAATTCAGTTCTCTCCGTTTTCTTAAACTTCTGGAGAGTAAAAGAATACGCCAGGTGAAACTCTATCAAATTCTGCTGATCATATTGAGAACCCTGTTTATTTTGTTCATCGTATTGGCGTTTACCAGGCCAACGGTCACTGAGAATCTCCCGTCAATAACAACCCCGGCAAATACTACCGCAGTTATAATACTGGATGATTCTTACAGCATGCGCGGCTATGCCGGCTCAATTACGAGGTTCGAGCAAGCGATCCTTCATATGAGAGAACAGATTGGTTTGTTCAATCACGACGATCGCGTTTTTTTACTTACACCTTCAAAAATTAATTCGCCCGTTCAAATTAATACACAGGATATCTCTAATCTACCTGAGCCGACATTTTTATCTCCTGATTTCACAAATATCTTAAGGAACGCATCCGAAATATTTGAAAAATATCCCAATTATAACAAAGAATTATATATATACAGTGATTTTCAAGTTTCGCGGATAGCAAACCCCGATTCCATCGATTCAATTTTCAAGGATGAAACCATCCGGACGTTTCTTATAGATGTTACCGGAAGCCATGCATTCGAGAATGCCGGTATTGATACCGTCATCGTTCAAAATCAGTTGTTTGAACGTGACAAACCTGTCAATCTCACAGTCCGTGTGCGTAATTTTAGCGAAGATTCCGGAATCAGCTTACCGGTTAACCTGTATGCCGGTGATACAAGAGTCGCAATGGAACAGGTAAAACTTGAGCCTTCCGCCGTAAACAATGTGGAGATGGCTTTTGTACCCAATAAAACCGGGCAGCAACTAATGCATGTGGAACTTGAGGATGATGATTTATCTGCTGATAATTATTACTATTTTTCTATCAATGTACCTGAAAAGTTATCCGTCCTTTTTGTTGACGATCAGACTACACCATTTTTAAATCACGCGGTCGAGGTGCTTTCTCTAAATACAATCTTCAATATTGAACATCTTGGTTATTCCGCCTGGCAAGGCGCGAATTTTGACAAATTTGATCTTATTGTGCTGAATGATCCCGGATTTATACCAAATGAGACCGCCGGGCGTTTGGCTTCTTTTGTAAAGAACGGGAAAAGTATCATCCTTATCCCAGGCAGTCAAATGACAATAACAGAATTAAATTCCGTTATTAATATGTTTGGAATAAAAAATTGTTTTGTTGATTTTAAATCAACCAATGAAAATGATTCCTATTATTCATTACGCCCGGTTGATACAATTAGCCCATTGTTCAGTCTGCTTTTTTCCGGAAACGCGCCTGAATTAGACATGCCTAAAGTATATCGGTATTTTAGAATAAAGGGCGTGGGAAATACGTTATTGAGTTTTAATAACGGAGATCCATTTCTGTCGGAAATAACATTTTCGGACCCCGCGGCCGGTTCATTATTTATTTTCAGTTCCCTGTTTGAATTGTCCTGGACTGATTTTCCCGTAAAGGGTCTTTTTGTGCCGATGCTTTACCGGAGTTTTTACTTTGCGGCGCAAAAAGATCTTCAGTCTATGGAGCAGGTGCAGACCGGTGATCTATTTTATTTATCGAGGCCCGATCTTTCTTTTCAGAATTCGTATTCGGTGCAACCGCCGGGAAAGGATAAACTCGATATCGTTCCTGAGCAATCATCATCAGGCTTGAGATTTAAATTTGAAAATATCGATCAGCCCGGCCATTATCATTTGTATTCAGAGGATGTGCCCATACAGTCTTTTGCGGTGAATATTTCATCAAAAGAATTACGGCGTCCTTATCAGAGTTTTGATAAAATCACTTCCCGGGTTTTTAAATTTGAAGGGGGCGATCCTGTTAAGGAGCAGATACTGAATGCCAGACGCGGTTTCGAATTGTGGTATATATTTTTATTTCTTGCTTTGTGTACATTAATAACCGAAATGATAGTAATAAAAAAAATGGAACGCTAATTTTTAATTTCGACCGCATAAAATTTGTTATAGGTAAATGGAGAATATGACAGACCTACAATCGAATGACATAAGCTTAAAAGTTGAACGTTGTCTGCTTGCCGGAATCGTTCAGCATCAACAATCCCGGTGGGAAGTTGAGGAACATCTCAACGAACTTTCCGCTCTGGCAAAAACGGCAGGCGCCGAAGTTCTGGATACTGTTATCCAGGAAAAGAATTCACCGGATCCGGCATATTTTCTGGGGAAGGGGAAGGTAGAAGAAATAGCCCTGCGAGTTGAAATGGACGCGGTGAATCTCATTATTTTTGATGATGAACTCAGTCCCGCGCAAGTGAGAAATCTGGAGAAGGTATTATCCGTCAAAGTCATCGACCGGACAGCTCTTATTCTTGATATTTTTGCGCTGCACGCCAGATCAAGCGAGGCAAGAACCCAGGTCGAACTGGCCCAGCTCAACTATTTACTGCCCAGACTTACCCGGCAGTGGCAGCATTTATCAAGGCAGGTCGGTGGTATTGGGACAAAAGGGCCTGGTGAAACCCAGCTTGAGACCGACAGAAGGCTTATTCGAACTCGCATCTCAAGACTTAAACATGATCTTAAACGAATTGAAAAACACAATATCACACAACGGGAGCAACGGGAATCTGTCTTTCGGGCTGCTTTAATAGGATATACCAATGCCGGAAAATCAACATTGATGAATGCGCTTACAGATGCTGACGTTCTCGTTGAAGATCAGTTGTTTGCCACGCTGGATACCACTATTCGCAGACTCCAGCTGAATTCCGGAACCACTCTTCTGATCAGTGATACTGTGGGATTCATCCGAAAACTGCCGCATCAGTTAGTCGCGTCATTTAAAACGACTCTTGCCGAAACGACCAGCGCTGATTTGCTTGTTCATGTTGTGGATGTATCACATCCGCAATTCTCTGATCATATTGAAGTCGTCAATAATTTATTTACTGAATTAAAAATTTCAAACAAAGAGCGGCTTCTGATTTTTAATAAAGTTGACCAGGTTAAGCAGAACGGAATTCTGAACCAAATTAAGGCGAGATATCCTGATGCCATTTTCGTTTCAGGAAAACGGGGGATTGGAGTACAGAATTTAAAAGACCGGCTTGGTGAAATTGTTGAATCCGGATTTGAAACAGAACAAATACGTCTGAATTTCCACTCAGGATCCGCTGAATATCTCATCCGGCCGCTGGCGCGAGTGCTTGAAAAAACCTTTGATGATGAATATATTTATCTGACCATAAAGTATCCGCGTGAAAATAAATCCAAGATTGATGCGGTAACAAGCCAGTATAAATGTTAGGGTTACGCTTTGCTGAAGACATTGCTTTTTATTCTTTTTTTAATGATTTCATCCGTTGGCAGCCAGGTCGTTCATCAAATTTATTTTGACCGTTTTTCTCATTATGACGCTGATGATTGGATCACATACGCTCCCGCCAACGATATTAAATCTGTCGATATTGGGGATGACTATGTTTACTTTGGGACACGACGCGGCGGAATTCTCAGATATCATCTTTATGAAAAGGTCTGGGACTATCCATTTACAACAAGCAACGGGTTGAGAAGCAATACAATACTTGCCCTGGTTTTTAATCCTGTTGACCATCAGTTGTACGCTAAAACACCCCTTGGTATTGATGTATATAATCGCGGCTTCGGATATTGGAGACCCGCCCCAATAAACGAAATGCCTGCCCGCAGGGAGCCGATTCAGAATAATACTGTGAACGGTCAGGCTTACAATGATTATCGTTTTCCGGCATACTCGCGCCCAGCAACATCTGCTTTGCCCAATTTTTTCACCGACATCAATTATGTATATCATCTTAACGGAGAAATATTGGACCGTTATAACCGGACTTTCAGGCTAACGGACAGAATAGTTGATCAATGGTTCAACTTCTGGGCAGGAACCAACGGCCTTGGTGTGGCCATGGGCAAGCTGTATCAGTCAGATCTTTCTTTTTATCAGGCTTCAATAGCCAATATAAGCCCGCGGGATATTGAATTTCTTGGGAGTGATGTATGGATTGGGGGAAAATCCGACGGTATTCCACCTTCCGGAATTTGTCTTTGGCGCACCGACAGCAATACTTGGGAGTACTTTGAAGCTCCTTTGACAAACGGCCTGAATAAGGACGATGTAAATGTTATCAGCGCCAATCAGAATAATATATTTTTTGGACTGGATCTCGGTCTCGCCGGATACAATATCCGTGATAACAGATGGAAAACCTATACCGTTTCAGACGGAATGGAATCTAATAAGGTTAACGATCTATATTTTCACAACGATGTTTTATATATAGCCACGGATGCCGGTTTTAACTGGATGGATCGTGGCTATGAAACGATTTCTGAATCGTCAGACCTTACCATTGATAATTTGGCCGTCCTTAAAATTACGTCTCTGGACTCGTTGATATTATTAGCAACGCGCTTTGGTTTATACAGCTACGATCCCAAAAAGGATAAAATCCAATATTTTTCAACCAAATCCGTTGTCATGGATGTGGACATCAATGCGATTGGCGTCAACAATGATTCACTCTGGGTCGCGACAGGGTACGGGATTGCATTGTTCGATACCAAATCTAAAAACTGGATTTCTTTTCCACAGGTAAATATCAATCTCAATACCGTTTATTATGACATCGCGTTTACTCCCGGATACATTTGGTTTGCGTCTGATTCGGGATTATTAAATTATGACATTTCCAGAGATTACTGGTATCTCTATACCGTAGAGGATGGTATCGCCGATAATCATGTCTATCATATTGATGTTTCCGGGGATGATTTGTGGCTCAGCACCGGAAAAGGTATAACGATTTTCAGATGGAACCGTGAGGGGCGTAACGAGTAATTTTGACCGCTATATTTATTTACGATTCAAATTTTTTACGGAAAATTTTTTCTTTATTGCGGCTATTTGAAATTGTATATTATAGATTTTAATCAGGCATGATATTTACAGGTATAGCCTTTAGGAACTTAACGAATTATTCTAAATTGGAGTTTGCATGAGCGAAAAAATAACAAACGATATCACGGAGAAAAAATCCTTCTCTCAAATATTACATGATTCTTTCAAAGAGCTTGTCGATACTTTTGTTGCCTTTTTTAAGGCTCCAAGGGCATTGTGGGGTATCAATATTCCGTACGTGATAGAAGGTCTGGTTTATTTCGGGATCCTTACTATCCTGGGAAAATATTCTTCCGAAAATGTCGCGTTAAGCGATATACACGCGGGATGGGTTTACGGGGGAGTCACCGGTGGTATTACATTCGCCATGTTGATTTTTGGAGGTGTGTCAGATAAAATCGGTGTGCGAAATTCTCTCGCGCTCGCTTTTATAATGATGTTTATCGGCCGGGTCTTGATAGCTCTTTCAGGAACTGTTTCCATGGGCAGCGGCATCGGTTCACCGATGTTCATAACCATGTCCCTGGGCTTGTTGATTATGGTAATCGCCTATGGGCTTTACCAGCCGGCTGCCTATGCGGGGGTTAAGCGTTATACAAATCCTCAAACGGCCGCCATTGGTTATGCGGTCATTTACGCATTAATGAATCTTGGCGCGTTTTTCTCCGGATTCATTTCTCCCATAACCCGTCATAAATTTGAAACTGTTTTTCCGCCGAACGGCCTGACAGCGGTCTTCTGGGTGTATAGCGCGTTAACGTTGCTTGCGCTTGTCTCGACCTATGTGATTCTTACAAAGAAAACGGATGCAGCTGCTGTGGCAAGAATAAAAAAAGAAACAGACACGTCAAAGGAGTTGGACAAGAAGCCGGAGACTGAAGTCACTGAAAAATCCGTAAAAAAAGAAAAAATAAACAATCGCGGCTTTCTTATTTCACTGGCGTTTGTTGTTCTATCTGCCGGAATCATTCTTGTTGTTCAGCTTGGGAAATTAACACTGCCATATTATGCCGAGTATATACTTCTGATTCTGACCGGAATTATTTCTGTCTGGCAATTCCTGAAAGTACGTCCGGATCATCCTTTCAGAGATATCCGATTTGTATTTTTTATTTTTATGCTCATCCCTGTACAAACGTTATTCGCGCATAATTGGCTCACTTTGCCGTATTATTTAGACCGCGCGTTTGCAGGCAGCATCGTGGGTGAGTATTTTGAATTTTTCTCCAACCTGAACCCGATTCTTATATTTATTTTCGCCCCGATAATAGCCGCGGTAACAGCCCGCGCAAACGTTTACAAAATGATGATACTTGGAACATTTGTGATGGCTGCCCCGACATTCCTGCTGGCATTGGGTCCCAACACAGCGTTATTGCTGACCTATATTCTGCTGATGACCATTGGTGAAGCAATGTGGCAACCGCGTTTTCTTCAATGGATAGCCGAAATAGCACCGGAAGGCAAAACGGGATCCTATATGGGTATCGGTCAATTACCCTGGTTTTTGACAAAAATGATAACCGCCGCATATTCAGGATATTTTGTGGCAAATTATATCCCTAAACCGGAGGATGGTCTGGAAATGAAAACCGGTGAAATGTGGCTCTTTTACGCTATTATCGCGATAACTTCACCGATCGCATTATTTCTCGCTAAAAACTGGATGGCAAAGGGCATGAGGAAAAAAGCGTCATAATTTTATCATAAAGCAATCAATTAACTTAGAATAATCACATAAAAAAAGGCGCCATACAGACGCCTTTTTTTTAATCCTTCCTGAATTCCGGATCCTTATTTAATCCCGGCAATTTTTTCAAGCATGGCGGTTGTTAATGATTTCGGACGCTCCAGAGCCTGACCAAGCGCGCGATCCCAGATGATATTGCTGAGAACGCCTATTGCCCGGCCTACGCCAAACATGACTGTATAGAAATCATAGTCAGTCACACCATAATGCCATTGGATAACACCTGAATGTGCATCCACATTTGGCCATGGATTCTTAGCTTTACCTTGTTCGACAAGAATCGGAGGCACCACATCATAAAGCATACTTACCAATTTAAAAATTGGATCATCCGGCAGATACTTTAATGAAAAATCACGCTGCGCGGCATAGCGCGGATCTGTTTTCCTCAGAACGGCATGGCCGTAACCGGGAATGACCTGACCTGATTTCAAAGTATCCCACACGAATTTTTTCAATTCTTCCTTGGTCGGCAATTTATTTCCAAGCTGATCCATCAACTGCTGAATCCAGCGCAATACTTCCTGATTTGCCAATCCGTGAAGCGGCCCCGCAAGACCGTTAAGACCGGCAGACAATGAATAATAAGCGTCGGACAGGGCAGATGAAACAAGATGCGTAGTATGGGCGCTTACATTTCCGCTTTCATGATCACTATGAAGAATAAAATAGAGACGTGAAATTTCATCATAGGGATGTTTGATTCCCATCATATGGGCGAAATTTGCTCCAAAATCCAGATTTGCGTCCGGTTTAATCGGTGTATCTGCTTTGTACTTCATTCTGTAAATATAAGCGGCAATTTCAGGTAATTTAGCCAGCAGATTCATTGAGTCTTCATAGGTTGGATCCCAGTAATCCATCTTACTGATTCCGGCATTATATTTTTGCACAAATACTGATTCTCTCTGCAATGAAAGAACAGCTGCCGAAAACATGGTCATTGGATGAGTATCCCTGGGCATGGCACGCAGCATATCAAAAACATATTCTGGAACACGGCTTCTGCCCTTGAAGTCTTCCACTACATCCGCGATATCATCCTTTGTCGGGATTTCACCGGTAAGGAGAAGATAAAAATGACCTTCTACAAACGGCATTTCCGCGCCCTTTGGCTTAGGGAGTTTTTCAAGACATTCGGGGATGGTGTATCCGCGGAAACGAATACCCTCTTCAGGGTCCAGATAGGAGATATCGGTTGTCAGGGATTTTAAACTACGCATCCCGCCGTAAAACTGGTTAATTTTAACCTGGTCGACAACGACATCGCCATGCTCCTTAACCAACCTGGTAACCCGATCCCTGTAACCAGGAATTTTTTGTTCGAGTTTTGCTTTGAGTTTTGACATTTGTTAATCCTTTCTTTATTGGATAAGAAAAAACAACATTTAGAGATGTATTTCACAAGACTTATTAATAAACTCTTCTGCAAATCCCGGATGCCCCCGCATCAAAACCTTATTTTGATGAATCACCCGATTTATTATTGGACGAACTTCCGCCTTTTTTGTAATCCGTTATATAGAATCCGCTTCCCTTAAAGACCAGGCCCGCCCCCGCGCCAATTTTTCTGCGTAGCTGCCCGCCGCATTTTGGACATACTCTTGGAGGTATCGCGCTGATTCCATGAAATTTCTCAAACTCGTACCCGCAGCTATCACAAATGTAATCATAAGTTGGCATCTTAATCAATCACTCCTTTTTTTTCTTTCATCCATCAGGACATTGTACTGCAAATACATGCCACATTAACAATATCATCCACACTGCATCCGCGCGAAAGATCATTATATGGTTTTGCTAGTCCCTGAATGACCGGTCCGATTGCTTCCGCGCCGGCAAGACGCTCGGCAATCTTATAACCAATATTTCCCGCATCCAAATCCGGGAAAATCAATACATTCGCATTTCCGGCTACCGGACTGCCCGGAGCCTTTCTTTTTGCTATTGAATCAACTAAAGCTGAATCAAATTGCAATTCACCATCAATTTTTAGATCCGGCTTAAGTGTCATAATTTTTTTAGTTGCCTGCAGAACCTTATCAACATCTTCATGCGCCGCGCTTCCTTTTGTGGAGAATGAAAGCATCGCGACCATTGGTTCTTTTCCAACCAGTCGTTCGTATGTCTTTGCGCTGCTGATCGCGATACTCGCCAGCTGATCAATATCAGGATTTGGAATAACCGCGCAATCACCAAAGACCAGTTCCCGGCCGTCAGGAAGTACCATAACAAATGAGCTCGATACCGCCTGGATCCCTTCCGCCAGTCCGACTATCTGGATTGCCGCCCGGAGAACATCACCCGTTGTATTAACCGACCCGGCTACAGCACCTTCGGCTTCTCCGTTTCGAACCATCAGCGCCCCGTAATACAATTCGTTTTCGATAATTCGGGCCGCATCTTCAGAAGTCATACCTTTGTGTTTTCTTAACTGATAATATTGTTCGGCATACGCTTCTTTTTTAGGTGATTTTTTTGGATCTATAATTGTGATTCCGTCTAGAGAAACCGCATTCTCCTGAGCGACGGTTTTAATTATCTCGCCATCGCCAAGCAAGATCGGTTCAACCAATTTACTCTCTTTCAGAATAGCCGCCGCTTTAATAACTCTCGGCTCCGTTCCCTCCGGCAAAACGATCCTGTTTGAATTCCTTTTCTTTGCATTTTCTCTGATTTTAACTACAAATTCAGTCATCTTCCTACACCTTTAACTTTCATTTTATCTATTAGTTTATCAGAAACATATTTAGTTACAAATTTTTCCACATTGCCGCCAAATTTTGCCACATCTTTTACGATTGTCGAATTTAAATAGGTGTACTTCTCATTCGGCATAAGAAAAACGGTTGTAATATTATGGGCTAATTGCCTGTTCATTAGCGCCATCTGAAATTCATATTCAAAATCAGATACCGCGCGAAGTCCTCTGATAATTCCTATTGCCTTCTGTTCTAACGCGAAATTTACCAATAATCCATCAAATTTATCCACTGAAACATTCGAAAAATTTTGACATGCGTTTTTGATCATATCAATCCGTTCGGATTCGGTAAAAAGTGGTTTTTTTGTCTGGTTTATCGCAAGAGTGACAATTACACGGTCAAACAAACGGCTGGCCCGCTCAATGATATCTATGTGCCCAAGAGTAATCGGATCAAAGGTTCCCGGATAAATGGCGACTTTTAAATCACTCATTAATTTGCCTCTTTTCAAGAAATGATAATAAGCTTCTGCCAACTCTCTTTTGTTTTAAAATATTATAGTCTGATGATTCGGGCATAATTGGATTTGTGATTTCATGCTCCAGCACCAGAAGTCCTCCCGGACTGATAACATTTCGGATAAAAACCGTGTCAACCAATTCCTGAATTTGCGGATATACAAAAGGCGGGTCCATCAAACACAGATCAACCGAGAGCCCGGTCGTATTCGCAAAATCAATCGCGTCACTCCGGATTATTTCATGTTGATCTTGGCTGATCTTTAAATGTTCCAAATTGGAAGTAAGAATTTTGATTGATGTCGGAGCTTTTTCGACAAAATAGATTTTTTCTGCTCCTCTGCTCAGCGCTTCCAGCCCAAGATTGCCGCTTCCCGCGAACAAATCAATTACAATTTTCCCATACGGAAAATCCTGCAATATATTAAAAATATCTTCTTTAACCCGGTCCGTTGTGGGTCTAATGGAAAGATCATTGCTGCTTTTTAAGCGCCTGCCCTTATAGATTCCTGAAATAATTCTCATTTTCTAAACAAAAACCTGTACAATCAATTTAAGTTGGTATTTTGATAGTTTAAACGTTTTTTGATCGGCAGCGGACAGGGTTAATTTGTGTATTTTAATATTGCTGGCGGAAGATCCGATTGAATTCATTAATGATTTACATCCATCAAGGTTGCCTGAAATTACTGCTTCCACCTCATAGACCCTAAAATTATTTTTCGATGAAGCCGAGCCGCTCTTGATTGAATTCATCTTCAATTGGTTTTTTCTTGTGAGATCTGTTAGCCACGACTTGGCGTCATCTGCGCTGTTAAGCCTTAATCCCAGTTCTCTTGCCTGCGGCATTCCATTCATCTCCGCGGTATATAATCCAAATATACCTCCGTTTTTTCCGGGCCGCTGACTAGATGACAGAACAACAAATTTTTTATCTTTGTACTTATTCTTCAGATCGAGATTGAGTTTTGCCAGGTCATCCCTGCTTTTACCAAACACTTCAAATAAAAATGAATTATCGTATAGAAGGATACTCGACAAATTGATATTTTGACCACTAAAATTGAGGATATTTCCTATAAATGAAAGTTCATTGCCGGTTCTGTCCGCAAGACTTCCGAGAAATCTTGTTTTTTCTAATTCCTCCGGTGAAACAGCCGGCTGTTCTTCAACAAGTTCGGTCGGTGGTATTTTACCGGTATCATCTTTAAAAACCCACTGGTTTAATCCGAGATAGACAATAAAGAGCAGTGCCACTATTCCTGCTCCGATTAGTATCGGCTTATAGTTTATGGCATCCGGCTTTTCATCAAAAAAACTTTCATCCTGGATAAATGAAGGCTTCTTTTCTTTAACTCCTGAAGGCCGATCTTCATCAAATCCGGAAAATTTTGGCTCTGCCGGCGCCACACGATCCTGATCAACATCAAATAAACTTGAATGCTGCTCCGGTTCACCGGTAAGGTCTATTACCTCACGCTGATCAAAAGAGTCGGTCGTTTTCTCTTTGCTGTCTTCAATAATGACCGGCTCTTCTTTTTCAAGAGCATCAAAATCTATTTCATCCTTTTCTATATCTTTTTTATCGCCCGGTTGGTCATCTTCCCGTTTTTTTGGCGAAAACAGCTCGTCATCTTCTAAAAGATTATACTTTCCCATTCATACCTCCAAATTTAACCATCATCCGAATTTCGAAGAACAGAACCGATCGCTTCAATATCACCATTCCCGTTTGGAACTTCGACAGGATATTTATCCGTTTCTATTCTTTTCAACTCGATTGAAAAATTTTTCCGCAGAAGGTCAAATGTCGAATCCACGACAGATGGGCCGTAGATATATATCTGTAATTCTTTTTGACTTTCGGCTGACAACTGATTGGACAGATTTTCCAGCTCTTTAAAACGTTCAACCATCTTTTCAAGTATTTTTTGGTCTCTGTTTTGATGTCCGCTTAGTGTATTAATATTATCTAAAAAGGATGAGTAGTATTCTCCACTCAACATAAAATGTGTTTCAATGGAGTAGTTATTAACCTTAAATATCAACTGGTTTTTTTCATGAGTTATCAAACCATGACGATTGAGATAATTCTCCACAGCAAAATTATTCAAACTTACTGAACTAAGATTCCCTTCGCAAAGGTGAGCAAACTCATTTAACTCATTAATGATCGATCTTTTGATCGCGATGACAATGATCTCACGGTACTCATCAAAAACAAATTCATTCCCTAAGTTAATTTTATAGTTTGAGATATCATCGGGAAGATAATTGTTTAGTTCCCATTCTATTTGAACACGCAGGAGATCTCCGGAAATTTCTTTTGGAAGAGAGACTCTTTTTACAAAAGCAAAATTGTATGGTATTGAAATATCAATTTCTAAATTATCCAACACTCCGGCGCCTTTTTCCCTCAAGATAAGATCTGCCAATTTATTGAAATTTTCATTTTTTATAAAACTGTCGAATCGAAAATTGAAGGGATAGGGGAAATGGCTGGATTTGATGAATTGACTAACTCCCGCTTCGCCTCTGAATTGAGCCAGGTGCATGCCATTATCTGAAAATGATATACCAAAGATATTTTTCATGATGTGTTTTCTAATTAAAAAAAGGAGGGAAAATTCCCTCCTTAATTTATTTTTATAAACATTTTACTTCTATTCTTCCCAGCTTTTGGTGTCTTTATAGATATAGCCGTAATTCTCGATTTGTTTTTTAAATAAGCCATATACATTTTCAGACTTTCCTTCGGAAGCAAAGAGGTATACCTCTCCCAATTCAAAATCCAATGATTTTAAAGTCGGGGTAACAGTAGAACCGGTAATTGATTTAATTTTTCCAAATGAGTCATTCAATGCCGCGATATCCTCATCAAAGTTTTTTACACCGGCAGGAAGTCTTCGAATTTCTCCTAACAGCTGATTATACTCTTCAAGAACTTTAATCATATCCGAGTGAAGTGTATCTAAATTGCCGAAGATATTTTCAGAGTAAACCTGGTCAAATATTCTGACACTGTTGAGTGCATTTTCAGAATATAATTTAATATCACTAAAACTATTTGAGTTGGGCACTTCTTTTACAAACCGGGCCAAATCCGAATAAGCGGTAATCACGCTCAGATCTGTAAGCTTATTGGCAAGTTCTTCAACTTGCCTGTTCTTAACAAATATATCGACATTCTTGCGAATTTCCTGCTTCACTAACATGGATTTGTTTTTAATTCCGTTGATGGTGTCTACATAGGCTTTATATGCCGGCAGAATGGGCATACTTTTTGACTTTTCTACAAGAGGCAACGTCATTGCTTTCAAGTCATCCAGTAGTTCCGGACTTTCCACTTTGACAGAGCCGGAATCATCCAAAATGGTTATGTTGTACATTTTCTTTGATACGGGACTGTAAAAATTAGCCTCTGTCAGATGCATAACCATCGAATCCGCCTCTGATAACCTGTAAAGCGCGGTTTTGCTTGTCGTGTTGAAATCCATTAAGAATTTTTGAAAGGTTGCATCAATTTTTGCTGCTATTTCCTGAACCTTTTGGCCGTCTCCTGCCGTGTTTGATTTTGCAAGCTTATTAAAGGCTTTATCAATATTTGCATTAAAATCTTTCACACGGTCAGAGACATTGGACACTTCTTTAATTGATGAGCGGTTAATGGATTTAACCAGGTCATTAATTCTTATGGAGAGGGGTTCCCATCCTGCTTCCAGTTTATTAAGCTCAACTCTTGTAATCATTCTGCTGATAGTATCTGTGATTGCCACAGCTCTTGATGCCGCAGACTGAAGAGTATAGTCAGAAAGATCCCTTCTGAGTTGTGTAAGGGAATCGACATAGTTTGCGGTTATAATATAATTTTCATATTTCGCATCGTTATTCATAACCGATAATTTTAATTTCAGCTCTTCCGCTTCCTCATTAATCTCTTCGTTGGTCATCAAGAATCTGGCGTTTGTATTAAGATCTTCAATGATGCTTGCGCTGTTTTGAGAAATTGTGTTTACAGCATTAATATTCGGAATATTCAAAAATGCATCGATATGGCCAGCCAGCTCCTGTGTGTAATTCACAATTGTCTGGGCCATTACCAGTGTTGAATCTTCATGAACAATTCTTAATAATTCGGCCGGATCTGATGTAAACCCACCTTGAGTACGATGATAAAATCTTTCTGCCTCATAAATGCTCATCATATTACTCCGAGCGGCTATTTTTTCATTTTGTTCTTCATTCCATATTCTTCCGGGTATTATAATCACCACAACCAACAAGACAATTAACATGAGAATCAATACTTTAAGAAGAATTGATCCCTTGCCTTCTGTATTAGACATTCTTCCTCCGACAAATTAATATTATTCAAAAGCGCGACTTTAGCAATTTTAAGTATAAAAAAACATTTGCAAGTTAACCAAATCTCATTTGGATGTCAAACCTTTTTTAACGTGGCTTCTGCCATAAAACAAGTAATTATAAGAACTTCCAATTAGAGAGTTCCAACTAAAAGCTATTGCAAAAATAATTATTTTTTACTATAATTTACAAATCATTATTTCCAAACAATTTAACGAAAGAATCGCCTCAGATGATATTGAAATATTTCATAGTTTTATTGAGCCTTTTTTATTTTGTCGGATGTTCATCAAATAATGATTCTCAGTCAGATGACTGGATTCTCCTGAAGAATCTTGAATTTTCCCGTTCTAATGACATAGACGCGTTCACTAATATATATTCAAGTGGAAACGATAAATTAAAGATAGAAACGCTTCGTTCGATGGGGAGAGCAAAGAGCGATGTGTTTATCCCTCATTTAAAAAAATGTCTGCTTACCGAGAAAGACCCTGAGCTGTTGAAGAACGCCGTCTTTGCTCTTGGTCAGATCGGAAATTCCGATTCGGAGAACATATTAATAAATCTTCCTTTTTCCGGTCTTCCGTTTAGCGTTCAAAAAGCTGTCCTGCTGACATTGGGTAATTTTGGCGGGGAAAATTCTGTTCAATTCTTTCAGCGATATCTTAATGACCCGGATCTCCGGTCTGAAGCATTGATCGCATCGGCTTTAGCCGCAAAAAGAGGCATCCCTGTTTCCGGCATAGAAGAGAAGATTGACAAAAAAACCATGGTTTCCGACCAGCTTTCATATTTTTATTATTACTCAACCACGCAAAGAGATTTGGATATTCTGGTATCATTGCTGCCATCCACGGATGCAAATTCAGTTAAATATTTATATAAAAAAATCAATGGCTGGTATTTAAAGGATTCGGAACTAGTAACCGAACATATTCGATCTGACAGTCTTCAATTTTCTAATTTAAAAGCGTCTCTTGCGAATACTTTCAAGCCCGGCACTCCCTGGCAAACTTTATATTATGCTTTGCAAATTCTTCCAATCGTCGCCGACTCCACAGATCTGGATTTAATTGGAAAATATTCGTCTTCTGAAAACATTCATTTGAAAATTGCCGCGCTACAAACACAGGCAAATTTATCAAAAGAAAAAAGCACCGCTTTTTTGCTAAATATTATTAACGAAACGGATGATCTGTATATAAAATCGGAAATAATAAAAATTATTGCCGGTATCAATAAAAACATGGCCTATCGGTTTGTTATGCAGAATCTTGATCAGGGTAACGACGCGTTTAAACAATCACTGCTTGAAACGTTATCCATACTTGAAATGCCGATGGCTACTGATCTTCTGCATCAGTTTGTAAATGTCGCCTCTCCGGCTCTTGCTGAAAAAGCGTTCAACCTTCTTGCTGATAAACATAGGGCGAATCAGGAGGATTATAACGCGTTACTTCAATCTGAATCCTTTTCTTCGGTCGCCACGGCAATTGACTGGAAAATTGAAAGGAAACAATCGATTGCCATTGATAAACTTCTTAACTTGTATACCACATTTAAGCAGCCAAACGCGTCGGAACTTCAATTGAGTATCATCAAATTGCTCAGTCAAACCCAGGCCGTTCTATCGGACAATGAATTAAAAGTGCTCGCCGATAATGCATGTCAGGATAATGTGCTAAAGGCGCTTATGGATTTACCCGGAAGTATCGATAACTATCAGTACCGGGCGGACAGTCTGGCAAATTTAGCTCCCGCTTACCTCACCGCCGACTCCTTAACGGAATTCAGCGCCAATCCAAGGGTCCGTATTATAACCGGGAAGGGGACGATGGTTCTTGAATTATATTCAAATATCGCGCCTTTAACTGTTCATAATTTTTTAACACTTGCAAATAAAAAATTCTATAATAACTTAACATTTCACCGAGTGGTGCCGGATTTCGTTATTCAGGGTGGTGATCCCATGGGTAACGGATGGGGAGGTCCCGGATATTCGATTCCGTCTGAACATAGTGATCTTCCCTTTATGAGGGGAAGTGTCGGGATCGCCACTTCAGGATGGGACACCGGTGGATGTCAGTTTTTCATCTGTCAATCGGAACAATTTCACCTCAATGGGAATTACACTCTATTCGGACAGGTTGTTGACGGCATGAATATCGTTGATTCAATCGTGCCAGGTGATAAAATTATCAGCATAGATACTGTTCACTAATTTCTTAGATAATAAAATGCAACAAACCACAATCCTATTGGAGGCCCAATGAAAACATTGAAATTCTTGTCTATTTTTCTGTTAAGCATGATCATTTTTGCTAATGCGCAGGAAACTCCTCCGCCTTCACTTTTACAACAAGGTGATATGGCGTACAAAAATCTTGACAATAAAAAAGCTCTCGATTTTTATCTTAAGGTCTTCCAAAATGACACCACAAATTACGAAGCAGCATGGAAGTGTTCGCGCGCTTTTGTAGATGTTGGCGAGAAGCTAGAAGGTGATGCGCGTGCCGAGAACTACAAAAAAGGGAAGGAATTTGCCGAAAAAGCGATTGCCTTAAATCCTGAGGGGAGTAACGGGCATTTATTTTATAGTGTTGCCACCGGTCGTGTCGCTCTTGACGCCGGGGCAAAGGAAAGAATAAGGCTTTCTAAAGAAATTAAACAGCATGTTGATCTTGCGATCAAATATGACCCTCAAAATGATATTGCCTATCATGTTCTTGGCCGTTGGAATCGTAAACTTTCAAATTTAAGCTGGGTTGAAAAGAAATTCGCCAATCTCTTTTTGGGTGGTGTTCCAAAAGAAGCATCCTACGAAAACGCTGTTTTTAATTTTAAAAAAGCGATTGAACTTCATCCGGAACATATAAATCATCATCTGGAATTGGGCATTACGTATAAAGAGATGGATAATAAGGAGTTGGCGAAAAAAGAATTCGAAACCTGCCTGTCGCTTGCCAACAGCGACGCAGATGATCCGGAATATAAAGCTCAGGCTAAAAAATACCTGGATGACTTAAAATAGTTTTTATGGCGGTCAGTTGACCGCCTTTTTTATTTTATTTTCTCATAATAAATTTAATCGTTGACCAACTTTTTATTTTGTGTTCCATTTTTCTATTCGGAGACATGAAGATTTGATTAAATCCGTTTATCGTACCAAAGGCAATTTTAAGGGATTGCTCTTTATAATTGGGATTGCTTTAATCATTTCCGCGTTTTGGTATACACAGAGAATGGTTCAGGTTTTAAAAGATAATTCTACTGAGTATATGCGATTCAGAATCAAGGTTTTTGAGGAAAATATTAACAACCCTGATGTTAATATGGATCTTAGCTTTTTCTTCAATGAAGTAATCCGTGGCGCAGACTATCCGATTATATATACAGATACCGATAAAATCCCCCAAAGCTGGGTAAACATTTCCCCCGAACTCGATTATGCGACAAATATCAGCCGGCAAGACAGCCTCTTTCTTTTTTCAGAACTTGAAAAGATGGTCAATGAAAATGACCCTTTGCCCATTAAATATGAAGGAGAGACTCTGGGATATTATTACTACGGTCTTTCTCCGGTAATTCATCAGTTAAGATTATTACCCTATATGGCCGTTGGCAGTGTTTTTATATTTATAATGTTGGGCTACCTGGGATTTTCACATATTAAGAAAAGTGAGCAACAATTTATTTGGGTAGGTATGGCAAAAGAAACGGCTCACCAATTAGGTACGCCGCTCAGTTCTCTGCTTGGATGGATTGAGCTTATAAAATCTGACTCCGGTTTATTGCCAACCGCGCTTCAGGAAATGCAGAATGACCTCACACGTCTTAATAAAATAGCCAATCGTTTTTCAAAAATTGGTTCAATGCCCAAATTAAAACCGGTACCATTGAATGATGTGATTGACAATATCTCTTCTTATTTCGGGAAGAGATTACCCAATATGCAGAGGACCGTTTCGATTAATTCGCATTTTGATGGTAATCCAACCGTTCAGCTGAATACTGAGCTTTTTGAATGGGTACTTGAAAATTTAATTAAAAACGCCCTCGATGCCATAGAAGGGAATAATGGCATAATCTCTATTTCTACTCAGATAAATTCAAAAAAGAAGTCCGTCTGCATCGAGATGTCAGACAATGGTAAAGGTATTCCATTAAAAGATCAAAAAAATATATTTAAACCCGGGTATAGTACGAAACAAAGAGGTTGGGGACTGGGTTTAAGTTTAGCAAGAAGAATTATCGAGGAATATCACGGCGGAAAATTGACCCTAAAAGAAAGCCGGCCGGAACACGGAACAACCTTTCAAATTTTTTTAAAGGTATAAACATCAAATTTTAATAACCTTGATTTATGATGATAATTTTTTTAAAATTAACATGTTTAAAAGCAACTTATACTAGATAAGGAGTTTTTTTTGATTACTGAGCGCCAGCGTGAATTTTCTGAACTTATCGATCCGCACTTACAGTCTTTATACAGCACTGCCTTAAGAATGACCCACAATCAGAATGATGCTGAAGATTTGGTACAGGACACTCTGTACAAAGCATTCAGAGCACTCGATCAATATCAGAAAAATACCAATTTTAGAGCATGGGTCTTCAGGATTTTGGTAAATACATTTATAACCGCGTACAGAAAAGCGATAAAACAGCCACAAAAAGTAAGCTATGATGATCTTGAAGAATTTTTTCTGTATAAAAGACTTGATGAATCGATTAGTCTTCAGGAAACATCAAAGGAAGAATTTCTTGAGAATTTCTTTGAAGACGATGTAAAAGAGGCGCTTGAAAATTTGCCCTATCAGTTCAGATTGGTGGTTTTGCTTTGTGATGTGGAAGGCTTTTCATATAATGAGATCGCCAATATCATAGACGCGCCGCTTGGGACAGTGATGTCCAGACTTTACAGGGGCAGAAAATTATTACAAAGATATTTATGGAATTATGCAAAAACAAGAGGTTATATAAGTGACGACACAGACAAAAAAGATAGATAAGTACAATTGCGCGGATATTGAAAAACATGTCCATGCTTATATTGACGGTGTTTTGAACGCGGAAGAAACCAGATTATTTAATGAACATCTTGACTATTGTCTTCCCTGTGATAAAAAAATTGAATTTGAAAAACGGCTTAAAGAAGTTGTCCGTTTAAAATCAAAAGACAATACACCTGTTGACCGTTTAAAATTAAGAATCGATAAAATGCTTACCGATCTCCTTTAACATCATTTAATAGCTGCAGTGGTTGATTAAAAAGGTAATTTTTTATTTTAATGATTTCGGTGAATTTCTCGCCGGTATTCTTTTGGGCTTCTATTGAAATTTCTATCGGCACAAAAATATCCTGAACTACCCTGTTTTTTAAGAGAACCAAATAACCATTTCTTATCTGATCCTGATTGCTTACCTGAACCTCCCACCCCTCGCATATCCATTTTGTCTTGACTGTCCGAAATTTAGGATAGGTCGTCACTTTGTTATTATCCCTATGGTAAAAGGATTCAATTTTTAAACAAAGTCCGTTTAATCCGAAGGTATATCGGTAATCAATCGGGTTTCCATCCAGGTTCATCGAATATGAAACCTGAATTGTCTGATTATTTTGAACCAATTGATAATCATTACTTATGCTTGTGTATATGCCATTGATATAAAATCGCTGTAAATCTAACAATATGGTTCTGAACTGCTGTTTTAATGCTTCGACGGACCGTCGGTAATTAGTTTGATTTTCGTCCGGGATGGGCGGGACGCCTTGTTCAGAAAGATATATGCTGTTTGGTTTTACCCATATCATTTGCAGAGGAAAAATTTCCGAATTTTTCCAGTTCTTTTCGGCGAAATTTTCTATTTTTGCACTCGTTACCAGAGAAACAACATTATTTAGGTTCGTCTCCTCGAGTGTATAGTATGAAGTTTTTAAATTTTCGAAAAACTCTTGTTCATCAAATATTATATCCTGACAAAAAACCGGAGTTAACCAGATTATTAATAAGAGACCTATTTTTTTAAGACCGGCTTTTTGCATTGAAAATTTTCCTCATCAGTTTTATTTTTTATACATAAATTTAATTAGATATAATAATTATAACAATATAAAATTGGATATACAGGTTATTGCTTTTTCTTGCAATCGAAATGTTAATTTATTAGCTTTTACGCTCACAAAAAATATAATGGAATGAATGATTATACAAGCAATTAATTTCAAAAACAATAATCTCGATATCATTGATCAAACATTGCTGCCGAATGAATATAAAATCATTCGTCTCAACAATTTAAACGAATCAATTGAAGCGATTAAACGACTCCGTGTAAGAGGGGCGCCGGCAATTGGAATAGTGGCGGCCTACTCGCTATATCTTCACGCGCTCCGATTGGCTGACACCAGCAGCTTAAATGATGATACTTTTATTTCGGCCGCCGATTCTCTGAAAGATAGCAGACCGACCGCCGTCAATCTTGAATGGGCGATTGAGAAGTTAACCAAAACATATTTCTCTTTTAATAAGAATGACCATTCGATGCTTCTCAATGAACTACAGAATACAGCAATCGATATTCATAAAAAGGACATCATCACCTGTGATCGGATAGGGAAGTATGGCTCTGAAGTTATACGCGATGGATTTAATATACTTACTCACTGCAATGCAGGAATTCTTGCGACCGGCGGCAGCGGTACCGCTTTATCACCGATTTACACAGCAAAAAAATCCGGAAAAAATATACATGTATTTGTGGATGAAACACGTCCGCTTGGACAGGGCGCGCGACTTACTTATTGGGAACTTAAAAAAAACAATATCCCTGCCACTTTGATCACCGATGGAATGGCCGCGAGTCTTATGCAAGAGCAAAAAATTGATCTGGTTATTGTCGGCGCGGATCGCATATCATCCAATGGAGATTTCGCCAACAAAATCGGAACATATTCATTGGCGGTTCTTGCAGAGTATCATGATGTGCCGTTTTATACAGCCGCGCCCTCATCATCTTTTGATTTATCGATTGGCGACGGATCAGAAATTCCCATTGAATATCGGGATAAATCTGAAGTTTTAAATTTTTGGAATATATCGGATTATGAAGGTTATGATGTCCATAATCCCGCTTTTGATGTAACCCCGAACAAATTACTTACGGGCATCATCACAGAGCATGGCATCATCGAACCACCATTTTTAAAAAACATCAACTCTATTATTAACACCAATTAAGGAGATCATTATGAAAAAAACAATCCTGATGATATTTTCATCATTGTTGATTTTATCAGTGCTTAGTTCATGCCGTCCACCGGAACTTGAGGGAGCGTTCGTTGATTACAAAGCCGGACGTTTTGAAAGCGCACTCGTTCTTGCAAAAGAGGCCACCGAAAAATATCCCAGCAATCCTGAAGCATGGTATCTTTTAGGTGAATTATACGGAAAACAGGGCGACATCAAAGAAATGGTGGGCGCTTTCGAAAATTCTCTTAAAATAGGACCGCAGTTTAAACCCCAGATTACTGAATCCAGAAATTATTACTATTCAACTGAGTTTAATAAAGGCGTCGGCAATTATAATAACTTCACGAAACTGGAAGACAAAAAATCTGATTCCGCGGTTAAATTGTTAAACGCGGCGCTTGTCAATTTTAATAATGTTACTTTTCTTAAAAATGATTTCCGGGTGAACGAACTTATCGCTCTTTGTTATACCTTGCTGGATGACAAGGAAAATGCCCTCAATTCATACAAATCACTTACCGTTAATTTCCCGGACTCCGTTGCTTCATGGGTAGAACTTGGTACCTACTTTTTTAATGGCAAACAGTATGACGATGCCATTACCAATTACAAGAAAGCGATTGAGCTGGATGCTAATAATGCCGAAGCGATAACCTATCTTGCCCAAAGTTATGATTTTTTAAATCGTCGTGACGAAGCCGTTGAGGCTTACAACAAAGCCATGCAGATTAATCCGCAGGAAAAAGCATTTCCTTTTAATGCCGGACTATTGTTTATAAAAGCCGGAAATGAGGAAGGAATCGATGAAAACCTGCAGAAAGAATATCTTGCAAAGTCCATTGATTATTTTGCAAAGGCTCTTGAGATTGACGCTAATCTGAAAGAAGCCTATCAATTAAAAAGCACATCCGAGCTTCGAATCGGAAAATTCACTGAGGCTAAAAGCACGTTACTGGCGGGATTGGATATTTATCCCGAAGATGGTTCAATGTGGTATAACCTTGGCGTTAGCTATGCACGCCTTAATGAAAAGACAAAATCTGAAGAAGCTTTCAAGAAAGCCACCGAGTTAGGAAACTGATATTAAAAAAATGGCTGCCCTTATTAAAGCGACAGCCATTTTTTTTATTTTTTTAGATCGTTTGTAATGTAATAAGACAGAGCTTCCAGCTCGATTGACATATTTTCATTTTTTACCAGAACATCCGGTGGCGTTTTTATGCTTATAGGCGCAAAATTTAATATGGCTTTGACACCGCAGTTTACAAAAAAGTCTGTGACCCCCTGAGCAACTTTTGCCGGCACCGCGATAATGGCAATTTCAATATTTTTATCTTTGACCACATGGCAAACATCATTGATATTGTTTATAACCAAGCCATTTACTTCATCCCCAATCTTTTCCGGATCGCTGTCAAACAATGCCTTAACCTGAAAGCCCTGTTTTTTAAATTCCTGATAATCAATTAACGCGCGTCCAATATTCCCAATTCCAACCAGAGCAATATTCCAGGTTTTTTTAAGACCAAGAATCTTTCCGATTTCTTCTCTCAGGTCTTTTGTGTTATATCCTAGCCCTCGTTTCCCAAAAGTTCCGAAAAAGGAGAGATCCTTACGGACCTGAGCCGAAGTGACACCATCAATTTCCGCGATTTCATCCGAAGACACCGTTTCAATCTTTTGTTCGATAAGCAGACTTAATGTTCTGTAATACCGGGATAAACGGCTGATAGTTGAATCTGATATTTTTTTCATCTTTCCTCCGTATAGGATTTGATTCAATATATCGTTACCAGCAATCCGCTGAAAATAGTTTACTCCTCAGGAGTTTCCCCGTTTTCTTCATCTTCTGTCGGAAATACTTTGGTTATATCACTTACTTTGTCATTTTCATCCAACCGGATCAATCTTACACCCTGCGTGTTTCTGCCTATTACATTTATATCATCGATACTTTGACGTATGACAACTCCGTTTTCCGTAATTATCATTAAGTCTTCTGATTCACTGATATCTATCGCATCAATCAGTTTTCCTGTTTTGGCGGTAACACGCATGGCGATAATTCCGCTTCCGCCGCGGCTCTGAAGCCTGAAATTGCCAACGGCAGTTCTTTTTCCATAACCGTTTTCAGAAATCGTTAATAGTTCATTTTCATCTTTTACGACAGCCATCGATATGACATGATCATCATTTTTAAGTCTGATACCACGTACACCCGTTGCGTTTCTGCCCATTGAGCGGATCCCGTTTTCCGAAAAGCGGATAGATTTTCCATTTTTTGTAACCAGGATGATGTCACTTTCACCATCGGATAGTGAAGCGCCGACCAGTCGGTCTTCCTCTTTAATATTAATCGCGATAATCCCGCCTTTTCTTGGACGACTGAACGCGGAAAGATCAGTTTTTTTAATTACTCCCTTTTCAGATGAAAATACAATATAACCCGGTTGATCAAAATTCCGGATCGACATAAACGCCTGTATTTTTTCACCACTTTCAATATTTATTAAGTTTATGATCGGTCTGCCCTTTGATATTCTCCCGGCAGGCGGAATCGTATACACTTTCAACCAATGGCAGCGTCCTTTGTCCGTAAAAAAGAGAATGTAATCATGTGTTCCGGCAACAAAGAGATGTTCAATATAATCCTCATCTTTCGTTTTGGCCGCGGTGGTTCCTCTTCCTCCTCTGTTCTGGGTCCGGTAGGCATTCACCGGAATTCTTTTGATCGCGCCGGAATGAGATATGGTAATTACCATATCTTCTTCGGTGATCATATCTTCTATATCAACTTCTTCATAATTAAAAACGATTTCAGTTCTTCGCATATCCGAATACTTGGATACGACGCCGTCCAATTCCTCTTTTATCAATTCCTTCTGCATCTGAGGGCTATTGAGAATTGCTTTAAAATGTTCGATTTGTTTTAACAGTTCACGGTATTCTTCTTCAATTTTTTCTCTTTCGAGACCTGTAAGTCTCTGCAGTCTCATTTCCAGAATGGCTTTTGCCTGAATCTCTGTCAATCCAAACCGGTCAATAAGCCTTATTTTTGCTTCCTCCGGATTTGGTGATGTTTTAATAAGCTCAATGATCTCATCAATATTATCAATGGCAATTCTCAGACCTTCGAGAATATGCGCTCTTTTTTCAGCTTCTTCAAGATCATATCTTGTGCGACGTATAATTACTTCTACTCTGTGATCAATAAAATATTGAATCATTTCTTTTAGATTTAGGACCCGCGGACGTCCCTTAACCAAAGCAAGCATTATAATTCCGAATGTCGTCTGCATCTGGCTGTGTTTATATAGTAAATTAAGAATGGCATTAGGATCAATATCTTTTTTTAATTCTATAACGATCCTCATTCCATCCCGGTCAGATTCATCCCGAAGATCTGAAATGCCTTCGATTCGCTTATCCTTTACAAGTTCAACAATTTTATTGATCAGGTTTAATTTATTCACCTGATAGGGAATTTCCTTGACTAAAATGGTTGATTTGCCGTTCGGGTGCGTTTCAATTTCGGTTCTGGCCCTGACAATTACTTTTCCTCTGCCGCTATTGTAAGCTTTTATTATTTCAGCTCCGCCATATATAAATCCACCTGTCGGAAAGTCCGGTCCCTTAATATGCTGCATCAAGTCGCTGATAGATATATCCGGATTGTCGATCACCGCTTTTGTCGCGTCCACAACTTCATTAAGATTGTGCGGTGGTATATTTGTGGCCATGCCGACGGCGATACCTGATGAGCCGTTTATCAGCAAATTTGGTAATTTTGCCGGAAGCACCACCGGTTCATCAAGCGTGTCGTCAAAATTTCTTGTATAATCGACCGTGTTCTTATTGATGTCCGTTAAAAGTTCTTCAGCTATTTCTCTCATTCTGACTTCAGTGTATCTCATCGCCGCCGCTGAATCACCATCAACCGAGCCAAAGTTTCCCTGGCCGTCAATTAATGGATAACGGAGTGAAAAATCCTGAACCATACGTACAATAGTATCGTAAACCGCTGAATCACCATGAGGGTGATACTTACCTAATACCTCACCGACAACTCTGGCGCTTTTTTTATGTGCTCTATTGTGTAGATTGCCGAGTTCACGCATGCCATAAAGTACTCTGCGGTGCACAGGCTTAAGACCGTCACGCACGTCAGGTAAAGCTCTCGAAACAATTACGGACATGGAGTAGTCCAGATAGGACTCCTTCATCTCATCTTCTATTAGTTTTGGAAGTATTTTTTCATTTTCAGCCATATGACTCATTATCCTTGAAAATTATATATCCAGATTACGCACATATTGTGCATGTTCTTCAATGAATTTTTTTCTGGGTTCGACATCTTCACCCATAAGAGTTGTAAATATTTTGTCCGCTTCCAGCGCGTTTTCGATTGAAACCTGCAATATTGTTCTGGAATCCGGATCCATCGTAGTTTCCCATAATTGTTCCGGATTCATTTCACCCAAACCTTTATAGCGCTGCATGTTTACTTTATTGCCTTCATCGACTTTTAAATCAGTCAGAATTCTTTCTTTCTCCAGCTCATCGTACGCGTAATATTCATTTTTACCGTTTTTAAGCTTGTACAGCGGAGGCTGCGCGATATAAATATTTCCATTCTGAAATAATTCATTCATATACCGGTAAAAAAAGGTTAGCAGTAGGGTACGGATATGTGATCCGTCCACATCAGCATCAGTCATGATGATAATTTTTTTGTATCTTAATTTTTCAATATTAAAATCATCCGAACCAATTCCTGTACCCAGCGCTGTGATAATAGTCTTAATTTCTTCATTCGTCAAAATCTTATCAAATCTTGCTTTTTCCACATTTAATATTTTACCTTTTAAAGGGAGAATGGCCTGAAATCGCCTATCACGTCCCTGCTTAGCCGAACCCCCGGCTGAATCACCTTCAACAAGATAGATTTCACACTCTTCGGGATCAGTATTTGAACAATCCGCCAGTTTTCCCGGAAGAGAATTACTGTCAAGCGCGTTTTTCCTGCGCGTCAGCTCGCGCGCGTGGCGCGCTGCTTCTCTGGCTCTCGCCGCGCCGACACTCTTGTCGATTATTTTTTTGGCAATACCCGGATTTTCTTCGAGGAATTCATACAATTTTTCATTGACCAGTGATTCGACGGCTCCCCGAACTTCTGAATTGCCTAACTTGGTTTTCGTTTGCCCTTCGAACTGTGGTTCGGATACTTTTACAGAAATAACTACGGTGAGACCTTCTCTCACATCTTCTCCTGAGAGAGAAAATTTTTCATTGTTTTTTATAAGATTATATTTCTGACCATACGCGTTAAGGGTTCTTGTCAGAGCCGCTTTAAATCCGGAAAGATGTGTTCCGCCTTCGATGGTGTTAACGTTGTTACAATATGTTAAAATATTTTCCGTGTAGGTCGCATTGTACTGCAGAGCTATTTCCATCGGAACGGAATCTTTTTCACCTTCGAGATAAACCGGGTCACTGTGAAGAGGGGAACGGGTCTCATCCAGAAAATGGACAAATTCAACCAGTCCGCCTTTATATTGATAGACGGCCTCCGTTCCGTCGCGGTCATCCTTAAGTGAAATTTTGATATTTTTATTAAGAAAGGCCAGTTCGCGAAGCCTTGTAGAGAGAACATCGAATTTATATACAATTTCCTTAAATATCTCACTATCCGCCAAAAAGCTGATCTTTGTTCCGGTTTTATCCGTTTCACCAATTACCGTCACCTGATCTACAGCTACACCCTTTTTATATGTTTGTTTGTGTACTTTTCCGTTTCTCGATATTTCAACAGTACACCATTCCGAAAGCGCGTTGACTACAGAGGCTCCGACACCATGCAAACCGCCAGAAACTTTATAACTGCTCTTGTCGAACTTTCCTCCCGCGTGCAAAACGGTCATAATGACCTCAACGGCCGGTCTCTGTTCTCCCTGGTGAATATCAACCGGAATACCCCGTCCGTTATCTATTACAGTAATTACTTCATCCTTTTGAATGGTGACTGATATTTCATCCGCAAAACCAGCCATCGCTTCGTCAATACTGTTATCAACAATTTCATAAACAAGATGATGAAGTCCCTTACTTGTAACATCGCCTATATACATGGCCGGTCTTTTCCGGACGGCTTCTAATCCTTTTAATACTTGAATATTACTTGCATCATATGCTTTTGTTGGCATATTTTTAACCTCTAAATAAATAAAATATCTTCAACTGTGATCGTATCCAGAGAACTGTTAATCAATTCAATCAGTGACTTCTTTTTCGATTTAAGTTCTGTTTTCCATGAATCCGAATTTACGTTTATCGTTAAAATGTTATTTTCAAATTTTACGGGCTTACTAAATTTCGAAATCTGAGGGCCTACAAGATAAGACCACCTGGAGAACAGAAGGCTTTCCTCATAACTGTTTTTCAGATTAAATTTACTTAAAATTGATTCCAGTGCATTGTTAATTGGTTTAAAATCACTGCCCATTCACTATGGCCCCGTTTTGTAAATGTATGTAATTATTACTTTTAAGGCTTGTATCTTTAAATTTGGCCTTAAGGGTGGTAGTAATAAAAGTTTGCCCGATGGTATTCGTGAAATCCAGCAGACTGGCAATTCTGTTGTCATCAAGTTCGCCAAAAATATCATCCATTAAAAATACCGGATTTTCTTTTAAGTGTTGTTTTAAAAATTCACTTTCGACAAATTTTAACGCGATCAAAAACGTTTTATTTTCTCCCTGAGAACCATAGTATTTTAAAAAATTCCCATCTTTCATAAAATTAAAATCATCCCTGTGCGGTCCGACTGAAGTACTTTTTCTCTCAATATCAGCATTCAGATTTTCTGATAAATTATCATGATACTGTTCTTTAAGTTCCGCTTGATCAGCATTAAGATTTTTACTGATGTTAGAAACGTAACTTCCTGAGATATTTTCATGTGTTTTTGAAATAAACCGGTAATACTCTGTTATTTTTTTATTAATAAATTCGATAAATTTTTGCCGTGACAGAATAATCTCAACGCCATTTGCGATAAGCTGTTCATCCCAGGGGAACAGAGCCTTTTTATTTGATTTTCCTTCATTTATTAAAGTCAGAAGTTTATTGCGATGCTGAAGACTTTTTTTATATTTCTGCAGCGCGTGCAAATATACCGGACTTGTTTGTGACAGCAGTATATCAACAAATCGACGGCGGTTTGCAGGAACACCATACGTTAATTCCAAATCTTCAAGTGACAATAGAATTGTGGGAACAACACCAATTAATTCCGAGAAGTTTTGTAATTTGTTTTCATTCAAAAAAACGTTTTTACCGTCTTTTAATGAAAAAAACAGCCTTATATCAACTTCATTACTTGTATCGGTATTAAATCTACCTTTCAGATCGAAATATTCTTTTGACTGCTGCAAAGCAATTTTTTCTGAATTTATTCTAAAACTTCTGGTAATCGCTAGAAAATATATGGCTTCAAGAAGCGATGTTTTACCCTGACCGTTTTCTCCGTAGATAATATTTATATTTTTATCAAATTCGATCTCTTCATTTGCAATATTACGAAAATTTTTAATTTCTATCTTTTTTATATGCATTCTAACTTAATTTAGCCTCACGGGCATAATAAGCATAAGAATTTCATCCATTTCATCGCCATTTACGGGATAAACCAAACCAGGACCATCCGCATCTTTAACCATGATCTTAATTTCATCCGTATCGAGATGTCGTAAAATATCCATCAGATAATTGGCGTTATAAGCAATTTCAAGTGAATCACTGTTGTATTTGCATGGTATTGTCTCATTCGCTTCTCCGCCGAAATCAATATCCTGAGCAAATACAGCCATATTATCTTTATCAATATTTAAACGAACCTGATAAGTAATAGGATTTGAAAACAGAGAAACGCGCTTCACCGAAGAAATAAAGCTTTCACGGTCTATAGATAATTCCTTTGAATATTCAGTAGGAATAACTCTTTCATAGTCCGGATACGGTTCTTTAATTATTCGTGAATAAATTTTTGTATCCGGCAACTCGAACAATACATGGTTTTCGCTGAATACAATCTGCTGGTTTCCGTCTTCAGGAAGATTCCGCGCCACAAAATTCAATGCCTTGGTCGGAATAATCAGATCCCTCGTAAAATCAAGAGATTCAAAATCTTTGTTAATATATTTAACCAGACGATGTCCGTCAGTCGCCACCATACGATATTCGTTTTCAAAAATCTGACAATACACACCGGTTAACGCAGGTCTTAAATTATCAGTGGAACAGGCGAAAAGTGTTTTTTCTATCATTCTCTTAAATTTTTTATTATTCAGACTAATTTTCTGTTCCGATTCCACAAGCGGCACGCTGGGATATTCATTTTTATCCTGTCCGGATAATTTGTATTCACCCAGAGATGATTTTATTACTATCTTTAAATTTGAATCCACATTAAAATTAAGATCAATCTCCGGCATCTCACGTATAATGTCCAATAACAATTTTCCCGGAACCGTAATTGATCCTTCTTCTTTTATGGTACACTTTGTCCAGGTGATTTGTGTGATTTCAAGATCAGTAGCAATAATTTTCAACTCTTCATTTTCTGCAATTATCAGGACATTATAAAGAATATCAACTGTTGATTTTGCAGGGATTACATTAATAACTTTTTGTAAAGATTTAAAAAATGAGTTGCGTGAGACAGTAAAATTCATTTTCCCTCCAAATTAGGCAATTTCAATCCTATCAAAATAACCAAAATTTATAACTATTTCAAGGATTTTTAAGTAATATAAAGAGATGGCCGACGTGAAATATTTATACTCTAATATTATTGTTTTTATTTAAAATAAATTGAAGATATAGTAATAGATAATGTGAATTTGTGGATAAATATCAAAAAGCCGCGTTAGATATGGAAATAAGCGTCATATTAGAGTGTGGATTAAATATAAAATTATTGTGGAATAAAACATTTTTCATATTGATGGTGGTGTGGGTAAATATAGACATGTTTATAAAGATTGTTTTTTAAAGAAGTATTCCACAAAATTATCCACAATAAGTTTTATGGCTTAAGTATAATAAATTCAATTTGATGTGATGTTAAAAATAAAAAGATATTCACAATTTTTATAAATTTAAGAAAAAAAATATTTTTGTTTATTAATTTGCCTTGCAATATAGTATATAGCTATATTAAAATTTGTGAATATTTTGAGACAATTGGAGGATAAATGAAGCGTACATTTCAACCGAGTAATCGTAAAAGAAAAAACAAACATGGGTTCAGGGAACGCATGAGCAGTAAAAACGGACGCGCCGTTTTAGCCAGTAGAAGAGCAAAAGGCCGTAAGCGTTTAACTGTTAGTGATGAATATAACCAGACAGCATAAAATAACCACTATATCCGGTAGAGACGAAATAAAATTTATTCTAGATAATGGTAAAAAAATTTACACTCGTCTTGGATTAATTTTTCTCTACAAGGAAGTAGATGAGTCAGAATTTCAAAAAGCAGCCATCCTTCTCAAAAAAAATATAGGATCGGCAGTAAAAAGAAATTATGTTAAAAGAATTATTCGTCATTTTTTGAGAGACCATATCACCCTGTTTAAAAATTACAACAGGGTGATATTTCTTTATACATATCGAGGAGATATTGATTATAATTCTCTGAAAGAAATTTATGTACGCGCCCTGAGTTAGTATGAAAAAAATACTTTTGCTTTTAATTCGCGGGTATCAAAAAATCATTTCCCCGCTTTTTTCACCTTCGTGCAGGTTTTATCCCACTTGTTCAGAATATGCCTATCAGTCAATAGACAGACATGGTTTTTTTAAAGGACTCTGGTATTCAATAATTAGAATTAGTAAGTGTCATCCGTTTCATCCCGGCGGATTTGATCCTGTGAAAGAAAAATAGAAGGAATACATTTTATTATGGATAGAAAATCAATTATAGCAATGGTCCTGATCGCGATCATCATCGTAACCGTTCCCTATTATCAGAAACTTATTGTAGGTGATCAGCCTGTTGATGAAAAGAAAGAAATTTATCAGACTCAAAAACAGGATTCGGTTACATCAGTGCCCGTGGCGCAGGATGAAAAAATTGCGGAAAGAGAGACGCCGCCGGTTGAAACAAAGAAGGAACCGGGTGCCATATCTTATACCGATCTGACGATTGATCAGGATTCCGCTGAAAAAAAGATCGAGATCAATACCGACAAAATAAGAGTCATATTATCAAACCGCGGCGGCGGAAGTCTTGAAAAATTTGTTTTAAAAAAATACGCCAAGTTTGATACCACACTCGTTAATATGATTGACAATGAAATTCATAATGATTTATATCTCAGTTTTCAATCATTAAATGGTTCATATATTGATGTAAAGGATTTGATTTTTTTTAGCAGTTCAGAGATAACAAAAAAAGATCTCCGGGAAGGAGAGTCTTTTAAAATCACTTACTCGCTGAAAATAAATAATTCTGAACTGACAAAAACATACATATTCTATGATGATGTCTATCATTTCGATGTAAAAATAAACTTTATCAATCCTGATGAACTTCTTTTGAACAGACAGTATGAATTTGGTTGGAAGAATGGATTGCCATCTACAGAATCCTATGAATCAGATGATTACAGTTATAATCAGGTTTACGCGTATATGGCTGAAGACCTTGAAAGTTATGATGTAACAGAAGCAGGTGAAAAAGAGAGAGTGACATTAACCGGAACTGCTGACTGGCTGGCTATTCGAACAAAATATTTTGTCACAAGCGTTTCAAATATTAACGCCGATGTTTCAAATGGAATATATTTTTCGGGTATTGGAATTCAAAAAGAAGATTTTGTTCAGCGGTTATATAACACCGGTTTTTTTATTCAGTATAAAAATGAAACAGGCGGGGATTCAATGCGGGTTTACATGGGCCCCCTGGATGATCATGAACTGAGTAAATATGATAATAATTTAGAAATAATGATAATGAATAATGGCTGGTATGAAAGAATGTTCAGATGGATCAGTCTTTTAATACTGCCAATCCTTACGTTTTTATATTCTTTTATTCCGAATTACGGTATAGTAATCATTATTTTTTCTATCCTTGTAAAGTTCGCTTTGCATCCGCTCACCAAAAAAAGTTATCAATCCATGAAAGAGATGCAAAAAATTCAGCCGATTATGGCCGAGTTAAAGGAAAAATACAAAAGCGATCCTCAGCGGATGAACAAGGAGACAATGAAGCTTTACAAAGAACATGGCGTAAATCCATTGGGCGGTTGTCTTCCTACATTGCTACAGATGCCGCTGTTAATCGCTTTATTCATTGTATTCCGTTCTACAATTCAGCTAAGAGGCGCCATGTTTATTCCGGGCTGGATTGAGGATCTTTCAAGGACAGATACTTTATTTCATTTACCCTTTTCGCTGCCGATGTACGGCAATGAATTTAACCTGTTGCCTATTCTTATGGCAGTCACCATGATCTTTCAATCAAAGATGACCATGACTGATCCGAAACAAAAGGCGATGGTTTATATAATGCCGGTATTTATGTTATTAATCTTTAATCGTTTCCCGGCAGGATTAAATCTCTATTACACCATGTTTAATCTGCTGACGATTATACAGCAAAAATTTATCAGTAAGGGAACAAGTCCGGCGAAGGCTCCCGTCAAAGTTTCTGTAAAAGAGAAAAAAGCAAACAAGAGCAAGAGGAGATAAAAGACGCCTCCGCAGAGAGGTGTCTTCGTATGATAAGAGAAGAACAAAATGACACCATTATTTCGCTGATCAGCTCATCCGCCGGAGGAAGCGTGGCGATTTTAAGGATCAGCGGAAATAACGCGGTGAGCATAACGGATAAATATTTTCCCGGCCACGACTTGATAAATTCACCCGGGGGAAGGTTTTATGTTGGTAATTTTCTTGCCGGGTCAAAAGAAATAATTGATCAGGTTGTTGTTTTAGTATATAAAAAACCCCACTCCTATACCGGCGAAGATGTGGTTGAAATAAATTGCCACGCGAATCCATTTATCATCCGGGAAATAATTGAAGAGTATCTTGCTGACAATTGCAGAATGGCGGCTCCGGGAGAGTTTTCAAAAAGGGCTTTTCTGAACGGGAAAATGGATCTGGTTCAGGCCGAAGCTGTAGCCGATCTGATAAACGCTAAATCAAACGCGATTATTAAAAACTCTCTGCTTCAGCTTAGTGGCCAGCTATCGGGGATCATCCTTAAAATAAAAGATGATTTAATCAGAATTGCTTCATTGCTTGAGCTGGATCTCGATTTCAGCGAAGAAGGTCTTGAAATCGTTACATCCGAACAAATACTTGAGATTGTCATCAATGCGGAAAGTAAAATTGATACCCTCCTTGCAAGTTATAAAGTTGGCCATGTTCTGACAAAAGGAATCGATGTTCTTATAATAGGTAAACCAAACGTCGGAAAATCCAGCTTGATGAACGCTTTTCTTAACAAGGACCGGGTTATTGTTTCCAGTATTCCCGGCACTACACGCGACATCATACATGAAGATATTGTCATTAACAATACACTTGTTCGATTTATTGATACCGCCGGCATCAGAATTACGGATGATTTTGTGGAGGCTGAAGGGGTTGCGAGAACCAACAAATTTATGGACCTGGCGGATGTGATTATTCTACTGGTGGATGCATCAGTAGATCTGACGGAAGATGATCTGCGATTAATTGATTCTGTGTCTGTAAAATATCCATCAAAACTGATTATCGCCGCAAACAAAATTGACAAAGGAATCGATACAAGCTGCGAAGAATATTTAAATCGATTTGAAGGAAACATACAGTACATTTCAGCTAAACTGTACCAGAATATTGATGTTTTAAAAAACAGTATCACTGAAAAAGTTTTTCTCCTTGAAAATCAAATCAGTGAAGAAGTTTTAATCACAAATGAACGGCAGTTTGAGTCGCTAAGAAAATGCAGGGCTGCCTTAAAGAACACAAATGATGGATTGATGAAGAGTGTAGGTAATGAATTTATTGCAGTGGATATGCGCGCTGCCGTTGAGCATCTCTCCGAAATAACCGGTGAAATTTCCACGAATGATATTTTAAACAACATCTTTTCTCATTTTTGTATCGGCAAATAAACGTTCCACGTGAAACAATTAAAACAGGTAATACATGAAACAGTTTGATGTCGCGGTAATCGGAGGCGGCCACGCGGGAATTGAGGCGGCCATCGTCTCGGCCAGGCTTGGATTAAAGACCGCGTTGATAACTCTGGATAAAAACAAAATCGGACTAATGTCCTGTAATCCGGCGATCGGCGGACTGGCAAAGGGTCAGTTGGTTCGTGAGATTGACGCGCTGGGCGGGGTGATGGGAAAAATTACGGACGAGTCGGGCATACACTTTAAGATGCTCAACACATCAAAAGGACCCGCGGTTCAGTCACCCAGAGCTCAGGCAGACCGGATTTACTATGCGAAAGTAGCGCAAAAATATATTGAAAACACTGAAAACCTGACAGTAATTCAGGATATGGCAACGGGCATAAATGTCAGGGGCGATAAAGTTGATTCGGTAACATTGAAAAAAAACGGAATCCTTCCGGTTCACGCGGCGGTATTGACCGCCGGCACTTTTTTGAATGGAATTATCCATATCGGGTTGAACCAGCTGGCGGCAGGGAGGTCGGGGGAGCTACCCGCAGTTGGTATAACGGAGTCGTTAAAATTACTTGGTTTTGAATCGGGTCGGTTAAAAACAGGAACACCACCGAGAATACATCGTGACAGTATCGATTATTCCAAAATCGAAGTTCAGCTTCCGGATGAATTTCCACAGCCGTTTTCGTTTTCAACCGAAGGTATTTCCCGAAAACAGATTAACTGTCACATCACATACACCAATCCATCCACCCATGATGAGCTGCGCCGGGGATTTGATTTTTCACCCATGTTTGGCGGCAGAATTCAGGGCGTTGGTCCGCGGTACTGCCCATCGATAGAAGATAAAATTAATCGATTTGCTGATCGGGAACGGCATCAGCTCTTTCTGGAGCCGGAAGGATACGAAAATGATGAAGTGTATTTAAACGGATTCTCTACCAGTCTCCCGGCGGATGTACAAGAAAAAGCCATCCGCACAATCCGGGGACTTGAAAACGCAAAAATTATAAGACTGGGGTACGCCGTTGAATACGATTTTTTTTCACCCAATCAGTTACAGTTTACCCTGGAAACAAAAATGATAGGAAGCCTCTATTTTGCCGGACAGATCAACGGAACATCCGGCTATGAAGAGGCGGCTGCTCAGGGATTTGTCGCGGGAATTAACGCGGCATTAAAATTAAAGGGCCTGGAGCCGTTTGTGTTAAAACGGTCTGACGCGTATGTGGGCGTCCTGGTCGATGATTTGATTAATAAAATTCATGAAGAGCCTTATAGAATGTTTACATCGCGCGCGGAATTCAGATTAATGTTGAGACATGATAATGCAGATCTGAGACTGATGGAAAAGGGAAGAGCGTTTGGCTTGATCGATGACGGGACGTATGAAAGATATCAAAAACGACAAACTCAAATCGAGTATCTTCGCGATAAAGAGCTAAATAAAAAAATTATGCCGGAGACATTTAATTTATCATTTAAAAACATCAGTTCATCCATTTCTCAGGGAATCGCTGTAAAGGACATTGTAAAGAGACCGGAGATTACGCTGAGTGAAATTTTAAATTTAGTTTCTGAGAAAAATTATGACCAGTCATCAATTAAAGAAGTTGAGTTTGGCGTTAAGTATGACGGCTATATTGATCGCCAGAACATGTTAATGGAGAAATTTAAAAAGATAGAGGACAAGAAAATCGCGGAAGATATAAATTATGATTTAATCAAGTCACTTTCTACGGAAGCCCGCGAAAAATTGAATAAAATCCGACCGGTTAGTCTGGGGCAGGCATCACGAATATCCGGGGTCAGTCCCGCCGATCTATCCGTTCTGGTGATATATATTGAAAAATTTAGCATGAGCGGTGTTTCACGTGAAACATAATATGATGCTCCCGGATTTGATTTCATTTCTAAATGCGCAGGGGATTGTTCTTGATGAGCGGCAGATGTCCCAACTGCGCTTGTATTATGATGAGCTGGCGGGCTGGAGCAGGAAGATGAATCTGGTTTCAACCGGAGATATTCCGCACATCGTTGAACGGCATTTTCTACCCTCTTTTGCCTATGTCAATCAATTGGCCGGAGATAATATTGGCGCCGGATCCCGGATATTGGATCTGGGCACCGGTTCCGGTTTGCCCGGAATCATACTTTCAATATTTTTTAATGAGCACAGAATCACGTTGCTGGATTCGTCCAGAAAAAAAATACTATTTTTAAAAAGTCTGATTAAAAAAATGGAGCTGTCTGCGGATGTTATACTTGGCCGGGCGGAGAGCGCAAGCGAATTGTTCGATGTTGTTGTAGCCAGGGCAGTAGCAGATATACCGACCTTGATTGATCTCTCTTTGCCGCTTTTGAATCGACCGGGATTTCTTTACACGATGAAAGGAGATGACTACCGGCAGGAGATAAAGGAGTCCTTGCCGGAAAACGTTTTTCTTACTGAAGTAGAAATTCCTGAAAGCTGGATACGGTTCTCGCCTTACCTTCAGAATAAACTTTTTATAAAGATTGAGTTCACTGATGTCAAAAGATAAAGTCTTTGAGGATTTGTCGGATCTGATAACAGAAGAGCGAAATCCGCGATCTGTAAATATTGATTTGATGAGCACCGATGAAATCATACGATTGATTAATGATAAAGACAAAGCGGTGGCGGAAGCGGTGAGAATGGAATTACCGAATATTTCCCGCGCGGTCGATTTAATTGTAAATGCCTTCCGGACGAAAGGCCGTTTAATTTATGTTGGAGCCGGGACATCGGGAAGACTTGGGATGTATGACGCCGCTGAGTGCCCTCCAACATTCGGCGTAGATCCTGAAATGGTGACGGCGGTTATCGCCGGAGGTAATGACGCGCTGGTGATGTCGATTGAAGGAGCGGAAGATGATGAAAAGGCGGGGCGGGAAGATTTAAGACGCGTGCTGCGATCGGATAAAGATGTGGTTTGTGGAATCGCCGCGAGTGCCAGAACGCCTTATGTGAAAGGTGCTCTTGATGAAGCCGCGGCTGCAGGCGCAAAAAGAATTTTCATCGTTTGTAATCCCATAAATAAAATGAAATTCGATTTTGATGTTGTCATTGGTCCGGTTACCGGTCCGGAAGTGATTACGGGATCCACAAGAATGAAAGCAGGGTTGGCTCAAAAGATGATTTTAAATATGCTTACAACGGCATCGATGATAAAAATGGGTAAGGTCTACGAAAATCTGATGGTGGACTTAAAACTGAATTCAAAAAAACTTACAGAACGAGCCAAAAAACTGATCATGACCGCGGCAGACGTTGATTATGAAAAAGCCGCTGAACTGCTTATCGCCTCAGGCGGGAATGTAAAAACAGCTATATTTATGGCCAAAACAGGGTGTTCGTTCGATGATGCCAGCAATTTTCTGTCCCAAGGTGAAGGTTTTCTTAGAAAGGTAATCCGGGAGTGGGAATCATCGCAAGCTTAAATCGCGCTTTGAATAGCCGGGTCATGAATAGACTCAAAGCTCAGATACTTTTCATACACCGGCTTGGTTAGGTTCATTTCCGGAAAACGATGATATAAACTCTCCGCGAACATGAAATCGAGATGATTGGTACTGGCCGGTGTGAAGTCCATTACTTTTTTCCAGATTTCTTTATCTTCCATGCAAAAATAAACGAATACCTCCGGAGAGTAATTTCTAATTCGGCTATAAATTGATCTGAACATTTGGAGACGAATCGGTTTAAAATAACGTGTCTTCTGGTCTTTGCCCGTTATCTGTTCACCTCGGATGATTGATGTTCCCGGGAACCGGTCTCTGATTGTCTCTTTGAGCGACGGAGGAAATCGCAATCCTCCTATGCTGATCCAGGCGATATTGGCTGGATTTATGGAATTGAAAAGCTGCTCAATAACATTCCCATAACCTGATTCCCACTCTTCATAAAAAATAACCGGATCAAAATGAAATCCCAGCTTGAAGCCCATTTTCTCCGCCAAAGCAGCCGATTCAAATCTTTCTTCAAGGCTGGCGGTTTTAAATTCTATATCCTTTATAACCTGATCAGGGTTTAATGACCATGATAGTACTAAGTTATTCGTTTTATTCCGGAAAGATTCCAAATGACGCACATGATTTGTTTTTGATTTAAGTTCAAAAAAAATATTAGGTTTGGTGCTGAAATACGGAATCAGCAAAGAAGAAATTCCCGTATATTCCTCCAGAGCAAGGCTGTCGGCCAGTTCACCGGTTCCAATTCGAATAATACGTTCGGGAAACTTAGCCGTAAAGACATCGAATTCCTCTAATATCTTATGATAATTCGCATAAACGGTAAGAACAGAGCTGCTCATGTAGCTCTGTAGAATACAGTAGGCGCAATCAAGTGGACATCCGGTTGTTTCATTGATAACCTGGTAATTGCAGCAAATATAATCATGAGAAGTCCCGGGGCAGGGCTTACAAAAATTGCCTTTATAGGTTGTTATGTAAAGCAGTCGCTTGCCCTCGGTAATGGAAGATGATTCAAGTTGCTCCGGCGGCGCGTCAGAAATAGTAACAGGTGTATCCGGAAGCTTTGAGATAATATTCTTCGCAAAGGCGCTATCGAGAACGTCGCGATTAATATATATGTGTGAGATTAATACCGGTCTCATAAGATATCGAGAAGCTCCTTCATTAACTTATGATTTTTATCTGTGTCAAGCTGGCTGAGAGATGTTCTAAAATCATTCACATGTTTAATATTTATAATTAGTTGCACTCCCTCGGATTCAAAGGATTTATCAAATTTAATTTGAGCGCCGGACGGCAAATCTATTTCTTTGATTTTTTGTAGTGTCTTATCCCTGTGCTGAGATATAGTCGGATAGCGCAAGGAATAGAGGGCGTTTTTCAGGTGTTGGGTTTTTTGGCTTTTTGTTAAACGGTCATTTGATAAAACCACCCGGACGGATTCATGGTTAAGAATCTTTTTGATGCCGGTGTTTTTATTCAGAGCGGACTCAAAAACCAGCTCGCTGATATTGATCAATTCAACAAGACGTACAGATAACTGAAATCCAATATCAAAAATAGGAGATAATTCAGTTTCGGATTTATCCAAAAGCGGGCGCAGTTGTCTGTATGTCGCGTTATATTTGTTTATATACCTTAAAAAAGGTTCGGGCCAGAGCAGTATGCGATTGATTTTAGCCATTTGTGATTTGTCATGCGGAAGATTTAGTCGTTTCCGCCATGTGTCGAGTTCTGGCGGCGGAACAGAATTTTTAACCAAAAAATGATAAAGAGCGATTTTTTGATATATGTTTGGTTCTGAATCATAGATCAGCGAAAAAAGTCTGATTTTTGCGATATCGGAAGGATCTAGAGAAGAATCCAAAATAGTAACGGGAACAGACTTAAGAGAGAGCTCAGCGGCGATATCCAGTCTTTTGTAACCGTCGACAACATAAATTCTGCCCTTATTGTAAAAACAAATTAAAGGACTTAGTATTCCGAATTGTTCTATCGAAGAACGAAGATGGACTGATTCCGGTGTTAGGTTAATATTAAAATCGGCCTCAATATAAATTTCATCCGGATTCAAATTTTTTGTTATATTTAAGTCTTTCATTTGCTCTACATTCTGAATATTGGCAACATTAGTTTTATCGTTTCAGTCTTTATTCAATACACTCCGCAAAGATATTATTAAATTCACAATTATAAAAATTAAATAGAATAAAACAAATAATTTTTGTATGTTTATTTATAGGTAGAAGTATAATTCCTGAAGGAGTTTTATATGAGACGATATATCAAATCCAGCTGGATTCAAACCAATGCTGAATCTCTTGATCCAAAGCTCACTCAGCAGGTATTTAAGTCACAGAATATCATGGTGGTGCGCTATGTTTATGAACCGGGTCTGGAATTTCCGGAACATTCTCATCCTCAGGAACAGGTAACCATCGTAAGCAGTGGTGAACTTCTTTTTGATATTGACGGAGAAAAGGTTAAAGTTAAGAAAGATGAAATCTGCGCAATTTCCCCCAATGTTCCACATAGCACAAAGGTGATAAGCGAAGAAGGAGCGCAGACCGTCAGCATCTTTACGCCAATTAAAGATAGAGTCATCATCGAACGAGAATAACTATTTCCACTTTATTCTATTAAATCTAAACCCTGGTTGAAACAGTATATGATAAATATTTAATTATAAAGGGTTTATGACAACTTTACTAAGTCTTGTTCTGCTCATATTTGTCGCGTATATCGGATCAATCTTTTATCAACGTCTGCGGATTAACGCGCTCTGGATGAAGAGTTTTGCTTATTCTGGAAGTGTGTATCTGCTGCTCGGGTATTTGATTGGACCATCATCGCTAAAAATTGTGACCATGGATATCCTGGATCAATTGAAAGTACTTTTCGCACTTGTTTTGGGTTGGGCAGGGTTCTTAATAGGATTACAGGTTAATATCAGGGCTTTAAAAAGATTCCAAATATCATATTATAAATTTGCAACATTAAATTTTATCATTGCTTTATTATTGACATATTTCGCGCTTCTTTATTCCTTTGAACAAATTTTTCACATCACCGATAAAAATGAGATATTTATACTTTCACTTGCTACCGCGGTGACATCTCCGATTATCATTGGTGTGGTATCCAGGGAAAGAAAACTGTCTGGTAGATTATCGCATTTGCTTCAGTTTAGCGCTGGCTATGATAATATTCTTGGAATCATAATCGTGGGCATATTCGCGGCGGTTGTTTGTGATACAACGCTTATTGGGGGTTTTCATCCGGGGGTGTTGCTGATCCTTGTATCGGCGGCCATTGGACTGATAGCCGCGTATCTTTATCAGTTACTGTCAAAAGAATTGAAGACAGAAGAAGAGAATTTCCTGCTTCTGCTTGGGTTGATGATATTTATTGTAGGGATTGCCCTATACCTAAGCCAGAGCCTGCTTTTTATATCATTCGTATTCGGCGCGGGACTTGCGAACCGAAAAATGGATACCAAAAAGTTGTTTTTAAATATTGAAAAAATAGAGAAACCACTATATATCCTGCTATTAATATATGTAGGCGCCAAATTGGATTTAACGGATCCCGTGTATATAGCATTATTAACAATATTTCTGGCTGTAAATGTTTTAACAAAATTGTTATCTGGAGTTATGGCGAATTATACGCTGAATAAACACTCAAGATTAAAAAAATCGATCGGACTGGCAAATTTGGGCATGGGAGGTTTGTCGCTGGCCCTGATTCTTGATTTTCATTTGATAAATTCATCTGAATATACGCCGATACTTTTATTTGTGTTAACAATTTCAATTATTCTAAACGATTTGTTTTCAATGATTTATCTGGATAAAATAACGGTAAAGAATTAAACTAAAAGGACAGAATGGCCAGAATTATCATCACAATTTCTTTACTGGTACTGTTTTCTTTTATCAAATATGTTGTCAACTATGACGGAGATTTGTCCGCGGAAACGACGATGTTGACAGGTATTATGTTACTGTCTTCATACCTTTTAGCTATTTCATTAAAGGATATAAAGCTACCTAAATTATCCGGTTATATGCTGATGGGGATCGTTCTGGGACCCATCGGATTAAATTTTCTCACCCATGATATTCTGGATAATTTAAAATTCCTCGAAAATCTGGCGCTATCATTTATTGCAATAACAGCAGGAGGCGAATTTAAGCGGGAACGTGTGAGAAAGATCCTAAAGTCTGTTATTTATTTAATCGTAGGGCAGTCAGTATTCGTTTTTGTGGGATTATTTATTTTAATAATATTTCTTGCTGAATATATACCTTACCTTGCACGGCTGGATTCGGGCCTGTTAATCGGATTCGCGATTATGTTCGCAGGGACGGCAACCGCAAAATCACCCGCGATAACCATTGGTATAATTACAGAGCTTAAGTCAAAGGGAAAAATGACGGATATGGTTCTGGCGGTGACAGTAATTAAATCAATCTTGCTGATTTTGCTGTTTCCGTTTATGATATCCGCCGCAAAGATATTTATAATAGAGGGAACCGTTATAAATATCGGAATGCTTTCTGAACTTTCCGTTCAATTTATGAGTTCGATCGGGCTGGGGACAATCCTGGGCGTTTTGACAATTATTTATATAAAATATATTAATAAGGAAGTCAGCTTGTTTTTGTTGGGTATAGCGATAATCATTATGGAAATAAGCGCTCTCTTTAATGTGGAAATTCTGCTGGCGTCGCTTGTAACAGGCATAATAGTGGAAAATTTTTCCAAACATGGAGATTCGCTGATTCAGGGAATTGAAGGAAGCTCTCTGCCGCTATACATCATATTTTTCTGTTTCGCGGGCGCGGATTTACATTTGGGGACGTTAAAGCAGGCGTTATTATTGACAACATTGCTTGTTCTGGGGCGATTAGTATTCATCTATGCGGGAAATTACGTAGGCGCTCTTCTTGCCGGTGAAAACAGGAACATTAAAAATCTTTCATGGATGGGATTTGTTGGGCAGGCGGGTATTGCTGTGGGATTGGCAACGATAATTGAGAATACCTTCCCGGGTGTGGTAGGACAACAATTAAAGACGATCCTGATCGCGACGGTAGTCATCAATGAATTGATAGGCCCGATTTTCTTTAAATATATTTTGATTAAGTCTGGTGAAACACAAAAAAAGGGGTAGTAGTTTGGCGGAAACAGAAAAAAAAATTATGCCTGGGTGTGAGCCCATATTTCAGAAAGGAAATAAAACCGGTGTATTGCTGCTGCACGGCTTTACGGGGAGTCCGTTTGAAATGAAGCCCTTAGCGGATTCTCTTATTCAGGATGGGTATACGGTAAGCGTGCCTCTGTTGTGCGGCCATGGCACAAATCATGACGATTTGTTAAAATGTAAATGGGATGACTGGTTTAATAACGTAAAAGAAGCATTGTTTGAGATGCGTAAAAACTGTAAAAAAGTAATAGTTTGCGGATTGTCAACGGGGGGGAGCCTTGCCTTGCATTTGGCGGCGCATTATCAGATTGAAGGGATCGTGGCTCTTGCCCCGGGACTTGTTTTGAAGGAGAAAAAATCAATACTTCTCCCATTTGTCGCACCGTTTAAAAAATACCGTAGCAATAACAGCGGGCCGGATATAAGTGATTCTGAAATGAAAAAAAAGATACCTGTTTATACAAAGACCCCATTAAAAGCAGCTCTGGAAATCGTAAGACTTTACGAGCATCTTCGTATGGATCTTCCAGAAATTTATTCTCCCCTAATGCTTGCGCACTCCAGGAATGATCATGTGGTGGATTTTAAAAGTTCCGAACTGATTTATGAGAACGTTTCATCAAAAAACAAAAGATTTTTAAAACTGGAGAAATCATATCATATAATCACATTGGACATTGAGCAAAAAATTTTATTTCGGGAAATAAAGAAATTTATAAATGAAGTTTAAACTGCGGATGCCCGGACATAGCAAATCTTGATTAACAGTTTAAAATTAATTAAATTATAAACTTAATAAAAAAAATATACCAATATGTCAGAACTGCGAAAAGATCCGATTTTAGGCCGGTGGGTAATTATTTCAAAAGAAAGAGGTAAGCGTCCGATTGATTTTGAGATAATCGCCGCCTCTTCCAAATCCGAATATTGCCCTTTCTGCCCCGGAAACGAAGAAAGCACACCGCCGGAAATTTATCAATTCTCCGGTGAGAATCATGGCTGGGATCTAAGAGTAATACCAAATAAATTTCCGGTATTACATGTTGAAGGGAATCTGGATCGCAAGGGAGAAGGAATTTATGATCTTCTGAACGGCATCGGCGCCCATGAGGTGATTATTGAAACGAATGATCATGACGTACAGATGGAAAATTATAACCAGCCACATCTTGAAAATATCCTCAAGACTTATCGCTCGAGAATACTTGATTTAAAAAATGATCAGCGTCTTAAGTATGCGATTGTATTCAAGAATCATGGCGCGGATGCCGGTGCATCATTGGAGCACGCGCATTCCCAACTGGTTGCGCTTCCGATAGTACCCCAGATCATAAGCGAAGAACTTGCCGGGTCGAAGAAATATTTTGATTTTAAGGAACGGTGTATTTTTTGTGATATCATTGATCAGGAGCTTGAACAGCAAAAAAGAATCGTTCTTGATAGTGAGCATTTTATAGCGATAGAGCCTTATGCAGCCAGGTTCCCGTTCGAAACTTGGATACTCCCAAAAAAACATGAGTCCAATTTTGAGATGCTGGAGAACAACCGAATACCCAACCTGGCAAATTTGTTGTTGAACACATTAAAAAAACTAAAAATCGCATTAAATAATGCATCATATAACCTGGTTATTCACAGTGCTCCTTTTGCAAATGAATTTATGTCTTATTATCACTGGCATATCGAAATTATACCTAAGATTTCTCAGGTAGCGGGTTTTGAATGGGGGACCGGATTCTATATTAATCCGACATCACCCGAAGAAGCTGCAGAGTTTTTACAAAATATAACATTTTAAAGCTAAAGATGATGAGGTTATCATGAAACAGTTCAAAATTTTATATCTGGCATCAGAAGTGGCACCTTTTGCAAAAGCAGGCGGCTTAGCGGATGTAACCGGTGCCTTGCCGAAAGCACTAAAAGGATTGAACCAGGAAATTCGAATCATGATGCCGAAATATAAATTCATAAATGAAAGAAAGTTTGTGCTCCGGGAGGTTATCCGATTAAAAGAAATACCGGTTACTATTAACGGCCGCACAGAGATAGCGAATGTGAAGTCCGCTTTTCTGCCCGATAGTAAGGTTCAGATATATTTTATTGAAATTGCCGATTTCTTCTCTCGTCCGGGAATCTATGGAGATCCCAATACGGGCGAACCGTATGAGGATAATGCCGAAAGATTCGCTTTTTTCTCAAAAGCGGCGATGGAAACATTAAAAATACTATCCTGGCAGCCTGACGCGATACATTGTAATGACTGGCAGACTGCGTGCGTCCCGGTGTATCTCAAAACGCTCTATCAGGGAGATCCCTTTTTCAAAGGTGTAAAAACAGTATATACTATTCATAATCTGACTTCGCAGGGGGCGTTTGATACAAAAAAGGCCAAGCCGATAGAATTTGATGAGAGCCAGGTTAAGGAAGGTGGAATGTTTTACAAGGACGGCATGCTGAATCTCACCAAAGGCGCGATTTACTTTTCAGATTTTATTACCACCGTTTCAGGAAATTACGCGTCTGAGATTGTCAGCGATGCTAAATTCGGATTTGGATTCGGAAAGCTGTTAGATGAGATGGGTGAGAAATTTGAAGGTATTCTTAACGGAGTAGATTACACGGTCTGGACGCCGGACACGGATAAACTGATTCCGAATCAATATTCCGGTGAAGATATGTCGGGCAAGGAAGAGAACAAAGAAGCGCTTATACTTAGGCTGGGCGTAAAAATCAAACCCGATGTTCCCGTGATCAGTTTGATTTCCAGGATTTCAGAGCAAAAAGGATTAGATCTGGTCGTGGGTGCTTTGGATGAGTTGTTAAAATTGAATTTACATCTAAGTATCATTGGTGACGGAGAACCGGAGCTCACTGAAAAAATAGCTGCCTATCATAAGAAATTTCCGGATAAAATTAGTATTAATGTCAATTTTGATGAAAAAATGATACATCTGGCTCTTGCCGGGTCGGATCTGTATATAATGCCATCAAAATATGAACCGTGTGGTTTGAATCAGATATACAGTATGAAATACGGCACCATTCCAATCGTGTCAGCCGTCGGTGGGCTTTATGATACCGTGGATGATATAGATATGAAATCGGGTGAAGGCACCGGACTCATACTTGAAACTCTTTCATCAAAGAGTATTGTAGATGCCGTCAAAAAGGCGCTTACTTTATACGGAAACAAGGAATTGTGGAGCGAATTGCAGAAGCGGATTATGAATGAAGATTTTTCATGGGAAGTTTCCGCAAATCGATATGTCGATATATATGACAGAGTCATAAATGATTAAACTTCGGAGGTTTAATATCCGGGAACGGCGGATTTAATACAACGGGAACACCGGTATGAACAGAGCAGTATTTCTCGACAGGGATGGAACCATAAATGAGGAAATGGGTTATATAAACCACGTCAAAAGGTTCCGGATATTTGATTTTGTTCCTGAGGCAATTAAGATTTTTAATTTACTTGGATTTAAGGTAATAGTAGTTACAAATCAGTCAGGGCTTGGTCGGGGTTATTTTGATGAGCGCTTATTGGATGAAGTTCACAAAACACTTCTAACAACGGTATCGGAGCAGGACGGAAAAATAGATAAAATCTACTATTGCCCGCATCATCCAACGGACGCGATAGATAAATACAGAATGGATTGTAATTGCCGTAAACCAAAGACAGGAATGATTGATCAGGCCCGGGAAGAATTTAACATCGATATGAACAATTCGTTCATGATCGGAGACCGGTTTAAGGATGTGGAATTTGGTAAAAAAGCAGGATTGCAGACGGTTATGGTGTTAACAGGTTATGGATTGGGAGAATATACTTATCAAAGAAAAGACTGGTCATTCCTTCCCGACCATTTTGCGGATAATCTGCTTGAAGCGGCAAAGATAATTACAAAACTGGTCTGAGAAACAAAACGGTTTATTTCAGATTGACATAAAAAATGTGAATTTATAAATTAGCAAACTCAAAATTATCACTCAGGGACGGTATGAAATCTAAGCTTATATTAATTTCAATTGTGTTTTTGGCATCATTATGGGGATGCTCAGATCTGGAAGATACACCTTCCAGCGCTGAATTTAATCTTGATGATCGCTATGGTTCGTTTGTAATAGATACGATTTACGCGGTAAAAGATACTTTTATCGTTGGTGATTATTTCGATACAGATCTTTCCGAGAAACTGTCAGTTGGCAAGATTGATGGGATTGAAGCCAGTTTCCTCATTAAAGTTCTAAGTTTTCCCGACAGCGCGCTTCACCTGGATTCTGCGTTTATATTGCTAAATGGGGCCGGTACTTTTTCAAGAGACATTCAGAATATTGATCTCAAAATTTATGAAACCGGAAAAGAATGGGAACAAGATGTCAATAAAGATGAGACGTGGCATCATTTTCAGCCGGCAACGGATCCAATAATAAATTATTCCCTGGATGTGGATGATACTACGGAGCATAAAATTTCTATTGATCCGGAAGTGGTTTTGAGATGGCGCGATGAGCAAGAATTAAACACCGGGCTATATTTTAAAGCGGCTGAAAATACGGATGGTGTAATTAAGGAATTCGGATCATTTAATTCCAGCACACTATTTCCAAAAATTGTGTATGTAATGAGTACGGACACATCTACAATTCGGGATACTATTAATGTTGGTCTGGATGCTACTATTTTTGATTATCCAGATGACGGTAGCGGCGCGTTCGATCTCAGCAAGAACGAAGATAAATTGTTTGTATCAAGCGGGATTTCAGCGCATTCGTTTTTTAAGTTTGATTTTTCTGTAATACCAAAGACCGCCTTGATTGACCAGGCCATTTTATCGGTTGAGATAGATGATGATAATGATCTTGAAAATCCGGGCCATTCCGCAACGTTTTATATTAGATCAATTACTGAAGCGAGCGAGGATCTAAGTACCTATGAAATGGATTCTCTGTTCATCACATATGCAGATTTGAATTTCCTGCATTCTGAAGATGACGGAATGCTGGTGACCTCCGAAACAAGCAGATCAAGTTTTGGAAAAAATCTAATTCAGCTAAGCGTAGATGGATCTGTAACGAATGAGTGGTTATATCTGCAATATGTTTCAGAAAGAACAGATTTTTCGGTTAAAAAGTTTCGCGGCTTAGAATCGTATGTTAATCATCCGCCAAGGATCATCGTCAAGTATTTTAGAGTAGAACAATAATCTTAAAAATGAATTGGACCTGTGAATGAAACGAAATATTGTGATTTTTCTTTTACTTCTTGTAAATATATCTTTCGCCGGTGAATCGATGTTCGGAGTGGTCGATAATGGCGTTGGTTTCTTAAAAACAATCAGTTCGGCAGCGGGACAGGGAAGATCCTATGAGATGGCCGTGAATGATTCTGTGCAGTTAAACTATAGAAATTATGCAAACTGGACGAGTATCCCAAATACATCATTTACAATTAAGTTTGGATATGACGCGATTTTTTCGGATGACCTGACGAATGATTATTACGGGGATTCCGGAAATTTTCAGGGCGGGTATCTCGCCATACCGATCTTGCAGAGAAAATTAATTTTAGGCGGTGGTATTCAGCCGATCACGAACGTGGAACAGCGTATCGTTGATGAGACCAGTTATGATTCAGGTAGCACTACGGTTATTAAAGAAAATTTATTTATGGATGGTGGGCTCGACAGAGCGCTGCTTAATCTTTCATACAGATTTAATTTGCTAAGTGTCAGTCTCGGGTGGGAATATACATTTGGCAATATAACCGAGAATCTGGTTCTCGATATAGAAGATAATACCACATCCCAACTGTATTTAAATTATGACAATTTATACTCGGGACATGGTATGGTGATCAATGCGTTTACAGATAAAATTAAGGATGTGAATCTGGGAGTCACCATACGTCCGGCAGTGGACCTTGATCTTGAAAGAAAGGGCGATTCCAATTCGGAAGTAGTCGATAAAACCCAAAAGAGCACGGTGACTCTTCCTGCGGAATATAATCTGGGTATGGAATACCAGATTAGCAATCGCCTGGCGGCCGGCATGGATGTGATGTATCAGGATTGGAAGAACGGTTATAAAATCGATGGAAATAAAGTTGAAAACTATGAAAAATATTATAAAATTGGTGTAGGAATAGAAAGAAAATCAAGCGAGAAAAGATTCATCAATTTAGGCCAGCAGATTGATTATAGAATGGGCCTATATCTGAGTCAATTAAATATCACAAGAAATGAAGAACCCGTAAAGGAATATGGACTTTCTCTGGGGTTTTCATTGCCGATTCAGAGGTTCCGGTCCAAAATTGATTTTTCCGGTATCGTTGGCAAACGCGGAAGTCTTTCTACCAATGGCCTGGAAGAGACATTCGTTTCATTCGGTATATCGGTAAGCGCCAGTGAGAAATGGTTTGTGAAGCTTGACAAGTGATGCGTGAATAATGGAGGATTCAGAAATGATTAAAATGAAATGGTTGTTAATCATCACGGTTTTAATGACTATGGCAGCATTTAATTCACCGCTGCAGGCTCAGGTAGATGAAATACTGGAGCTGGATTCAACAGAACAGACAGAACAAAATAATTGTGTGCCCGAAAATTTAAATACACCTTATGATAAATTTGCAGAGACTGAATTTGAAACCAGTGTTCCAATGCTGTATAACTTCGGAACAGAGCATTTTAAAAACAAAAATTATAAGGAAGCTCTGCCTTATTTATGGAAAGTGTTTTTGCATGATGAAGGCAAAAGAGCGCGCTTATCTATCAGTAAAATAGCGCAAATATATTTTGAAGAACAAAAAGTGGATAGTGTATTAATTTCCTGTTTCAGGGGTTTGGAACGTTTTCCGGAATTGATCCTTCTGCATTATTATGCCGGTTATATTCAGGATAAGCTTGGTAAATTCCGCTGCGCGATTCCTCATTATGAAAAACTGGTGGAGAGTGATTCCACAAATAAAGCATATCTGAAAACGATTGCTTTCCTCTATTATAAGGATGAGGATGAAAGGGCGATAGAAATGCAGGAAAGATTGGTCGCTCTTGATCCGGCTAACTCGGAGGAGGCAAATTCTCTGGCCCAATACAATGTATATTTCCATGGAGCCGGAGCCGGGCTGGACGCCTACAAACAGGCTTATGAGAATGATCCGGAAAATGTGGATGTTGCCTTAAGTTACGGAAAGTCTGCTCTGGAATCAGGCAAATATAACGAATCGCTTGAACCGTTGAGCAAAGCAATCGCAAAAAATCCGGGCACAAAAGCCCTGACTCTGAGAGCGTCGGCTTATGAAAACCTGAGCAGATTTAATGATGCGATTTCTGACTATAAAAAAGTTTTGGAAAATGAACCAAACAACGCGGATGTCATGTTAAACATTTCCTTGAATTACCGTTCATTGAATAGCTATAGTAACGCAAACTATTGGATAAGTAAAGCTCTGAGCGCGAAACCCGGTTATGGTTTTGCTTATATCATCAGAGGGGAGCTTTATGAAGCGGCTGTTTCATATTGCCAGGGTCAGAGAGGCGGCAAAGTAAAATATGAAGATAAACTGGTATATGAAAAAGCGAATTCCGAATATGATAAAGCGAAGAATGATCCTATCTTCCGTTCAAAAGCGACGGTCAAACAAAATAATTTAAAACCGTTTTTACCGACAACTGAAGATAAATTTATGCACAAGAACGATAAGATAAAAGACGACTGCTTCAGTTGGATCGCTAATTAGGAGTATGATTTGAAGATAGCAATTGGTTCTGATCACGCAGGGTATTTGCTGAAAGAAACGATTAAAAAATTTCTTGGCGAAAAGGAAATCGAATTTACTGATTATGGTACATTTAAAATGGATTCAGTCGATTATCCTGAATATAGTTATAAGGTCGGTCAGTCGGTAGCGTCCGGTGATTGTGACCTGGGCATTCTTATATGCGGAACCGGAATCGGAATGTGTATTACGGCAAATAAAATTAAAGGAATCCGTGCTGCTCTGGCCTATAATGTTGAAACAGCTCAGCTAAGCCGTTTGCATAATGACTCGAATGTATTGTGCTTAGGCGGAAGGATGTTAAAAGAAGAAGACGCTCTTGAAATAGTCGACGCCTGGTTTAATACAACTTTTGAAGGGGGACGCCACCAATCCAGGCTTAACCTGATTTCTCAATTAACAGGATTGTAAGGGAGTTGTTATGTTAGAAGAACTGAAAAAATCTGATCCCGAAGTATATGAATCCATCGTTAAAGAACTTGATCGGCAAAATAATACTCTTGAACTGATCGCTTCAGAAAATTTTGTATCACAGGCTGTTTTGGAAGCAAATGGCTCGGTATTGACTAATAAATATGCCGAAGGATATCCCGGGAAAAGATATTACGGAGGCTGTGAATTTGTTGATATCGCGGAAGATCTGGCAAGAGACCGGGCAAAAACGCTCTTTAATTGTGAATATGTAAACGTCCAACCGCACTCAGGTTCACAAGCGAATATGGCGGTTTATTTTACATATCTTGAACACGGCGATAAAATCCTTGGAATGGATCTCGCTCACGGCGGGCATTTAACACACGGATCACCCGTAAATTTTTCAGGAAAGATCTATAATTTTGTCTCATACGGAGTAAATAAAGAGACCGGTTATATTGATATGTCTGTGGTAGCAAAACAAGCCCGCGAGCATAAACCGAAGATGATTGTTGTGGGCGCCAGCGCCTATTCAAGACATTATGAATTTGCTAAATTTAAAGAAATCGCTGATGAAATCGGCGCCATATTATTTGCAGATGTCGCTCATCCTTCGGGATTGATCGCCGCGGGGCTGCATCCCAGCCCGATACCCCATTGTGATGTGGTAACGACGACCACACATAAGACATTGCGCGGCCCGAGGGGCGGAATGATTATGGCGGGGAAAGATACTGAAAATAAAATGGGTATTATCGCCCCAAAATCAGGCCGCGTGAAAATGATGTCGGAAATCATCGATAGTAACGTGATGCCCGGAATTCAGGGCGGTCCTCTTATGCATGTGATAGCCGCAAAAGCTGTTGCATTTGGAGAAGCCTTAAAACCGGAATTTAAAACATATGCCGCTCAAATTATTAAAAATGCAAAAACACTTGCCGATAGCCTGATAGAAAAAGGGTACGATATTGTTTCAGGTGGCACGGATAATCATGTTTTTCTGGTGGATTTAACAAATAAAAACATCACCGGAAAAGCCGCCGAAAACGCATTGCATGCCGCGGGAATTACGGTGAATAAAAACATGGTGCCGTTTGATACGAGAAGTCCTTTTGTAACCAGTGGAATTCGTCTTGGGACGGCAGCCCTTACCACGAAGGGTATGATTGAAAAAGAAATGAAATTGATTGCCGGATATATAGATAAAGTATTAACCAATATTGACGATGAGCAGGTGTACAGAGAAATAAATGGTAATATAAAAGAACTGAATCGCCATTTTCAGTTATATAAGCTTGATTAAGCATAAAATTAAACACATCTTTTTGGATTGAGCATAAAGTAGACGGATTATGAAAGAAGTTGAAATGCACTTCCTGGATCATCTGGAAGAACTTCGGTGGCGAATATTGAAAGCGCTCGCATTCGTATTTGTACTGACTATAATCTGTTTTGCGTTTTCTGATCAGATCTTAAATCTGCTGCTGATTCCAACCGAGAATTTAACTTACAAAATTAATCTGCAAGTCCTTAAAGTGCAGACCATTTTTGTAATTAAACTGGAATTGGCTCTGATCGCAGGGATTATCCTAAGTCTGCCGGTCATATTTTATCAAATCTGGGCATTTATCGCGCCGGGTCTTCTGGATCGTGAAAGAAAATATATCATACCCGTCATAACTTTTGCGACACTTAGCTTTCTTGCTGGCAGCGCGTTTGCCTATTATATTATTGTACCCTATTCACTGGAATTTTTTCTTAGTCTTGCCCCGCCCTCAATTACAAACAATATTGCCATAGATTTTTATTTTGGATATGTCATCAGAATCATCCTCGTTTTTGGTGTAGTATTTGAGTTACCGGTTGTTAGTTTGTTGCTGACAAAAATAGGGCTGATCACGCCGTCGATGCTAAGAAAATACAGAAGCTACGCAATTGTAGTTATCTTTATTGCCGCCGCAATCTTAACACCTCCCGATCCTACCACACAAATACTGCTGGCGGTACCTCTTGTTATACTCTATGAAATTACCATCCTTGTCAGTTATTTCTTTGTCCGGAAGGACAAAAAATCCGCATAATGGTTCGACAGATAATGTTGATTAACTTGATATTAATGTTTACATTAATTTCTTTTTTATGATTATGGAAAATAGTTTAATCAAGGATAAAAGAGATAAATTGAATTTAAGCGCGATAAAGAAACCTTTTAAAAAAGAATTAGATGAATACGATATCACTTTTAATAAAATAATGTCATCTGATGTCAAACTGATTGATTCCGTTGTAAAGTATATTGTCCGTCATAAAGGTAAAAATCTTCGTCCTCTGCTCGTATTAATGTCCGCTAAATTAGTGGGAACGACCAATGAAAATACATACATAGTCGCGTCAATTGTTGAAATGCTGCATTCCGCCTCATTAATACATGATGATGTAGTCGATGATTCAGATATGCGAAGAAGTTTTCCGTCAATAAACGCCATATGGAAAAATAAAATTGCTGTTCTCATCGGTGACTATTTATTGTCAAAATGTTTAATAGGCGCGACGATGTCCGGTAAGCTGGAAGTCATGAATATTTTAGCTCACGCGTCGAAGAGGCTTAGTAAGGGAGAATTGCTGCAGATTGAAAAGTCGCTGAAAATGAATATTACGGAAGAAGACTACTTTAAAATGATTTCTGATAAAACCGCCGCGCTCATAAGCGCCGCGGCGGAGCTAGGCGCTCTAACGACATCATCCAACGAAAAAGACCACGAAAATCTCAGAAATTTTGGTGAATATCTCGGCATAGCGTTTCAGATCAAAGATGATTTACTGGACTATTACGGTCATCAAAGTATTCTTGGAAAGCCGGTCGGTAATGATTTCAAAGATAAAAAAATTACTTTGCCATTAATCTACGCGTTTCAGAATTCTAAAGACGGGGAAATTAAAAAGATAAAAAAGGCCCTGAAGAAAGGCGTTAATAAAGCCGATGTAAAGAAAATTATCGGATTCGCGGAAAAGAACGGCGGAATCGATTATGCCAAGCAAAAACAAAATGAATACGCCCAGAAGGCCAAAGATTGTCTGGAAGAATATCCGGATTCGGATTTAAAATCGGCAATGTGGCATTTCGTGGATTATGTTATTGAGAGAAAAATGTAAGAAAGATGAGTGACAATTCTCCAAAAATATTAATAATTCGGCTAAGCTCCATCGGTGATGTACTACTAACCACTCCATTTATAAGACAAGCCCGTATCAAATTCCCAACGGCTCAAATAGATTTCGTTGTTAAAAAGGAATTCGCGGACCTGATAAAACATAATCCCCACATCAACCATGTGCATATATTTGACAAGCATAATAAAAACAAGGGATTAAAACATCTTTTACAGCAAATTAAAGCGGTCAATTACAACTATATATTTGATCTGCATAATAATTTCCGGTCAAAATATTTGTTGAAAGCCGGAAGCAATGCCGCACAATCGCATATTAAAAAAGACAAATTGAAACGAGCGCTTCTTGTTTACGCCAAAATAAATCTCTATAGTGAAATTAAACCAATCCCCCTCAGGTATTTGGATGTCGGAAAGCTGGCAGGCATAGAAAACGATTTCCAGGGACTTGAAATTTTCTGGAAAAACGCGGTTGAGGAGAAAATTGACCGAATCCTGAAAGAGAGGGGTGTCAAGAGTGATTATATCGTATTTGCCCCGGGAGCCGGATTTTTTACAAAACAATGGCCGATAGAATATTTTAAGGATCTCACGAGGTTGTTTTTAGAAAAACGTGAAGAAAATATCATCATACTCGGCGGGAAAAATGAAATCGGTAAATTCGATTCACTTGAAATATCCGGGAAAGTGATTAATTTAACCGGAAAATTAAGTTTGTTGGAATCGGCAGCGGTTTTATCGCGCGCAAGAGCAGTTGTGTCAAATGATTCCGGATTGATGCATATGGCATCCGCTGTAAAGACGCCTGTCGTGGCGATCTTTGGGTCGACGGTCAAAGAGCTGGGATTCTTCCCTTACAGAAGCAATTCGATCATAATTGAAAATCGGGATTTGAAATGCCGTCCATGTTCACACATCGGAAGGAAAAAATGCCCTCGGGGTCATTTTAAGTGTATGCTTGAGATAGAACCCGATCTGGTATTTAAGAATGCGGAAGCCATATTGACGGGGAAGTTATAAATGATGAAATGGGTAACCGGTTCAATATATACATACTTCGTTTTTCCGTGCATTCTATTAATCGCAAAGACGGTAAGCTTGTTCAACAAAGAAATAAGAAAAGCTCTGAATCTGAGATATCGTGTTTTTGACGAACTGAAGCGGATAAAAGATACGATACCCCGGGAAAATAAAATCGTCCTGCTGCACGCCGCGTCGATGGGTGAATTTGAACACATAAAACCACTCATAACAAAACTTAAATCAACATATAACACTTCAATAATTGTGACGTTTTTTTCGCCATCCGCCTATGAAAACGTCAAGCAGTATCCCGGTGTTGAATTGTTTATTTATCTGCCATTGGACAAAAGGTCAAACTGGCAAAAATTTTATGATATTTTAAAACCGGATTTGATCATTATTTCAAAACATGATGTATGGCCCAATCAAATATGGATGGCTAAGAAATACGGAATTCCAATATTTCTCGTCAATGCTTCCTTATCCGGGGATTCAAGCAGGACAAAATTCTGGATACGTTCTTTTCTTAAATATGTGTATCGCTCCTTTGATCATATTTTTGCCATAAGCACCCAGGACATGGAAAGATTTGCCAAATACTTCCCGCGTTGCCGCGTATCTAAGATGGGAGATACAAAATTTGATCAGGTATTGATCAGAAAAGATGAGGCAGCCGCTAAACAATTTATTCCGGAAAACTGGACCAAAAACAGTTTGGTCATTCTCCTGGGAAGCATCTGGCCGGAAGATTCTGAACATATTCTGCCCGCTGTCGGTTCTATATTAGAAAAAAAATCCAATGTAAAGGTTATTGTGGTCCCGCATCAGCCATCCACTCAATATATTGAGTCATTAAGTGTGCGCCTGCAGAAGTTTAACCCGGTACTCTTTACAGATCGAAGCCGTCTTGCGGAATCCCGTTTGCTGATAGTTGATGTGGTCGGTGTGTTGGCTGATCTTTACAAATACGCGAATATCGCCTATGTCGGCGGCAGTTTTAAACAGGGAATCCATAATGTGATGGAACCGGCCATATATAAGATTCCCGTCCTTTACGGTCCGATTCACACTAATTCATTCGAAGCCATAAATTTACTTAAAGCCGGCGGCAGTATTCTTCTGAATAATGAAAATGATGGCCTGGCGATTATGGAAGATTTGGCGGGGAATGAAAATAATCGTATCGAAATTGGCGAAAAGGCATATCGGTTTGCTGTTGAAAATCTTGGCGCTACGGACAGAATTGTTAAAGAATGGGGAAGATATCTAAGTTGAGCGTCACAGAAAAAATCTGACTGTTGAATAAATTAAAAAAGCCCGCGATTTGATGACGGGCTTTTTTTTATACCTAAAATAGTTGGCTCAGGATACTCTTCCGGGGTATGCTTTTAATCCTTCAGACAGAATAAACATGGCGCGCTTTATATCTGTAACATTCAATACATAGGCAATCCGGACTTCATTTTTCCCAAGACCGGGAGTAGAGTAAAAACCATTGGCCGGCGCGATCATAACGGTTTCGTTGTCAATATCAAAATCGGTCAGCATCCAGCGGGCAAAATTATCGGCGTCATCAACCGGTAATTTTACTACCAGATAGAACGCCCCCTTAGGCATTGGCGCGATCACACCGGGCATTGCTCTAAGCGCGTTTACCATCGTGTCCCGGCGTTCTTTGTACTCGGAGATCACGGCTTCAAAATATTCATTTGGCGTGTCTATTCCTGACTCCGCTCCTATCTGCTCAATTGTCGGAGGGCATAACCGGGCCATTCCGAATTTCAGCGCGGCTTCAATGATCCGATTGTTTTTTGTAACAATCATGCCGATACGCGCTCCGCAGGCCGAGTATCTTTTTGATACACTGTCAAGCATGATCGCCCGGTCTTCAATATCCGGTAAATGCATGACCGATGTATGAGTCTCACCGTCATAGAGAAATTCCCGGTAAACTTCATCAGAAAGTAAAAAAAGATCATGTTTCTTTACGATTTCTTTTAATGCCATCAGTTCCTTTTCAGAATAAACATACCCTGTCGGATTGTTTGGATTACAGATTAAAATAGCCCTCGTTTTATCAGTAATCTTTTCCGCGATGGATTGAATAGATGGTAGCTGGAAATCATTTTCAATACTGGATGTGATGGGAACAATCCGTACACCGGCTTCAACCGCGAAGCCATTGTAATTTGTATAAAAGGGTTCCGGAACAATAATTTCGTCGCCGGGATCCGCGATGGCCATCAGTGTGAAAATAATGGCTTCACTTCCTCCGGTTGTTATCAGAATATCATCCATAGTGACATTGATATTAAATTTGCGATAGTACTTTGTCATTTTTGTTCTGAGTGACGTCAGGCCTGCCGAAGGCCCGTAGGATAAGACAGGCATATTCAAATTTTTTATCGGGTTCATAAATGAATCAGGCGTTTTAATGTCCGGCTGACCGATATTCAAATAATAAACATGTTTACCCTTTGCCACAGCCTGATCCGCGAACGGAACAAGTTTACGGATGGGGGAAGAAGGCATCAAATTACCGCGACTAGATAAGAATTTCATTTTATATTTATCCCTAAATTTATATTTTGTCTATAATATAATATAGATAAAAAATATATCTATTGTTAAATAAAAAAAAGGATTAATCGACCTGAAAATAGCTAAAAAAAATAAAGAGAAGTTGTGAAAATAGGATTAAATGTCTAAATTGTGTGACTTCCTAAAATTAGGAAAAACAATAATATTTAACTTGAACGGTAAGAAATAAGAATATTAAATCATTGAATTAAATTTTATATTAATTCTAAAATAAATATAGGCTTACGAGATTTGTATATATAACCGGTATCAATGGCATATAATTTGTAATAATACAGAATCAATGCAAATTTCTATAGTTCTGAAAACAAGGTTAAAATATAAACCTTCACCGCACAACAGAAGGAGTCGCGCATGAAACGAAAAAAGGTCACAATAGATGGAAACGAAGCAGCTGCTTATGTGGCCCATAAAGTAAATGAAGTCATAGCCATTTATCCGATAACACCATCTTCAAATATGGGTGAGTGGGCTGATGAATATACCGCAAAAGGCCAGAAAAACATATGGGGAACCATTCCGAGCGTCACAGAGATGCAGAGTGAAGGCGGTGCCTCCGGCGCGGTACACGGAGCATTGCAGACCGGCGCGTTAACAACCACATTCACGGCGTCACAGGGATTGCTACTCATGATCCCGAATATGTATAAAATCGCGGGTGAATTAACATCTACAGTCTTTCATGTCTCGGCGCGATCCATTGCCGCCCAGGCTTTATCTATCTTTGGTGATCATAGTGACGTGATGGCAACCCGCCAGACCGGATTCGCATTATTGGCGTCAAATTCGGTTCAGGAAGTTATGGACTTCGCGCTGATCACACAGGCTGCCACACTTGAGGCGAGAGTTCCCTTTATTCACTTTTTTGATGGTTTCAGAACATCTCACGAAGTTATGAAAATAGAGCAGCTTACGATTGATGATATGAAAGAGATGATCGACGATGATCTGGTCATCGCTCACAGAAAAAGAGGTCTGACCCCTGATAAACCTGTGGTCCGTGGAACCGCGCAGAATCCGGATGTATTTTTCCAGGCCAGGGAAACAGTGAATCCCTATTACGAAAAAACTCCGAATATTGTCCAGGACGCGATGGATAAATTTGCGAAGATAACGGGTCGCCAATATAAATTGTTTGAATATGTCGGTCATCCGGAAGCTGAACGCGTAATTGTAGTAATGGGTTCGGGCGCGGAAGCCGTTCAGGAAGCGGTTGAATTTTTAATGGCTGCCGGGGAAAAAGTTGGTATGATAAAAGTTCGTCTATACCGCCCCTTCTCCAAAAAACATCTAATGGAAGCTCTGCCAAAGACAACCAAAGCAATGGCTGTTTTAGACAGAACAAAAGAGCCGGGTTCCGCGGGTGAACCATTGTACCAGGATGTCATGACTTCAATGATGGAAGGCATGACGGAAGGAATTCTGCCCACTGAACGTTTCCCGAAATTTATCGGTGGCCGTTACGGTCTTTCATCCAAAGAATTTACGCCGGCCATGATTATGGGTATTTATGACGAATTAAAGAAAGATAAGCCCAAAAATCATTTCACGATCGGTATAAAAGATGATTTATCAAACACCAGTCTCGAATATGATCCGAGTTTGTCCACAGAATCCAAAGAAGTTATCCGTGGAATGTTTTACGGATTGGGAGCTGACGGGACGGTTGGAGCGAATAAGAATTCAATAAAGATTATTGGTGAAGAAACGGATAATTACGCTCAGGGTTATTTTGTATATGATTCAAAAAAATCCGGTTCGGTGACCATTTCTCATCTTCGTTTCGGGAAAAAACCGATTCATTCAACCTATCTGATCTCAAAAGCCAATTTTATCGCTTGTCATCAATTCACATTTGTTGAAAAATTTGATATTCTTGGAAACGCGATGGAAGGCGCGACATTCTTGTTGAACAGTCCATACGAAAAGGATGAAGTATGGAATAAACTGCCCAAGATTGTTCAAAAACAGATGATTGATAAGAAACTCAAGTTTTATGTGATTGACGCTTATGATGTGGCAAAAGATACCGGTATGGGCCAGCGTATCAATACGATTATGCAGACCTGCTTCTTTGCCATTTCCGGTGTCCTGCCAAAAGACGAAGCGATTGAAAAAATTAAAAACACCATCAAAAAAACATACGGCCGCAAAGGCGAAGATATTGTAAAGATGAATTATAACGCGGTTGATCAGACACTGGCCAATTTGCATGAAATAAAAATTCCGGCTCAGGTAAGCAGTCTGATAGATCTGCCGCCGGTCGTATCGGAAAAAGCGCCTGATTTTGTTAAAGATGTGACCGCGATGATGATGGCCGGTAAAGGTGATGACCTGCCGGTGAGCGCGATGCCCGATGATGGCACGTATCCTACGGGAACAACAAAGTGGGAAAAACGAAATATCGCTCTCGAAATTCCTGTCTGGGATGAAGAGATATGTATTCAATGCGGTAAATGCGCCATGGTATGTCCGCATGCGGTTATAAGAATAAAAGCATATGATGAAAAACATCTGGAAGGCGCTCCATCTACATTTAAACATATGGTTGCCAAGGGAAAAGAATGGCCGGAGAAAACCATGTACACGATTCAGGTTGCTCCGGAAGATTGTACCGGATGTGAGTTGTGTGTGGAAGTCTGCCCGGCGAAAAGCAAAGAAGTGGTTGGGCATAAAGCGCTGGATATGGCGCCTCAGCTGCCCCTCAAGGAAGCGGAAAAAGAAAACTGGGATTACTTCCTTAATATTCCTGAATTTGATCGATCGATGATTAAACAGGATACGGTAAAAGGCTCACAGTTCCTCCAGCCTCTTTTTGAATTCTCCGGAGCGTGCGCCGGATGCGGTGAAACACCTTATATCAAGCTGGTTACCCAGCTCTTTGGTGACAGGATGGTGATTGCCAATGCTACAGGTTGTTCATCCATTTACGGCGGTAATTTGCCGACCACCCCATATACATCAAATGAAGAAGGCCGGGGACCGGCATGGTCAAATTCATTATTCGAAGATAACGCTGAATTTGGTCTTGGTTACAGGCTTACCATTGATAAACAAACCGAACAGGCGTTTGAATTGCTGACTAAATTAAAGGATCAGCTTGATTCCGTGTTGGTTGATGAAATTATCAACGCAAATCAGGCAGAAGAGACCGAAATTTTTGAGCAAAGAAAACGTGTTGAAAAACTCAATGAGCAGTTGTTGAAGATAAATTCAAAAGAGTCAAAACTGCTTCTGAGTTTGAGTAATTATCTGGTGAAGAAGAGCGTATGGATTATAGGCGGTGACGGCTGGGCTTATGATATCGGTTACGGCGGTCTGGATCATGTTCTTGCCTCCGGTAAAAATGTGAATATTCTTGTCCTGGATACGGAGGTTTATTCCAATACCGGTGGTCAGATGTCCAAAGCGACACCGATGGGCGCCGTGGCAAAATTCGCGGCCGGCGGTAAGCCCGCTCCAAAGAAAGATCTTGGAATGCTGGCCATGTCATACGGCAATGTTTACGTGGCGAAGATCGCTATGGGCGCGAGTGATACGCAAACCGTCAAGGCGATCATTGAAGCGGAAAAATATGACGGCCCGTCCCTGATTATTGCCTACAGCCACTGTATCGCCCATGGATATAATATGCGTTACGGAATGCAGCAGCAAAAACTCGCGGTCGATTCCGGTCACTGGCATTTGTACCGCTACAATCCGGATATGGCAAAAGAGGGAGTCAATCCGTTAAAACTCGATTCCAAAGAGCCAAAAGTCGCGCTGGAAGATTACATTTACAATGAAACCCGTTACAAAATGCTGACCAAGATGAATCCGAAAGCAGCAAAGGAACTTCTTGCTCAGGCCCAGGAAGATGTCAAGGAACGGTATAAGTTGTACGCCAATATGGCAAATATGGATTATTCTGCCGACAAAGAAGATGAGAATAATGAAAAATAATTAAGTTAAATGATGCAGGAGGCATATCTTCAGCCTCCTGCATTTTTAAATTATGGGGGAAAGGAGCCGATATGGATCTTTCAACAAAGTATCTAGGCTTAAATTTAAAAAATCCGATTGTACCTTCCGCGTCACCGCTATCGAATAATATTGACACAGTAAAAAAACTTGAAGACGCCGGCGCTGCCGCGGTGGTAATGTACTCATTGTTTGAAGAACAGATCACACATGAGAGTAACGAGCTTGACACCTTCTTAACCTATGGTTCTGAAAGTTTTTCCGAAGCATTGAGTTATTTTCCTCAGCCCGAGGAGTTTAACAACCTTGACGCGGAAGAATATCTCGAACAGGTTGCCCGTCTGAAAAGCGCGGTTGATATCCCCATCATCGGGAGTTTAAACGGCGTTTCGTCCGGCGGATGGATGAAGTACGCGAAAAAAATTGAAGAAGCAGGCGCCGACGCGCTGGAATTAAATGTGTATTACATCCCGACAGATCCAAATATGACGTCGCAGCAGGTTGAAGATATTTATCTTGATAATCTTAAAACGGTGAAAAATTCCGTCAAGATACCGGTCGCGATCAAATTAAGTCCATATTTCAGCGCCTTTGCCAACATGGCATCAAGACTGGATAAGGCCGGAGCCGACGGCCTGGTACTGTTTAACCGCTTCTATCAACCGGATATAGATCTTGAAGAACTGGAGGTTGTTCCAAATCTAATCTTCAGCACATCACATGAAATGCGTCTGCCTTTGAGATGGCTGGCCATTTTGCATGGTAAAATAAAAGCCAGCCTGGCCGCGACTACAGGGATTCATGACGCGAAGGATGTTCTCAAGATGGTCATGGCCGGCGCGGATGTGACCATGATGGCGTCAATTCTCTTAAAGGATGGAGTCGGGGAAATTTCCAAGATTCTTGCCGACCTTGAGAGATGGATGGAGGAACATGAATATAACTCCATTTCGCAGATGAAGGGATCAATGAGCTACAAGAATGTGGCGGAACCGGCGGCCTACGAACGGGCCAACTATATGAAAACACTTCAGAGTATCAAATAATCCAAGCCCCGCCTGTCGGGGCTTTTTTTTTCTGATACTAAAAAATATGCATATGCGTTATTTTCGCACTATATTCTTACTCATCAAACCGCTATTTTTAATGCCATCTATTTCCTGGAGAGAAAAATGTCTGTTGAAAATTCTAAACTAGGTCTGGTTCTGGGAAGCGGCGCTTCAAGAGGTTTGGCTCATATCGGCGTCATAAAAGTACTTGAAAAATATGATGTTAAAATCGGCAGCGTCACCGGTACAAGCATCGGCGCGTTGATTGGCGGACTGTACGCGTCGGGAATGACCGGAAAACAGATGGAGGAAATTGCCTGCAATACGGACTGGCGTACCGTGGCGAAAGTTTTTTTACCGACGCTATTTAGAAATACTTCTTTTGCGGGAAAATATCTTAAGGAATTTATCACGGCTCTGGTGGGAGATACGGATTTTAAGGATTTGAATATTCCGTTTGCCTGTGTCACAACCGATTTGTTAAGCGGGAATGAGATTATCATCGATAAGGGTTCGCTTTCGGAGGCGATTCTTGCCAGCGTCTCTCTGCCGGGTTTATTCAAGCCGGTTCAAACCAACGGCCGGCTTCTGGTGGATGGCGGATTGGTAAATCCCCTGCCGGTGAATCTGGCAAAATATCTTGGTTCGGACAAAACGATTTCGGTAAACGTGACACCACCCATGGACCGGCCAATGAAGAAACTAAAAGTCAAATCAAATCAAAGATCATCTTTTTTTAAATTCGCGGGGAATTCAAAAATATTGTCTGATCGGTTGTCATTGTATTTTAAGATCGCGGAGAATTTTAAAGAGGAAAAATTTTTGTTCTTTGATCCGGGCCGGCCAAAAAAAGGGATGAAAGTACCCTCCTTGATGGAGACGGCAACCCAGGCGGTGGTGATCATGCAAAATCAAATCATCCGGTTAAACCTCGCTGAATCTCCGACCAATATTCTGATTGAACCGGATGTCTCACAATTCCAGCTTTTGGATTTTTCAGACGCCAAAAAGATCATCAAACAAGGCGAAATTGAGACAGAAAAGCATATCAGAAAAATTATTAAAATCATTGAAAAAGTGGATAAACTTAGGATCTAAATCAAGAGATTGCCCCTCTTCCGTCTAATTTTAACATCCGTATAACATTTATTTCTTTTGTCTAAAAAGTAGCGGTTTTTACGCGTCTGTTATCTTTTTGCGTCAATCGTGGAAATGTAGATACCATTATTTCTGTTTTATTAAGATATCAGCACATTATATTGACACAATCTAATACCGGATTACAAAGACAAGCAATGGATTGGGGCGTGTCGTACCATACCCGTTTTCTTTTAACTGGACGCGTGAAATGTTTTGGCAGTAATATTTAGGATATTGGAAAAAAGTTAAACTTAACCAAAACGGTAAATTAATATCTTCGGTAACAAAATGGTAACCGTTAGAAAAGCAGAAAAATCAGATCGCGACGATTATTTAAAAATGCGAAAGCTTCTTTGGCCGGAGTGTTCCACCGACCGGCATGAGCATGAGATTGATTTGATTTTATCTTCATCGGGAGTTGTTCTTTTAGCAGAGCTGTCTCAATCAGGTGTAGTCGGTTTTGCCGAGGTATCAATTCGAAAAGACCATGTGGAAGGGACAACAAAATCACCCGTTCCCTATCTTGAAGGTTGGTATGTTTATCCTAAACACCAGGGAATGGGCATTGGAAAAGCTTTGATAAATGCAGCGGAAGATTTTGCAATAAAAATGGGATTTAATGAATTGGCAAGCGATACGGATCTGACTAATGCGACCGCTATCGCGATTCATAAAAGAATTGGATTCACGGAAGTCGGAAGAACGGTACATTTTGTCAAAAGGATCCGGTAAGGAAAGTCCGGTATCAGGGGCGCCGGGCTTTCCGCCGCGTAATGCGTTAAAAAACAAACAAAACTCTTATACCTTATTTTTGTTTTCTTCAACCTTAGTAGTACAAAGACAACAAAAACACAAAACCTCATTATTTTATTTGATTTACAAATCAGACTAACAATCTGCCATGCATTTGGTATTTAGTTTTTTAGAATAGCAACCATTAATTCCGGAACGGCAGGGGGATGTTTTTGCGGAAACATGGTAAGTTAGCCCTGTAACTTGAGAAGTTACGCCGGAAAGTTCTGAAGTTACGCCGGAAAGTTCTGAAGTTATTATCGAAACTTGGGAAGTTACAGACAGTTGCTCCCATAACCTTTTTTTATAGGCTTCAGAAGATTTTAATTTGAAGCATGAGGATCATGGAAAATAACGACCTGGAGCCGGCTCAAAATACCGATGGCGAGAGATGAATATCCTCTTCATTCTCAGTTATGTATGATTATAATCCGGTTCTTGAATTTTTAAATATTTCTGTTTATAATAATAACGTTTTTAGTTTTATCTTTTGCTTTTTCTTCAATCTTTGAAAACGATTACAATAGGGAGTTTGGCATATATTAATGACGACGTATGTTTTGGATTTCGACTCATGCCGGTTTTAAGATATCAAACAAAGAATAATGGGGGAATTACACTTGAACAGGATACAGATTTAAGGTGTTTTCAAGAGTTGCTGGGCCATAATAGTTCCAAAACTACTGAGATATATACGCACGTTTCAAAAAAGGCTATTGATAGAATCAGGAATCCGATTGATGATTTTTTTGAACAAGATTAATATAATTGTAAAAGAAATATATAAACAATAGTGCTTATACCGCCAATTTAGGCGGATAAGAACGATAGAATATATACGCACGTTAGCAGCAACCATTAAAGAAAATCGAGTAATGAAAGATTTTTAAAAATTAATTGTAACATATGACTATTGTAATTCGTCAAACAAAAAAATATAATTATGAGACAAATATTTATTTATTTAATTTTGGCAGGCACAATTTCGTGTAATAATCCGAAACAAGATCAAAATTCTGAAAGTATTAATTCGCAATTGGAAATAAACGATACTATTTCAATTAGATTAATTTTACCAAGTTCTTTAGAAAATAGAAGACAAGAATTCCTTGACTATGTTAATTCCGCAAGAAAGAATATCAGAGATTTTTCTGAAAAATATGAGTGGAAGGATATAACAAAAGATGAATTCATGGATAGTGTTATTATCTTTGACAATAAAAACTATTTTAATAAAACGTTATTAAAACTTGCAGGAGCTGACACATCAATAAATTTGCCTGATACATATTGCGCTGCATTGGAAAAAAGAACCTTAGTTTCTGTTTCGCCTGAATTTTATTCAAAAGTATATCCCGAAGGAATAGAAGAAAATTCTTTTGAAAAATTGCTTACACATGAAATCGCACATCAATTGCATGTGAGAATATTAAAAGGGGACGAAGAAGCCATGGGACCTATTTGGTTTTATGAAGGTTTCGCAATGTATGTGGCAAATCAATTTTCAGGATCAAATATTGTTCTTAGTAAAGAGGAAATGATTAAAATAATGGGAAACCCAGACAGAGGCAGTTATATTAAATATAATTATATTTTTAGGTATTTTGTAAGTAAGATTTCGTTAAAAGAATTAATTTTTAAAGCAAAGAATGAAAATTTCAATGAAGAATTAATCAAATCGCTTCAATGACAATAAACAAGTCAAGCGAAATTAATGACTGAAAACAAAATGGCATGCTGCTAACATCGTGTATAAAACATTGGGGTATAGGTGGTTATATGAAGTTCCTGCCCCGCATCAAACTTTGGTGTTGGGGGATAGTTCCGTAGCCCGCAATCCCCAACGTTTCATACACGTAACCGTTAGGCAAAATTTAAAATTGACTACCAGATAATAAATTTGACCGTGAAATAGATGAAAAATAAAAGTCAAAAGAATAAACTAAATATAGTTTATAATATAGACGCTAGAAGAATTCTGGATAAAATACCTGAAGAAGTAAAAGTTGCAACGACAATTACATCTCCACCTTATTTTGAAATGAAAGATTATGATTCTGACAATCAGATTGGTTACGGACAAACTTATGATGAATATTTAGAAGACCTTAAATCAATTTTTGCGGGTGTTTTTCAAGTTACAAAGGACGATGGAACTTTATGGATTGTTATTGATACATTCAAAAGAAATAATCAAGTAGTTCCATTACCTTTTGATTTATCTAATAAATTAAAAGAAATTGGTTGGTTGCTCCAAGATATAATAATTTGGAAAAAAGATAAAACTGTGCCTTGGTCATCTAATGGTTTTATGCAACGTAAATTTGAGTACATTCTATTCTTTTCAAAATCTGAAAATTATAAAACCAATAAAGATAATGTTAGAGTTTACGATACTACTCAGCTAAAAAAATGGTGGGTTAAATACCCTGAAAGATATAATCCCAGAGGAAAAGCACTTGAAGAAGTTTGGGAATTTCCAATACCAACTCAAGGCTCTTGGGGTGACCAATATATACGACATTTTTGTCCTCTACCGCAGAGTATGGTAGCTACCATGATTCAAATTAGTTCAGATGAAAATGATATTGTCCTGGATCCTTTTGCAGGAAGTGGTACTGTATTGACCCAATCTGCCTATATGAAAAGAAATTATCTAGGATTTGAACTTAATGAGAGCTACATAAGAATGTTTGAAAATTATCTTAAAAAAACATTCAAAAAGAATAGGAAAGAATACGAGGCATCTGGGCAAATTATTGAACAGGACTTATTTGAAAAAAGAATTCTTGATTTAAGATCTTTAAAATACGCCAGAGTATTGATTAATAACTTTGAAAAGGCAACAAATATCAGCGATTTTAAAATATTTGTAAATCCGAAAGGAAGTAGTACAGCTAAAAACAAATTAATAAGAGTTGAATATCAAATTATTGGAGAAATTGACAACCGTGTATTTAAAGATTTAATCAACCAATTAATCCTTAAACCACCTTTATCCAAATATGGAATTGAACCCTCTTTTATCTTCAAAGAATCGAAAAAGTATAATTTAAAAAAGCATTACGGATATTCGAAAACGAATACTTATTCATTTATTAAAAATCCAAACTTTGATTCTTCAATGATCAGAGTAATAAGTGATATATGTGTTGATCTTAACGAAAATGATTACTTATAGTTATTGGTATGGCGAAAATAAAAAGCAAAAAAAGAACCACTAGAAAAAAGTTGTCTCCACAAGAGAAAGCTATTTTAAAGGAAAAACGAGATCAGCGAAACGAAATATCAACGATTTTAAAAAATATTGGTTTTTATAGACTGCCATTTATTGATGGCAAGCATTTTGAATATGAACAAAAAAAGACTGAAATGGATGATGTTTTTATCAATCAAAACATCATTTTAATTACTGAATACACTGTAGGAGATCCAAAAGATCATTTGTTTTCCAAAAAAATATTTTACGATAAGATTAACCAAGATAAACGAAAATTTATTGACTTCCTTCTTTCAGAAGATAAGCTAAAGAGTTTTCAAAATTATTATTCAAATAATATACAAGGTAATTATTCGAAGAATGAATTGCATCTTCAAATTTTATATTGTTCTAAAAAGTCAATTTCTGACGATCATAAAAATTTAGTTGACCATGTGATTTTTTTTGATTATCACATTGTTCAATACTTTAAAAGTCTAACAAAAGTTATTAAGCAATCGAGTAAATATGAATTTCTTGATTTTATAAAAATACCTTTTGAAGAGTTTGGATCAAATATTAAAAACTCATCAGTTTCATCTTCTAATAAATTTTCGGGACATATTTTGCCAGAAGAAAAAAGTTCATTTGATGAGGGTTATAAAATTGTTTCATTTTATATCGATGCAGAATCTTTGTTAAAAAGATCTTATGTTTTGAGACAATCTGGTTGGCGCGATCTTGAAAATGTTGGTCATTATCAGAGAATGTTTGAAGCGAAAAAAATATCAAGTATGCGAAGATATTTAACCGAAAAAAATAGAGTTTTTATAAACAATATTATTTCAACAATCTCAATCGATAAAATCAAACTGTATGATAGGAAAGGTAAATTGCTATCGATTAGTGAAAATGGTCAATTTATTGGTGATAATGCAACAGAAGTCACACCTGCATTAATTGAAATAAATGATGAATGCAATATTATTGGTTTAATAGATGGTCAACATCGAACTTATGCTTATCATGAGGGTGATGACCAATTTGAAGAGACTATTTCAAAACTCCGGAAAATTCAAAACCTACTTGTAACCGGTATTTTATTTCCAAAAACTGAGAACAAGCAAACAAGATTAAAATTTGAAGCAAATCTGTTTTTAGAAATAAATTCAAATCAAACCAATGTTAAATCTCAACTAAAACAAGAAATTGAATTAATGATTAGTCCATTTTCTACAGTTGCAATTGGAAAGAGAATATTACTAGGTTTGAATAAAAGTGGACCATTGGGAAATTTAATTGAGCAGTACTGGTATGAAAAAGGGAAAATTAAAACTGCTTCTATTGTTAGTTTTGGATTAAAACCTTTAATAAAAATTGAAGATGTAAAGGCTAAGGACAGTATATATTCTATTTGGAAAAATCCTGACAAGCAAAAATTAAAAATAAAAGACAATAAAGAATTTGATTTGTTGGATGAATACGTGAATTTCTCGGTTGAAAAGATTAGAGATATATTCATTGCCCTAAAAATGACATTGGCATCAGATCAGTGGGAAACATATAGACCAAGTAATCCTAGAGGAACTTTAACTGTTACATTTATTAATGGCATTTTGAATGTTTTAAGATTACTAATTGAAAATAATAAGGTGTCGACAATTGATGATTATAAAATAAAGCTGAATGGTATTGATAAATTTGATTTTAAGAAATTTAAATCAAGTCAATATAGAAAAATGGGTGAAGAGATTTACAATAAATATTTTCGTTAAAAAAAACTTTGCCTAACAATGTATAAAAATAATAGACGAGACAGTAGTAAATTCAAGGCTTGTCGCTCGCTTCAACTTCATCTCGGTTTGACAGGAAAGTAGTACGCAGTCGGCCACTATTCTTATACTAACCATTAGCAGCAAAGTTGACAAATCCATCTACTAAAACTATAATCTAACTTGATTAATGAATAAATATGAAAAATATAGAAATCAATGAATAAAAGAAAAACACGATATTCTTACATCTATTTGTTATTTGCATTTATTTCACTTTTCTTTTTTAATGGTAAATGGATTTTACCAATTGCCGCATTTTTAGCACCAATATTTGTAATTCGTTTTTTACGGTTTCAAAAACCATTTAAAGGATTTCTGATAATTGTTCTTGTTGGTTGGGTGTCAAACATATTCGTCTGGAAGGGAATGATGCCCATGTCAGGATTTTTCTACTACCTGGTTTCTTTTATGATGAGCTTATTTACTTCGCTGACATTTTTGTTAGATCGAATTTACACTCAAAAATTTAAGGGAATCATTTCGACACTCATATTTCCTTCTGTTTATGTGACAATGGATTACATTACCATATTAACTAATCCTTCAGGTTCATACGGAACTTTGGTTCACACTCAGTCATCTTTACCCTTATTACAGCTTGTCTCCATAACTGGCATTTTTGGGGTAATATTTTTAATTACGTGGACTGCATCAATTATAAATTGGCTTTGGGACAATCATTTTGAGAAAAATAAAGTTTATTCATCGTTTTGGGGATTTGGTATTCCTTTTCTCGCGGTAATTTTATGGGGGCAAATAAGATTGTCTTCAACAATTGATTCACAAACGGTAAGAATAGCTTCAATTAATAGCACTAAAACAGAGTATCATCATCGTATGACAACGAATTTTGACTCTTTAGTTGAAAAGGCAAACCAGGGATTTTTAGAAAATTGTGAAATAGCGGCTTCATCAGGTGCCAAAATAATATTTGGACGAGAAACAATCATCAGTTTGTCCGTTGATACTGAAACTAACTTCATCGAAAAAGCTAAAACAATTGCAATACGTGACAGTATTTACATTGGAATTCCCATCAATTTAATACCTAAGGAAAACTCCAATGAAAATCCTGAAAACAAAATAACCTGGATTTCTCCAACAGGAAAAATACTATTTACATATCATAAGGCAAAGCCAACTTATCCGGGTGAATGTGATGATGGAAATGGAATTATAAAATATTTTGATTCGCCTTACGGAAGAATTGGTTCAGCCATTTGTTTCGATATGGATTTTCCCTCCTTGATTAGTCAAACCGGTAAAATGGATATTGACATTATGTTAGTGCCGGGTAGCGACTGGGAAGATATTTCGCCTTATCATACCTACGTGGCATCCATAAGAGGCATTGAAAATGGTTTTAACATGGTTAGGTCAACATTCAAAGGATTTTCTGCTTCCTTTAATTATAAGGGGCAACTTTTATCGTCCAATGACTTTTTTAAGACCAACGAAGTAATTTTATATTCTGATGTGCCTATTAAAGGACAAAAAACGATATATTCATTTTTAGGAAATTATTTTGCGTGGCTCTGTATTATATTCTTTCTCTCAATGAGTTTTGTTTTCTTTAAAAATAAATGGATTAATAAGAAGTAGGAATAAAAACCCAGCTGCTAACAATGTATAAAAAAATAGGCGGTTTAGTAATAAATTCAAGGGCTGTAGCCCGATTCAACTTTCGTTGTATCTTGAAAGTGAAGTGCATTAAAATCCCGCACTACGCATAGCCGAAACCGTTAACCTTTAATAAATACCCGAAATCAATTGAAAAAAATATTTACATCAATAGTCATACAGGACAAAGAAGAAAAGAAAGAGTATCGATGGCAGGTTTCGATAACGGTACTCATTCTGTTTATTTTCGGTTCAGTCATAAATATACCATTTAGCAGAGAAGTCAAAAAATTAAACATAGAAGCCGGCAAGACAGGCATAAACCTGAATGAATCAATTTTTACTGACTTAACTACCATCGGGATTAGCAGTCTGATATTAGGTGCTATATTAGTTTTTATCGGTTTATGGGTTTCTTCAAGAGCCAACCTGGGAGCGCCGCTAATTGCAAGATTCTTTTCTAAAAAACCAATTAACATAATAAAGAGAGAAGCCATCCTGTCAAGTATTCTTTTAGCGGCAATGGTGGCTTTAATTCTATTGGGTTTATTTGAAATTCAAAAAGAGTTCTATCCGGTTGCGAATAAACTTTCACGCCCATCCAAACCTTTTTATGCTCTTGTGTCATTCTCTGCCGGAATTACTGAAGAGATAATGTTTAGATTAGGATTAATGTCGTTCATAATAACGGTGATTCAATTTTTAAAAAAAGTTGAAAATCCATCGAATAAAATTGTCTGGACAGGCATATTAATTTCCGCGATATTTTTTGGGCTTATCCACCTTCCCTTATCGAAAAATTTTGTAGAGTTAACACCTTTTACAATTAGCGTGACAATGATTGGAAATTTAATAACAGGGTCAACATTTGGCTGGATATTTTGGAAACGAGGATTATTAGTCGCGATTTTATCACATGTTGTGTTTGATTTAGTTTTTCATGTAATAGGAACACCATACGCATAAAATAACAATGGCTAACATTGGCTATAATTCATTGGGGTTTTGTGCCACACCATAATAAAAGTATATATCAAACGACTGATTTCTCAGCGGAATAATCCTCGGGATGATTCCACAACGAAATCATAGCCGATGCCGTTACCCGCAAGCAAATGTCAAGCGGAGCTCATAAATAATCGTGCATTTGTAAGCTTTTACGTTGGTATGACTTGTTGCGTATGACCAATCGCGCGTATTAATAAACCAGTCAGGCGGTCTTCTTTAAATCAAACGATCAATTTCCTGTTTTAAACCAAATCCGCGCGCTAACAATCCATAAAAATCATCGCTAAACTTCTGCAATTTTAGAAATTTCTTTTTCTCTTTAATCGTTATGTCTTTTAGTTATGTTTCTGCTTTATTCCTAACGCCTTTGATGCTCAATGTTAGCAGGAAGGCTGGAAGCCACGAAAGAAACGATAAACTTTAGATCTATAACTTAAAAAAGGAAAATTATGGACAATTCAAAAAATGGTAAATGCCCGGTTACCCACGGCGCAAACACGGACACCAATAGTTCCGTTATGAGTTGGTGGCCGGACGCTCTCAATCTCGACATTTTGCATCAGCACGATACGAAAACAAATCCTTTTGGTAAGGATTTTAATTATCGTGAAGAGTTCAAAAAACTCGACCTGGAAGCTGTAAAAAACGACCTTAAAAATCTAATGACCGATAGCCGGGACTGGTGGCCCGCCGATTGGGGACATTATGGCGGTTTGATGATTCGTATGGCCTGGCATAGCGCCGGTACATATCGTATTGCCGATGGTCGTGGAGGAAGCAACACAGGAAACCAACGCTTTGCCCCGCTCAATAGTTGGCCGGATAATGTGAATCTTGACAAGGCGCGTCGTCTGTTATGGCCAATAAAACAAAAATACGGCAACAAAATTTCGTGGGCGGATTTGATGATTCTTGCCGGAAATATGGCCTACGAATCCATGGGATTTAAAACATTCGGATTTGGCGGGGGTAGAGAAGATATTTGGCATCCTGAAAAAGATACTTATTGGGGCGCTGAAAAAGAATGGTTAGGAAAGGATAGATATTCCAACAAATCAGATGAAGAAACACTTGAAAATCCATTGGCGGCAGTTCAAATGGGATTAATCTACGTTAATCCCGAAGGCGTTGACGGTAACCCGGATCCATTAAAAACAGCGCAGGCTATGCGGGTAACATTCAAACGCATGGCTATGAATGATGAAGAAACGGTTGCCCTGACCGCCGGAGGACATACCGTTGGTAAAACACACGGTAATGGCGACGCGTCAATCCTGGGCCCAAAACCCGAAGGCGCCCCAATCGAAGAACAGGGTTTTGGCTGGAAAAATCCGGAAGGGAAAGGCAATGCCGAACATACGGTAAGCAGTGGTTTGGAAGGCGCGTGGACCACACACCCAAACAAGTGGGACAACAGCTACTTTTATCTGCTTTTCACCTATGACTGGGAACTCAGAAAAAGTCCCGCCGGAGCGCACCAATGGGAACCAACCAACATCAAAGAAGAAGACAAACCTTTTGACGCGCATGTTCCCGGTGTACGCAGAAATCCTATGATGACCGATGCCGATATGGCCTTGAAGATGGACCCTGAATACCGAAAAATATCTGAGCGTTTTTATAAAGACCCAAACTATTTCGCCGATGTTTTCGCGAGAGCGTGGTTCAAACTCACGCATCGTGATTTAGGTCCTAAAAGTCGCTATATAGGCGCTGATGTTCCAAAAGAAGATTTAATATGGCAAGACCCAATCCCGAAAGTTGACTACAAGCTTACAGAATCGGAAATTGAAGATTTAAAAAGCAAACTTCTCAATTGCGGTTTATCTCAAACAGAGCTTATTAATACAGCCTGGGACAGCGCCAGAACTTTCAGAAGTTCCGATTACAGGGGCGGCGCTAATGGAGCAAGAATTCGCCTTGCCCCGCAGAAAAACTGGGAAGGCAATGAACCTCAAAGACTTGAAAGAGTTTTGAGTAAACTTACCGAAATTCAGGCGGGCTTGAGCAAAAAAGTAAGCGTCGCCGATTTGATCGTTTTAGGCGGTAGCGCCGCGATTGAAAAAGCCGCTGAAAAAGCAGGTTTCAAAATTAAAGTTCCTTTTGTAGCGGGTAGAGGTGATGCAACAGCCGAAATGACAGACATTGAGTCTTTCGAAGTGCTTGAACCGATTCATGACGGCTACAGAAACTGGCAGAAAAAAGACTATGTGGTAAAACCCGAAGAAATGCTTCTTGACAGAACGCAGTTAATGGGACTAACCGCTCCTGAAATGACGGTTTTAATTGGGGGTATGCGGGTTTTGGGAACCAATCATGGAGGCACAAAACATGGCGTTTTCACCGACAGAGAAGGCGTTTTAAGCAACGATTTTTTTGTTAATCTTACCGATATGAATAATGTATGGGAACCGGTTTCTGAAAATTTATATAATATCAGAGAAAGAAAATCCGGAAAAAAGAAGTGGACAGCAACAAGAGTTGATTTGGTTTTTGGTTCTAATTCCATATTGCGCGCTTATGCCGAAGTTTACGCGCAAGACGATAACAAAGAGAAATTGGTGAAAGACTTTGTAAACGCCTGGGTTAAGGTAATGAATGCAGACCGTTTTGATGTCAAGAAATAAACCCGGCTGCTAACACCATATATAAATAATGGCGGGGCTTGCAGCGTATTAAAGCGTTCTGCCCCGCCATTAACTTTTGTGGCAATTTGACGGGATTCAGCCCCGAAGTCCGCCACTACACATATGCGTAACCGTTAAATTGATTATCAATATTGCGTATATCAAGGACATTTACCCGGAAAAAATACGCGGTTCCGCTCTTTTAATTGCATCAATTCGTTCTGGTTTATAGGTTTTCATTGAGTCCTACGCCGATTTGCTCACCTCCGGTTAAACCCAATCCGTAATGCGCCGAATTACTTAGCAAAACTCTTAGACCTTATTTTTGTTATCTTTAACCTTAGTAGAATAAACGCGACAAAAATACAAAACCTTATTATCTTATCCGCTTTACAAATCAGACTAGCAATCTTTCATACATTTTGTATCCAGCTCGTCGTTCTCTCCCTGAACAAACCCAAATCGTCCGGGGAATAGAAACCCGCCTATCGATTGGCGACAAAATAGAGCAAAGCATAAATTGAGCATAGTAAACGGGAAAAAGATTACGAGCCTGACCAAAAATATATAAACAGATAATAATATCATCCCTTTGGGGTTAGATATAATCAATGTACCATTTAGCTACAATAATTTCAGCCCTTCGGTATTAAATAAACCAAATCAAATCCCGAAAGAATAAAAATATCTATTTGAATGGCTTGAAGAATGATGCCACCCCTCCGGGGTTTGGTATAATCGATAAACCATATATCTATAATAATATCAGCCCTTCGGGCTTATAAAACCAAACCAAATCCCGATGGGATGACGTGATTATAGGTGAAATAACCAACAAACTAAAATCCCAAAGGGGTGACATGATTATAGGATGAGATATTCACAAAATATAAACCCCGAAGGGGTGAGATTATTATAAAGGGGAGATTATTGTAGAGATGAGATAACCACAAAATCCAAAATCCCGAAGGGATGATATGATTATAGATGTGACAAGATTGAAAAAAACAAACCACAAAATCCAAACCCCGAAGGGGTGTCATTATTATAGAGATAATGTGATTATAGGATCAAATAATCACAAAATCCAAAACCCCGAAGGGGTGACATGATTATAGGATGAGATATTCACAAAATATAAACCCCGAAGGGGTGAAATTATTATAGAGATGAGATAACCACAAGATCAAAAACCCCGAAGGGGTGACATGATTATAGATGTGACAAGATTGAAAAAAACAAACCACAAAATCCAAACCCCGAAGGGGTGACATTATTATAGAGATAATGTGATTATAGGATCAAATAATCACAAGATCCAAAATCCCGAAGGGATGATATGATTATAGATGTGACATGATTGAAAAAAACAAACCACAAAATCCAAACCCCGAAGGGGTGCCATAATTATAGAGATAATGTGATTATAGGATCAAATAATCACAAAATCCAAAATCCCGAAGGGATGACATGATTATAGATGTGACATGAATGTAAAAAACAAACCACAAAATCCAAACCCCGAAGGGGTGACATGATTATAGATGTGAAATGGTTATAAATGTGAGATGATTATAAAGAACGAACAACAATATCCCGAAGGGTTGACATTATTATAGAAGTAACATTATTATAGGGTTGACGTGGTTATGGGTGATGTGTTTTATAAAAATCCAGGGAGGACGATATGTCCGGAACGTATTCACAAATCTACATACATATTGTTTTCGCCGTAAAAGGCCGTGGAAATATCATATCCAAAACATGGCAAAACGAATTGCATAAATATCTAGCAGGTATCATTACCAACAAAGATCAAAAATCAATTATTGTAAACGGGGTGTCAGACCATGTTCATGTGTTTGTTGGCTTAAAGCCTTCAATGCCTGTTTCAGATTTGGTTCGAGATATAAAAAACAACTCAACCAATTTTATAAATAAAAAAAATTTTGTGAGCGAAAAATTTGCATGGCAAGAAGGTTACGGCGCTTTTTCATATGGTCATACACAAATTGAACAGGTATATAATTACATATTAAATCAGGAAGAACATCATCACAAAAAAACATTCAAAGAAGAATACATGGAATTTCTTCGAAAAAACGAAATAGAGCATAATGAAAAATATCTATTTGAATGGCTTGAAGAATGATGCCACCCCTTTGGGGTTTGAGAAAGACTATAATCCATCTAGCTATAATAATATCAGCCCTTCGGGCTTAAAAAAAACCAAACCAAAATCCCGAAGGGGTGACATGATTATAGGATGAGATATTCACAAAATATAAACCCCGAAGGGGTGAGATTATTATAGAGATAATGTGATTATAGGATCAAATAATCACAAGATCCAAAATCCCGAAGGGATGATATGATTATAGATGTGACATGATTGAAAAAAACAAACCACAAAATCCAAACCCCGAAGGGGTGCCATAATTATAGAGATAATGTGATTATAGGATCAAATAATCACAAAATCCAAAATCCCGAAGGGATGACATAATTATAGATGTAAGACGATTATAAAGAACAAACAACGAAGACCAAAATCCCGAAGGGATGATATGATTATAGATGTGACAAGATTGAAAAAAACAAACCACAAAATCCAAACCCCGAAGGGGTGTCATTATTATAGAGATGAGATAACCACAAGATCAAAAACCCCGAAGGGGTGACATGATTATAGATGTGACAAGATTGAAAAAAACAAACCACAAAATCCAAACCCCGAAGGGGTGACATTATTATAGAGATAATGTGATTATAGGATCAAATAATCACAAGATCCAAAATCCCGAAGGGATGATATGATTATAGATGTGACAAGATTGAAAAAAACAAACCACAAAATCCAAACCCCGAAGGGGTGCCATTATTATAGAGATAATGTGATTATAGGATCAAATAATCACAAGATCCAAAATCCCGAAGGGATGACATTATTATAGATGAAGAAAAATATTTGAAATCAGTACGTGGTGATAATTACATTGATAATAAAAAAAAGCAAACCGATATATGACAACAAATTAAACGCGAACGCGTAACAGCGTTTGCGCCGGCTGATAATTACGAAACCCGCAATCTTAAACCATTTATACACGTAAACATTTACCAATCAAAAAAGACCGGGAAGAACATGACACTAAAAGAAACACTTGAACAGCTTAAATCGCTAAGCGATGAAAAGACAAGAGCCTACAATATTAAGAATGGTGTAGGCGAAAATCAGTATGGTGTAAAACTCGGCGACCTCCGAAAGGTGGCCAAAAAGATAAAGACAAACCATGGCCTGGCCATTGAATTATGGGAAACAGAGAACTTCGACGCGCAAATGCTGGCAATGCTCCTCATCAAACCAGATGAACTTAAAGCCGGTGAATTGGATGCGATGGTGCGCTCTGTGAAATATACCCGGGTGGCGGACTGGCTGAACTCCTATGTGGTGAAACTCCACCCTGACAACGAAACACTACGCCGGAAATGGATGAAGGACGCCAACCCCATGGCAGCCCGCGCAGGCTGGAACCTGACTTCCCAGCGTGTAGTAAAGAATCCTGAAATGGTAGATATACCGGCATTACTTGACCGTATTGAAAGCGAATTGGCTGCAGCCGCTCCGGAAGCGCAGTGGACCATGAACTTCTGTCTTGCCGAGATAGGCATCAACCATTCCGGGTACCGGCAGAGGGCCATTGATATTGGAGAAAAGTTGGGTGTGTATCGCGACTATCCCGTTTCAAAAGGTTGTACATCACCATTCGCCCCAATTTGGATAAAAGAAATAGTTAGCAGACAAGAGTAAAAAAACCTGGCCCGACAACGGCTCAGAAAACATACGGATTGATGACATAGATGGAAGCATTTTCGATCTAACAAAAACCATGTACACGACTGAAAAATACGTGATCTTCAACCCGCGCGTTGCTAAACCGGGACCGTTATGCTGAAAAAACGGAATAGTGCATTCACATTCCAAAAGTTAAATACTAAATAGGTATTGAAATTTCATAAAAAATTGTCGTGAGGTCTGCTCCCACCCGGCTTCGGTATAATCACGATAGTTATGCGATGAGCCCATATAAAATATGGTAAAGGGATTTAATTTATAACTCAATAACGGTTCTACAGAGAACCTGCTGTTGAAGTCGTTGTATTGAAAGACCAATCGTAAAAACAACTCGCGCGTGAACTGCAAATTATTTCTCAGTCTGAAGATATACCCGCTAAATACTTTTTCATCATTGTCAAGCCGGTACATATCTGAGAAACGGACGGCGGGTTCAATAATCCATCTTTGAGCCGGTTTAATGGTACCCCAAAATTCAAAATTGGTACCTCTTCCTTTTACGGGATCATCATCAAAACGGTTGGCAATCATCCGCCCGGTTTGAAGCCAAAATCCGAGATGCAGCGGATCTGAAAAATCGGTATCAAATTCCATTTCAAAGCGGTTAATATCGGAAAATAGCTTATCCTTGAATCGCTCGCTGTTGAATAAATAGGCGACACTAAAAAAGGTCTGTTTTTTAAAACGAAAAGAAAGTGATGGATTTATCCACTCGTCTTTTATGATACCATCATAATTCCAGACTCTTCCTGTACTGACACTTGGATTGATCCGGTTCAGATATTTGTTGTCAAAATAGAAGGTATATCCGTTCCACACGGAGGCCTGTCTGCGGTTACTGCTGGTAACAAAACCGTTATCTGCCCTAAATGTGGGTGATGTTTGCCTGAAATCAATATCAAAATTCCAGTGACGGGCATCTCTTTCAAAACTAGCGTAAACCGCGTTTCCGTTATATTCTTCTCCGTCAAAGGATGCGGAATAATTCCCGTCATCAAACCGGATACCATTCAATTCGCTTGTTCTGGATGTATCGTTTGGTTCAGCGGTTCTGCTGGTCACCGCCTGAACTTCAAGCCGGTAATTGTCAAGGAGTCGGAGGGATCCGTCAATTCCAATGGTGGTGCCGGATCCGCCACCGTCATAGCGCCGGTCCGTAATAATGGTTCCGAGATATGAATCTTCCAGGAAAGTTTGTTTAAATCTTAAGATATTGGATACACTGCGCTCCATCGGTACGAAGGAGCTCCGTTCCTCAAAAGGGAGAATCAGTGGTGTTGTTTCGTCGACGGCTGTGAGGAAGGCGAGTGTGGAACGCCGCCAGCGCCCGATAACTTTGCCCGCGGCAACCGGATCATTTATTGAGCGGGTGTAAACCACGTCAACCCATGTGGAGAATAAATCACTTCCCTCCAGGAAAAAAGGTCTTTTTTCGGAGAAACTCAACGCAAACGGCTGATTAATATCAATTTTGTCGGCATCGGATTCAACCTGGCTGAAATCGGGATTGTAGCTCCCTTCAACGGTAAGGCTTGGAGTGATGGTCCATTTAATTCCCAGGGACGCGTCACCATTAATGTCATGATTTTTGAAGTCGGAATCAGGATCAGATGGATCCTCAAGCGTAGCGGTCTGATTTGTAATCAAAGAAGGCAATAATTCAACTGATCTGCCGGATTCCACGTTTTTTATATTTTTCAAACTCCCGTATTGGCAAAGAAAGCAAGGATTATCCCGGTCAATTGCCGCCCACGAGTATGTGTTTCGGCTTTCCCGGGGATGTGTTCTCCAGAAATTGACGCGCCAGACCTGTTCATCGCGATCAGGGAAACGCAGGCTGGTAAACGGAATAGCCATTTCGACCTGATAGCCGGTTTCGGTAATTTTACCGTTGCTGGAAAATATGAGATCAAATCCGTCATCCTCGCCTGCGCTGCTTGAATAACGTGTATCACCCTGAACACCCAGAGGATTAGAAAATATAAAATATGCCCAGCTTGCATCGCCATAAGTATCTATGAGCAACCCGATATAATCATCCGACCAAATCTGATCCCGATCCCTGAGAGAAGCTCTTATTTTCCGCGGATCATCTTCGCAGAGAAACGCCACGTAAAGGTTGGTGTCATCGTATGTCATAAGAACTTCGGTTTTTACGGGAGGTTTTGTCTGATCGCCCGGTTCAGTCTCACTAAAATTATTAGCGCGGATGGCATGCGACCAGCCGTCATCCGATAAATCCCCATCAATTATGATATTTCCCTGCAGGCGGGTCAGTGATAATTCAGGCGCGATATTCGGCCTAAAGGTCTCAGGTTTTTGTATGTCTCCGGCAAAAATAAATATTGGAATCAAACAAAGGAAAACAATATACTTCATCGGATATACTTTTCTTGTTAAATCATTAAAAATTGAAGGTGATTTCTTTTCTTTCTACGGTAATAACCCATTTTTGTTGCCAAATATTTAACAAAATTAAAGCTGATATATTTTTGAATACCATAAATAGTGAATTTCAAATTGGTTGATATTTCCTGCGGGTTAGATTAACTTACTTGCTATGGTAATAGTTACAAATTTAGCTGTTTGATATAATTATTAAAACTCTCACAAGAAAGGTGACATTCATGAGATGGCAATTACCACGATCGACTCAAAATTGGATCACTCTCATTGGCGCCACAATAGCTATAATCAGTTTGTTTATGATTATATTTCTTTTTGTTGTATCCACTTTTTGGGTTTCGAACCATACCTATCTTGGGTTGGTTATATATATAATGCTTCCGGCTGTCATGATTATGGGGCTGTTGTTAATCCCTCTGGGAATGTTTGTTCAGATGAACCGGGAGAAGAAGCATAAAACGGTAATCAGACCGCCCTGGCCGCGCATAGATTTAAATGATTCGGTGCATCGAAACGCGTTTTTTATTTTCACCGTCGGGACAACAATTCTTCTGTTTTTGTCCGCGATCGGAAGTTATGAAGCATTTCATTTTACCGAGTCTGTTTCGTTTTGCGGAGAGACCTGTCATTCCGTGATGCATCCGGAGTTTGTCGCGTATCAAAATTCCCCCCATGCCAGGGTGTCGTGCGTGGAGTGCCATGTGGGTTCGGGGGCAGACTGGTATGTGAGGTCCAAGATGTCCGGAACCTACCAGGTTTATGCCGTTCTCGCGGATGTATATCCGAAACCCATTCCAACCCCCATTGAAAATTTGCGACCGGCGAGAGAGACGTGTGAGCAATGCCACTGGCCGCAAAAGTTTTACTCCTTTAAAATCCGCCACGAAACCCATTATCTCTCAGATGAAAATAATACGCAGTGGGATATTGATCTGGTGATGAAAATCGGGGCCAAAAAATCGGCGCTCGGGCTTCAGGAAGGGATCCACTGGCATATAAATCCTGATATAAAAATTGAATATATCGCATCGGATAAGACAAGGGAAAAGCTGCCGTGGGTGCGCTATACCAACCGGAAAACAGGCGAAACAATTATATATAACGATCAGGATGAACCTCTTGATGAAGATCAGATAATGAATGGTGAAATGAGGACAATGGAGTGTATCGATTGCCATAACAGACCGTCGCATAATTACAGACCGCCGACCCTGTTTATCAACGAGGCCATGACTGCCGGGGCGATTCCAAAAGAACTGCCAAACATCAAGTCCGTGGCCATCGATCTGTGTGCCGAAGAATATTCAACAATGGATTCCGCGATGATGAGTATTGAAAAAGAAATCCATGAATATTACCGGGAAAATTACCCGGATATATACGAAAGTAAAACAGAACTGATCGGAATGGCGGTTACGGGTCTGCAGGAATCATTTTCAAAGAATATATTCCCGGAAATGAAGGTGAAATGGAGCGCCTACCCGAATCATATCGGGCATCTTGAATTCAACGGCTGTTTCCGCTGCCACAATGATACGCATACCAGCGAAAAGGGAGATATTATCAGGAAAGACTGCAACCTGTGTCATGTCATTAACGCCCAGGGGACTGCTGAAAATATGGAAATCGGGCGAGTGGGGGACGCGCTTGAATTCAAGCATCCGGAAGATATTGATGAAGCCTGGAAGGAAATGCTGTGCATCGATTGTCATACAGGTTTAAATCCATAGTAAAAATGACTCACATTGGCGTGAAATCGACAAAAATAGCAGCTTCGGCTGCTATTTTTGTTTGAGCTGTCAATAATGAAATAATGTTCTAATTAGAAACAATGCGTAAAATCAAACGTAAATACTTCGAAAGACAAAAAGGAGTTCCATTGTTTGCATTAGAAACACAAGGTCTGACAAAATACTATTCCGGCGGAAAAGTAAAAGCGCTGGAAGAATTTTCCCTGCAGGTGGAAAAAGGTAAAATATTCAGTTTACTGGGACCCAACGGGGCCGGTAAAACCACATTGATCAAACTACTGCTTGGAATCGCATTCCCAACCCGCGGGACCGCGCAAATACTCGGCAAATCAATCAGAAATCACGAGATTCACAATGATATAGGTTATCTGGCGGAAAACCATCATTTCCCGAATTTTCTCTCCGCAAATCAGATTTTATATTATTATGGTAAAATGTCGGGCGTGCCGGCTGCCGATTCGAAAAACCGAATTCCGGAATTACTGGAAATTGTAAAGCTTTCAGAATGGGGAAACACTAAAATTAAAAATTTTTCAAAGGGAATGCTGCAACGTCTCGGTATCGCGCAGGCGTTGATCAATGATCCGCAGATCCTGTTTCTTGATGAACCAACCGACGGTATTGATCCGGTTGGGCGCAGAGAAGTGCGTGATTTGCTTTCTTCGCTGAGAAACGAGGGTAAAACAATCTTTCTTAATTCGCACCTGCTCTCCGAGGTTGAACGGGTTTCCGACGAGATCGCCATCCTGAAAAATGGGCGGCTGCTCCAAAAGGGACGGGTTCAGGATTTTATCAACATCAAAGAACAATATCAAATAAAACTCACAGACGGCGCGGAACGAATTGATTCCGTCTGCGGGCGTTTAAACATCTCCTTAAGCTCCCAAAACGGTTATCATATTGTCCATGTGGTTGATGATATACAGCTGAACAATCTGCTGGATCAATTGCGAAAAGGCGATAATCTGATAAAGGAAGTGATACCAAGAAAAATATCGCTTGAAGAGTTCTTTATAGATGTGGTTGAAGATAAACCGGAGACGAGTAAATGAAGACATTGGCGATCATTCAACTGACATTCAGGGAATCTCTTGCAAAAAAAACATTCATTGCATTCTTTGGTATATCGACACTCGTTTGTTTGCTGTTTATTTTCGCGCTCAATCTCGATATTGTTGACGGAGCACAGTCGTATATTTCTCTATTCGGGAAAGAAATTGAACAAGCCGTTCCTGTTCAGAAGATTATTCTGGGAATTGAGGGCGGCCTTGCGGTATTGCTATTTACGGGGGGATTGTTTTTATCCCTTTTCGCCACAAGCAATCTGATTCCTTCGATGCTCGAGCCGGGCAGTATTGACTTATTAATTTCCAAACCCGTTAGCCGGAGCAATATTCTTGCGGGCCGGTTTGCCGGAGGCGTGGCGATCGTGGCATTTAATGTGTTTTATCTTGTCGTATTCTCATGGTTAATTCTTTCGATCAAAACATCCGTTTGGAATTGGGGATTCTTGTTGGCCGGTGTAATGATCGTTATTACTTTCATCATTTTATTTACGCTTATGACTTTTCTCGGAATAGTGACGCGAAGCGGTCCGTTCTCATTAATGATTACTTATGCGATTCTTTTCTTCAGTCCCTTGTTATTACAACGGGATCAAATATACGCGTTATTATCGAATAAGATATATGGCTATATCCTTGACGGGTTGTATCATTTCTTCCCAAAAGCCGCGGAGCTTGGTGAAATTACGGAACGGCTGGTAAGAGGTGTCGATGTTGCGAGCTGGGTGCCTCTGTGGACGTCGCTTTTGTTTGGAGCTTTTATGATGATCACAACCGCAATCATTTTTGAAAAGAAAAATTTTTAGGAGGTTGTAATGAAAAAGCGACTATTGTTAATATTTATCCTCGCGGGTATAGCGTTTTCCGTGTGGAGCTGCGATGTGGAAAGATCGGAACCGATCAACTCGAAAATGGCTGAACAACTGGCTATGCTGCCTCAAAATGCTGATGGTCTTATGTATATCAATGCTGAAAAGATTATTAAAAGTAAATTTTTTAATTTAATGATGGATAGCGCGGGATATTGCCTGGAAGACAACAAGGACTTCAAGGAAATGGAGGATCTGACAGGATTTAATATAAGAACAGACGCCAGGGAAGCATATTTTACGTATTCAGCCACAAAGGACACGCTGGGCGATAAATTTCTTGCAGTGGTTACCGGTCGCTATAATGAATCCAAGATAATGGAGTTTATCCATCAAAATAAGAATGGGGCAGATATTCTCTACGAAGAGTTCGAAGGAATAAAAATATATTATTTCTCCGGCAAAGATATCCAATTCTGCTTTCCGGATCAGGAGACATTTGTTTTCGGGCATAAAAAAACAATCAGATCGTGGATAGAAAAATTAAAAGCCGGCGCGTATAAAAAACCGGGTGGCAAATGGTTTGATGTGGTTAAAGACATAAAATATAAAAACGGCATATATTTTACAATGGATCCAAAGGGAGTGGTCGATCAAATGATGTCGGAAATGAAACGATTTGATGATTCACAAAAGTTTGAGGCGTTTAAGTCCGTGGAAAATATAAGTTTCTCAATGGATATGGATGATAAACTCAGATTTGACGGGTGGGGAAACTTCGGAAATAAGGAAACTGCCGAATTGTTTTTTGATTCGGCAAAAGGATTACTTGCAACCCTAAAATTATCGGTTAGCGGTGACCGTGACGCCGTAGATGTGGTTAATAAAGTGAAGATCGCGCAGAAAAAAGAAAGTGTTCAGGTGAAGTTTGAAATCACGGGAGAAGACGCGCGAAAGCTGATTTCCCGCGGCCAATTCCCAAAATTCGCCATAAAGTAAACTCCAATACAATCCCGGCGATTTTTTCATAATTCCGGGATTGTTTTTTTTATCACCTATCCCAATAGCCATTTTTTTATCACTTCCACAGTTTTACACAAAAAATTCATAAAACTATAAAGTTGTCGAAGATCATAGATATTTCGATCCTGCCCGGGTATTTTAATCAAAGGTAAGGTTTGGTTTGCATATTTTTCGGTTTCATTTATGGAGGATTTATCATGAGAACAAGGCTAATCATATTGTTATCGGCCGGAATTTTTATTTTTGGATGTGAGAATGACTCAACTTCTCCAAAGGCAACTCTGGAGATTGATGCTGTTGTCGAACAGTCCGCGTCGGTGGGTTGGGAAGTAAACAGAATGGCGGGCAGCAGTAATGAAATTGCATCTCTGACCGGTGAAAGTGATTATGCCGGTGATACGGAGATTGGAAATTTCAACAGCGCGGCAAAGATGAAGACTCAGGCTGTAAATATGAAAATTGAAGCAGCGGAATATCTCCCCAACCGGATGAGTCTGAGTAAGACCACCGGCGATTCTCTATACTATTTCGAGGAATCAATCAATGAAATGACCGGCTTTGGGGTGCGTAAGGCTCTTTATTATAATTCTGAAACGGGTATCGCAAGATTTTATGAAACGATTTTTCAATTTCCAAACTGGATGAATCTGGAGTATGATTCAAGTGAAATCCAAATAAACACCAATTATACATTGGAAGATGATTCGGATGATTATCTCGAGAGTCTATATAAAATTCAAAATTTCAAAGATACCTTCTTTATAGATTATATTGAATCCGCATTGACGGTTACCGACCACGAGGGGAATGACATCAAGGCATTTACGGCGTCTATGGATGCCTATTATAATGAAGGGATGAATCTTTCTCATCTTCGCCAGTCAATGGTAATAAATATTGATCAATCGGGCACTTTGCGGGAAGATTTTGAATTTCGCGATGGTAAAACCGCCTATAACAGCGTCACTTTTTACGCAAATCATACCGGTGAATTTTCAAAATTGCTGAGAAACGGGACATTGATTTCCGGAACGTTTGACAGTGTGGAAGATGACCTTAGCGGGTTCTATAGTGAAATGATCAATTTTCCCGAAGGTTCATATATTGATCAAATTAATCGCTCAGCGGGGATAGAAATCACCTTACCTGATTCCATTCTGAATATCACGCTGAGGGAAGCGATCTATTTTGAATCCGGCAACATCGACTCATCGAGCGCGGATATAACAGTCCAAAATATCGACGGAGTTAAAATCACGGTCATAGATCTAACAAAATCCAATTCTGCTAACGGCACGATCACCATCGTGGAGCAAGATACGGAAAGCTCACTCAGCGGAAACTGGACAACCAGGGATAATTATTATATTGTCTTTGAAGCCGAATCATATTTTGACGGCAGTTCTCATCTATACTATGAAGTATATCTAAATGAGGAAGCTTACAATAACGGTGATACGGCGCTTATTACCGGAGATTATAATTTCTCACCGGATCAAACCGGTCAGGGAACGCTCACCTATGGCGGGAAAACATACCTGATATCATTTAGCGACGCCGCCCGGGCAGAGATTAGTTCCGGCGGTGAATCGGCGAGTATTAGTTTATTCTAATAAAAAAAACATGGGCGGATGCAATAGTATCCGCCTTTTTTGTGTTAGCTATAATCTTAAATTCTATTTGGCAAAGAAACATCATACAGTAATAATATTTTTCATATAAAACAAAGCCGGGATGAATGCGTATATTATTCAGGAGCTGTAATTGAAATAATGATCGAATAATATAAAAATATATATTTGTCCAAAGCAGGATAACTCATCATCCAGACGCGGTTTTTAGTTCTCAGTTTAATAAATTCTGGAGTAACCGGATGAAGTGGATGCTAAGAAACATTGTTATTTTTTTGATGTTGGCGACTACCATTAGCTGTGTCAATCGGATTCACCGATACGAGGGTAATCAGATTGTTGACGGCAAGTACGATTCAGAGTATCCCACACGTCCGGTTTCTGAACATCTGGAAAAACTCACAAAAAGCGTAAAATTAATAAGTATTTTTTCAATTTATGGAAGTTATGATATTTATGGTGACAGAAATTTAAGAAAAGAAGGACTGTCACACGCGGATATAAAAACAAACGCGACCTATCATTACATTTTTGAAAAACCGGCGACCGGAACGGCGACAATAATTTACGCGGATGATAATAAGATAGCCATGCTCACCTGCGCCCATGTGGTAAATTTTCCGGATACGGTATTCAGTTATTTTAAAGATAAATTTGGTAAAGACACGCCATATATTCGAAATGTATCGATCAAAGAAAGACAAAATATTCATATTCATGATGTGCCGGCATATAAGAATTTTGAAATAATAGCAATTGACTCAGAAGAAGATATCGCGTTAATCGGTTTTACTCTTGAATATAACCGTCCCGCTGAACTCATACCGGTCTTAAATTCTCCCACCGGACGCGCGGAGGAGCTTGACTGGGGTACAAGGGTATATTTGATCGGATATCCGAGGGGTAAGAAAATCGTTTCAAACAATATGGTTAGCAGTCCGAACCGGGATAAGAAACAAGGATTTATAATAGATTCAGTTTCTCCAAGGGGAATCAGCGGGGGACTGATCTTTGCGGTTCGGGACGGGGTACCGAATTTTGAAGTAGTGGGGATGGCCAGCGCTGTCGCTGCAGAATCAATGTACTACTTGAGCCCGGAAAAAAACTTTAAAATGTCTGATTATGATGCCCTTCACACTTATGACGGTGATGCTTTTGTCCAAACCTATGATTCGGTGTTTTATGGTATCACGTATGCTCTTTCAATTGAATCAGTTTTAAAATTCATCAAGGAAAATGAACCGGCGATCCGATCAAAAGGTTACAATCCGGACCGTTTTTTTGGCGGGAATATCAACTTTGAAAGAAATTAATCATTTCTTTAGAGTGCATGGAGAATTAAGGTCCGGCGGGGCAAACTTGAAAGTTTGAACTTATAAAATTATATTTAGCCTATGTAAGGCTTAAATAATTTTGCAGGATAATTTAATTGAGAATCGTAGCATTCAGCGACACTCATGGTTACCATGATCAAATCAAAATTCCCGACGGAGATATATTAATTTTTGCGGGAGATATGTGCACAAAAAGATCTTTGGAAAGCATTGAAAAGTTTAATCATTTTTTGGGAAGTTTGCCGCATACTCATAAGATTGTAATTGCCGGAAATCATGATTTCCCATTTGAACGCGAACCCGTTGAAGCAAGAAAACTTATAACAAACGCCATTTATCTTCAGGATCAATCAACTGTAATAGAAGGAATTCATTTTTACGGATCGCCCTGGCAACCCTGGTTTTTTGACTGGGCGTTTAATTTGAAAAGAGGGCAGGCGTTAAAAGAAAAATGGGATCTTATCTCTTCCGACACGGATATTCTGATTACACACAGTCCTCCTTTCGGAGTTCTTGATCTGGTAGGCCATAAACATGTCGGATGCGAAGAACTGACCGCCGCTCTGATGAGAATTAAACCCAAATATCATATTTTCGGCCATATCCATGAAGGTTATGGCACAAAAGAAATGAATGGAACAACATTTATCAATGCCGCCATATGCAACGGCCGTTTTGCTCCTGAGAATAAGCCGATGATTATTGACTATAAACCGTCACATATCACCCGCCCGGATGCCGCCGCGTCTATCTGAATAAACGTTTAATCAGCACCTTCGAATAAGGCTCTTAAATTAAGCGAGGGCGCTTTTTTGTTGGCCGCGAGAGAAACATAAGTCTGGGCAAAATGTTCTTTTCCGGCGCCAAGCACGGTGCTGATCGTCCCAAGAGCCAATGCAAGTTCGTTTGGCGGGAAGCGCTTTACAATCTCATTCCAGATAATTTCTTCTAGTATATTAAACGCCGAGTGCACTTCATAAAGATCAAATCCTTCGGCATGCCGTTCATTTGCTATTTTTTCTGTATAGCTAAGCATGGGAATGATCTGTTTTGATGAAACACATTCACTCATCACCGAGTAAAGCGATTCAATCCGCATGTGTGTTGTTTCCGCCGGGCTTTTCTCATAGTGCTTCAGACGGACACTTTTCAACATCTTAACGGCAGATTCAAGAAGACTCTGTTTTTCTGATTTTAGTACTGTATTTAAATCCATAATGATCCTTTTTAATGTGTGATTAAAGTAAGAATAATTTCACAAATTCAGACATCAAATGGAAGTAATTATTTTTTTTTTGGATATGAAAAGGGGTGAGAATTTACGATCAGAAACTACCTTTGTGGCCATTGCTTAAATAATAATGCCAGATCATTCTGGCTGCCACGGCCCTCCATGGACGCCAGGGTTGAGCAAGGGTGGTCATTTCATCCCGTGATGGTTTTTTAGAAAAATTTTTTAATTTTTTCAGAGCGATTTGCAGCGCTAAATCTCCGTCAGGCCAAATATCCGGACGCCTTAAAGCCATTAAAAGATAGATATCTACAGTCCAAGGACCAATTCCTTTTAGTTTGAGTAATTCTATCCTCGCGGGTTCATTTTCGAGGGTGTTTATATCTTCAAGGCTGATGTTCCCGGCCAAAATTGAATCAGCTAAATTCCTGCAATACAGAGTCTTTTGGCGGCTGAATCCAATGGCTTTTAGTTCCGTGTCATTTAATGTGATGAAATTCTCGGGTGTAATTGATTCTATCGCTTCATGCAACTTATCGAAGGCCGCTTTGGCGGAAGCCAGTGACACCTGCTGTTCCAATATGATATGAACCAGGGTTGAAAAACCGGGATCTCTGGTCCACATCGGCGGGCGGCCGAACTGAAGATAAATTCTGTTTAGATCCGGATCTGCTTTACATAGAAAGCTTAATCCTTCATCGAAAGTTTGTGTGTTTAGTGAATTGATCATTTATTTTCTTTTTGAAAAACCGAAATTCATAGCTGAGCGCAATATTCTGATCAGACAGAAGTCGTCATATCTGAACGCCTGGCCGCTTCCCAGCCCAATATAGCTTTTTTACGGGCGGCGCCCCAATGATAATTACCAATCCGTCCCATTTTTTGTATAACCCGGTGGCATGGGATGAGGTAGCTGACCGGATTTGATCCGACCGCGTTGCCAACCGCCCGGCTGGATGAAGGGTGCCCGATTTTGCGGGCTATATCATCATAGGAAGCCAGGCCGCCATCCGGAATTTTCAAAAGAGCCTCCCAGACTTTTATCTGAAAATTTGTTCCTTTCACATATAGTTTCAGCGGAACCGGATCAGCCTTGTTTACAAATATTTTATTAAAATAACTGGAAGTTATTTCCGGGTTTTCAATAATCACGGCATTGGGCCAGTTTTTTCTTAAGGTCGTTAATCCCTCTTCCTTGCCGTACTCATCATGAAAAGATAAACCGCAGATACCTCTGCCGGTTACGGCAATCAGGCAGCAGCCAAACGGACTTTCATGAAAACCATAATTAATCTTAAGTCCGGATCCTTTAATCTTATATTCGCCGGGTGTGACGGCGTCAATAGTTATAAACAGGTCGTGCAGCCGGCCCGGGCCGGACAGTCCGGAGTCATAGGCGGCATCCAGAACACTGCGTGATTCAGCAAGCGCTTTTCTGGCGTGATCTATAGTCAGGAATTGTAAAAAACGTTTGGGACTAATCCCTACCCATTGCTTAAATACTTTTTGCAGGTGGAATGAACTTATTCCAAGACCTGCTGACAATTCTTCCAACCCGGGCTGTTCACGAAAATGATCATCCAGATACAGGATGGTTTTTTCTATCAAATCATATTGAGATAACACAATTTTTTCTCCACGTTCTTTAACATGGTGAAAAATAACAAATCTGAATATTCAAAATCCACCCGATTCTTGTGTATTGTAAAAAAAGCAGATGAGACGGTTGCAATGATTAATCGTCATTACGTTGCACTCTGCCGGCAACATTTGTGATATCGAGTCCCCCGCTGCCGGAATCATCAATGATCACATCTTTTCCCACATCATCAATAATCACAGAACCCGAACCGTCATCAATCCTGACGTTGCCGCCTATCTGACTGATATACATATTGCCGCTTCCGTCATCCAGGGTAACGTTTCCCCGGACGTTCTTTATTTTAACATGACCCGAACCGTCGTCAATATCGGCGTTTCCGGAAACATCATCAATCTCCAGATCTCCTGACCCGTCATCTATAAGCAAATTTCCGCCAACACCGCGTACCGTCAAATCACCGGAGCCGTCATCGATCTCAACATCGGAGTTCATGTCGTTGATTTCAATGTACCCCGAACCGTCATCGACATATAACCTTAATGACGCGGGCGTTTTAACCGTCAGATTGACTTGAATATCGGGATTTTTATCAAGAATGGTAGAGAAAAATGAGTGACCGTCTGAATTAATCTCACTCCGGAGAACCGCCTGACGGCCTTCCTTCACCAGCTCCAGCTTGAGATACTTTTCAAGATACTGCTTTATTTCTTTTCCGTCGCCATTCATGCTGACAATCTCGGCGTTTACCTGAATTTCTTTCAGATCTTTATCACCCTGAACTTTTAGAAATCCGGCGCCGCAGTAGATTGCTAATGATTCTAATCCATTGGCGGTTAAACTGAGTTTACGAGTGCCGGAATTATCAACAGCGAATACGGGTAGGGTAATCAAAATAAGAAGCCATATCATCGATTTCATAATATCTCCTTTCAATTCATACAGTCTGCGGATAAGAAATTTGGAGTACATATTAAAAGAGTACGGGATAAATCGGAAAATGTTTGCTTCCATAAATAATATTTCCGGGATTCAGAATTCTATTTTAACAGTAGCATACGCCGGGTGGTTGTCATTGCTTTATCTGATCGAAGACGAACAAAATAGACACCGGATGGCACCAATTGCCCATTTTCATTTTTCCCGTTCCAGTAAACGGTATATCTGCCGGCGCTGAATGTATTTCTGACCATATTTTTTACTAATTGTCCCCCAATACTGTATATATTCATTTCAAGTTCTGAGAGTCTATTTACGGTAAACGGAATAATGGTGCCCGGATTAAATGGATTAGGATAGTTGGGTTCAAGAATAAATATAGCCGGTTGTAAAACAGATGGATCATCAATGGATGTGGTTATCGTAGGTTTAAAACGGTAGATTTTCCCGTCAAACGCGCAAATATACAATTCATTATCCTGATCGATGCCAAAAGAAGAAATATTTACTGATGTGTCGATCAAAAGTGAATTTACAGCCGGATTCAGGCCGTCATAAAGGAGAGACCAGATTCGGCCGCTTACATAATCAGCATAAATGTATTTCCCCTGCAGTTCCGGGACCGTTTTTCCCCGGTAAACATAACCCCCCGAAACCGATGCTCCAGAACTTCGCCCATACTCCCATATCGGAAAAGTAAGTCCGGTTGTATCGCACCCGCTGGAAGGGTTATAACAGTGTGAAGCCTCCATGATCCGCCAGCCATAGTTTTTGCCTTTCGCAATAATATCGATTTCTTCGTAGGCGTTTTGTCCCACATCAGCGGCCCACAACAAACCGGTGACAGAATCAAAACTGAATCGCCATGGATTTCTCAACCCAAAAGCGTATATCTCTTCTTTGTATCCTGATTGATTATTGTTAAAAGGATTGTCGGCGGGGATAGCATAGTTCATTGTATCGGAAACCTGATTTACATCAATCCTTAATATAGAACCGAGAAGAGTTGTTAAGTCCTGGCCGTTTCCGTTTGTTCCATGCTGATCGCCTGATCCTCCGCCATCTCCCATAGCAATGTACAGATAACCATCCGGTCCAAAGGCAATCTGCCCGCCGTTGTGATTGCTTTCCGGCTGCGGGATCTCAAGAATGATCAATTCGCTGTTTTTTGCGGCGGAATCAGGATTTGTATCCGACACCTTAAACCTTGAAATCACCGTTCTTCTGGGAGAAGAAGCGGTATAATCCACAAAAAAATAACCGTTGTTTTTATAATCCGGATGAAAGGCTAATCCAAGCAATCCTTCCTCATTACCGGAGTCGTTGACATCGTCTTTGAGATTGATAAATTCACTTTTCCGGGTAACCGTGGAATCATTATCAAAGACATAAATAATTCCCTGCTGTTCAACCACAAAGATCCGGTTTGCGTCATCATCCGCGGATTGCAGATCGACAGGGCGTATAAATGAAAGGTTGGGAAAAGCCTCAATCAGCTCAGACTGGGCGTAAACAGAGACCGTATTCAGAATAAAACAAATTATTAAAAGCATTAATCTAAAAAAATTCATATCTTACCTTTCCATAAAATTGGACTGCCGGTGTATGGTTTTTGAATGAAAAAGGACCCAATTCCGGCAGATTATGGATCAATCACGGAATAAATTGCGGAAAATGAAGGGATTGATCAGCTTTTTTAAAAAAAAGTAATTAATTAAACCGGATATCCGATATAGATATTTCACAGAGGACAAGGAAAGTCCGTCAGACATTCGGGAATCCGCGTGAAAGAGATAATTTTATCTACATATTTAATGCATGATAATCATATAATAACTACATGAAATTTTTTAATTAGCAGGAGGATGCATGCGAATTATTACGGTAGTCCTTTTTATTTTATTTACGTCAAATGTGTTCGCGCAAACCGCAAAGGCAAAATTCTTTATCGGTGAAGTGCGGGTGAAAAAAGCAACCGAGCAGGGAACCTGGAAAAATCTTACTCTAAAAACTGAGTTGGAAAACAAAGATCTGATCAGAACAGGTGAGAAATCCCGCTGCGAGATCCTGCTCCCTGATGGTTCGATTACTTATATTTCGGAAAACTCAATGCTGGAGCTTCGAAATATCAGCAATCCGGAAACTTCGGGAATAGAGATATTTACCGGATTTGGAAAATTTCTGTTTAAGGTTAAAAAAATAATTTCAGGAAACTTCCGGGTAGGAAGTCCGGCGGCGGTTGTCGCCATCCGGGGAACGGAATTTATTCTTATTAATGAAGGCGGCCAGACAGAGTTGATGGTAAAAAGCGGAGTCGTGGATTTCAGCGATCCGGCGCTGGTGACAACATTGCAGGTTCAGACAGGCCAGAAGTCCGTCACCATCGCGGGTGAAGCGCCGCAAACTCCGATGGTATTGAGTGAAAAAGACCTGGACCTTTTCGATGAAATGACGTCACAACCGGAAGAAATGAATCAGGATTCGCCAGAAACCGAAGAAACGGCCAAACCGGCGACTAAAGAAATTAATCAGGAACCACAGCCCTCCACCGGAGATGACGCGCAGAAGCCGGATAAACGATCAAGTGATGGCCCGGGATTTAGCGCGGGTGTTTCAGTCGGCGCCGTTTTGATAGATGATCAGATTTATAACCAGATCGGGATCCGGCCGGAGTTTTCCATAGGCAAGCTGGGAGTGGCTCTTGATTTAAGTTTATATATGGATAAAGACGGCAATATCCGTGATGAGAACTGGGATGAGTTTAGTGATATATTCGAAAAAATTTATTATGTCCGTTGGGGTCAGAAAGGCGATCCGTTTTATGTAAAGGCGGGGGCGATTGATAATTATCGTCTTGGATACGGCTTGCTTATGAACCATTATTCAAACACTATTGAATATCCGACGGTAATACGTACGGGAATGGAACTCGGGCTTCAGGGGGATAAATTCGGATTTGAAGGGATGGTCAATGATTTTGGTGAACTATCCGATGGCGGTGGTTTGACGGCCGGCAGAGTCACATATAAGATCCTGGGCGATCTGGAAATCGGAGCGAGCGTTGTTTATGATGTAAACCAGTACAAGTCGCTAAAAGACAGAGATGGGGATGGTATTCCTGATTATATAGATGATCTGCCTGATGATAAAAAATACTCGGTTGACACGGATGGCGACGGCGTGCCTGACGCGCTGGATCCTGACAGGGACGGTAACGGCTACTCCGACAATTACGCGGTTCTTCCGGATTCATCCTATTATAACGATGATCAGTTTAATGAAGGTAAATTAAAGAAAACCCCGTTTGATGTGGATGACGCGGATAATAAATCACAAATAGGTTTCGCGCTGGATATCGCATACCCATGGATCAATTTTGATTATTTGAAACTGATCACCTATGGCCAGGTCGCGAAATTCGGCAACGACGGTGGATGGGGTATCGCGGCTCCGGGCGTGATGGCAAAGTTCGCGTTTATCAATGCGTATGCGGAATACCGTATTTATGATGAAAAATTTATTCCTGAATATTTTAACACAACTTACGAACTGGAACGCGCGGTATTTACAACAGACAGTACCGGACAGCTGGTACCATATACAAAGAGACAACTTTTGGAATCGCTGAATGATAAAGCGACCGGTTTTGTGGTCGGCGCGGATTTTGATATTTTAAGTCTTATGATATTCGGGGCGGAATATCAACATATGAATAAAAGTGAAATCGAATTCAAAACTTTCAGGGCAAATCTGGACCTGAATACAAGCTTCCTGCCGAAAATCAACAGGGCCGGCGCCTATTATATCCAAAATAATGTTGTGGATCTGTTTGAAAAAAGTCCGGGGACGATATTGGGTTACCGTTTTGAATACGAGATCAGCGGAAATGCCTCGCTGTTGCTTGACTTCCGGCAGAATTACCGTGATTTAAACGGCGACGGAAAAATCTCAGGGTCAAATGAGACCGTTAGAACAACAAATGTCCAGACGGTTTTCAGGTTTTGATAATTAATTTGTGTTGAATTATGAAGCGTAATACCCAAAAGGTATTGCGCTTTTTTTTTTGATAATCGAGCTGTTTGGCCTTCAAATTACCAGATAAATTTGAACTGAAAAATCGCCGCGAAAAATTATTTTAAATATTTATTCATTTTTGATTGTTTTCATTTGTCATTTTTGTTATCTATATCTTACGGAAATCGCAAAACAAAATTTGTGATCCAAAAATAAATAAATTATAATTCGAATCAAATTGGAGATTGCTAATGCAAAAACAAACAGCAATAAATTTGATTGAAGAAACCCGTTATTTAATCGGGAAAGACATAGAACTTAAAAGATTAGATCTGGATTCCGATAAATACAGCACAGAAACATTTAAAATTCTGGATAATTCTTCAATTATATCTTTAACGAATCCTTCGAGCTCCAGGGTCTGTCTTGATGTATATGCAAAAGTTGAAAATCAGATGACCAGTGAAGTTCTTCATATCTCCCTGAAAAAACTGGCAGAACTGTATCTCTCATAACGCCCGGATTTATAGCCACCGCAATCAGGGAAATTTAAGTTCAATCCCAAATCGCGGTTTTCCCCGCAGATTTAATTTGAACGGATCTGATTCCGAATCAACGTTTTGACCGACCCGGTAGCCTGATTTGAGTTTGTTTGCAAATTCGAGACTGTATCCGGCAAACAGGTGAATATCAACCACATCAAGTGAAATCCCTCCTCCGATGCCGATAATCGGCTCGAGAATTTCCGCCATTCTGAGCCCCCCCAGCAGGTGGATAGATGTGCCGATGGTTTTGGCCTTCGTGTCTACCGGTTTCAGATGATAGTTTATCACCCCGAATCCCGCCACGTCCGCCGACGGTTTAGGGCGGATGATAATTTTTCCGTCGCTGCCCACTTTCAGATCCACATCATCAGCGCTGGTTACCGCCAGAGCGATACCATAACTCCATCGTTCAAGAGAAGTGTTGTCAAATACGGCGCTGGCAAGTACGTTTGGAGATGAAAGATCTTCTTTTACGATGATAGACAGGTCACTGAATTTTTGATATGATTTTGGAATGGTGAATTTACGGATGTCAACCCAGGTTTCCTGACCCGCCAGACCGGGGAGCGCCTGTGCCCGGGTAAATGGACCGAACAGTCCCAGAAAACCCGGAAGATTTTCAAGAAAAGGAGAACTTTTTGCGGTTGCCATCAGGGAAATAAATGAAGGGGCCTGTGGTGAGCGGGAGATAAAAATATAATACAGGTTATCCTCCTTTAATCCATAAAGACGAGTGTTGAAGAAGTCCGTATTTTCATGCAGGATACCCATTGGCGCGAACTCATCCATAAAATGGGCAACCACAATATAATAGTTTTTTGGATCAAGCTTATATCCCGCGCCTTCGATGACTTTCTTCAGATTAAAGACGGCGCTGTCGGCCTGATTCTCAAGAAACCAGCGATACGCCTTGCCGTAGTATTCTTCACTGTCATCATAAACGAATGGCGCGCCGGGAATTTGCTTTGGAACCAGAATGGTTCTCTCCTGGGCATAGACTGTTGTTACCAGGAAAACAGTGCACATAATGATGTTAATACAGATATGACGCATGATACCCCCAATCTTTTACATGCGGTGAATTATTAAATCATAAAAGATATTTACTGTTTTTCAATAAATAATGTTTGGGTCGGATAGGCAAACTCAATTTTATTCTCCCCGAATTTACGGATGAGCTCCAGATTGATTCCCTGTTGCGTATCCATATAAACAGTGTAATCAGGACTTTCCATCCAATAAACGATTTCAAAATTAAGAGAAGAATCGCCAAAGCCTTTAAAATGCGCTCTGTCAAACCGGGCCAAATCCTGTTTGGTGATAATATCTTTAATCATTCCGGGAATGGCTTTCAAATTATCCGCAGAGGTCTGATAAGTCACGCCTATGGAGAATACGACCCGACGCTCGGACATCCTTTTATAGTTGCGAATCCGGCTATTCAGCAAATCACTGTTTGAAAATACAAGCTGTTCTCCGGAAAGGCTGCGAATACGGGTTGTTTTTAAACCGATGTGTTCGATGGTCCCCATATAACTGTCAATAATGATAAAGTCTCCGAGAACAAACGGCTTGTCCAGAATGATTGAAAGCGACGCGAACAAATCACCGAGCACATTTTGTACCGCGAGGGCAACCGCGATACCACCAACGCCCAGACCCGCAACAAGCGCTGTGACATTTATGCCGAGGTTGTCAAGGGCGAGGAGGCTGATGACGGACCACAGAATAAGCCGGCTGACAAATCCAAGGGCAGAAAAAGTTGTCGCGCTGGCAGCGTCTTCTTCCATTTTTTGACTTTGGTAACGCTTTAACCAGTAGTTGATAATTTCGCTTCCCCAAATCGCGCCCTGAAACAACAATGAAATAATGAGCAGCTTAATCATGATTTCTCTGCCTGTTTCGGGAAGCGAGAGATACAGGGAGCCGGTATATACAGAAACATAAATTAAAAACCAGAGTTTGATTTTATCGATCAATCCGGCAATCATATCATCAATATCAGTTTTTGTCCTTTTTGCCAGGGATAGAATGCGCCGGTGCAGCAGGCTTTTTATAATACGCAGACCGATCAGAACTAAAACCGCGATAATAATTACCGTTAACCAGGACTTGAAGGTGTTGTTATAAAAAACCTGATCAAAAAACATGAAATATCTCCTTTGTTTTAAAGAACCGGGAAAAATGCCAACATGGAAATTTATTAAAAATTGTCAGAAAGTAATATGTTTCTAATAAAAACTACCCTTCATATTATGTTACTAAATAAATTCAAAGTCAATACTTTAGATTTATTCATACGGTGGTGACTTGTCACTGTTTTTTGGTTTTGTATTTGGAAAAGTCCAGTTGATCTCCGCGGTGATCATCCCGAATACAATTAGCAGGCCTCCGAGCCACCCGGTAAAAGGCAAAATTTCTCCCGCGATCAGAAAGGCAAACAAAGCGGCAAATACCGGTTCCATGGAGAAAACAAGCGCGGTTCGCGTGGCGGTGGTGAATCGCTGCATAGCTGTCTGCATCAAAAATGTATACACGGTGCCGAAAAGCGCGAGATAAAGCAGCACGTAAAGATAAATAGTCGTCGGAATAAAACCCGGACTTTCTGAAAAGGGTAAAGTGGAAAGGCTTAAGATCGAAACCGCGATGAGCTGAACGGCGGTCAGAACATAGATGTTATGCAGACGGGCGTATTTTCCGGTCAGGATGACATGAAAAGTAACCGAGAAGGTGCACACGAGAACCAGATAATCACCATAATTCCATTTAAGAGGATTACCGCCTGAAAGCAGCAAAAGCCCCGCCGTTGCCAGAGCGACACCGGCAAGAGAATTTAGTCGCGGGTGAGCGCGAAAGAACAGGATACCAAATGCCGGAACAAAGACGACGGAAAGTCCGGTGATAAATCCGGCGTTTGAAGCGCTCGTGTGCTGGATACCCCACATCTGAAACAGGTAAGAGATAAAAAGGAAAATACCAAGAATCGCGCCGTGTGTGACTGTTGAACGGTCAATAAGTTTTCGATGGGGTATCGCGATCAGCGTCATAAAAAAGGCGGCAAGAGAAAGGCGAATCGCCAGGAACGTCTGAAGGGGAACGGACTCAAGGGTCAATTTGGAAATAATAAACGTCGTTCCCCAAAAAACGGTAACGGACAATAGCAAAAGATCGGCCCTGGTTTTTGATATCTGTTTTGTCATAATACGCAGGTCTCTCCGCTTTGCCGTTTAAAAGAAAAAATAAATTCAAAAAGTTGAGTCATGATATCTATCAGTATTTATCATGATCGTGATCGTTTTCTTCATCTTCATCATGATCTTCTTTATTCTTTTCGGTTAAAGCGGAGCCGGTATTTGATGTCATACCGGTCCATGATTGGATGAGCGCCAGGTCAGTCCGGCTGAGTCTTGCGTCGCTATGGATTAAAGTGTATTGCCAAAGCGGCATTTCACCTTCAGAAACTTCCTCCCATATCTCTTTGATTTTTTTGTTTCTTTTTTCAGCATCAAAACGATTCCAGGTAGAGAAATTAAGCTCTTTTCTAGCCTCTTTTACATCGTATGCCACAAGCCATGAGGCCGGCGCCACATAACTGTACCAGGGCCATTTGACTTCATTTGAATGACAGTCATAGCAGGCGCGTTTAAGAACGGTTTTAACTTCATCCGGAGCGGGTACTTCCGTTTCCACAGGCGGATTAGACCGGGATACGGGAACAAGCTGTATGGCGGCGAAAAAAAGGACAATAACAATGAGTGATGTACGTTTAATGTTTTTCATGGCGAAAGATCTCCCAATTTATTCTGTTTCAGTGAGATTTTTTTAAAGCCTGATCAAAATCGTAAATAATATCATCAACATCTTCAATACCGATGGAAACGCGGATAAGGTGGTCTGATATACCCAGATTTTTTCTGTCGCTTGTGGAAAGGCCTGAGTGTGATGTTGTCGCCGGACGCGTCAGCAGAGTTTCGACACCGCCGAGACTGGGAGCGATGATAGGAATGGTGGTGTTTTGCATAAATTTTTTCGCGGCAACGACGCCTCCTTTTGGTTCAAAGCTAAGCATACCCGAGAAGCCGTCAAACAGTTTTACCGCGCGGAAATATCCCTCATTGCTCTCGAGTCCGGGATAGTTCACATTTTTTATATCCGGATGATTTTCCAGAAATTTCGCAACTTTTAATCCGCTTTCATTATGCTGTTTCATTCTCAAAACAAGCGTTTTCATGCCCCGGTGCAGTAAAAAACAGGCATGAGGATCGAGCGCGCCTCCGAGCAGTTTTAGTTTCAGGGCGGCTCTTTCAACCAAATCTGCTTTTCCGATCACCGCGCCGGCAACGATATCCGAATGTCCGTTTAAATACTTTGTGCCGCTGTGAAGGGAAAGATCAAATCCGAATTCCGGCGGTCTGAAATTGACAGGGCTGGCAAAGGTGTTGTCAATCATCGAAATAAGACCGTTTAATTTTGAAAATTCAACGACCGCCTGAAGATCCGCCACCTGCAGAAGCGGATTGGTCATGCTCTCTACATAAATAACTTTAGTATTGGATTTTATTTTGGTTTTCCACGTATCCGGATGCCGGGCGTCGATGAAATCATAACCAATGCCGTATTCCGGCAGCACCTGAGTAATAAAGGTGTGCGCGCCTCCGTAAAGACAATCCTGAGCGAGAAGGTGATCCCCGGAGCGAAGGCAGCTTAGCAGAGCGGCGGATATGGCTGCCATTCCGCTTCCGGCAACCAAAGCGGATTCAGCGTTTTCCAAAGCCGCCAGCTTTAGATTTAACGCGATATGGTTTGGTGTATTGTTCAGACGGATATATTTAAGCATCTCATGATCGCCTTCGCCTTTGAATTCGTACATGGCGGTTTGAAATATCGGCATACTTACCGCACCGCTGATTAGAGGGTCGGGTTCGCCGGCATGAATGACTTTTGTGGCGAGTTTATCGGAGTTGTTTTTCATAAGCCCCCCAAGTTAAAAATTTACAATGATAAAATCAGAGTTTCTAACGTTAAAATTATATAAAAAGACACAATCCGGGCAATTAATTTCTAATATTTGATTTAATCCCAATATAAACGCTTCAACACTCTTAGGGGAGATAAATGTTCCGGCGGTGGATGTTTTCTGAGTCAGGTCAAAACCTGGATGAAGAATCCGGGTAAAGGATCTCCATCGGAAAGCCGTAAGCGTCTTTATCGGGATGTTCCGGGATGCTTTTAATCATCTCCGGCGGAGACGCGGCGGTGACGGCGAGAATCAGCGCGTCGAGAATATCATCTCTGGCGACATCACTCCGTTTGAAGCGGCTTAATGCCGTGTTATAAATTTTCGGCAGTGATAATTGGATGTTGTTGAGTATTTGTAAACGCTTATTAACTCCATGAATGGTCTTCTTACTGTTTTTTAAGGGTTGGCCGTTTAATGACTGAAAACAGATTTCCGGATGGGATTCATGTATTTTAATCCGCGCTTGGCCTTGTGAGGATAATAAGATGTCCGTTTGCCGGATTTTTGGAATGATATTCCATGTCTGAACGGATAATTTTTTACCCAGGGTTTTCTGGTTGATCAATGAGGCGTCCCTGTAATTCGCCGCGTAAACCGCGTCACGGCATGGGGCGGGGAAAATACTTGAAGGGCGGGATTTTAATATCTTCCGGGCAAGGATATCGCATTCTCTCGCCCGCGAGGAGGGCAGGCCAATGGGGATATCGATCAAAATCATGGAAGACTCCCGAAACTCATCCCAAAGCATGGCGAGTTCCGGGAATAGCTTTAATTCGCCGTTAAAATCAGTATCGATACCGGCGGCAATCCACCCGGCGCGGCAACCGTCAACTCCAACGAATCTCATTTTATTAATTTGTCAATCCGCGTTCATAATACCAATCTTCAAGCTTCAGATAACCTCTCAATGCTCCGGCGGTTATGATACGCAAGGGTTCCGGCGGCCAGGGGATAACTCGCGGATTAACAAATGGGCTGTCGGTCAGGTCGGTCTGTCGTTCAAGGAGCATATCACACATGGTTTTGGCATTCAGGTGACTCATAGACACACCATGACCAATGCACCCGATGGAATAAACCGCGTTTTTGTTTTTGATATATCCCATCGCGGGAGTCAGGGTAACGGTCACCGAAAAAGGGCCGCCCCATCGATGGCTGATTTTTACATTTGCCAGAGAGGGAAACAAAAATCGCAGATGATTATCAAGATGATTCCATGCCGCCTTGCTCTCGTCGCCGTGAAGATCGTTCGCGTAAGTTAATCCGACGGGACCGCCTCCGATCACAACACGCTTATCCGGCGTAATGCGGTAGTAATGAATAAGATTGCGGGCATCCTCCACGCCTTCCTGACCCAGCCAGCATATCGGTTCAAGCTGTTCGGAAGATAGAGGTTCGGTAGCGATCATATATGTAAAAGCCGGAATTTGCTTTCTTTTTAGATCTGGAAACAGGTGCGAATAAGCGTTTGTAGCAAAAACCAGTTTTTCGGCGGTCACCGCGCCCCGGGGAGTTTTCAGTATGAAGTTGTTTTTTGAGTTGATTTCGATCACGGGTGTGTTCTCATATATTTTAACACCATGCCGTTTTGCCAGATCTTTTTCCTGCCGCACCAGTTTGGCGGGATTGACAAGAAGCAATCTCGGTTCCAGCATAGCTCCGAGATACCTTTCGGAATTGACCCTGGAGCGTGTCTCTTTGGATTCGATCCAGCTAATATCATCGAAACCCAGAGAATTCATTAGTTCAATATCATGTTTTAGTCTGTTAACATACCCGGGAGTGGTGGCGGCGCGCAGAAAACCGGGTCTGATCTTATCACACTCCAGTTTTTCGAAAGTGATCAGCTCATCGAGATGATCCACCGCCCGCATCATGTAATGGTGGGCTTCGCGGACATATTCTTTTCCCCTCAGCATGGCGGTAACTCCAAAACCGAGACCCACGACGGTCATGGCAAAGGAACCGTTTCTGCCGCTCGCGCCATAACCGATCGTTTTCGATTCAATAAGCGCGACACTCATTCCGGGTTCAGCTAGTTTTAATTCACGGGTGGTGGCGACACCCGTAAAACCGCCTCCGATTATTGCGGTATCAACAGTAATATCTTCACTGATGGGTGGATCCGGCGAATAATCACCGTAGGTATCCAGCCATAATGAAAGCGGGGAGTCCGGAAAGATTTGCATGAGATTCTCCTGAATTACAAATGGCGCGTCTGAATGTAAAGAAGTGATATTAAGTTAAATTAATTTATTTCACATTTCAATCGACGATCAACCATGAGACCGCATCTTTATCATTATACATGCTAAAGTTTAAATCCGGGTCCTATAATTGAGATATGAATCAGCAGGATTATGATGGAGGCCATAATCCAGAACCAATTTAATTCAACTTCCAAAGGTTTCAGCGGTTGTTTCTTAAACCAATTAGTCTTAAAAAGCTGCGACATCCAGGCTAAGGCGGAAGTTCCTCCAAAAGATGAGGCGGCGGAAGTGATAACAAATAACATGGAGATCGGATTTAGAAACGCGCCGATAGTCGATGCCGCGCTGCCGGAAAGATAGGGAATGACCGTTAATATTAGCGCGCGCTTTAAGCGGTTTGAATCATCTTCGCCGATTAATAAATTTAATTCGCGGAGTGAAATCCAAATGGATATAACGTATAAAACAGCGCCGGTAAGGATTAATATTACTCTCCAGAACCAGAAAAATTCAACGCCCTCAATCACATGAATCCAGTCCCCAAAACCGATGATGCCGGAGAATAAGGGATAACCGGTGGCGGTTAACAGATTCACGGTCATAGACAGCCAAAGGAAAAATCGCCATTCCGATGAACGCACACGGATTTTTTTTAACATTACCCAAAAAAAGAGCCCTGTTAATAAGTTGACAATACTGCCCGCGCTGGCGATCAGCCGCCGGAGGGAATCGCTCATTGTCTCATGGTCATACTCAAAGTAGGCGGTGGAGAAGGAGACAGGATCACCCCCGGAAAGGTAACACGCTCCACCGTGACCGATCAGTTCATGCAAAATGTTTTGAATAATATAGACGATGACGGATATGGCTATGATTGTTAGAATGTTGATGTTTAAACCGGGCTTAACTGATTGGTGATTCATTTTATCTCTTCTTTTTATCAGTTGGGGTTAATTAATATAAACTTTTTACCAAAAATTCAAAATATTTAAGAAAAACGGTCTGAACCTTGGTTAAGAAAGTAGAAAGTAGAAAGTAGGAAGTAGGAAGTAAGAAGGATAAGAAAAAAGATAAAAGAAAAAAGAGTAAGACAGACTGTTTCCCCCTGGCCACAGGGGGACTAAGGGGGTTGTTTTTTTGTCGTAAGTAAGAAGTAGGAATTTAAGAGCGTTAAGAGAAAAGAGTTAAGAGTGGGGAAAGAAAGTAAGAAGTAGGAAGTAGGAAGTAAGAATTTTAAGAAAAAAGATAAAAGAAAAAAGAATTAAGAGTTTAAGATACAACTATTGTGTTGCGGAATTCTTCGGGGCGAATTTTCTGTTCGAGTGGTTGAATTAGAAAAACGGAGAAATTTATACGAGTTAAAATTCGCCAGGGCTTTTTGCTACTTTTTGGCCATTCAAAAAGTAGGGAGGGAGAAAAGGAAGAAGTAGGAAGTAAGAAGTAAGAAGTAAGAAGTAAGAAGTAAGAATTGTTAAGAGTAAAGAGTGTAAGAGTAGGGGCGCGATGCTCGCGCCCTAAGAAGAGAGCAAGAAGGATAAGAAAAAAGATAAAAGAAAAAAGAGTAAGACAGACTGTTTCCCCCTGGCCAAAGGGGACTAAGGGGGTTGTTTTTTTGTCGTAAGTAAGAAGTAGGAATTTAAGAGCGTTAAGAGAAAAGAGTTAAGAGTGGGGAAAGAAAGTAAGAAGTAGGAAGTAGGAAGTAAGAATTTTAAGAAAAAAGATAAAAGAAAAAAGAATTAAGAGTTTAAGATACAACTATTGTGTTGCGGAATTCTTCGGGGCGAATTTTCTGTTCGAGTGGTTGAATTAGAAAAACGGAGAAATTTATACGAGTTAAAATTCGCCAGGGCTTTTTGCTACTTTTTGGCCATTCAAAAAGTAGGGAGGGAGAAAAGGAAGAAGTAGGAAGTAGGAAGTAGGAAGTAGGAAGTAAGAAGTAAGAAGTAAGAATTGTTAAGAGTTAAGAGTGTAAGAGTAGGGGCGCGATGCTCGCGCCCCGGGAAGAACGTAGGCATCAGAGTTTTCATGTAATCATCTAATTCAAAGTTCAAACAATCTTTAATCCCAGTTCAGACAATGGCAAAAAAAAGCCGGACCTGAAACAGGGCCGGCTTGATATTGATTCGATATGGTTATTAATAATTTTCTGCCAGGATTTCAAAATACGACTGTGAATGAGCGCAAGCCGGGCATGCTTTTGGCGCTTCTTCGCCTTCATGCAGATAACCGCAGTTGCGGCAGCGCCAGACGATTTTGTCATCACGGCGAAACACGATTTCATCTTCAATGTTGTCAGCAAGCTTTTGATACCGGCCGCAGTGATATTTTTCGGCGTTGGCCACATATTCGAACACTTTCGCGATGCCTTCAAAGCCTTCTTCTCTCGCGATTTTAGCGAACCCCGGATACATTTCGGTGTACTCGTGTTTTTCACCGGCGGCAGCCGCGCGCAGATTTTCTTCGGTTGATCCAATCATTCCTGCCGGAAAGGCCGCTTTAATTTCCACATCGCCGCCCTGAAGATATTTAAAGAACCGTTTGGCGTGTTCCTTTTCCTGATTGGCGGTTTCCTCAAATATTTCAGCGATCTGTATATAGCCCTCTTTTCTTGCCTGACTTGCGTAAAATGTGTAGCGGTTCCGCGCCTGTGATTCACCTGCGAATGCGGTTAGCAGATTGATCTCGGTTCTGGTCCCTTTTAGTGATTTAGTCATACTTAATACTCCTTCCATCAATGAATAGATACCATTACATCAGGAACATATCAAATTAATCATGATGTTGACTATTAATATAAAGATATTTTTCACATTATGAAATCGAAAAAAGATTTCACAACATAACATTGATGGATATCAAATTTAAAAAAGAAAGAAGGTTGAGGAAGATAAAGCCGGCAGAGTATATCTCTGCCGGCCAGAAATGATTATTTTTTCTTTAGCTTCTGAAGTATATCATTGATGCGCTGTTTCTGGGTATCGCCTGTGACCATGTTATGCGCTCTGGTGTAATTTTCAAGAGCCAGCTTATAATTACCGTCATTTGCATACGCTTCACCAAGACTGTCATAGACATTCCATGAATCCGGGTAGCGTTTTACATTCATTTTAAAGATATCAATCGCTTTAGGGATGTCGCCTCTGTTCATCACTTCATAACCCCAGTTGTTCAATTCGGCTTCAGTGGCCATTTCCAGAGCCTTGTTTTTTAATTTATCCGCCTCTGCCTTATTGCCTTTTCGATTTATGATTTCGGATTTCAGATTAAAATTGGTGAAATTAGGTGTCATCGAGATGGAATGATCGATCCACTCTTCCGCCTGCTCCGGAAATACATTGTTTTTATAACAGTAGTTCGCTGCATCATACCAACCCCGCCAGCTGAACCGGGGAAGCGACCGAAGTTCCTTCCGCATATTGTTCACAACGGAAGCATGCACATCGATTGCCACATCGAACGAAACCATCAGTTTCTCCCAGTGCAGGCTTACCCGTACCGAATTTTCGGTTGGATCAATAAACCGGTATTCCAGCCGCTCGACAAATTCAGCCGGTGCGGGAATCGCTGAAACCCTCAGGGCGTCTTCCGCCGCATCATAACTAAAACTTCCCCATGCCGCGTTCATTTTACTAAAAATCAAAGTCCATTCTTTTTCGGAAGGGATGATATGAAATCCATAAGTCCCCGCCGGAAGATCTTTGCCGTTTATCTTGACCGGATCGCTGAAAGAGATAGTTGTGTTTTCATTGGCGCCCGCCCGCCACATCTTATTATAGGGCACGAGATCATCCCATATTTGCCGCCCCTTTACTGCCGGGCGGTGATAGGTAATCGTAATTTCTGTCAGGCCGATGGTTTGGCTCACCATCGCTGCGGGACTGGTTCTGGGCATCGTCAGGGCAGGTTGCGATGATGCCCTGTTAACAAAAAACAGTCCTGAGATAAAAAAAATGACCATTACCGAAACAAAAAACTCTTTACGCATAATTTTCCCCCTGATGTCTGATACTTATTCATGTTTTAGATATAATAAATTCACTTTGACTTTATTCATATTACATTAAAAGTAAGCAAAAAATTCCTGAGCGGATAAGTCTGTTTGCATCAAAGATGGCTTGATGAACTAAATGGAAGCTTGTATGAGTTATATATGCCGTTTGCAGAAAAAGTAGAATCTCAAAAAATAAGGAGTCATAAATTGAAGTGGTTACTGCGTATTGGCATAGGGGTAGTGATATTAATCTTTGCGGCGTTTATGGTGATGTTTGTATGGAGCGGCGCGGCAAAGGGAATCGGACATAGTGAAATAAAAATTCAGATCGACCGTCCGGCCGCGGAAGTGTTCGAATGGATCACGGATACAGATAAACTTAAATCATGGATGGAAGGATTTGTTGAAGAAAAGCCTTTGAATGGTGACAGCCTGAGGATCGGCGCCAGGTCGATGCTTATTATCGAATATGATGAACAGATTTATGAAATGGAAATGGAAATCACTGACCTTGAAATAAACCGCTTACTGGAAGTAAAAATCAGCGCGATCGGTTGGGATGAAACTTCCCGATATGTCTTGAATGAATCGGACGGCAGCACGACCCTTCTGTTCAAAGATGAAACGCAATACAAACATACTTTTGCAAAACTGATGGAGCCGCTGATCACTTTGTCCGCGAGAAATCATTTTCAAAAGAACTTTACGCGATTAAAAACACTGGCGGAGTCCGCTGAAATGTGACACCTCTCCGAAGAATAAATCAACGAATTTCATAACGCATGATGGGACGTGTTTCCGAACGGCGGGCCGCTTCCTTAAATCCGGCCTTGCGAAAAGCGGATGCCAGTCCGGTCCAGGCGAAAGCATCGGGCAACTGATCTTTTTTGGGTTCAACCGGATAACCTTCGATCAGATTGCCTCCATTTTGTTTGACATAGATAGTGGCGGCCTTCAGCAGGTTGACGGTTAAGCCTTGTTTTCGGAATCGCTTGTCAATAAAGAAGCATACTACTGACCATACGGGGCGGCTATCCAATGGCTTTAAGATTCTCGAGCGCTCCAGCACCGAATACTGATCACGCGGGGCCACCGAGCACCATCCTACCGGCTGACCATCCCAGTAGGCGAGTATTCCGGGCACTTCACCGCCAAGGATAATCGATCTCATCGCTTTTTTGTTTTTTTCACCCTTGTTTTTTTCAAACTCGGACCGCCTGATACGCCACCACATACACCAGCAGCCGGCGCAGGCTCCGCGTTCACCGAATAATGTTTCAAAATCGTGCCATCGGCCGGCGTTTACGGGGTAAAATTCAAATCCGTCAACGATATTGATTGGCTGTTCTGCTGACATTTTGTTCTACCTTCTATCCAATCAATTATATATGAAAAAAAGACCGGTGTTGGATACGTCCGGCCTTTTAACAATTATTTGAATGTTTTATTACTTTGCCGCTTCCGCCGGTTTATAAATGAGAGAGGCGACGATGCCGTCAATGACCAGCTGAATATATCCGAACGCGATCCACATCAATGTGAGGTTTAATGAAATATCGAATGTTACATATTGAGCGAACATGCCGGGAATCATTGTCAAAGAGGCGATGATCAGTCCATAGCGGACACCCTCCATGACACCCCGACCTTCATAGCCACGGGCAAAAATGAACACAAAAAAGTAAATAAATACCACCTCGGCCAGATACATCACCCACATCAGGCTTTCCATATTTTCACGCCAAACACCGGTCATTGCCTGGTAGGTTGGACCAAGAATGACGGCGTGGATGACAAAATTTAGAATTTCGTGGACGATGTAAACAATAAACGTCGCGGTAATAATTTTTTTCCAGTTCATCTCCCCTCCCAATTGATAAATAAGTGATGGTTGAAAAAGTCACTCTTCAATCTAACGCAAACAAAAAGGATAGACAATAAAATGATTAAAAAGTAGGGAGGAAGAAGTAGGAAGTAAGAATTGTTAAGTGTTAAGGGTGTAGGAGTAGGGGCGCGTAACTCGCGCCCTGAACAGAAAGCAGATAACGCATCAGAGTTGTCATGTAATCACCTCAATCATTGTTTAGACAAACACAGGGAGACGCGGCGTCATGGTTAAGATTTTTAAACGGGCATCGGTCCCGGGGCGGGTACCTCCGCCCCGGGGAAGGTCACTCCCTTCCGGGGAAGCGTTACTTTTCAAGAAGAAAGCATCACCTCGCCTCCGGGGAAGAAAAAGATTCACCGGGAAGGTTTGCCTCTCTTACGGGAAGCGCTAAAATTTTACCGGGGAAGTACAAAATCACTGCGGGAAATGTTTAAGGACCAATAGCCCCGACCTTCGGATCGGGGATGACAGGTAAACCAAAATAATCCCGGGTTTCAGCCCAGCTTCGGCTAAAGCCAAATAAAATAAGATTCCCGGCTGTCCACGAGCTATAGCCCGTGGCAATAAGTATAAAGCGATTCATTGCCCCGACCTTCAGGTCGGGGGTAACCGATAAAGCGAAATCCTATTCGACTTGTTTTTTACTGGCAAGCATGAACAGGTAAGCGCCCAACAGGCAAAATATTATAAAAGAAACCGCTTCTCCCGCCAGTCCGTGCAAGCCAAAGCTGAGGCCGCCGGGCTTGGTGCCGGCCACAAAGGCAAATCCGGCGATGACAACCCCCATGATGCCCTCCCCGGCGATCAGCCCCGAACTAAACAGCACACCCGTATCGGTTTGTTTCTCGGCCACACCCTCTATCTTACGATTCCGTCTCGCTTCCACAAAATATTTGATCACGCCACCCACAAATACGGGCGTCATGGTGGAAAGGGGCAGATAAATCCCAACCGCGAACGGCAGGGACGGCACGGACAGCAGTTCAGCCACAACGGCAAAACTGGCGCCGATGAGCACCAGACTCCAGGGCAGATTGGCCTGTAGAACACCGTCAACCACCGTTTTCATTAGCGTGGCCTGCGGAGCTGGGATCTCTTTTGATCCAAAACCATACACTTCACCAAGCGTCACCACCGCGAGGGCAATGAAGAATGCCGAGCTGAGAGTGCCGAATAATTCGCTTGCCTGTTGTTTCGCGGGTGTCGCGCCGAGCAAATAACCGGATTTTAAATCCTGCGAAATATCACCGGCGATCGACGCCGCGACCGCCACTACCGTCCCGATCGTCAGTACCGCTGTCTTGCTCATGGGATCTGTCCAGCCGAGCATATAAAACACGGCGCTCGTCCCCAGCAGGGTAACGATGGCCATACCCGATGTGGGATTGGAGGATACACCCACCAGACCGACAATCCGGGAAGATACGGTAACAAATATAAAAGCAAACAACACAATGGCCAGAGATCCAATGACACGCGTAATCATAATCTGATCCACACCAACCACATAAGGAGTGGCAATACTGGTGATCAGGAACAACGCAACCACCGCGATAACGACTTTAAATGATAAATCACGGTCCGTCCGAATTCGTGAGGATATCTCTGTGACAGCTTTCGGCGAGAGTTCGCGAATTCCGATTTTCAGAGAATTGATCATGGTCGGGAGCGACTTGAATACGGTAATGACACCCGCCACCGCCACAGCACCGGCGCCGATATAACGGACGTAGCGTGTCCAGATAAGCTGCGGCGACATATCCACGATAAGTTTTTCGGTCTCCGGAAACATGGGCGTCGCGACCAGTTCCCCAAAATGGGCGATGGCCGGAATGATTCCTAGCCAGGACAGTAATCCGCCGGCAACCATAATGGCGGAAATCCGGAATCCAAGAATATAGCCCACTCCCAGCAAAGCCGGTGTAGCTTCCAGTCCCAGCTCCCCTTTTTTGAGTCCGGGAATATTCATCGCTACTTCTGACGGCCATAATTTGGCAAAAGACAGCAAACCTTTATATATGGCGCCGAGGCCGAGTCCGTAAAACACAAATTTGGCTTTACTGCCTCCGCTGTCCGCCGCGATCAGAACCTGAGCCGCAGCCGTGCCCTCCGGATAGGGAAGCGATTCATGTTCTTTAACAATCAGAAACCGGCGCAAAGGAATCATAAAAACAATCCCCAGCATGCCGCCCAGTAATCCAAGAAGGGCGATCTGCGCGAGCTCGGGTTTAAATCCCCATATAAATAGGGCGGGTACGGTAAAGATGATTCCGGAAGCAAGGGATGAACTTGCGGAACCGGTAGTCTGGGCGATATTGGCTTCCAAAATAGACGCCTTCCCCCAGATCTTTTCGAATGATTTAAAGAGAGCCACCGAAATTACCGCCAACGGAATAGCGGTACTTATGGTTAATCCGACTCTTAATCCCAGATACGCGTTGGCGCTTCCGAAGAGGACACCGAACACGGCGCCGACAATCAACGCCCGTACACTAAAGTCCTTTAAATTTGAATCATGCGGTACATGCGGTTTAACTTCAGACATTGCTCTCCCCTGATGTTGAGATATTTGTTTCACCGTCTTTATTTATCATGATGATTGGTTTTCTTTCTAACCTGATTCAGGTGGTTTTGCTTTCCGGTTTTATTAGTTCCGACAAATAAATTTTCATTTCGGATACAACGGCCTTTGTATGGGTATTGTTGTTTGTCTCCATATCAACGTAGGTTGAATTTGTCAGATCGTGTACAATTTTCTTTAGGTTCCCCGGGTCGTGCAATTTATCCTTTGAAGCTCCGATAATCAACGCGGGATATTTAACATGTTCGAGAAAATCCCATATTTTATATTTTGCCAGGGATAAAACCGCTTTTTTCAGTTTCCATGGATCGGCAGCGTCAAGAGACGACGAATACTTTTCGAATTGGGCATAGTCGTGTTTAACATTCAGACGAAAATTTTTCAGATACCACAGAACAGTTGGTTTGATCAGCTTATACATGGGGGGATAAAAAATGGTGACGAGGAAAATCCATGTTTTTGGAACCCTGAATTCCGCGTTTGGTCCTACCAAAACAAGGCAGCGCGGATCGGATTTTAGCAAACGGCAGCTGTCAAGTATCGTAGTCGCGCCCAATGAGCTTCCGAAAAAGATATATTCACCGTCTTTTAAATTAAAGTGTTCGATGAGTTTGACAATATCCTGCCCCATATCGGCGACGCCGTATCCCACATCGCCTCTAACCCGGGATGATATTTTTTCACGTGTTTCGATATAGTACACATTAAATTCTTTTGTCATTTCCAGCAGAACTTCCCGCCAGGCGGAAATCTGAGATACCCATCCGGCGACAAATACAACCGATGGATTTGAAGTTTTTTTAGGCGCGGTAAATGTAATTACCCGAAGAGAAACATGTTCGGATGTATCGATCATTTCATCCCTGAAAGACACGCCGGCAGCACAATATTCCGTTAAATTTTCCATTATCCCTGTGATTTTTATTCTACATTATTAGATTAATTTAAGCCGTTTTTCAACTTTTGCTTTCAGTTAATGCGAATTATTCATCCTGGCATACCATTTCTTGTTCTGTTTGTACACATTTCTAAACTCGGCGTACATTTTGTCATAGAGCGATCTGTTGGCCGGATTTGGATTATATTGTTTTTCGATTTTAATATATTTTTTTATTTCTTCAAAGGATTTAATATAGCCCAGGCTCATGCTTGCCAGTAGTGCCACACCTTTGCCGGCAGCCTCCTGCGGATCTGATACCTGGTTAATATTCCGGTTAGTCACGTCGGCGATAATCTGACACCAGACGCTGCTTTTCGCGCCTCCGCCGATGATATTTAGTTCATCGACTTTATCATACAGATTTTCCAGCGTCTCCATTGCCCAGCGGGTATTGAAGGCAACTCCCTCAAAGACGGCTCTCACAATATGCTCTCTCGAATGGTTTAGACCGATATTATAGAGTCCTCCCCGTACATGATTGTCATCAAGGGGGCAGCGTTCTCCAAACAGCCAGGGGGTGAACATCAACCCATCCGATCCCGGTGGCGCTGATTCCGCGAGCTGATCCAGAAGCTGAAAAATTTCGCTGACGTTGCCTTCTTCCTTTAGCTGTTCTTCGTGATAAAGTACCTTTGTTTTCAGCCATTCCAGACATAATCCCGCGGTTTCCTGATGAGCAAGTCCGAGATAATATTTTTTCGGCCAGGTGCTGCCGATGCATCCCGCGTAGTGGACAAGATCGATTTTTCGTTTGGTAAAATGTCCGGCAACGCCACCGCTCGTGCCGATCCTGATGTGCAGTTCCCCGTTGTCAATCGCTCCGGACCCCAGCGCCGATGCGCTCAGGTCGCCGGCGCCGTTGATGATCGGTGTGCCGGGCAGTAATCCTGTTTCCGCGGCGGCTTCAGGCGTCAGCTCCCCTGCGATAGCCGCGCTCTCTTTTACCTCGGCAAGACGCTCGGGTATGATACCGGGGATTTTACATAATCCGGAGTGCCACTCATTTTTATTTTTTCTGGTATCAAGAAGCCACCATATCACCGCCAGATCGACGGAAGTGACAAATTTTCCGGTGAGCTTATAGATGATAAAATCCTTGGCGTCGATAAATTTATACGTTTGCGCGAATATGTCCGGCTTATTTTTTTTAAGCCAAAGCATTTTCGCGATGATATCTTTCCCGGTGTGTCCGGGAGTCCCTCCGGTTATTTTTAGAAATTTAAGGAGCCGGAATATATTAAAACCGAGAACCCGCGGAGCCGTCCATAAAGTATCTTTCAAAATTTCCGCGCTGCGCACATCAAGCCAGCTCATGGCGGGAGTCAGAGGTTCACCGGATTCGGATACCGGAATAAGATTTTGCATCTGTGACGCGAAGGTTACTCCGACCACATCTTTGGGTTCGACACCTGATTTTTTTAACACGGTCCGCGTATTATCGCAGACCGCATCCCACCAGTCCAGTGGATTTTGTTCGGCGTAACCCGATTTGGGATGACTTAAATGGTAGGTTTTTTTGGCGGTGTCAATGATTTCTCCGAAAACTGTCGTTAAGAGGACTTTGTCGGAGCTGGTTCCCATATCATGCGTAATAATGTACTTTTCGGGCATAGGCTGCAATCTCTCTTTTCAGTTACTGACTCTATACGAATATAATAATACGCGATATTATATTAAGGATTTCCCTTTCAGCACAACCGGGTTTCTTTAACCTTTTTCATATTTGGAGATGTTGACAATAAATCATATAATCACCACAACTTTGGAAAACTTTTTATTAAACAGAGAATCATGGTATTATTGATCAGCATAGGACTCAACCTTGTCATCGACAACCGTTAACTCAACTCCCGCCTGTTTAAAAAGCTCCCGGGTTTCTTCGGCGGCATGATACTTCTTTTGAGCGACGACTCTTGTTATACCGACGCTTATGATCAGCATGGCGCACACCCGGCAGGGTTCCATGGTGCAGTATAAGGTGGTGCCCTGTAGCGAAATCCCGTATTTTGCCGCCTGACATATGGCATTTTGTTCGGCGTGAATGGTGCGCACGCAATGCTGAGTGATTGTGCCGTCACTGTTCAGCACTTTTTTTAGCTGATGTCCGGCCTCATCGCAGTGCGGCAGTCCCGGCGGGGAGCCGACATATCCGCTGCATAACATCCGTTTTTCACGAACAATGATACATCCGCTCTTGCCTCTGTCGCATGTTGCCCGATTCGCGACTTCAGTCACGAGCTTTAAAAAATATTCATCCCAGCTTGGGCGTTTTTTTTCGGCTGCCATATGGTCCGATCCTTTCAAATTCGCCAACAGACCCAGAATTTAACTTTAATATAACTGAAATATGATTATATTCAAGTTCTAATTTTAAGGTTGTTTGATCATTATGTGAGCAGGAGATTATAAAAGTTGAAGCTATGAAGGATTATTCCGATCGCATAATATTTCGCCTGATTCCCGCGTCGGGCGCGGAATCGTTGAATCTTATCTGATCGAAAAACAGATCAATACCCAGGGCATCATACACTTCTGAGAGATCGGGAAAGTCACTGGAATTGACATGCGCGTTGTATAAATCTGTAAAAACGGTTGTCCGGGTGAGCAAATCCAGTTTTCCGGATATCTCCAGAGCGGTCCACATGCGGTCAGAAGGCATACAGCATTCTCTGAGCAGGCCGAGCGCTGTATCAAGAGTCATTTTGCCGCCGGATAATTTACGCAGACGCCAGTCGGCCATCAGCATCATTCCCGCGCCGCTCCAGTAAACTCTCATAAACGCCCGGTTACGGTACATGTGTTCGGCCGCGTCGCTTAGTGTTTCATCACCGGATTCATTTTTGCCGCGGTTAAAGCCTTCGTGTAGTTTCTTCCAGGCCTTTTTTTCAGTAAGAATTCCGGTTCGGGCTAGCAAGACATTTTGATAATAACTGGCAAGCCCTTCAGAAAACCAGGCGTCATTTCTGCTTATGAACGGCAGGGTCAAATGACTAAATTCATGAAAAGCGGTCCAATCCTTCAAAAAATCCTCTTGTGCCCGGCGCTGATCAATAAAAAAATGCGCCGCGGGGCTGCCTCCCCTTAAAACCTGCGCATAGGGCACCGGCTCACGGCCTTTGTTTACGGGTATAACTAAAACCTGAGTATATTTTTGTGGAAACTGTCCATAAATATCAGCCACCGCCTGCGCGGATTTTTGAATCCAGTGACTGATCTCATCCGGTTTAACAGGAGGATCACCATCCATTATGGCAAGTAAAAGAGTGCCGCCGGAAACCTGAATTTCTTTTGAATAGAATTTACCAAAGACAACCGTGACCGGCCATTCATGAGGGGTATGACCCAACCGGTATACAGCTTTTCCGGGTTCCGTGCTGACCTTCTCCCATGGGGCGGAGACCTTTATGTTCCCCGGAAGTTCAAAGGATATCAGGATATCAACATCTGTCCGGTCTTCTTTTGGAAGCCATAACCACAGATCCGCGGAGGTGATCAGGGCCGAACCCGCTCTTCTGACCATGCTCCATTTATTTTTACTAACCGCGCTCTGTAAGTCAACCTGATATTCGATACCGCTGCCATCGGCGATTTTGCCAAGGTTGATTTTATTGTCACCGATATTCGTTTCGTTGTTTCCTCTGACATGGGTCAGATATTTAGAAGCTTTTTTATTGCCTGAATAAAGAACATCCGGGGAAGGCCCTTGATAAATAATCTGAACGGTCAGGAACGCTAAAGATGAATCAACGCGGACAGAATAATAATGAATCCTTTTTTTTTGACCGGAAAAGACAGACATCCCGCAGATGAAAGAGAATATGATAAGTAAAACACCTATCGGGAACAGAGCGGGATTGACCTTAATATTTTGAATCCGGATATTCATCATCTTTCTTCTCTTAATGCATATAAATATTTAAGTGAAGAAGACAATAAAATATTTCAAAAATTCGGTTGGATGGCTGAAAGCCGCAAAGCGACTATTTGAGATATAGCATTTTTCCTGTTCCGCTGAATAGAATTCGGGAACCCGAGGTTGCCCGTATCAAATAAAAATAAACACCGCTCGCCATGCCCGCGTGCGGTTGATAAACGAAACGGTGAAGCCCGGGCCGTTGCTGCTTTTTTAGCGGGATATCAATACGCCGTCCCGATATATCAAAAACGGCGATTTCAACGTCCGATATTTGCGGAATAGTGTACTCAATGGTTGTAGAAGGATTGAACGGATTGGGATAATTTTGGCGGATTGAAAAAGCCAACGGCAATGATTCTGTATGCTCAACAGGTGTGGATATGTTGATATCTTCAATTTTAATTTCATGATTTTCTGTCGTGTTCAAATCGGATTGAACATACAAAATTTGATTATCGGGGTCATAATAATACCCGTTCTCCGATTGTCGCAACAACACAAGAGAGGCGAAGGCGCTCGTTTCAGCGTTGTCAACAAACAGCCTTTCAGGAGCGCTATTCACCTGATGAATTTCGGCAAGATAAACACGGTCGGCGGGCATTCCCGCGTAACTACCTTCAGAGGCGCCGATAATCATCATCATTATATTTTTACTGTCCTGTGTATAAAATGACTGAGAAAAATTTGTCAATGTATAGCTGCCAAGCTGATATTCCAGACTGTTATTATCATCTTCATACAATATAAAGGACGCGTCGGCTTCCGGGTCGGGATAGACGGTGAGCGTCAAAGTATCCACGGGAAATTCATCCACATAATTCATCACCGGCTGCATGGGAATAATGCTCCCTGCTTTGATGAACAGCGGGATTTGATCAAGGGGTGCGTCAACCGAAACACTTCGCCCGCCTTCATAAATCTGATCTGTCCAGAAATCAAACCAGCGCCCCGAAGGAAGATAGAAGGTCTTGCTTCGCTGCCCCGACTGAACCACCGGGGACACCAGGATGTTCTCCCCGAAAAGGAATGAATCCTCATCATTAGTAAGAGCGGGATCATCGGGATCGGCAAAAAACAACGGTCTGGCAATGGGCATTCCGGTCGTGTAATTTTCGTAGGCCAGCGTATAGAGATAGGGCAATAACCGATAGCGCAACTGAATGAATTTTTTGCTGATCGCTTCGGCTTCTGTTCCGAATCCCCAGGGTTCGGTGGACTGATTATCCACACCATGCGCGCGCATCACCGGATTGAAGGCCCCGAACTCGATCCAACGGATATACAGCTCCGGAGAAGATGTTCCGGTGAATCCCCCCAAGTCGGAACTGTGATAAGCCAGGCCGGAAATTCCGGTATTAAGCATCAACGCCGGCTGAACAGCCAAACCCCCGAAAGTTCTTGAAACATCTCCCGACCAGGTAAATACCCCGTAGCGCTGAATCCCGGCATAGCCCGAGCGGGTAAGATTCACAACCCGTTCATTGGGACGGTAATCGCTGAATCCTTCATACACGGTTTTGGCCCAGAGAAGATTGTACAGATTATGTATTTCACGTGCTCCGCCAAGAAAATGCACCATATCGACAGGATGATTTTCCGGTTCTCCAAGATCTGTCCATACACCGGCCACCCCATAATCCATAAATGTCCGGTACTCGTTCCATAACCACTCCCGCGCGTCCGGATTTGTAATATCAAACAAAACCGCGTTACAACCGCATGACCACCAGTTGGAAAGGATATAGGGATTTCCAAAAGCATCCATAGCGCTGTACGCGCTCAGAGATCCGGTAAGATCGGAATAATGCCGGGAGTACTGGGTAAAATACGGTTCGGTGATGACAATGGTCTTAAATCCCCGGTCCATGAAATCAGAGGTCATTCCCGCCGGATCGGGCCAATCGCCAAAATCCCAGGACAGATCACCCATGTTTTGAAACCAGTAAAGATCAAGTATAATGGCATCGGCGGGGATATTTTTGGCGCGCATGGTACTGACCATGTTACGGGCTTCGTTTTCATTTCGGTAGCCGAATTTTGATTGCAGATATCCCAGCGCCCATTTTGGCGGAAGCGGCTGTCTCCCCGTAAGCCAGGTGTAGGCCTCGATTTGATCGGGAACGGTTTCACCTGCGATAAAGAAATAGGAAAGGACGCCTCCATACACATGATAATAAAAATTATCCGGTTCATACACCCCAAGATCAAATTCCGCTTTACCGTTATTTTCGAAATAAAGCGCGTATCCCCGCGCGGATGAAAGAAAGGGAATGTTGATGTTCATGGTTGAAGGGACGGGAGATCCATACCCGTAAACCTGTGTGTTATAACTGGTAAAAGCGTAACCGCGTAAATCCAGATCCAATCCCCGTTCACCGGTTCCGTAAAAGTGATCGGCGGGATCGAGCATAAATGTGGCCGCTTTATCATCTCCGTTCCATAAAAATCCGCCGGCGGACGGTTCGTCCAGCAACGGCATTCCGGAAGCCGTCTCGTAATGTATCCGCAAAGGAAATTTATCCAGCCTGATTGTCAATCCGGCAGTCTGAATATTGATTTCACTCTCAGATTCGCTAAGGGTGTATGATATGGCCTCACTGGTGTCCTGAACAACAACCCGGGATGTATCGGGCGCGGTATTTCCATCCGGGAGAAGATCGACGCGAACGATATCAGACCGGTAAAAGGTAAATATTATGGCGGCGGGATTGGCTTCTACAATAATCTGCTTGCCTGAAATTCGGTAACCCGTAAAATCACCGGTAGATGACTGTCCAAAGACCAATCCGGTATGCAACGCGATGACAATTATAATAGATAAAGCGTTTTTTATACGCATTAGCCGCCTTCTTGCTCTCAAATTTTATGTTTTAATCTGTTCTTAACAACCGTTTAAACCAAAGAATGGAAATCACCGCCAATGCCAGCGATGAAAGAACAGCGCCCGGGATCGCTTCGGGAACAGCATTAAACACCCCCTGTTTGACTGAACCGAGAATCATCAATGACCCGCTCATCAATGGAATGAGCGCCGGTTGAAAACGGAATACGGTAATATACATGATAATAAAATATATACCTGAAATTATTCCCAGGGTCATCCAAAGGTTGAGATTGTCAATGGCAAATCCGCTGTAAATAAAGCCGAATAAGAAAAGCGCCAGGAGAGTAAGGATTTTTCTGCCGGACCATCCGTCAGAGAATTTATCAAGGGCGGTGAATACCAGCAAGAGCAGGGCGGTTTCGATAATATACCCGGCGATGGGCTGTAATGCCGCACCAAGAAGTGGGATTGAACCGGCGATCGTTTTATATTCCGCCCAGACCGGCTTGAGGACCGGACCGGTTAATGATCCCGCGGATGTTAGTAATCCCGCGAAAAGCAGCCCGATGGAGGCTCCAGCTAAAATCATGGTGAAGCTACCGCGGGCTTTTTGGGCTCGTTTCCATTTTTGCGTGAATCCGCCGATAAAGGCGGGGCCGGCCGCGAGAAGCAGGATCAAAATAACAGGCATAACGAGCGCGAGAATCATCTGATTGAAATACGGTTCGGATGTCGAAAATTTAGCGACAGAACAATTCCATTCATTGATGATGTCAATAATCCCGATTCCAAGCAGAAAAGTGAGAATCCATAAAAAAACAGAGGGAGAAAATTTCTTTCTGCTCCAGGCAACGATAGCGCCGATTATACCGGCGAGGAAAATCAACACGGCAGACATGATGACGAGACCCCTGATGAGTCTTGAAAGATTCGTTCTGTTTATTTCATCGCGTTCCCAGTCTTCCTTGACATATATATAACGATAACTGTCAGTCACCTCTTTGCCCGAAATGAGAACCGCGATCCGGGCCTCCCCGTTTTCGGTCGAATAAACCATCGTGTCCGCGAAAGTAATCGTCCAGTCAAGACGATTTTCAAGCCGTGAAGGTTCTACAGAGATCACTTTCAGGACTGAGGGGTCCATCCGGTGCAGATTGACGATTACAGAATCGGCTATTTTTTTTGCCTGTTCTTCTTCAAGAATCGCGCCGGTTCTTGCCTCGGGCAGGATATGGCGGAAACGGATATTGTTTTCATCCTGAATCAATATCTGATATTCCTCGGCTCTATCCGCCACATCACCTTCAAAACGGATATAACGAATCTTCCAGTATGGCGGTGACAGGTAGTTGCCGATCAATCCGGCGTAGCTCTCAGACCCTTCTGTCTGCCAGATCATCCGGTCATCCGCGCCGTTGGGGGATTCAATACAGCTCAGCATCCTCCATTCTTTGGGTAACTGAATATTTCTTTCCTTCATAATTGTATCGGCAATTCGAATCGCCTCAGTTTTTTGAATATCCAAACGTGGCGCTTCGTTTTTGAAATTGGCGGTGAAAATCCAAAGAACAAGCCCGGCAATTCCGGCAAATATTAGGAAGTAATTGATGTTTTTTCCCTGTGAAACTTCCTCTTTTTGGGGAGTCGGCACCGGTTTTTCTTTCAACGGATCCGGTTCCCATGATCCGTTAAGCTGTTCATCCCTTATTGTTGTCCATTTTTTGGATCTTAAGCGGGCAAACAGGATTACCCACAGCGGAACCAGCACGAGAATGAAAACCATCAGGCGGTCGGCCCAGATTCCGGGAGCGGTCGAAACAAATAAAGGAAGGGCGAACCAAACAACATCCACAGCGTAATGCAGAATAATACCCGGAAGCAACCCGAAGTACAGATAAACAAGACCGAAACCGATAGAAGGGATAATCAGTTCCACTAGTCTGGCGTACGCCGGCTGCTGCGGATAATTGGCGTGAGCCGCCCCAAAAATCACCGCCTGGAGAATAAACGCGGCGAATATCCAGGCTTTTCTGTGCCCGTATTTTTGACCGATCAGAGCGGCCCCGGCGATGGGAATCGCCCGGAACAGACATTCTTCCATAAAACCGGCCTGAAAAGAAATGGTTATGGATGACAGCCAGGGAAAATATGAGGCCAGTATATCGGGCTCAAATAAAGCCTCGGATGGCGACCACCAGCCAAGATACCGCGAGGCAAAAAAGTATAACCCGATATCGAAGGCAAAGAACAATCCAACCGCCAGATACCCGCCGAATGTCTGTCCCCAAACAACCGGCGAGCTTGCCGTGTCTTTTGACCAAATATTCCAGAACCGCAGATGGTTAGGAAAGGCTTTTCTTGTGAGACTTTCCGCCGCCATAAATGAAAGCGTAAAAAAGATTGTCAGTCCGATAAATGACACGAGCAAACCGACAATCTGCTGCATTACAAACCCTTGCGCGGAGAGGGCCGTGTCATATCTCATCCATGACAGCGGCCATCGGTTCAAAGAGTTTAATATTTGCAGCAGCGCGACAAAGATCCCCCAGAACAGAGGTTTTCGCCAGATAATCCATCTTTGCCGGATGAGAAAAAACAATCCGATGATCATACCGCCCAAAAAGTAAAAAATGATCATTCCCACCAACGCGCCCGCGGAGATGGTTTCATTTGATGAACGCATTTCACTGTATCGTCTGGAGAAGGCTTCGGGTATTTTCACAAAATGCGTTAATTCGGTAAACTTATCACCCGATACGACCAGGCGCATGCGATAGTGGGCGTCACCGGTTTTAATATCGGCGCGTTCATATACAAAGGTATGATCAACACGGCCGCCGGGGCGGACTTCCTTCGACGTTTCCACAAGATTATATACACTCAGATCAGTTTTTAGGAACAGCCGCGCGTTTTGTTCGGCGATCACCCGGGCGGAGTCCGGTATTAATGCCGCGCCCGGCGCCTTCTCCGAAAGCGTTTCGACAAAACCGTATGGTTCGCCTCCCGGTGTGAAGCGGATTTCCGTTTCATTTACTTCCGATTCTCTGTAATGACGAACATGCCATGTGTAAGGATAGTAGATTTTCTCCTCAAGGACGGCGCTGAATGCTTCCGCTCCCCCCGCTTCAAGCTCCACATAATTCTGAAATTTGTTGTCCAGGTCAAACGAAGCCGCCTGATCAAAATCAGTGGGTCCGAGATTTAGGATTCCGGAAAACTGTTCCGCGGCGCTCAGTGCCGTCTGCCTGTCCATCTGCAGATCCAGATTAACAAGCGGATAGGCCATAGGGAAAAACCGGTAGGTAAATATGGCGCCTGCAATGGAAAAAATAGTAAGAATGATCCAGAAAGCGGGTTTTCTAAACATCTCATCCCCCAATTTTTTTTGAGAATGGATTTAAATATGATGAAGATTCGCCGGACTAAATGAACGGTTGTGTGAAAATATAAGCACGGGAGGCGTTCATAGGAAATATTAATAAATTAATTAATTCGGAAGGTTTGGCCGGATCGCGACCAATTATTAATTATGATGAGACCTAAGATTATTCAACGGGCTTTGAAGCCGTAATCAGGAATTGAATATTATAAATCTTGTAATGAATAAAAGTGTATGATATTTTACAAAAGCTGAATAATTGAGACAGCTTTTGGTAAGGTTAGACTATGAAAAACACAATTTCATGCCGCCAGAATGCATGGTATGGAGACAATGAGATTTCTTACCGGTTCCCCGACAACTGGAAAATTACCGTATTTTCCCCTCAAGACAGGGCAAAGCTGAGTGATGATGAAATTTATACAAAGATACAAAATCCCCTGGGCTGTTTTCCCCTGATCAAACAATTGAAGCCGGGTATGAAAGTATTAATTATCAGCGATGATATAACCAGACCCACCCGTACAGATGTCATCATTCCGATTCTTCTCAATATCCTGAAAAACGCCGGTATTCATTCCACTCATGTTTCTATATTGATCGGAACGGGCCTTCATTCGCTTATGGGTGATCATGAGAAGATGCTTAAATTCGGCAAAGCAATAGTTGATAATTTTAAAATATATGACCACGATTATCGCGGAAAAAACATTTACGCGGGAAAAACAAGACAGGGGACACCGGTTTTTATAAACAGACATGTTATGGAAAGCGATTTTATAATCGGTGTTGGCGGGATTTATCCTCATAATCCGGCCGGATTCGGAGGAGGAGCCAAGCTGATCCTGGGTGTCAGCGGGGAGAAAACAATCAAATATTTTCATCTGAGAAGAAAAGGCGTGGACGCCGGCGGAGCAGTTTCAAATGAATTCAGACAGGATCTGCTTGAAGCTTCAAGGTTGGCGGGAATGAATTTTATCATCAATAACCTGGTTGATAAAAACAGAAATATAATCGATATCTTTGCCGGAGATGTTGATTCGGCTTATCATGCGGGTGTGGAAAAAGCGATGGATATTTTCGGTGTTCCGAGTCCCGCCGATCAATCGTTTGATTTAGTGGTGGCTGACGCCTATCCCTTTGACAGTACATTTGCCTTTACCCGAAAAGGATGGTGGCCTATCCGTCAATGCGGGAGAAAAAGCTACAAACTTATTATTTCTTCTATCCCTAATGGAATAGGGAATCATCCGCTATTTCCGACGGTTCCGGTCCGATACCCAAAGATAATTGACGCGTATAATCAATACCTGACCTCCGGAATCAAAGATTTTATCTTCAACTACTCCGTAAAATCCATTTACCGGGGAGGCCGAAACTTTGCGTCAGAAGGATTTCATAAGGTTAAGAATATGATTCGTCCGTCCGCGAAGGAAGCTCCGGCAGCCCGGAATCAGCCTCTGCCGGCGACACTGCTTCATGGTTTGGATAAAAATTTCTCAAATCAACCGTTACCGTATTCTCTGCGCTCAACAAATAATCTTAAGGAATTCACAGATCATTTGATATCCCAAACCGGCGACAGGGAATTAAAAGTGGGATTTTATCAAGCATCGTCTCTGACTTTTCCTGGATAGCGCGATGGTTATTTCGGGACCGGGAACTACATTTTTTTTATAAAAACAGCACTTCTATAAAGGCTTTTTGTCATAAGCGCGTCAGCCGTTTCTTTGATGTGTAAGTTATGATCGGCTCATACCTATGTTTTGATTGGCTGAACCGTATGTTATAATCGGTTCATGCGTAGCAGACGATGGTGTTATCCGTTTAGGCCACAACGGTTATTTGAAATATTGACGCGGGATTACACGTTTATTGAAGATGTCGGCCATATCCGCGCCGGATTAAGTGATACTCAGGATGTAATTATGATCATGTTTTACAGGCATAAAAACTGTTCCGAATGCGACGATATTCAGGACCGGCTCGATGAGCTGGTCATTGCATACGAGTCCGTCATACCGGGGGCGGAAGAGCGGCCGGAAATTCAAAACCTGCCTGTTTTAAAAGATGACGGTAAAAATTTTACCGGGATACAATCGATTTCTAAGCATATTGATGAATTAACGTCCTTTAAAGAGATTTGGGATAAATTTCAGGGCGATTCATGTTATTGCAATGACCGGGGCGAGGTCGAATAATCCTGCTTTTTCATCATTTCTCATGTGATTTTTAAACAAAACCTTACGTTCATCGTGTTTCAGTATCTGCGTATCTCAGAAAATTGGATTAATCAGGGAGTAACGCGATGCACGGCAGAAGAATTTATATCTTCATATTTGTGTAATAATATATTAATTTAATCATAGCAAAGGCCAGTTTCACATAAGCTTGGGATCATTTATGAAATCAAAAGTCCTCATTCCTCTTCTGCTTCTTTTTCAGTTTCTGTTTTTAGTTTTCAGTGTCAATCTTTTTTCGCAGTCAATTGAATCTGCCGAAATTACCGGATTAATACAGTCATTTAAAAAAGACGAACGCGGCCCCTATCAGGCGATCCGTTGGTTTTGTCCGGATGGCACCATCATTCCGCCCAAGGAAAGGTGTCCGGAGCCCGGCGGTATTCAGCACGCTCTTCATAAAGATATTGTCACGCGAATCGCGAAAAATAACGGGATATACCTGGGACAGATTCTTGCCGGAGCGAAGTTTGAAGATGTCTTGGATGAACTGAACCGGAACTCCAGATTAAAACAATATATGATGGAGAGATATCTTCAGCGCTCCGATGACGGCTGGATTTTTCGCAGAGCGCGTTATTACCGGGGCGCCATCCAGGTAGAAGATGAAGAATATTGGGGAGTGAATTTTCTAAAATGGCTCGTCTCCAGGGAAGATATTATTGATAAGCAATTCTATTTGTTGCGTCAGGCCGCAAAGGATATTCCGCATAAGGCCAATGATAATCACTGGAATAATATCCGGGATCTCTCCAAAACGCTTGGCGATTCACTGCCGTCATTTATGGATTTGCGGGTGAAATTACACGGTCAGCCGGATATGGGAGATCTGGAACGGGTAAGAAATTTCAAAACACGAAACAAAAACAAAATTCCGGTGATGATGGATGAATTGCTGCAGAATCTGGAAAAGGAACTGGAACTGGCATTCAAACCGACTGATCTTCAGACACTCAGCGCATACGTTGAAAAATTACCATCATCTAATATTCTATCCGTACGTACTAAAAAACTAATCACTGCTTACGGAAGAAAGAGCAGTCAGAATACGCCGGACAACCGAATAAAGGACATTGCTTCCCTACTGTGGGAGATCAGAGCCAATCTTCTTTCTGTGTCAAAGCCGGATCAACGTCTGGCCATCATCGATCTTTCAAACGAGCTCGAAACGATCCTTTTCAGCGAAATTCGTTTATGGAAGCCGGAAACCATCGGCGGGCTGCTTGAGAAAAATTATTATCTTACAAAAGCGGCGGCAGGATGCGGATTTCTTGAAAAATGGGAATGGGAACAGATTGAGCAACTCCTATCGGTGTCCGGAAACGCTGAAGATATGAGTCTGGATGATTTCAGAAAAAAAAGCGAAACTTCAAGGCGAGCCGTCGAATGGAGCGCGGGAATGGTACGGGCTAATTTTGAACCGGTCGTTTCATTGTTCGATGCATTCGAGCCGCTTGCAAAAGGTTTTACGGATGACCGCATTCGCGGCTCTGTGCTTCTTCCTCTTGGAGAAGTCGCGGGCGATTTGTCAGACCGGTTGTCTGTCTTTGCAGGTCAGAGCAACAATGTAATGGGGATAAGTAATCAGAATAAAATTACCGGTCTTAATCCGGGATTTGCTTTTGGGAAGCTGGAAGTTGTTCCCGGGGCGCCGGATGACATTCAGTTCGCGGCGGATAAAATTTATATACTGATGCGACCGCCCGCGGATATGAAACCGGTAGCGGGAATTGCTACTGTTTCAGAAGGAAATCTGGTCTCGCATGTGCAGCTGCTGGCGCGGAATCTTGGAATTCCGAACGCGGTCTTGTCGGATCAGAATTTGGCCGATTTATCCGCTTATTCGGGGAAAGACGTGTTTTATGCGGTTTCACCGGGCGGCAGCGTGTTAATGAAACCGGCTGAAAAAATGACGGATAGGGAAAAAGCTCTTATTCAGATTAAAAAGAGGAAAGAAGAAAGAATTAAAGTTCCAACAGGGAAAATCAATTTAAATCAGACCGATATTATAAGTCTGCGTAAGCTCAGGGCATCCGATTCGGGAAAGATCTGCGGCCCTAAAGCGGCAAATCTTGGTCAGTTGAAAAGTATGTTCCCGCGGCAGGTGGTAGAGGGTCTGGTGATTCCATTCGGAATTTTCCGTCAGCACATGGATCAATTCATGCCGGGTAGTGAATTAACTTACTGGCAGTATTTACAGGAAACGTTTGAGAATGCATCCGGTGAGAATAAAACGGGAATGACAAATGACCAAATAGATTCAATGGTATTAAAGCGTCTCGAAGTTCTTCGTGAAGCGATCAGGAAAATTAAATTTTCACAGGAGTTTTTACTAAAGATGAAAGCCGGATTCACGGATGTTCTTGGCAGGGACATGGGCGGAGTACCGGTCTTTATCCGCAGTGACACCAATATGGAAGATTTAAAGGATTTTACGGGCGCGGGATTGAATCTGACGGTATTTAATGTGGTTGACGAAGAAAAAATTTTACAGGCAATCCGCGACGTATGGGCTTCTCCGTTCACGGAACGGAGTTATAAATGGAGACAAAAATTTCTGCTTAATCCGGAAAATGTATATCCGTCTATTCTTATTATTCCCACCGTGGATGTTGAAAAATCGGGGGTGATGATAACGACCGGTGTCACCTCCGGGAATCCGGAGGATGTTACCATCGCGTTCAACCGCGGAGCCGGCGGGGCGGTGGAGGGTCAGGCGGCCGAATCGTATCTTCTGAGAAACGATGGCTCAAATCAACTATTGTCTCCTTCGCGAGAAACTCTCAGCACAACGCTCCCGGCAACGGGCGGAACGGCAAAAGCAATCATGCCTTTGAACAAACCGGTGCTGGATAACAATGAACTAAGCATGCTTCGCGCTTTTGCCGGTGAGATCAAAAAGAAACTCCCGGGGACTCCCGGAATTGAATCAAAAGGGCCGTTTGATGTGGAGTTGGGATTTAAAGACGGGCAAATCTGGTTGTTTCAGGTACGGCCATTTGTGGAAAATAAAAACGCGCGATCTTCAGAGTATCTCCAGAAAATGGATCCGAAGATAAAAGATATCCGGATATCGCTAACCGATACTCTGAATTAGTGGTTTGTTTAATATTTGGGGAGAAACAGATCCAATGAAAATAAAAATAGCGGCGTTACTTTTTTTTATGATCCTTTTTGACGGTCTTTCGGGTTACCCGATCGACGGATATCAATGGACAGGAATAAGACGCTTATTGAGATTAAGCCTGATGAGCGAGGGACAGATTAAAGGTACTTTGCCCCCACCCGGAGGCAGGAAGCCTTACTCGGAAATCGCTTTGAATCTTTTAAACGCGAAAGGTGACAGTCTTGATACGCTTCCGAAGGTAGATCAGGAATTACAGAAACGGATTGACGCGCTGTTCCCGAATCGCGATGAAAGTTATTCACTGGCGCTTCTTGAAATCACCCCGGGTAAGCCGATGCGCTTTGCCAAACGACAGGCGGAAAACAGATTCGCTCCCGGAAGTGTGGGAAAGCTGGCCATTTTAGCCGGACTGTTTACCGAATTACAAAAAATCTACCCGGATTCACCCGAAAAAAGAAAGGAACTGCTGCGCGCCCGAATGGTCGTCGCGGATAAATGGATTCTCACAGATCATCATGAAGTACCATTTTTTAATCCGGAAACGAAGGCGGCATCCTGGAGACCGATAAAAGAAGGGGATACATTTTCTCTGTATGAATGGGTAGATCACATGATCTCAGCCAGCGCGAATTCAGCGGCAAGCGTTGTCTGGAAAGAAGTTCTATTGATGAGAGCATTCGGGAAAAATTACCCGGCGAGTCCGGAGTGGGAAAAACATTTTTTTGAAAAAACAACAAAAAGTGAACTCAGTGCCATAGCCATGTCAACGGTTAATGACCCGCTCAGGGCGATGGGGATTGAGCAGAATGAATGGCAGCTTGGCAGTTTTTTTACGCAAACAGGCAAAAAACTGGTTCCGGGCGGTAGTGGAAGCTACGGGACTCCCACGGCTTTGCTAAAATATCTTATCGCTTTGGAACGGGGAAAGATAGTGGATGAATGGTCAAGCCTGGAGATTAAAAGAATGATGTATATGACCGCGAAACGAATCCGCTATGCGTCAAGCCCGGCGTTAGCAGACGCGGCGGTCTATTTTAAATCGGGAAGCCAGTACCGCTGCAAAGTGGAACCTGATTTCAAGTGCGGTAAATATATGGGAAATGTTGAAAACTATATGAATTCGGTTGCCATTGTCGAGCATCCGGCCGGTCGTGTCTATCTTGTGGCGCTTATGTCAAATGTTTTAAAGAAAAACTCAGCGGTGGAACATCAGTCGCTGGCCACATTTATCGACAGGATCATTTCAAAATAAATGTGTTGTTTTAGCGGTCGACACCAATATGCTTCAGCGCGAAACCGGCCATTTTTCTGACTTTGGGATCCGGACTGTTCACCAATGATCCAATATAAGGAAGATATTTCTCATCTTTTAATTGACTGACAAGATACAAGGTACGGATTTGCAGTGTCGTGTCTTCGCTTGAAAGAAGCGTTGTAAGGCATTCGTGCTCAGACTTGATTTTTAATCCAAACTGCTCAAGCGTTTTATCGATAACAGAACTGATCATTGTCGTTTCAACGATCGGTATGATGATCTTTTTCAAATCGCTCTCCAGGACATTATCCAAAAACTCAACCGCGTTGACACGGACATCCGGTTTGCTGCTGCTGATTCCACTGTACACATTCTCTATATCTTCAGGCGGATATTTTAATCCAAGCAGCCGGAATATTCTTTCCAGATTGTTGTCCAGGCGATCCTCTAAAGCCTTGATCAGCATATTTCTGGCTTCATGCAGTTTGGTTTGATTGGGATCAGATAAGTTCCCGGCACCGGAAATCGTCTCGGCTCGCACCTGTGAATAAAGAAACGCGAGAGTGTTAACATAATCGTTGGCTTCCGCGAAAATTCGGTTGGCGAGGTTGGGGACATGGAAATTCAGCGCGGGGGAATTCAGTCTCAGGTCGTATAAAGCATTGATGACTTCATAGCGGACGAGCGCGTCTTTTAACTGTAAATTTTTTACAAGAACATCTACCGCTTTTTGGTTGCGGAAATTGGCGATCAGAGCGGGAATACTCAATCGAATATTTCTCTCAACATACGGATTGTTTAAATGTTCATTCAAAACATCAAGTATTTCCGGCCCAAACGCAAGGAGTGCTTCGTAGGTGTATTTCCATAATCTTTTCTTTTTTTGCATACGGATCAGAACGGGGATAAAGTCCATATTCTTGCTGGATCCGGCGGCTAATATCGCTGCTTTTAAAACGTCAGGATCGCTATCGCTCAATAAAATATGCAGATAGGGGTACAATTCGGGAATATCCGCCGCGCCAATGACCCTGGATGCCAGAGTTTTTAAAGATTTTGTATGGGATTTGTTTGTCTGAAGCCGCAAATCTTTCATCAATTCGTTTACCGATTCTTTCACTCTGAATTGCTGCTTTAATTCGGGATTATTACGGCTCTCCCTTGCCGCGCACAGAAGGGCGGCGCTGCGAACGGTAATATCGGGAGACTGCAGGAATGAAGACAGCTTTTCAATTCTTTGTCCGCCGGCCCTCTGAAACAGATAATGTATGGCCTCAGTTTTTATCTCTAAATCCGGGTCTTGGATAAGATTTTCGACTTCTGCGGAAAGATCCACATGTTTATAAAAATAGATATTTCTAAGTACTTCAAGTTTTATTTCTCCGGAAGAATGGTTCAGAAGTTTCTGAAAGCATGGAAGAAGACGGTCGTTTTGAATTGGCTTCACCATTTTAAGAACCTGGAGAATCTGAGATTCATTTTTTCCTTCAAGGATTTTGATGAATCCGCCAAATACAGACTCGTTTTGAATGTCGGGCAAATCTGAATTTGAGTTTATCTTATTGGATTCAATCTTTAAGCGGAAAGAATTGACATACTCTTTTCTAATCCTGGTGACAAGATATATCCATAGAGAAAGCAATAAAATGATAATAAGACTGATCTGCCTGATGGAGAAGTCGAATCCGTACGTTAAAAAAATCAGAAGCAATCCGCCAATTCCTGTCGCGAAGCTATCTACAAAAACATCGATAAACGATTTTGCCTGATTTTTAATTTCCACCGGAATAGGCAGGGCGAGCAGTTCGATTCCGGCCTTGTTGATGGAGTTTTTAAGACTGCCGTCCGTTATTTTGATAAAAACTCCCGCCCACAGCACGGGAGTGATAAAGATGGTTACCGCGCCGATAAGAATTCCAACCGGCAGAAACAATAAAGAAGTACCCACTCCAAAAACGCCCACAACCCGGCGCGTGACAAACAGCTGAATCAGAAGAGAAGCGATATTCAGATTGGAAAGCCAGAATCCGAAGAAGGCGGTTAACTGATCCTCATTGGTGATTTCTCTGGCAGCGATGGCTCCAAACTGATACTCAATAAGTTTGGCGACCAACACACCGGTTCCAACGATGCTGGCCAGATAAATAAGATGCTTTGACTGCCGGATTATACGGACCGGATGGACCGCCGTCACGGATACCGGATGCGCCCGGTATAATTTACGGTGTTCGGCGTTCCTAAAATAATCCTTCCATAAATTATTTGTGATTGGTATGCACAATAATAAAAAACCGATACAAATAAAGATCAGATTTTCACTGCTGATGACAGGGGCAAGAAAATTGGTGAGATACCCGCCGAAAATCCCTCCGGCGATGGCGCCGGATCCTATGAATCCGAATAAGCGTTTCGCCTCACGGGCGTTAAATATCACATTCGCGAGTATCCAGAACTGAGAACTCGAGATGACGGCAAATATGGCGACAAACACATAAAAAATGTATATGATCCAGCCGGGCAGCAAATTTAACTGCAGAAACGACCAGAACATAAATAAAAAAGCAATTGAAATTTTTAGTGTTTTTACAATTAAACGGTGCACAGGCGCTTTTTTAAGCAGTTCTGAATAAAGAGATGATATTCCGGCCGCAAACACGGCAACCAATATAAATACAAAGGGAAGCTGTTCAACGCCGAACCTGGTAAGGAACATTGAAATAACCACAGGTTTTACAATGAGCAGAGACGAGATGATCAGAAAAATATAAATCCACATCATCAGGGCTCGTCTTCCCTCCCCGTGTCTTATATCAAAGGTCTCGTTAAGAATTTTTTCAACGATGTCAATGAATTTTACCCCGGCAACGCTGGAACCGCTGTTTGTGCTCACCATAAATCCTGTTTTTTTATAAGGTTAGACTTTTTTACCGGTTTTTAAAACCTTCTCCGCCGTCAACAACAAATCTCTAAGAATCGCCTCTCCGTGAGGATCTTCGACAAGTCCCACCAGTATATAACGCCGCCATTCCGGACCCCAGACCATTACAGAATCTGAATGCCAGTTCCGCCAGGTGCCTGATTTTCTGTATATCTTGGCATCCGGAACGACTTCGTCCAGACTATGCACAAATTTATGATGAAGTTCAGGATCCGAAAGAAAATCCAGCATTTGGGCTGAGCGATCCCGGCTAACCAGTTTTCCGAACGCCAGTAAATAATAATAGCGGCAAACCTGTGTGGCGGTAGCGCCGTGACTTAGACCCATTAAAGGATCAGGATAGCGTTTTCCCAATTTCGCGTAACGTTTGCCAACCCACAATCCTCCCCCCAATTCCGGCGCGTATAACTGATACTCTGGATTCATAAGGACAGCCTGGATTTTTTTAAATCCGACCCGGTCAATCATTCTCGTTGCCGCCGAATTATCTGATTTACTGATCATGATACGCATATCTTGCAATACTTCAGGTGACTCTTCAAGCGTACCATCTTCAAGCGACTGCGATGCGCCCAACAGGATTGCCAGTTTTGGTAAACTTGCCGCATACATCATCAGATCGCCGTTAACTCTGGCAAACCTTACATGATGCGGGTCGCTGATGTCAACGAGGCCGACCGACATTTTCTTTTTATCGATCAGTCTGGCCCAGGTTTTATCTTTACGAAGCTGTTTTTCCAATTCAGCCTGAAAATCATTGTCAACCAGTTTCCTTAAAGGTTTGATTTCCTTGTCAGCGATAGAATAAGGGAGTGGTTCGTCTTTGTTGGTCTGAGTGAAGCCATGAGGAATGAACACCAAAAATGCAGTAATCAAAAGATAGAGTATTTTCATAAATGTAATCCTTAAAAAATGTTGTAATCACCCCGGATCACGCCGATTAATTCGAGAATTAAACGAGACTGAAATATGTTAGTTCACGGAAATAACCGGAAATAATACAAATTCATAAAATATATTTGAATAAACAAGATATTTTTAAACGCCGGTTATATTGGTCATAAAACAATATTTATTCCTGGTCAAAATGATTGAAATGTGATAATTTTATTTTTTGTTTTGAGAACTACGATTTATCTTATATCATAATAGAGTGTATTTAATATATTTGGATAAACTCAGGTCAGGCCGAAACTCTGGGGTGCGCCATGTTTAAAAACAACAACATCAAACGAATCTTTATGACTGGCGCTACCGCGGCGCTGGTGCTTATGTCCGTTTCGATAGGTTTTTTCTGGATAACGGCCGAATTCCGTCAGTTTGAACAACAGTCGGAAGAGCTGGAAAAAACATACATTGAATCGCAAAAAAAAATGGTAAAGGATCAGGTCGAAAATGTCATTAACTATATTCATTATAACCGGGCGATCTACGAAAAAAACCTTCAGGATGATTTAAAACAGCGTGTTTATCAGGCGCATGCCATAGCCTCCAATATTTACAACCAATATAAAGATCGGTATCCGGAAGCAGATTTAAAAAAAATGATCCTTGACGCTCTTAGGCCTGCCCGTTTTAACAACGGCCGGAGTTATTTTATTGTGACGGATCTTTACGGCATATCTCAGTTATATCCCCCGGAACCGTCAGTTGAAGGCACCAGCCTGGGAGAATGGGTTGATGCAGACGGGAAATATGTAACCAAAGAAATTATCGCGCTCTTAAAAAAGGAAGGAGAAACGTATCGAAAATATTTCTGGCACCGCCAGGATGAAAACTCTGAAAAGACATATCCTAAGATAGGGTTTGTAAAAATCTTTAAGCCATTCAACTGGTTTATCGGCACCGGAGAATTTCTTGATAATGTCGAGAATGATATAAAGAAAGAAGTTCTGGAGCGAATATCCAGAATTAGTTATGATGAAAACGGTTATGTCTTTGTGAACACCTTTGATGGGATCGCTCTGATTATTGACTCAGAAAAATACAAAGCCGGCGATAATGTCTGGGAATTGACGGATCCTAATGGTGTAAAAGTTGTACAGTTAGAGAGAAAAGCGGCCGAAAATCCTGAAGGAGGATTTATCCATTACTCCTGGGTAAAACCGTCAACCAGCCAATATTCACCAAAAATATCATTTATTAAAGCGGTAAATGACTGGAAATGGATGATAGGCGCCGGTGTATATCTTGATGACATAAATAGCGTTATATCGGCGCACAAACATCAGTTGAAGATGGGAGTGATGCAGCACATCATCAGCATTTTGCTGCTCTTTTTATTTGTACTTACACTAACCATTCTTTTATCAAATTATTACTCGGAAAAAATTAAAGATGAATTCGATATATTTACATCTTTCTTTAAGGAGGCGGCGCACAAGCATAAGAAGATCACTGAAGGAAAGCTGAAACTCAATGAATTTAAAGTACTTGCGGAATCGGCGAATTATATGGTTGGGGAAAGGGAGAAAATCGAAAATGAACTTGTGATAAATAAGCAGAGAATGGACGATTTAATTTCGAGTGTTAATGGTTTTCTTTGGAGCGCGAATGTAGATAAAAATAAAAATATCAATCATACTATTTATACGGAAAGTATTTACAGAATAACGGGGTACAAATCAGAAGAATTTTTAAATGTATCTAAAAATCTCTGGGTATCTATTATACATCCTGATGATTCTGAATTTGTAAAGGCGTCAATCAATTCCCTTCTGAATAGTCAGGCGGCTCACGGAGAATACCGTATTATAAGAAAAGATGGTAAAATTCGCTGGCTTTATGAAACAGCGGAACCGCTTTTGGATGAGAATGGCAGAACCTGCCAAATAAACGGTGTGTGCGTGGATATAACCGATCGCATAAAGGCGGAAGAAGATCTGGAGGCGGAAAAAGAACGATTGGCCGTGACATTGAGAAGTATCGGTGATGCCGTAATAACCACTGATACACATGGTAATATTGTAATGCTGAATAAGGTAGCGGAGGAGCTGACCGGCTGGACGCAATCCGAAGCTCATGGAAAACCCCTGAACAAGGTATTCAGAATTATCGATGAAAAAACAAAAAAGCCGGCAGAAAATCCGGTTAAAAAAGTCATGAAATCGGGAACGATTGTAGGATTGGCAAGCTCTACACTGTTAATTTCTAAGGACGGGACGGAGAGAATTATTGCCGACAGCGGCGCGCCGATCAGAGATAAGGGCAGCAAAATACTTGGTATAGTATTGGTTTTCAGAGACATTACTGAGCATCGGAAGCTTGAAAACGAAGTCTTAAAGAATAGAAAACTTGAATCGGTTGGATTGCTCGCGGGGGGGATAGCTCATGACTTTAATAATCTGCTGACAGCGATTCTTGGAAATATATCACTTGCAAAATTGAATCTTAAGCCCGGAGAGCGAACGTTTGACCGGCTCGAAGACGCCGAAAAAGCGACCATGAGGGCAAAAGATCTGACCCAACAACTATTAACTTTTTCACGCGGAGGAGCGCCGGTCAAAAAATTATCGGATGTGGGAATACTCATAAGGGAGACGTCTGAGTTTGCGTTGAGAGGATCCAATGTAAAATCAAAAATATCAATCCCGGAGAATCTATGGTCGATCGAAGTTGATGAAGGGCAGTTAAGTCAGGTCATAAATAATCTCGTTATAAACGCCGATCAGGCGATGCCGGAAGGCGGTACTCTTGAAATAATTGCGGATAATTTGAATGCCAAGGGAGAAAAAAACAGTCTGCTTAAAAAAGGAAAGTATATAAGGCTGGTCATACGAGATCAGGGAATTGGGATCCCGATGAACCATCTGGATAAAATATTTGATCCCTATTTTACAACAAAACAGCATGGAAACGGATTGGGGCTTGCCACAACGCATTCGATAATAAAAAATCATCAGGGATATATTACAGTCAAGTCAGAGCTTGGAAATGGAACGGAATTTATCATTTATCTTCCAGCTATCTCAAAAACTAAAAAAGCGGGTCTTTCCGGAGCTAAAAAAATAACCGGAGGCAGCGGAAACATTCTGGTTATGGATGACGATGACCTTATATTGAAGGCCTGCGCTAATATGTTAAAAAGTTTAGGATATAAAGTCGTTTTAGCTCCTGACGGCGGTGAAGCAATCGAAAAATATACACTGGCCCGGAGTTCAGGTGAACCGTTTGACCTGATCATGATGGATTTAACTGTTCCGGGCGGCATGGGCGGTAAGGAAACAATTCGGAAAATGAAAGAAATTGAACCGGGGCTGAAAGCGATTGTCATGAGCGGATATTCAAATGATCCGGTGATGGCAAATTATGAGGAATATGGTTTTATGGGTGTAATAACCAAGCCTTTCAATATTGAAGAGCTGGCCGCGACGGTCGGCAGGGTTATTTCAGACGGGCATGAGGAAAAGAAACAAATAAACGATTAATGATGATCATGATATGGGGCTGAATGAATTAATTTTATTTATCAGATATTTTTCATAAATTTGAACCTTACCGGAAATTTAGTTATGCCCGCAGATATTAAGAGGAAAATTAGTGGTAAACGAGACATTCAAGACAAAAATTTTCAGATGGGGGATGAACATCTTTCCCGCCTATCGGGGCACGGGAGCGCGCATTATCCATATTTCAGGTGACTGGACCAATGTCCGGATTAAAATTCCCCTGAGTATGAGAACAAGAAATTATGTCAATACTATTTTTGGTGGAAGCATGTACGGCGGAGTTGATCCGATTTATATGCTGATGCTGCTAAAAATATTAGGACCGGATTATATCGTATGGGATAAAGCCGCTACAATCCGGTTTATGAAACCGGGGCGGCAGACCCTCTACGCGGATTTCACTCTGGATAAAAATGAAATCGATGAGATTGTTTCACTTTTGAAATTTAGTTCAAAAACGGATCGAAAGTACCTGGTTGAACTCAAATCATCGGATGGGGTCACACACGCGAAAATCGAAAAGACAATCCATATCAGCTTAAAAAACAAAGCCAACGAGCCGGTAGAATCTAAAATGTTCCGGGCCGGGGAGTCCGCGCGGTAATTTTTTTAATTCACACCCGCTATTTTAATATTTCCAGCCACAAAGAAGTTAGTAAAATAACATGAGACACCGGGGAATTTTCCTCCATTTTCCTTCGCTAAATCTAATATAGATTCAATCATTAAATATTGGAGTATCCAATGAATAACATAGATAAACGGGGATATGTACACCCCGAAGTACTGGTGTCAACGGATTGGGTGGAAGAAAATCTAAAAAATCCGGGGATACGAATTATCGAGTCAAATGAGGACACGCTTTTGTACACGGCAGGGCATATACCCGGCGCCGTGCATGTGGACTGGACAACGGATTTAAATGATCAGATTCGCCGGGATTATATACACCGCGGCGCGTTCGAAGAACTGATGTCCAGGATTGGCATGACAAAAGACACAACGGCAGTTTTTTATGGTGATAAGAATAACTGGTGGGCATGCTACGCTTTTTGGGTGTTTAGTCTGTTTGGTCATAAACGGATGAAGATTATGGATGGCGGTCGCGTTAAGTGGGAAAAGGAACACCGTGTCATGACAAGAGAAGCGCCAAAATATCCGGTGAGTAAGTACGCGGCGAAGGAGCGAACGGACCGCGATATTCGCGCTTTCAGGCAGGACGTTTTAAAACATGTTGAGAAAAAGCTGCCGCTTGTCGATGTGCGCAGTCCTGAAGAATACAGCGGTGAGCGATTGCATATGGAAGGTTATCCCAATGAAGGGGCATTAAGAGGCGGTCATATTCCCGGAGCGGCGAATGTGCCGTGGAGCATGGCGGTGAATACGGATAACGGCACGTTCAAGGATGCGCAGGAATTAAAAGAAATATATCTGCGCAAGCAGGGATTGAAACCTGATAATGACATTATCACCTATTGCAGGATCGGTGAACGAAGCAGTCTGTCATGGTTTGTGCTCACCTATCTGCTTGGTTATAATCATGTGCGAAATTATGACGGATCATGGACAGAGTACGGGAATCTTGTAAACGTGCCGATTGAGAAATAGACAGCAAAGTCAAACGATCAATGGAAGACTTAATGCGGGTACCGGACAAGCTGGCGGAACTAATTGAAAATCTATCTCTTGCAGATGATCTGACCGATCGCGCGGAGTTTCTTATAAGTTACGCGGATCAATATCGGGAAGTACCTCCGGAAATTGCCAAACGTCCGTTTCCGGAAAAAAACAAAATTCCGTATTGTGAATCGGAGGCGTATATCTGGTCTGTTCTCCGGGATGACGGAACGGTTAAATTATATTTTGCCGTTGAGAATCCATCCGGAATATCAGCGAAAGCATTAGCAGCCATCCTGGAGAAAACACTTTCCGGTCTGACAGCCCGTGAGATCGCGGAAATTCCGGATGAAATCGTCTATAAAATTTTCAGACAAAATATTTCAATGGGAAAAGGAATGGGACTTATGGCCATGGTACAGGCCGTTCGCTCCTTAGCGAGAAATCATTTATCCTCATTATAGCAATGAATATATGACGTCTTAAATTATTTCATTATCTAAATCGGGATCTGGTTCTTCATGGTTGAACGAGAATTCATCGTCGATATATCCCGCTGATTCAAGATACTGACGTACAAAAGAATTGATAAAATCATTCAATTCCTGCCAAAGATAACCCGAATCCAGAATTTCATTATGAATATAATCTTCGTATTTGTGTAAATCCTTGTCCAGAATGCTAAGGACATATTCACCCAGGGATTTTTCATTATACCAATCCCTGTTCCTTCCATTACCCATACGATACCCTTTCGTTATATAGAACTGTTACTGTCAATTTTTTAAGTTTGCCCGAAAATGCTTCCGCTATCCGGATTATCGAGAAATATACCAACATCGACAATTTATAAAGAAACTGAATAAATTTGATGAGGAGAATGATAAAAATCAATCGGAAATTTACATTTCTTTCAGGAATCAAATGAAATAATTCCTTGTTATAAAAATTAGAATTCCGGTTTGAATAATTGTCGGCTCAATAAAAAATAACACCATACGCTTCAACTGACGGATATATTTTCGATATAAATTTAATATCGTGTGAAATCCACCGCAGAAATCATTTTGACGGTGGCCAGAAGAGGAAACTGAACATGAAAACACACCTGAGTGAAAAATGGCAGCGGCTTGGTAAGGTCAATCCCGTGAATCTGACAAAAGCTCGTATTGAGCTTCATCAGGCTTCACAAATAATCGCGGCAATTGGATCATCCTATCTGGAACCCAGGGAGGATGCCGGTCATTCCAACATGGAATGGCTGGGGGATAATCAGGTTTTTGCCGGAAATAAAATCGGCGGCAAAAAGAAATATCGGGTGGCGTTGCATCCGACTGACCTTAAACTGCAGTTTCTGGATGGCAGCGGAAAAATTCTATCAGAATTTGCCCTGGAAGGTCGATTGATGGATGGCGCGGTTGAGTGGCTGAGAGAGGAACTTACATCTCACGGATTTGATAAATCAAAATTTAATTTTCCTGATAACCTTAAACTTCCCGCGGCCAGTCAGTCGCTGGGGCAGCCGTTCAGGATGGATATGGCGGCGGCTTTCGAAGAACATGCCAAATATTTCAGCAATGCAGATTTAATTCTGAGAGAGGTGCTTAAGGAAGTGGACGGGGCTTCAGAAGTCCGCTGCTGGCCGCATCATTTTGATATCGCCTCGCTGATTACAGTGGATAAAAAACTTGAAAAGTCTATTGGCGTTGGCCTGTCGCCCGGTGACGACAGTTACAATGAACCCTATTTTTACGTGACCCCATGGCCATATCCGGACGAGAAACTTGTCGGGTCCCATGATCTTTCCGGGGAAGGATTCTGGCATACCAAGGGCTGGATAGGCGCGGTACTCCCGGGTTCAGAGATAATTAAGGAGACCTCCCGGGAAGCCCAGGTTATAAAGAATCTTCTTTTTCTCGAAAGCGCTATCAATGCCTGTTCTAAAATTCTTGCATCCTAATAACTGTCAGAGATTCATTTTTAATGCTCAAATTGGAAAAAGTGACAAAGTCGTTTGCAAATACGACTGCCGTAAATTCATTAAACCTGAAAATTAAATCGGGTGAAACAACCGTTTTGATTGGTCCGAGCGGTTGCGGCAAATCGACTATCCTGCGGCTGATGATCGGCTTGATTAAACCGGATAGTGGGGTAGTGTACTTTGTGGATGAGAAGTTAACAAGGGATAATATCGGGAATGCCCGACTAAGGATGGGATATGTTATTCAGGATGGTGGTTTATTTCCGCATTTAACAGCCCGCGACAATATAACAATCATGTCAAAATATCTGGGTTGGCACAAAAAAGAGATGGATGACCGTTTGTTAGAACTTACAGCGCTTTCACGATTCCCGGAAACCGGATTGGATCGCTTCCCCGTTCAGCTTTCAGGGGGACAAAAACAGCGGGTGAGTCTTATGAGGGCGTTGATGCTTGATCCCGATATTTTGCTTTTGGACGAACCGCTTGGCGCGCTTGATCCGATGATCCGGTCAGAATTGCAGGAAGATCTTCGAAGTATTTTCAAAAAGCTCAATAAAACGGTGGTCATGGTAACGCATGATATGGCAGAAGCAGGTTTTTTTGGCGATAAAATCGTCCTGTTGCGCGAAGGAGAAGTAATCCAGAGCGGAAGTTTTCAGGAAATGTTAACCTCGCCTAAAGATCCGTTTGTGACCAGGTTTATTAATGCCCAGCGCTCTCCGCTGGAGAGGCTTCATGAATCGGTCAGGTGATCAGATTATGAAAAAAACACTCATTTCAGTAATCCTGTTGATCTTGATAAGTATCCCGGTTTCCACCAGCGGCAGGCAGGTAAAACAGGTGGTCATCGGTTCGAAAAAATTTACCGAGTCTGTTATCATCGGCAATATTATAGATCAGCTTTTACAAAATGCTAAAATTAAATCTGAGCACAAAAAGGAACTGGGAGGCACCCGGATTTTATGGAATGCTTTACTCAACGGAGAGATAGATATCTATCCTGAATACACCGGAACCATCGTAAAAGAAATCCTAAATAATGAGCAGATGTCAAATTTTCAAGATATACGCTCCGTTCTGGGGAAGCACGGAATAGGAATGACCGGTTCCCTTGGTTTTAACAATACCTATGCAATCGGAATGAGGGATTTGATCGCGGATGAGATGAATATTCGAACAATTTCTGACTTAAAAAATTATCCGGAGTTAAAATTTGGTTTTACGAATGAGTTTATGGATCGGGGCGACGGCTGGCCCGGGTTACGCGAGACCTATGGGCTGCCTCAGGACAAGGTCACGGGTCTCGACCACGATCTCGCCTATAAAGGCTTGATGAGCGGTTCTATTCAGGTAACGGATTTATATTCAACCGATGCTGAAATCATCCACTATAATCTTCGGATTTTGGAAGATGATTTGCATTACTTCACCGAATATAAAGCGGTTCTGCTATATCGCCTCGATCTTGAGGACAGAGTTCCGGGTAGCATCGAAATATTACAAAAGGCCGCAGGCCGGATTTCAGAAGAGCATATGATCCGGCTCAATAGCCTTGTGCGAATTGAAGGTTTCCCGGAAGCGAAAGCGGCCGCGGAATTTGTGAGAGAAAATATGGGAATCGACACCGGTGTGAAGACGCAAACAGCGTATGACAGGATACGCCGGCATACTTTTGAACATTTGTATTTAGTATTTATATCATTATCCACGGCTATTCTGGTATCAATTCCGCTCGGTATCGCCGCATCCGTTAATGCCAGGTTTGGAGCGGGAATTCTTGGCCTTGTCGGAATCATTCAGACCATACCTTCGTTGGCTTTACTTGTATTCATGATACCGCTATTGGGTATCGGAGGGCCTCCGGCAATAGTTGCTCTGTTTTTGTACAGCCTTCTGCCGATTGTCCGGAATACCTATACGGGTATTCATGATATTCCCGGCCCGATAAGCGAATCTGCCCGCGCGCTGGGATTGCCCCGTTTGATCAGGCTTTGGAGGATTGAGCTGCCAATGGCCTCCGCTTCAATTCTTGCCGGCATCAAAACTTCGGCGGTGATCAATATTGGAACAGCCACCCTGGGCGCGTTAATCGGCGCGGGTGGATACGGGCAACCGATTCTGACGGGAATACGGCTGGATAATACGGGTTTAATCCTGCAGGGGGCAGTTCCCGCGGCCCTGCTCGCGCTTCTGGTTCAGTGGGGATTTGATTTGGCGGATCGTGTATTGATACCAAAAGGCCTGAGAATTAAGGCAAGTGACTAAACAAATGCTGTGAGATTGAAGGAGATTAATTGATGGTAACGGCAGTTATGAAGGAAAGATTTGAACTTATCACATCAGATCAGGAAAGTACGGCAAACGAATTTTCGAAGGATGTGGCAGAAGGGCTCTCGGGCGCGCCAAAACGACTACCAAGTGTGTATTTCTACGACAAAGAAGGCTCACTGCTATTTGAAAAAATATGCGACCTGCCCGAATATTACCTCACAAGAACCGAAACAGAAATTCTGAATGAATACGCCGATGAAATTTCTTCAAAATTCACCGAAGATATTATGCTGGTGGAATTGGGCAGCGGCAGTTCGGCAAAAACGCGGATTCTGATTGAATCATTTATACGACGCTTTGGGAGCGTGTGTTATTATCCGATTGATATTTCGCGCACCATGCTTGAGAATAGCTCGAAGGCACTGTTAAAAGACTACCCGGGACTGGAAATTACCGCGGTTGCCGCAAGGTACAGGGAGGGTCTCAATCTCCTGAAGAATTATTCGGACCGGCCAAAGCTAATCCTCTGGCTGGGATCGAGTATCGGTAATTTCGACCATGAAGAATCCGTCGAATTTTTAATCCGTCTGCGGGAAACTATAACATCTAATGATGGCCTGATTGTAGGGGCGGATCTTCGGAAAAGCAGAAACATTCTTGAAAGAGCGTATGATGACAGTCAGGGAGTAACGGCGGCTTTCAATTTAAATATCCTGAAAAGAATAAACAGAGAATTGAACGCTGATTTTAATCCCGGGACTTTTCGCCACCACGCGCATTATGATGAAGAATCCGGCCGGGTTGAAATGCATCTGATCAGTAAAATTGATCAATCGGTTCAGGTCGGTGAAGAAAAATATTCATTCGCGGAAGGTGAAAGTATCTGGACCGAGTCATCATACAAGTACAGTTTGAATGAGTTTTCTGAAATTGCGGATCAGGCCGGTTTTGCTGTTGAGAAGGTATGGATGGATGAAGAAACCAGGTTTAGTTTGCAGTATCTTATCCCAAAAGGGACATTGTAATCTGAGCCCGCTAAAAATCGATAAGCAGAAAGGTAGTATCATGGAAAGATCAGAAATACTTCAAAAATTTATTAGAGTACGGAAATTTACAGAAGAATTATGCGGAACGCTGGAAACTGAAGATTATGTCATTCAGCCCGTGGCGGATGTGAGTCCGGCAAAATGGCATCTGGCGCATACCACATGGTTTTTTGAAACGTTTCTTCTGCGTGAATTTGAGCGTGATTTTAAGCCGTATCATCATTTATATAACTTTCTGTATAATTCCTATTACTATCACGCCGGCGAACGATGGGACCGCCCGGAACGCGGTAACTTATCACGACCTACCGTTAAGGAAATCTATCATTACAGGGAAGCTGTAACCGGAAAAATGCAGATTCTGATTGACCGTGTGAGTGAAACCCAATGGAAGGAATTTAGTGACAGGGTCATATTAGGGATCAACCATGAACAGCAGCATCAGGAACTCCTCCTGACCGACATAAAATATCTGTTCGGCCTGAATCCCTTGTACCCGGTTTATAAAAAAGAAAAATCCAATACGGGACAATCCTCACTTCCGGAATCTTCGTTTATCACCATTAAAAGCGGGATGAGAACGCTCGGATTTGGAGACAAAGGATTTTGTTATGATAATGAGCAGCCCGCTCATCAGGTTTATGTAAATGACTTCAAGCTGCAAAACCGGCTGGTGACCAATGGAGAATATCTCGATTTTATTAAGGATAATGGCTACAATGATTTCAGGCACTGGCTTTCGGACGGCTGGGACGCTGTTCAGGTGAATAAATGGAAAGCGCCTCTTTACTGGCGAAAGATTGATGACGCCTGGTTTGAGTTTACGCTTTCAGGTCTGAGAAAATTGGATCTCCATGCTCCGGTAACTCATATCAGTCACTACGAAGCGGATGCGTACGCGTCATGGATGAAAAGACGTTTGCCCACTGAAGCGGAATGGGAGATCGCGGCCCGGGAGCAAAAAATTTCGTCAGAAGAAGGTAATTTTGTCGATGACGGATATTTTCATCCGGTCATGCCCAAAAATCCGTCAGGCAGATTAACGCAGATGTTCGGAGATGTTTGGGAATGGACGGGCAGCGCGTATCTGCCGCATCCGGGATACCGCCGGGCCGGAGGCGCGTTAGGAGAATATAACGGTAAATTTATGAGTAATCAGATGGTGTTGAAAGGCGGTTCCTGCGCGACATCCCGTGATCATATCCGCTTGACATACCGAAATTTCTTTCAACCGGATAAACGCTGGCAGTTTACCGGTATCCGCCTGGCCGGGGATGTATAAAAAATTCGTAACGGCAGCGCGTGTTTCAATTTTAAGAATAATTCTCTGGTGCATTAAGGTAGGGTTTGTATATCGTTTATCCGCAATGAGGATAAAAATATAAATTTCCGCTAAAAACGTCATGATTTTCTTAGTTGGTTAAAGAAAATGTCTTTTGGTAGCCGTCCGCATCAATATACCTAACGAAAAAATATCTTTTTTATTGACTGGCGGAATAGACATAGCTATGTTCTTATAAAGAAACCCCGCGTTTTGCTTTTGAATATTATGTTGATTGTTAAAAAATTCTGGTTTTTACAATTTTTTTTGAAGATCATTGTTAAAGAAATGAACCCGGAAATCTTAATGATAAAATTGTTACCACAACTCACAAAATTATCAATCTAAATTTTACACGGAATGGTGAATTCATTTTATGTAAATCAAACTGTGTAAATTTTGTTTATAATAGAGGTTAGGGTTGTGATTTTAAAAAGGGAATAGCTATGAAATATTTAAAAACAACTCTTATTCAATTTAGTATTTTGGCATTCTGTTATGGACAAAGTTCGGCATTTTTTGAATTTAATACATCTCGTTACGCCAGAGTCGTATCACTGGGAAATGCTTTTACCGGATTAGCGGATGACATTGAAACTGTTTATTATAATTCAGCAGGACTGGCAAACCTTGATTACTATTCAGTTGCTTACTCAAGAGGACAAGGTTTTGCTTTTATTACGAATGATTATGTTGCAGATAATATTGCGGTATTAATCCCTGTGTTTGATAGGATAGGTAAAATTGCTTTATCTTTAGATCGTCTTGATTATGAATTTGATGATTATAGTGAATCCTTATTTCGGCTACACTATGCTAAAAAAATTTTTAAAAATTTGTCAATTGGAACCAGTATAAATTTTTATCATTTATCCGCGGACTCTTATACTGAAGTAAGTGATCCAGGCAGCAATGACAGACAGTTTACCGGTAATGCGTTTGATATTAGCGTATCGGCGCTTTATTCAATGCCAGTGAGGTTTATCCCGGGTATATACAATGAATCACGCATTGGTTTTCAAATGCAAAACCTATTTGATACAGAAATACATTATTCAAATGAATTACCATCGGAATCAAAGTACCAAACTTTTCGCGCGGGAATATCAACAATTATGATTCCGAAGTTCCCAAAAATAAATTCATTGAATCCTTTAAAGGTAATAATTGTGGCCGATGCAGTCTTTTATGGTAGCAATTATAATTTTGATGTTTGGCAGCCTAATTATGGCATCGAAATAAAAATTTTTGAAATTCTTAATTTGAGATATGGTAGAGAAAATGAAGAAGAAATAAAAAACTATTATGATTATTCACCTCAGCATCCGGTCAGCAGATATGGATTTGGTGTTGAATTTCCAATTCATAAATTTATTTCAGAATATGAAAGATTGATGTTATCCTTTGATTACAGTTACTCTGATTGGGATAAACTTGACGAGTCAAAGCCATTTGGTATCTCAAACGACTTACCAAATAGAGAATCGTATAGTATAAAATTGTTACTACAATTTTAGAGAATTGTAGACCTTACAATGCAATTAAGCAACAACTTGAAAATCACCGGCCGCTTATTTTTGTGGCTTATCGCCCCGTTAAATT
>JBFXLE010000006.1:0-211664 GCA_050173015.1 Calditrichaceae bacterium
GACTCCGCTAATTTTTTCCAACGATAATAATCTGTGGGATAAATTTCGTAATGTCGACATAAATCTGCAACCCGAACATTGGGCAAAGAACCTTCTTTTATGATCTTTAATTTCTGTTCCGGGGTGAAGCGTCTAACTGATTTTCTTGCCATGATATTACTCCTTATAACAAGGTTTAAATCATAGCACTAAATCTTTTTAAAATTCCAATTTTGACTGAACCAATACATTTGGATTTGCTTATCCTGCTCTTACCTATAGCTCACAATATGGAGAAATATCAGACTCAGACGGCGAGTTCTTTTATGGTGCTGGGATTAAAGCAGATGTTATATTAAAATTTGATAAGTCTAACCTATTTCTTAAATCAACTTTTAATATTTGTAGCTATCAAAATTTTAAGAGTGAAGTTGGTTTTTATAATCTTTCATTTAATGCTTTTATAGATTACATATTCCATAATAAATTTTATGGTGGTATAGGATTAGGACTTCACGGTTATCCCGATCTGCCATCAAATGAAATAAATCAATCCTCTGTTTCAGGTAATTTGGGTTATTTCTTATTGGATGATTATTATTTTGATATGATTTACAACTTTATGCTAGAAGACAATCAGATGCAAAACTTTAACGTTTGGTCTTTTTCAATCGGCTATAGATTTTAGGAGAATGGAAATGAAAATATTTATATTCTTGCTTTTGCTAATAAGTATTATATTTGGTCAGAAAATTACCAATTATGACATTATTGAAAGTTCAGATATTAGAATTTCACAAAACAATCCAAACGTTGAACCTAATTTACCGGATAAACTTTCAAAAGTTGAAGGTGCTAGTTCTATATGGTCCGAATCAACTGATTTGTTTACTGTCAAGCGGATTTTATATTTATGAACTGACATCCGGTGAAAAAAGGTTTATTAAAAAGATGCTGCTGGCCAAATAAGAAAACCTGCCTTTTTTTGAGTGATTTGCGTGATCGGCTCGTAGAGACAGGTTTTCATTTATACCCCGCCATTACCGGCAGGGTTATATATTAATAATTTTTACAAAGAAATCAATAGCTGACAATTATCGTATGACCGCTGGTATGGGTATTAAAATAAAACTTCATTTGTCCGGGGAGTTTCCATAGTACGGGACTTTAGGATTTCCGGCATGTTAGGTAGCTTTGTGTACTATGAATATCCTCTAAGACTTTAACCATGGGAGCTAAAATGAAACGTACAACTTTACTTCTGATCCTATCTGCATTTTTTCTAACCAACTGCGCGACAATGATGAAGGGATATTTTGATAAGGTCGAAATCCAAAACGCGCCTGCCGATCTGGTGATTGTTGATCAAAATAATATTGAAATAAAAACATATGCCGATCATTCGGATACTTCTAAGGTAAAAATTGATCTGAGATCAAACACGGATCATATTTTAACCCTAAAATATAACGATCAGGAGAAAACCATCATGATGCACCGAAAAATAGGTTTTTTCTGGGGATTTATTGATTTAATCAGCGGAGTGTATCCCATGTTTATCGATGCTTACACCGGGGCGTGGTGTCATTACGACCCCATTATTATAATTGATTAAAAAATCAGTTGCAGATGCGGCGAAGTGAAATTTGGAATGGACAAACTGGATGTTGTATTTAAAAAAGTATTTCGTAAATTCAAAACATTACCATGATACCCGAACTGAGACACGTCATGATTTTCTATTAATTCAGAATAATCTGTACCGACTTATTAGCACAGTTTTTCGAAAATGTCCAACAAAATTACAGGTATAAATATGAAGAGATGGATCTTTCTCATAATTACTATTGCTGCTGTTTCAGGATGTTCACAAAGAGAACCGTTACAATTCAGCGGTCAGACCATGGGTACAACATATCACGTAAAAATTGCTGATAAGTCCGTTGGCCCGGATATGATTCAAAAGCTGCAACAGGAGGTTGACGCGCTTCTGATAGAAGTCAACCGGCAGATGTCCACCTATAAACCGGAGAGTGAAATTTCACGTTTTAACAAATTTGAATCAACGGAACCCTTTGTTGTTTCCAGATCGTTTGTACGGGTTTTGCAAACTGCTGTTCAGATCAGCGGGGAATCCGGCGGCGCGTTCGATGTCACCGTGGCTCCGCTTGTCGATCTTTGGGGCTTCGGGAAAAAAGGCCGGCGCGACAGACCTCCTTCAGAGCAGGAAGTCGGAGTTGTAAAAAAACGGATAGGCATCAATTTGATAAAAATTATCAGTGATACGTTGATTTCCAAACTGAATCCGGAAACTGAACTTGATTTGAGCGCGATTGCCAAAGGTTACGGAGTGGATGTGGTCGCAGACCTGCTTTCTGATAAAGGGTTCGAAAATTTCATGGTTGAGATCGGCGGCGAGGTGGTTGTTAAGGGACTGAACGGGGAAAATAAATGGAAAATTGGTGTTGATCGTCCAAAATATAATCAGGTTCCCGGCAGTGAACTGGAAGCTGTCATTCATGTGAGCAATGCCGGAATGGCTACCAGCGGTGATTACCGGAATTATTTTGTTTCGGAAGACAAGGTTTATTCCCATACGATCGATCCTGTAACGGCCAGACCAATCATCAATGGTGTCGCCTCCGCCACAGTGATTGCCCCGGATTGCATGTTAGCTGACGCCATGGCCACGGCCATCATGGTAATGGGTACTGAAAAAGGGCTGCAGTGGGTGGAGTCTAAAGCCAATGTGGAAGCGATGATTATTATAAGGGAAGAAGATCAGTTCAGGGAGATTTTGAGCTCCGGATTTAATCAATATCTGAATGCCGGTGATCAATAAAAAAAGCCCTGCTCATGGGGCAGGGCCTTTAAATTTAACTTAATTCAGCTAATTAAATCGTTCCGGTTTAAAATCCAATTTATCAATAAAGCGTGTTTTGCGGTTTGGATTACCCAATTTGGCTACATTTTCAAAACCGGGATCCTCTTTGGACGTGTAAAACTTGACACTTTCGGTATCGCATGAGCCGCAGGCATCCACGCCTTCTATATGATTGCCGGCGCTGCAGGAGGTGTGAACTTCCTTCCCACCCATCAATTTTCCCAGTGAAAGCAGTAGGAGCGCGACGGCAAATATGATCGGAACCAATAAAAATTCCATTATGACCAGCCTTTCAGCATTTATCGTATCTTTATGATTGATACGTAATATTAGATGATTAAATTTCCAAATACAAATAATTTTAACCTTAGAAATTTAACACGATCTGAGCTGAATTGTTTCATCGGCAAAAGTTGACAATAGGATTTTTTGTTATTCTAAAATATAATCAGCCAGCAACGGCCATCTTTTACTTTCAACGCGAAGCGTGTTTAAAACATCTTTCATGTAATCAGCAGATTCCCGCAGATCCGGCTTTAGATCTTCCGTTATTTGGATAAACTGCCAGGCCTCTTCTATCAATCCATCCCTTATTTCCCGGTTGTAAACCGTTTTCACGTCTCGATTCCCCAAAAATCGAAGCGCATTTTCCCTAAAGCCTTTCCGTCCCATATGACCACAGCAGGGCCGCATAATTTCCAGAACATCGGCGTCATGCACGATACGTTTGTCAAGGCCCCAGTCACCTATACCGTGCTTCATAATCAACAGGCCTGTTTCTTTAGCGTCATTCGTGAGGTTGTTCGCCCTGAGATAATCGATACACAATTGGGCGCTGTCAGATTCCCAGAAATCCGGGCCGTTGCCTCTGCGTCCGGAGTCATGAAAGGCAACTGCAAACCTAACGCGCTCCGCGTCCGGGGCGAGATCCGTATTTCTGTAATAATACCGGCACATAAATTCAGAAAAAATCAACGCTCTGGCAATGTGCATCCTTCCGTGGATCAACTGAAAATCGAATTTTTTCTCATGCGCTTCATATAAGGGCAGAATATCGGTTTTTAAAACGGTAAGGAATTCCGGCCAGCTTGTTTTCAGAGTTTCTTCCATGATTTTTCCAATCCTGATTTAAAAGTTTAGTTAAAAAAGCGAAAACATAAAATTTATGACACGAAAATACGAAATGACAAATCAATTGATATAGTTTAAAAGAAGCATTGTTTTTAGTCAATGGTAACGTTATATATTTTCCAGGAGATTTAAGATTGAACAACCAAAAATGATATATTTTTCCGGAAAGATTTAAGAACCTGAAACAAGGAAAGAAAATACGATGGTAATTCCTGTCTTTAGATCACTCGGTTTCATCCTGGCCGGACAATGCAGCGTTTGCGATTCCCTTAAGCATTCCGGTAAATACCAGTTGATGAAACGGATACAACGCGTACCAATAGGCCCTTCCCGCCAATCCAACCGGATCAAATATGGCGGTCTGGCGGATAGTCGTTGATGAGTCGGCATCCGTCACATCGAATTCCAGCCATGCGCGTCCCGGCAGTTTCATCTCGGCAATCAGTCGCAACCGTCTGTTCGGTTCAAATAGTTCGACGCGCCAAAAATCCACCGTATCCCCAATCCGCAGATTTTTTGGATGGGGTCTTCCCCGTCTCATGCCAACGCCTCCCAAAAGCAGGTCCATGAAACCGCGTAACTGCCAAAGCCGGTTCCAGGAGTACCAGCCGGTTTCGCCGCCGATTCTCTCAATAGGTTTGAAGGCGGATTCAGAAGATGTATTGACCTTCACTATCCGGGAATCAACAAGCCGTGACCCAAACTGTACACCGCCCCACGAGGGCGACTCTCCCGCGGAGGATAAGGCATCGGACCAACGCGTTGCCGCGTAATCCTTTTCATCGCTGGCGAGCGCCCGGTGAACGCTTTCTTCCACACCAATCGGTTTCACGGGAAGGGTCTTTAGGGCGGAGTTGTCCCTGACCACCGTGGGATGGACAATGCTCTCGATGAGTTTGCGACCGATACGGGCGTACAGCGGTGTGACCAGTCCCAGCCACAGACTGGACAGGTAAGGTGTCAGTACCGGCACGGGGATCATCCTAAGCTTCAGATTGCGTTGACGCGCGTATTCACGCATGATATCCGCGTAAGTTACCTGATCCGCGCCGCCGATCTCATATACGCGGTATTCAGAAACGGGAAGCTGAAGCGCGGACACAAGGTATTCCAGCAGATCATCGATCGCGATCGGCTGGGCGGGTACCTTAACCCAGCGTGGCGTGATCATGACCGGCAGTCTTTCCACCAGTGAGCGGATCATCTCAAAAGAAAGGCTGCCGGAACCAATGACGATTGACGCGCGAAACTCCAGTACAGGAACACCGGATTGACGCAGGATCTTGCCGACTTCCTGACGGCTTCGCAGATGGGCCGAAAGCTCTATCTCGTCGCTGCCCAATCCGCCGAGATAGATGATGCGTTTTACACCGGCTTCTTTGGCCGCCTGACCAAAATTCAGCGCGGCCTGTCGATCGGATTCTTCAAATGAGCTGTCGGAGCCCATGGAATGAATCAGGTAATAAGCCGTATCGATCCCCCGCATGGGTTGAGTGAGACTGGACCGGTCAAGCGCGTCACCGGGGAGCACTTCTGTGGAAGGTCCTAACAGCCGGCTGAGTACTTCCGGACGTCTGGCGAGGCAACGCACACGGTATCCACGATTTTCCAAAACTCCCAAAAGACGTCCGCCGACATATCCGCTGGCACCGGTGAGAAGAATAGATGGTTTCTTTGATAATCCTGTTTTATTCGTTGAGCTCGTCGGTAATACCTCGTTTTTCTGTTGTTAACGTTTTATGCATCCTGATTTATCCGGCTTACCGGTCAGGCGCTCCGGGTCAATCGCCTGGTTTTTTGCGCACTTCAGGTTCGCTGTAGCAACCAAATGGCAAGAGTCGTTTCGTTTTCAAGGATCTCGCATTCCGATTCTTCCCACCTTACATATCGGGCAAATAATTCCGCCTTGTCAGGATGATTTTTTGTAAGGTCTCCGGCTCTCTTTCGTATCAGATCAGTATTTTTCTGATTGAACGCCTTCAGTTTAGCGACCGGAAAGATCTTCTCGCGTATCAGTTTGTCGCCATGATTTGTAAGCTGCCGGAGGGTTTCCTGATGTGGACGATAATGCCGGTAACCGGGTCTGTCCAGCCGAGGCGCGCGGCTAAGAAATCCATCATCGATCACCATGTAGCCGCCTGGACGAACCGCTGTCCTTAGCTTTCCGACGCATTCTTCAAAATCACCCAGAATGCTGCCGACGGAAGCAAAGATTACGACATCATAGGAGGCGTTTTTCTTCAGCACATCGCGCATATCACCGATTTCAAACTTGCACCGATCGGCGGCGGCTGAATTTTTCGCGTTTTTTTTCGCTTCCTCCAGAAAAGGGGGAAATATATCAATACCCCGTATCCGGAAATTCAACTGCTCCGCAAGCGGTATGGAAACGGAACCTTTGCCGCACCCCAGATCCAACACTTCGGTTGAATGCGCGGGCAGATTAAGAGGTTTTAACAGTTCGATTACTTCCTCCGGCCAGGTACCCAATATACGGAGGTCGGCAAGGAGTTCGGCAAAATAGGGTAAAATTTCTTGCGATACTCCGAGCGCTTCGGCGAGTTTCTCCTTATCAGCCATCTTCCGACTCCCTAATCTTGTCTGATTACAGATGAGACGCCTTATATCATCGCGTCTTCCTGAAAATTTTGATAGAAACAACAGGAGACCCAAATTATTACAGTTTGGACCTCTATTTACCCGAGGCGATTATTACCTCATACATTTCGATACAAAGGGTGAGGTTTCACCGCGGCGCATAAAATGACCGCAAGGCCCCTCGCCGGGATATTCTAAAAACCATGATTCATGTTCGTTTTCCTCATTGAGTATCGCCAGCGACAGTTCATAGATCCGGTGATCCTTTCCCGCCGTTAGATTGCAGATATTGGTGTAGCCTCGAACGGCTCAGCGCCCGGCTTCCACAAATTAATCTGAAGAATCCCGGTATAAATAATTGAGTTTTAAGGGTCATAGCGTTATAACCCGGGAAACAGGAGAAATAATTCTTAGTATTATTTTACCGTTATAACTAAGGATTGTCGCGCTTGCTGAGCTGGCCGGAAAATAACATCGGCCCGGCCTCAGTTTGACGAATGGTTCTATGAGGCGGCGGGAAAGAGATGGGTTGCTCATAACCATTTCGTCGCACTTTTGTGTGTGTTAATGTGAAACTATTGAGCTATGCCGATGTCTGACCGTCGATTTTATCCAAGATGACTAATCAATTTTATAGTTTCAGACGTCTGAGACGGAGCGAATTTGTAATCACTGACACAGAGCTAAAACTCATTGCCGCGGCGGCAATAATGGGGGATAGAAGAATCCCCAGGAACGGATATAATATTCCCGCGGCAACAGGAACACCCGCCGAGTTATAAATGAAAGCAAAGAACAAATTCTGCCGGATGTTGCGCATAGTGGACCGGCTTAATCGTATCGCCCTGACGATACCCCGTAAATCGCCTTTAACTAAAGTGACACCGGCGCTTTCCATCGCGACATCGGTACCCGTTCCCATTGCGATACCGACATTTGCCTGCGCCAACGCCGGAGCATCGTTGATTCCGTCACCGGCCATGGCAACGATACGACCTTCTTCCTGAAGCTGTTTAACGACTTCGGCTTTTTGTTCGGGCAATACTTCGGCATAAACCTGATCAATCTCCAGTTCATCCGCGACTGCTTTCGCGGTTGAATGACTATCACCGGTGAGCATCACTATCATAATACCTTCTTTATGTAAAAGTCGGATCGCCTCGGGTGTTGAATCCTTGATTGGATCGGCGACACCGATTAACCCCGCCGCCTTGTGATTAATAGCCACCAGCATAACCGTTTTACCTTCGGCGCGTTTTCTGTTTGCCTGCTGAGGCAACTCTCCCGCATCAATGCCCAGACTTTCCAGCAGTTTTATGTTGCCAATTGCCACTTCCTGTCCGTCAACCTCGCCCGTGACACCCTTTCCGGTAATGGACCGGAATTTATCGGTCTTAATCAGTTGAAGCCCTCTTTCTTCTGCTCCGTCTACAATAGCGCCTGCCAGCGGATGTTCGCTGGCGCGTTCCAGGCTCGCGGAGAGTCGCAGTACTTCTTCCTCGGTAAATCCTTCTTCTGCCTGCACCGCGACCAGTTTTGGTTTGCCCTCAGTCAGTGTCCCGGTCTTGTCAACTACCAGAGTATTGACTTTTTCCATAATCTCAAGTGCTTCGGCATTCTTTATTAACACCCCGGCCATCGCGCCGCGAGCTGTTCCCACCATGATAGAAATGGGGGTGGCAAGACCCAAAGCGCACGGGCAGGCAATGATGAGTACCGCGACGGCATTAACAACCGCATGGGCCATGCGCGGTTCCGGTCCCGCAAGCCACCAGACTATGAAAGTGATTACCGCGATACCAACAACAGCAGGCACAAAAAAGCCAGCCACCACATCGGCAAGTTTTTGAATCGGTGCCCGTGAGCGTTGCGCCTCGGCGACCATCCTGATGATTTGGGCCAGTAACGTGTCGGAACCAACATTTTCTGCCCGCATTAATAGGCTGCCTGTACCATTGACTGTCGCGCCGATCAGTTTCTTACCCGATGATTTTGCAATGGGAATGGGTTCTCCGGTGACCATTGATTCATCAACGTTACTTTCGCCATCGGTAACCATTCCATCCACAGGAATTTTTTCACCGGGCCGAACACGTAAAATATCTCCGGGCTGTACCTGCTCCAGAGGAATATCTTCTTCCGTACCATCCTTTCGCACGATTCGCGCAGTTTTCGGAGCGAGGCCAAGCAACATCCGGATGGCCGCATTCGTCTGTGAGCGGGCGCGCAATTCAAGTACCTGCCCCAGAAGCACCAATGCTGTGATTACTGCCGCGGCTTCAAAGTAAACATCTACCAATCCACCATCCATTTTCATAATGGGCGGGAAAATTTGCGGGAACAGCAAGGCCACGACACTGTATATCCACGCCACTGAAACCCCGAGCGCAATCAAAGTAAACATATTAAGATTCCATGTACGAACGGATTGCCAGCCCCTAACAAAAAAGGGCCAACCGCCCCACAAAACAACCGGCGTCGCTAACACAAACTCAATCCATTGAATCATTTGCATGGAGAGTCCAGCCGGTAACCATTTGGGCATCAAATCAGCAGTCATTGCCAATATGAATACCGGGAGCGCAAGCGCGGCACTGACCCAAAAACGACGGCTCATGTCGATGAGTTCTTCATTTTTTTCTTCAGTTTCTACCAACACCGGTTCCAGCGACATGCCACATTTGGGACAACTACCCGGATGATCTTGTAATATTTCGGGATGCATTGGACAGGTGTATTCGGTCTTAGTCGCGGTTACAGTTATTCCCAAAGGCTCCAGCGCCATACCACATTTTGGGCAATTACCGGCTTCCCGTTGTCGAATATCAGGGTGCATAGGGCAGGTATAGATAGTTGACCGGTTGTCTTTTTCATGAACGGGCAGAGTCGCGCCGGCCGAATATAATTCCGGGCGTTCCCTGAACTTACGCAGGCACTGTTCACCGCAGAAATAATATTTTTTATCATCAAAATCATCAAAGAATTTTGAGTTGCTCGATACGATCATATTACAGACCGGATCTTTTAGCTGCCCTGTTTCTGTATTAATTTTGATACTCATGTCAATGTCTCCTTTTTATCACGCTAACGGACAGTGTTGACCGGCGCCCTTCAAAAAATTAAATATTTAAGATATAAGAGGCGGGTTGGTGTGAAGAAGATGGTCGTTTCCGGCTTATTGTTAGTTAAGAGTTATTTCCAATGTGACTCCGGGGTAATTTCCCAATAAAAAGACAGTTAATTTGTATCCACCACTATCAATATAATGCCCGTCCGGGTCTTTAAATTCCCCTGAATATTCAAATGTTTTTGATTCACCGGTCCCGAGCGAGAAACGGCTTACTGCCGGCAGGAAAATTACCGGATAATACATAATGGTGTTGTTCGATCGATCCGTTAACCTGAATCCAAACTGCTGGAGATTTGGAAAAATATAATTTTTCTGCCCCGGAACGATATATTTAACTTCAAATTGTATTTGCAGCGTGTCCCCCGAATCAAAACTCGCCCGGGGAATAGTAAGGGTGAAGAGACTTCCGTCCTTCTGGATGGATTTATGCGTTTCAGAATTGTTAAATGATAAATCAGTTGCCAAATTGCAAGCACTAATAAAAAGCAGACAGATGACCGGAAAAACATACTTATATTTCATCCTCTATCCCTCTAAGGCAAATTGAATTTATATAAAATACAAAGACTTATTTTAAAACCGATAACCGATAGTGACAGAGGAGATGATGTCGTTTTGCATTTCCTCATTCATGAGCATATAATTCATTATAAAATCCACATAGATACTTTTCTTTACAAATAGTCCGAAATTACCGGCGATGGAAGCCTGATCGAAATCTGCCGGCAACTCCACATAATCATGCAGGCCAAAACCAATACCGTAGTAATATTTATTCTTGGATAAGCGATTGATAAAAGTATTAAATGATAAATTGTAAAAATCGGCCATTTTATTCGTGAAATTTTGATAACTGCTAATCCCGAAAGATGATTTTAACAGAAGTTGATTATGAATTTCGTTGACAAAAATATCAACCGATATACCGACACCGTATAAAACAGATTCTTTTTCGGAAGAAATGTTCTCATACCCCCGGGAATATGAAAACGCGGGATAAGACAGTCCAAACATAAATTCCTGCGCGGGCAGAGATTTGGCGGAAAAAATGATCAGTAATAAAATTAGATATATTTTCACTGTTAATTCCCCCCAAAATGTTAAACAGTGATATGAAAATCAAAAAAATAATCTCGGCAAATATCAAACCGGTTAGTTGTGTCAAATCATCCGCGTTCTACAAAAAAAGCTCCGTTAAGGTATAGGTATCAAAAAAGTCAAACATTCCAACCAGTTCGCCATTTTCGCTCGTATTGATCACATCATATGCTGATATCGACCGTTTGATGAGTCCTTCTTTACTGATATAATCTTCGATGGATATGTCATAATCGATAAATCCGTCATTGTCGAAATCATAATACCATTGTATCCGGTAACACTCAAAAGAACCCATATCTAAATTCAGGATGGTTTGCCCGGTGACCTGTTTTTCAATTTTAAACGGGAAATTTGATTCCCTGTAATTCCATCTGGTTCCGGTTTGTAAAGGGTATTTTAAAGTGAGCGCGGGCGGTTCCTCAAAGATGATGGAATCAGACACTATTTTTGTGAGTGGTAATTGCTGCAGCAGGACTTTACTAAACTCTTCTAACCCGGAAAAATGCTGATTTTTGAATGACAAATTGGTGTAGAGTGTCCTCTTTGGAAGGATTAGTGCTCCCACACCCGCATTTTCATAGGCGATAATATAAAGTTCGTCCGGTTTGACCTGATAATATTGTTTAGATCCGTCGGTGTAGAGAACGATCGTTTCTATGGAATCCCGCAGAATGGCAGATCCTGTAATTTCCGATATGATGAGCGTTGTGTCACTGATCCCGTAAATTTGATCCAGGCTATCCGAGTCAAAATTGATTGTTTGCATAATTCTCTGATACACCCATTTTGAGCCAGTGGTGGTCGGATATTCAAAATTTAAATTATCATTTGAATCATCGTCGCAACCTATAAAATTTGTGATGAGCAGAAGTATGATGAAGTAAATAGATACTTTTTTCATAAGATTCCTCCAATCAATACGGAATTCTTTTAAAGCAATGATGAAAAGTTTCTGTCACAATTCAAAAAATCTGATTATTCAAAATCGAATTGTAGTTTTATATAATAGAGATTGCTCTTACACTATAATTTTAGAAAAAGTAACGAAATCAATATAGGTCATGCATAAATGGATGTCCAGCAAAAAAAAATCTGCTGCCCGCGAAACGGAGACAGGGTAAGGATAGTTTTCCATTTTAGTGTTTGTAAAGTGAATTCTTTTCTTCTGTTGATTTCGATTCAATCCAATCGTGTATATTTCCTTTTTTTCGAACCATATTTATTTCTAAATTTACATCTAATATCTCTGCCAATTTTACTAATGTCTTTAAAGTGTAATTATTTTTCCCGTTCAGTAATTTTGTAATATACGCCTGTGAAGAATTCATTTTTTCAGCAAGATCTTTTTTGGACCAATTCAGTTCCATAAGTCTGATACTGATTTGTTCAGTAATATCCAATATTTGCCCTTCCAGCATATAGGAATCATTCTTAGCGTGTTTCTCTATTTTGTTTTTAAGCCAGCTTTTATTTTTCATCCTGTTTAAATACCTTTAATCTGTTATTATTATATAGTCGAAGTACGATATCTTTTATTTTTTCTGCTTTGTCTATTTCCTTTTTAGGAGTTTTCCCTTTTTCTTTTTTAAATCCATGGGTTAAAACGAATGTTTTGGGAGATTTACCGGGCAAAATAAAACACAATAACCTATGTGAATCAGATTTGAATTCATAGATTCCATTAGTACCGGTCAAACTCCTAAATTTTTCTTTATTAAAAATATGACCTCTGTCCAACATAAATTCAATTAGTTTAATTATTTTCAATTCATCTTGTACACTTAAATCTGAGATGTATCTCTCAGGGACATCGTCCCCTCTTTCGTTGATAAAAGAATAGATAACAACAGCATTACCTGCTCCAAGTAGTTTCACCCCTGACTTCAATTTTGTCTTGGCCATAAATTAACTTATAGGTTAAGTGATGTCAATATATTTGTTCTAATGTTGTTTTTGTGGGCTGCAATATTTTTGATCGAAAATACTCGAGAAAAAGTAACGAAATCAATATAGGTCATGCGTTTATGGATGTCCAGCAAAAAAAATCTGCTGCCCGCGAAACGGAGTTAGGGTGAATCCGCTTTTATCGGCCGGCCGGTATGTCTGATAACATAATATATGAATGGAGATCCGATGTATCGATATCATCTCTCTACATAAAGATTCTTATCGTTACAACCATTTTGCCCTTCTAAAAGGTTTTGGTACAGGATTGCTGCCTTCCCATACAACCTGACGGAAATCATCGGGGTCGGTATTTCCTTCGGTATTAAGAAGTAAAATTCGTGAATCCGGTCCCAAATCAAGGTGCTTTCGCAAAGGCAGGTATTCGGGTAATGACATCATAAACATTAACGCTCCGAGTGTTACTGCGCCTGATTCACCGGAAACTATAAAAGGATCGCCATTTAGCGGGACTCCATAAACGCGCATTCCTTTTGCCGCCACATAATCCGGACAGGTTACAAATACATCCGCGAAGTCTTTTAGAATTTTCCAGGCAAGGGGGCTGGGATCTCCACATGCCAACCCTGCCATCATGGTATTTAATTTTCCATCAAAACTATGGGGCTCACCATCAGAGATTTTTGCCGATTGATACAGGCAGGCCGCGTTGGTAGGTTCCACAATAACAAATTTTGGAGAATCAGAGCCAAAAATCTGTCGGTAATAGCCAATTGTTGCTGCCGCTAAAGCGCCTACCCCCGCCTGCATAAAAATATGAGTCGGTTTGCTAATCCCCTGTGCCGCCAATTGTTCCTGTGTTTCAGAAAACATGGTGGTATATCCCTGCATCACCCATTTAGGAATATCTTCGTAACCATCCCATGATGTATCGGAAATTACCTGCCAGTCATTCTTGAGTGCATCCTTGGTGACCCGGCGTACGGCATCATCATAAGTGCCGTCGATAATTATAACTTTCGCGCCATTCCTTTCAATGGCCTGAATGCGGGGGGCGGTTGTGTGTTTATGTACATAAATAATTGAATCATATCCCAGCTGCCGCGCGGACCAGGCAATACCCATTCCATGATTTCCGTCTGTAGCCGCGGCAATAGTGATCTTGCCCAGTTTCTTCCTTATTTTTTCGGACATCAATTCGGACAGAGTCATTTCAGTATGATCCATGTTTAATCGCTTTTTGAGAAAACGATAGATTGCAAATGAACCGCCTAATACTTTAAATGAATTTAAATTTAACCGCAGTGATTCATCTTTTACCCAAATTCCGCCGAGACTCTGCATTAACGCAAGATGGGGCAAACTTTTTAGCGGTGTAATTCGGTACTCCGGAATCTGATGATGGAAATTACGCGCGGAGTGGGAAATACCGGGCGGAAAGATTTCATTAATAATTGTATCCCGCGCAGTATTCTGATTGTTTTTGTTTTTATACCATTCCAGAGGTTTAATTACATCCATTAGAAACTCCGTTCTCGTCATCAAAAATTTTATATTAAAAAAATATGCAAACAAACTTCTAATACAAATATCACGATTATCTTGATATCTCACAAACATCTTTAGGGTAAATAAGCATGTCATCTTAACCCTTACCCGTTATTAAAAAAGTAAATCGTTGAAAATAATATTGACAGGAAATAATTGGGAGAACGCAACCTAAGGGTTGCGTTCTCCGGCTGCTTCCGGTTGATACAGAATTTTTTTAACTTTCAATTTTCTTGTTCCTACCGGAACTTTCCATTCGATCACATCACCAATTTTATAACCAATAAGCGCGGTACCAATCGGCGCGAGAATTGATATTTTGTTTTTGCTGATATCCGCTGCTTTTGGATAGACCAGTTTGTAGATTAATTCTTCACCCGAATCCATATCTTTAAGACAAACTTCCGAATTCATCGTAATAACATTAGGGGGTATTTGGTCCTCGGGAACCACGGTTCCGCGTTCTAATTCATCCGATAAATTCTTCAGAAATTCGCTGTCTCGCGGAGATAAATTTTTAGAAGATTTAATCAGCAAGGTTAATCCCTTGAGATCGGATTCAGTAATAAAAATTTTACGTTTTGCCATAATGGATCCTTTATTGTTAAAAATTAAACAAATTCAATAGTGTCCGGTTAAACTAAAAATAAATTAAACAAAACAGGCTTGATAACCCTATCTCTTGTAAATTACTTTTGTTGTAAGTAATTTAAAACATAAGGGTTACCAAGCCATGACATATAATACAACAATCCCCGGTTAAATGATAGAATTAATTTCACGACCTGAACTCCAATCTATCATTCAGGCAGTAAAACAGTAAAGCACTCTACATTATCCGAGGCCAATAATAAACGTTCATACGTCATTTACAAAGAGCTGTTTTTCAGCCTTATAAATGGAGTCAAAATTATTGCGTATGTTTATAATTACGTTGGGTAATAGAAATCTTTTTAGAACTATTCACAAAATCTTAAATTCAAGCATTTCTTTTGGATAAGTTCCGGTGCCATATTTACACAAATATGGGCAGCTACGCGCGACTGCTTATTAGTTAACCTGGGTAAGTTTTTGAATAAATCAAAAATGACTGGTCAGAAAAAAAGCCGACTGATTCAGATCAATTTGTTTGAACGAAAACCGCTTACTAAAATTTTCAAAGAACCAAAATTTGAACTACCAAACAGGTTGTAAAGTAATCAAACCTGGTTATTCAGTTTTAACCGGACGCCAATAATGCAAATCCTGTAAGAATTCTTTTCATACTTTTATCAAAATTAATTAAAATAGTTCCCTGAAATCGTGACGCGTGTAACTTTATTTTTTAGGCATCGCCGGGATACTTTTTTTTGTTGTTCAAAACTATTTTGATGCTAAAGTTTACACCGATAAAGCGGTACCTATATAAGTGGGGGGGGTACTTCAAAGACCCGCGCGCGGGGCTCTGAGCCCGGACGTTGACTCTCTGAGCTCCAATCGTGACTCTTTTTGCTCCGGCATTGCCTCTTTTTGCCTCAATCGCCGGGTTCGGAGCTCCGATGTTGACTCTCCGAGCCCCAAATTTGACTCTCAGAGCTCAAAACTTCAATCTCTGAGCTCGGGTGTTGGTCCTTTTTGCTCCAGTCGCGGAAGAGTATTCGTTTCCGTGTGTTTTGGATCAAAAAGATAATAATTTTTTTATAGTAACCTATAAATGTGTTTCGTATTTTTAAGGTTAATAATTTAATCAACACGGACTGTTATAATGAATCTTATCTCGAAGATTAAACCGAAATCACTTTTCTATTCTCTTAATCATTTGGAAACTGTCAATGAATATCAGGCGTACCGGCAGGTTTTTTACGCCAAGGAGATTGTTGATCTTTACGCCAATTTTGTCTTTTATAATAAGTTGTTTGATGAAGAGAATTGGAGCGAAAACATCACCGCGAGTTTGAACTTTCGTGATTATATGATAACGAAAGAAATCAAAAGCTTTGAAGCGCCTTTGAATGTTTCAAAAGATGACAATATCGCGGTCGCTTCCTTTAAAATAATTGAAGATTGTAAACCGGATGAATGGCATCCCGGGGAATATTCCTGTGAAGTTGTTTATGAAGATGAAGTATTGATCTCGGATAAATTTTACATCGATGACGTGCATACTCAAAAATTTAAGCCGGAATCATTTTGCGAAATTTCATCACTTAAACTTTTTACCGCCGGTTCGGAAGCCGAAGAATCAGATGATCGGAGAGTGTATTTGTCCCGGTTCTTTTTCAAATCCACCAGATATATTTGGGCGGAACTTGAGATCATCAATCTTCTGCCGCAAACCTGGCAGGGGGAGTTTGTCTTTAGTTTTTACAATGATATAAGAGAGCTGGTGAGACAGGAACGGGTTATCGCCACGATCGATCATGAAGACCCAAAGAGCGTCAACATCATCATGGCGGGCGCGGGTTCCGATACGGAAATCACCTGGGCAGAAGATAATTATACCATCGAAATCGTTTTCTTAAACGAACTGATCGCTTCCGCCTTTTTCGAAGTTGGCGATACCAATTCAAGCAGCTCCCTGAAAACCTATATTCCCTCAAAAGAAAATCTTTCATCGAAAAGAGTTACAAAGATCGGCGGCGAGGCTCAAATTTTTGCTGAAATTGATAATCTGGTGGGGCTGCATCATATCAAACAAAAACTGCATGACCATTTTGGCTATGTCAAATATCTGAAGCTCAGGAAAGAAAAAGGTTTGAGTCCGCTGGAAGATATCAACCTGAATTTTGTATTCGCGGGCAATCCCGGGACAGGTAAAACCAAGGTGGCTCAGTTACTGGGTAAAATTTACAGAGAGCTTGGTTTGCTTTCAAAAAACACCGTATATGAGGTTGACAGATCGGATCTTGTGGGACGATATGTGGGTGATACCGCTCCCCTTACCAAAGAAGTCATCGAAAAAGCGCGCGGCGGGATATTATTTATCGATGAGGCATATGCCTTGTGGCGAGATGATGATAAGGATTTTGGGCGCGAATCAATTGAAATCCTGGTCAAAGAACTCTCTGACGGGCCGGGAGATCTGGCGGTGATCGTCGCGGGCTACCCGAAAGAAATGAAAGATTTTCTGGAATCTAACACGGGTTTGAAATCCCGTTTTAATTTTACCTTTGAGTTTCCCGACTATACACCGGATGAACTCATGTCAATCGCGAAGTTAATGATTGCCGGGAAATCATTATTTATGACCGGTAAGGCTGAAGAAATTCTTTATAAAATGGTTGTCGAAGAATACAGGAAACGGGACAAACATTTTGGAAACGCGCGATTTATTAATTCAGTCATTGAAGAAGCTCAGGTAAATCTTGGCCTGCGTATTGTAAGGTCAGGCGCGGCGGGCGATTTTTCCAATACTGAATTATCAACGGTAACAGAAGATGACATCAGCAGAATCAAACAAAGTGAAGGTTCAAAATTTGTAGATCTTCCCATCAATGAAGAGTTGTTGAAAGATGCCTTAAACAGACTTAACAAGCTTGTCGGACTGGAAAATGTTAAAAATAAGATTCGCGAGCTTGTAAAATTGGCCCGGTTCTATAAAGAGAGCCAAAAGGCTTTGCTAAACTCCCTGTCACTGCATAATGTTTTTATCGGTAATCCGGGAACGGGCAAAACCACCATTGCCAGGATTATCGCGGATATTTACAAGGCATTAGGGCTGCTGGAACGCGGACATCTGGTGGAGTGTTCGCGTGATTCCCTGGTCGCCGGATATGTCGGCCAGACGGCTTTGCAAACCAGATCCATGCTTGAAGAATCGGTGGGAGGGGTTTTGTTTATCGATGAAGCGTATTCTCTCACCCAGGGGAACGGCGCAAATGATTTTGGGCATGAAGCCATCGAAGTGATTCTAAAATTTATGGAAGATAACAGAGGCGCGTTCGGTATAATTGCCGCTGGTTACACTCAGGAGATGATAAAATTTCTTGAGACCAATCCCGGCTTACGCTCTCGGTTTGATAATATTATTGAGTTCGATGATTTGTCCGCAAGCGATCTGCTATTGGTTGCTGAGAAAATGCTTGCCGAACAAAACATGAAATTTGAAAAAAAAGCAAAAACGCATCTTCAGAAATTTTTTGAATTCCATTACGCGGAACGGGATAAGTTTTTTGGAAACGCCCGGTTTGTCAGAAAGGTGGTTGACAGCGCTATTCGCAATCAACATCTGCGTTTGTCTGAGATGACGCCGGATAAACGAGGTGATAAAACTATAAAAACCATCACATTTGATGATGTTGATGACTTTCTTCCGGAAAAAGATTTTGTCACCAGAAACAGGAGAAAAATAGGTTTTTAAATAAATTCTGCTATTCACAACGAAGCGGCCTGTTATTCATAGCTCTTCGTTAAAACTCAACAGGAAGACAAATGAAAATTCGTGATTTAGAATGGTGGATTGTCGGAGTATTGGGTATCATCGCTTTTTTTCTTGCCATGATAGGTTTTAATATCATGTTTACCCATGCCGGTATTGAAAGAAACATGTTGGATCTTGCTTTCCAGTCAATGAAAATCTTCGGGATGGAATTTGTAGATGAATTCGCGTCTCCTCTTCCGATTCAGCTCGAAATCGCCAGGTGGCTGGCTCCGCTGGTGGTGCTGTACACCGCGGCAAAAGCGGTCATTTATTTTGTCCGGAGAGAATTTAGGTCACTGCTTATTAAATTTAATCATGACCATATTATTATTACATCTCTGAATGACAAATCAAGATACTTAATTAATGATTTATTGGCAAAGAACGAAAGGGTAATTGTAGTCGCCTCTATTGATTCTCCGAGAAAGCTGGATCTCATTGAAAAAGACGGTGCCATATTAATAGAAGGCAGTATATCGGATCAGAGATTTCTTAAAAATATCGCGGCGCATAAAGCAAAGTATATGATGTTTATCGAGGAAAATGATGAGAAAAACATTTCATCGGCTATTTCGGTCTATCAATATCTCGAAAAAAATGGTAAAGACAAAATACAAACATTGTTTGTGCATGTGGCCGATGATCTAAAGTTAAATGAGCTCAAAGAGCTGAACTTTTTTGAAGAGTTTGCAAGCGGGACAAATATCAAAGAAGTGTGTGATATCCGAATTTTCTCGATGAATGAACGAACTTCGCGGATACTGTTCAATAAATATTCGCCCGATATATTTACACCCGTACACAGTCCTGATGCCAAACAGTTGCATGTGGCGTTGTTCGGATCGAATGATTTAACTCAAAGCATGGTCATACGGCTCGCGAGATTGGGCTGGTACGCGAATCTCAAGAATCTAAAAATTACTCTTTTCCATGAAGGTGACCGGATTGTAAATAAACTAAAAAATAGCTTTCCGGCCATCAATCAACTGATAGATCTTGATTTGATCGACGCTCCCTTAGATATGTTTGATATCAAGACATTTGACAGCATACACAGCAAACATCCCTTTTCGTCGGTATATATCCTTTGTAAAGATGATACGCTTTCCTCCTATATTTTAAACAAGCTTTCAAAAACAAAGTCCGAAAATAAAATGGACGTCATCCTTGGTCTGATGAATCCGGACGGAATATTGAATAAATGGTACACCGGAAAAATGCTGGAAAAAATAAATCTTCATAAATTTAATCTAATTGAAGAATCGTTCACCAAAAACGCCATTATCTCCGAAGAAATTGATAAACTCGCGATGATTATACATCAGGATTATTTAAGCAAACTGAAGAAAAGAGATCCCGCGAAACTTTCTCACCGGGACTGGGGCTCCCTGCCTGTGGATTTTAAAAATCAAAATCGCGAACAAGCCGATCATTTATATGTTAAGCTGAGGGCGATGAATTGTGAAGCCCTGCCGCCCGACGGGGAAAAGGGAAAACCTGTCTCAATTTCGAATAATTCACCGTTTATGGAACTGCTCGCGGAGATGGAGCATGACAGATGGCAGGCGCATATGCTCCTGAACGGTTGGACGTATAACAAATCCCGCGATGATTTGAAAAAATATCACACCGATCTCGTTCCATACAATCAGCTAAGCGAAGAAGTAAAGGACTGGGATCGCAATGCCATCGGAAATATACCTGTATTACTTTCTAAGTTAGGACTGGTAATAAGGGAAATTTAATCAGGGAGGATGTGAACGATGGAAAAATCAATCTTTAATCTATACAAAAACAGAGAAGTCAGAGTATTTATCTCTTCCACCTTCCGTGACATGATGGCCGAGCGGGAATATCTTGTAAAAAAAGTATTCCCGGAGCTTCGAAAAAAATACTTGGATCGGGGAGTGACCATTACGGAGATAGATTTACGCTGGGGTGTTCTCGAGGAAGAAGCGGAAAATGGAAAAGTAATCGATATCTGTCTCACGGAGATTGATAACAGCCGCCCCTACTTTATAGGCATCCTCGGTGAAAGATACGGCTGGATCCCCGATCACTCGGAATATGAAAAACATAAAAAAATAATCGAAAACTTCAGTTGGGTGGTAAAGGACATTGAGAGCAACTTAAGCATCACTGAAATGGAAATTCAGTATGGCGTTATAAGAAATCCGGAGATGATTGAAAGATCGGCGTTTTTTCTGCGGGACAGTCATAACGAATCTTCAGTCGCTTATAGAGAAACACCCGGTTCCGAAGAAGAAAAGAAGCTTAAAATCCTGAAAAATTTAATTGAGAACAACCGGGAAATAGAGAGTTCCGCATTTAATGACGTCGCTGAATTGGGGAAAAGAGTATTTGAACATCTTAGCAGGATTATTGAAGCGGATTTTCCACTTCTTGATGAGCAGACAAAAAAGATTTTACCGCAGCTCAATTTTATCAACGCGCGGCGAAAAGTATATATCAGAGAAGAAAAATATTTTAATTTAATAACCGACCATGTCGAAAGATCATCTTCACCCATCGTCATAACGGGGAAAACCGGCGCGGGGGCGTCATCACTTCTCGCGAATTACCTTGTGGAGCATGCTGAAAAAAATCCGGATGATTTATTGCTTTATAATTTTAGTAACGCTTCGGAAAATTCATCAAATCACATCCGGGTGCTCAAGCGATTTTGTGAGGAACTGTCCGGGGGAGAAATCAAGTTAGATGAGATTGACGAAAACAGCAGCGAACAGCTAAAAAATTATCTGGATGAATTGCTTGAGCAAAAAGCACCGCAAAAAGTTCTGATTGTTATTGACGGCCTGGATGAATTTGATAATGATGATAATTCACTTCTGTTGAATTGGCTGCCGTATAGTTTCGATGATAACGTAAAGATCATTTTGTCCTGCGGCGCGGGCGCTTCGCTGGAGAGACTAAAGAAGAGAAGATATGAAGTGGTTTATATCACCGAACCGGGCAAAGAAACCAGAGAAAAATTTATTAATGATTATCTTTCGGAATACAGCAAAAAATTACCGTTGAAGTATGTGAATGAGATTGTTAATGATGATATTTCTGAACTACCCCTGACCCTAAAATCTTTTCTCGATGAATTGCGGCAGTTCGGCCTGCATGAAGAACTGGACAATCAGATAAAATATTATACTACCGCCAATGGGCCGGTTGAATTCTTTGACAGAATTCTGAAGCGTCTGGAAACGGATTTTGAAGACAGTCAAAAAGGCCTAATTGAAGATATTTTTACACTTCTGTACACGTCAAAAACAGGATTAACGGAGACGGAGATACTTGAAATACTCGAAATCCCACCTCTTTACTGGACACCTGTTTATAACGCCATTGAGAGCAATATTCTGAATCTGAACGGACAGCTGCGGATCGGGCATAAGTATCTGTCCGACGCGGTCAAACAACGTTATTTAAAATCTTCTGAAAACCAGAAAAAAATAAGCGGAAAGATCATCAATTATTTTATCGAAGATATCCGTGACTCACGGGCGGTTCAGGAAGTGGCGCACCAGTATATGTCATTGGGAAATAAAAAAGGGTTGTACGATTTTCTTTCGGCTATGGAAACGGTGATCAGTATTTTTGTCAGCCGGGATAATGAGTTATTGTTGTCACAATACTGGGCCTGGTTATATCCCGAATTTAATCCGGGGGACATCTATTCACCGGTTCAGATCATAAAATTTATCGAAGCCAAAGAATATAATTTTAAAGAAGCTATCACGGTTATTACGGTATTCGGGTTGCTGTTTAAAAACCTGGGAATTTTGGATGTTGCCCAAGATTATTTTGAAACCGTTTATGTGTGGAGCAAAAAAAAGCTTGATGAAAGCGATGATCTCATAAGATCTTCACTGGCCCGTCTTGTAATAACAAATCTTGATTTAAACAAAATAGAACCGGCGGAAAAATACGCAAGAGAAGCGGTCTCCCTTTGTGATAAATATCTTGCCAAAGAAGACAGTAATTATATCGCGGCTTATTCCAATCTCGGATTGGTTTTGTCCGCAAAAGAAAAATATTCCGATGCCATTGAAATATACAAGGGACTCCTGGATACAATTGATAAGGATAAAACAAAGACAGATAAGGCGAAGCTGAGTATTCTCAATAATCTCGCAACGGCCTATTTTAATAATAATCTGATTGATGAATCAATTAAGATTTCTAAGGAGATCATCCGTACCGGTGAGGAGATGTATGGCTCAGATCATGCCGAAAACATTATTCCGCTTAGCAATTTAGCTTTTATTTATTCTCAGATCGGTAAACATAAGGAAGCGCATGAATATTTTAACAAAAGTATTGAGATCTGCACAAAAACGTATGGAGAATCGCATCCGGAAACCATAAGCATCCTGTTCAATTTTATCGGCGTGCTTCTTTCCGATGGGAATTATGATCTGGCGGGTTCATATTTAGATAATATCGAAACGATTCTGAAGCGGGAAAATATAAAAGGCGAAAAATTCGGTCAGCTGCTGCATTTGCGGGCACAATTGTATAATTCAAAGGATGACTCCAAAAAAGCGATTAGCTTTGAAAAAGAGGCATTAAAAATATTCACGGAAGAATTTGGTATTGACCACAAAAATACGATAAACAGTCTTCAAAATCTTTCCGGATATTATTTGGAAGCTGATCAACTTGCTGAAGCTGAAGAGATAATCAGAAACACCGAAAATATTCTGCTGGATAAATCCGGGGAAAAGGATGTTCGTCTCGCTGAAGTGTATAACTTATATGGCGGATTGTACAAAAAAAAGGGAGAATTAGAATTAGCCGAAGAATATTTGGGTAAAGGCCTGGAATTAAGAATTGATATTCTTGGTGAAACGCATAAGGATACCATCAAGAATTTTCAAAATTATGCCGTAATCTTAATTACAAATAATAAAGCGGATCAGGCGAAGAAGGTTGTTGAGTATAATTTAAAATTAAGCGAGGACAGGTTTGGAAAAGATTCAATAAGATATTGTGAAAGCCTGGAATTGATGAATGAGATTCTATCCAGGCAAAAAGAATTTGACGCGCTCGAATCAAATTTACTGCATATCTATGAATTTTACGGGAAAACCTATGGGCAAAATCACCGGAGCACCTATAACACTCTGATCAGGCTTATTAATGTAAAAAAAGAGTTGGGACATAAAGAGCAGGTTTTGGCAATTACTCCGAAAGCGATTGAAATTGCCGAAAATATTTGGGATGAAGATGATATCAATTATCAAAATTTGCTTTTAGATACCGGTATGAATTTCTCCAATTTAAAAGAGTATGATAAGGCCATCACATTATTCAATAAATTATACAAAATACAAATCAGAAATTTCGGCAAACTTGACAGCCGGACCTTACTGACTTTTAATAACATAGCAGGGGCTAAAAAACTAAGCGGCGACATGGATGGCGCCAGGCGCGATTATGAAGAATTGATTGATTCAATCGGGAAAAGCAAGACTCCGTACAATGACGAAATACTAACCTGTTTCAGTAACTATGCCAGAATTAACTATGAACTCGGGGATCTGGATAAAGCGGAAACAAACTACCGAAGTTGTTTTGAGAATGCATTGAAGATTCATGGTTTTACGCATGAGACCACCCTGGACCATTTATATTATTTAGGGCAATTTTATATTAATACGGATCGTCATGATAAGGCCGAGACCTTATATAGAAGCTATATGGAAAACCTGACATCAACAGATGAAAAAACAGAAAAAGCGCTCATCGAAGTATTAAAAATGTTGCTCAACCTGATTACACCCAGAAGGGATCATGAAGCGCTTGAGCCGCTGTTGATCAAGCGCGCCGGATTGTCCAAAAAAATTTATGGGATAAACTCTGTCCAAACCGTAAGAGTTTTACTCGTTCTTTCCGTTAATTATCAGCTTAAAAAAGATTATCAAAACAGTGTCGCTATTCTCAACAGGATAGCGAGAGAATGTGAACCGGAAACGCTTTATGGTTCAGGTGATGAATATGTCTCGATATACAATGATTTAATCTCATTCTATAATGAATCGAATTCTGAGAAAAAGGAAGAAGCGCCCGTTGATGAAAGCTGGAAAGAAAAAACGGATCAAAATAAAAAACTAATTGAACAAGCGGAAAGCGAAGGCGAGCACCGCCGGATATTGGAAATATTGGCGGATAATATCGAACTGTACGAAACGCATCAGGGGCCTGAACATCCTGATACGGTCTTTTGTAAGCGTGATTACGCGAATAAACTCATGGAGATTGACCAGTTTGAATACGCGAACAAAATTCTTGAGGAAGTCCTGCGCATATTAAAAAACACTTTGGGCGTTAATCATGTGGAATATACTTTAACGCTCTATTCACTTGCCAAAGCACAAAAAGGGCTGGGTAAATTTGACGATGCTCTCACGGGTTTGAAAAAAGTGAAAGATCAGGTTGCCGCGGGTCTGGAAAGCAATCACCCGTTTTTGTATGAGATCAACAAAAAAATTGCCGACACCTATTTTGTGATGTTTAAAAATGAAGAGGCGTTAAAGGCATTTGATACTCTTTTGAAATCGGTTTCTGAAGACAATGGAGTGGAGAGGGCATATATCATACTGCAGATCGGACAATTATATATACGGCTGGAAATGTATGATGATGCTATAAAATATCTGGGCGAAGCAGAACAATTTTATGACAGTCAGTTTAAAGAAAATAATCCTTATTCAATAATGATTCCGGATCTGATGGCCTTTATATATTGGAAAAAAGAGGAGCTTGACGCCGCGGAAAAGTATTATTGCCGGGCGGTGGACAACGCCGGAAAAATGCTCCCGCCCGAACATCCGGCGTATATAAAAACCATAAAAACGATCGCGCTTTTTTATTTTAACAATAATAGATTCAGCGAATCATTGACCTATCACAATGAATTGTTGAATAATTATATTCAGACTTATTCCGGGAAAGATCAAATTGTTGTCGAACAAAAATTAACCGTCGCGCTGATATATCATAATCTGGAGATGCATAGAGAAGCGGTTGGTTTGTTAAAGGAAGCCATCGATGCCGAACCGGAAGTTTTATCGGAAAACGCTCAAAAGATGATGATGAATTTGTATAATTTTTATTCGAAAGGTGATTGAGTATTCGGTTAAAAAATACTCGTAAACTATTATGCCAGAGAATATTGACAAGACAATACGCATTGATGATTCAGATTCGGAAACTAAGCCGGATAATACCATCCGGATAGACGAGAGCAGCCCGCGGGAGGTGGATCAGACGATTAGAATGGATTATGATTCAGTCATTAAATCCGGTCTGGGCGGGGGTATTTCGGCAAAGGCAAGCCGGCATAATTTGTATGAATTGAACGGTAAAGAATTCCGTGTATTAAGAAAAATTTCTGAATCCACTTCCGAGGCTCAAATATTTTTAGTCGAAAGAGAGGGAGAACAGTATATTCTTAAATATTATTATCCCTTCATCAAACCCAAGCAGGAAGTAATCCATAAATTAAGGTCTTTGTCACATCCGGATATCATCTCCGTTTTGGATTTTGGCTATCATGATGAGCGGTTTTTTGAGATATTGACTTACGCTGATCAGGGGTCACTTGCTGACCATATCCCGATCAAAAATATCAAAAAAATTAAGAAGTATGTGACGGAAATTTCAAACGCCTTAAAATTTTGTCATGACAACGGGATCATTCATCGGGATATAAAACCTTCAAACATATTCCTGAAGGATAAAAGTAAAAACGATGTGCTTGTGGGTGATTTCGGGATCGCGTCGATTGTCAGTGATGGCGAAGAATTAAGAAGGACAACCACCTTCCAGACGCCGGTGTACGCGGCGCCGGAATTTAAATTATCGTTAAGGGGCGAAACGATCATCACTAAAGCGGTTGATTATTACGCGCTCGGGATATCCGTCTGGGAGATGTACAGCGGGGTCATACCGCCGGACGGAATGGATGATCTGGAATTTCTGCGTGAAATGTTTGAGGGTGAACCCCCTCTGCCGGCAGATATGAATGAGGAAATTGCCAATCTCATCAAGGGATTAACGGTTCGGAATTATAAAAAAAGATGGGGATATGAGGAAGTCGGCAAATGGCTGAAAGGTGAATATGTTGAAATACATACCGAAATTAACGATGAATCCGGGGCTGTATTCGATTTCGGTGAGGATGATAAGGGAAAGACGCTTGTCGCCGGCAATCCGCAGGAATTAGCCAAACTGATTTATCGGTATCCCGATTTAGGGAGAAAGCATCTATACCGGGGCACCATAAAAGACTGGCTGAAAAAAACCGGTAATCAAAGATTGTTGATTGAAGTTGCTGATATCACCGAATATATTTATAAGGATGATGAGAAAACTGGTACAAATTACGCGGTATATATTCTTGATAAAAACTTTCCGTTTTATTCACTTTCCAATAAACCGCTCAGAACAAAAAAGGAACTGGTTGATGAATTAAGACTAAACTGGAAAGTTTACACACCGGAACTTAAGGATCCCAATCATAAATTATATCTGTATCTTCAGTCAAAAATCGCGCGTGATGATGTCGAAAAATTTAGAGAATGCTATAAACAAAAAAAAGATGAATACGCATTCTATAACATACTGTACACTCTTGAGTTTTCCTATGACAAGAATGCTCCGTTCGCTATCTTTACAAGGGGGGTTCTAAAAACACTCATTAGATCACTGGAAGAATTATCCGGGTATTTTTTGAAAAATTGTTCAACAAGAAAGTCATTGTTTCTCAGCGCCGATTTCTGGGTTTGGCTTGAGTTCAAAGACCGGGAAATAGTATCCACCCTTCAAGAACTATTCAAAGAAGAAGACGGAGCGAGTAAAAATCTTCTTGGCCAGCTGCCTTATCTGATTTCACCGGATTCAGGGTATAAAGGATTAAAGGGGAATGAAATATTTCCTTTTCAGGATTTCGGTAAAGAATTCTATGAAAATTTTGAAGCGTATAAAAAGATATTCAAGAATGAGGAAAGCGAGATATTTTATTATCTAAAGTCGAAAAACCTACCCGGTGAGATATCTTTTATACAAAAATGTTTTAATCCCGACAACAAGCCGACTCCATTTAATGAAAATCTGGCGATGATTAAAATCATCAAGGGATTTGAGTATGATTTGCCTTATGTGAATAAGAGTGATTACTTTTTTTCCCCCGATGAATTAATGGCCTCTCTGAAAGGCTCTTCCAGGATTAAAGAGGAACTATCGGATCAGGCTTCCTTTCTAAACATGTGGTTATCTGTGTTTTTCCACGAACAGCCGCTAAGTGATGACAGAAAATTTTACATCTATTACCGGGATGATTTTGATAAACAGCTTGAAAAATATTTAGTTTTTATCAAAAAACTTCACAAAAAAAATGAAATTTCCGGGCGGTATGAAACCGCGAAGAATAAAGTAAAAAGTATCCAGAATAAATACAGCGGGATTGGCTCAAACCGGACGATAAAAAATATTTTCTATTATGGCTTGCCCTTGATTCCGGCTGTTTTGCTGGTATTATATTCGATATTTGCGGACGATAATCCACTGCCTTCAAATATCTTTAACGTGAGTCAGTGGTATTTTTTACCGGTTGCTATTCTGGTAACAGGTTATTTGTTCAAAATCATGCATGATAATAATGAAATGGAATTGAGCACCGGATGTGTTGGCGGACCGGTGCTCGGATTAATTGTCGCGGTGATCATATATTATGTTTTTCTTGTTATCCTATCCGTTCCTTTACTGCTGGTGATAACTTTGGGAATCGCGTTTTATTTCTTATTCAAAAAATTGTACTATCTGATAAATGAGTATTCGGAAGCCCTGAATATTGAGAAATCCTATGTGGATATGGATGGCATTAATGATCTGGTTTATTCATACACTTTTAAGAAAAGAAATGAAATATCCATTTATGAATCTGAAGGATTAAAAGAAGCGCATAGCTATACAAAATCAACAAGGCTAAGAGTCTGGGCAACAGTTTTAATACCGACATTAGTTCTTGCCGCGATCGTGTTATTGCTTGTTTATTATAGCCCGGAATTAAACTTATTAAAAATATTAAAAGGTCAGTGATGTCGTTAGTCTGCAGTAAATGTAAAGCCGAGAACCGAGCCAGCGCTAAATATTGCAAAGCTTGCGGTAGAGCGATTAAAAAGCAAATTGATTCCTGCTTAGAGGATGTCATTGGTCGGGATGATATAAAAGCGACTTTGGACCGGGTTGTTAAGTCAATCACCCAATTCAAAAAGGGCTGGAACGGCGAAGTCGAATTTAATAAAAATATGATTATTACCGGAAACCCGGGCACCGGAAAAACGAGTTTGGTTCATTCGATCGCCAATATGTTTTTTAATGAAAACATAACCGCTAAAGGGAAGCCTGTTATTGTTGACGCTTCAGAGTTCGAACAATTTATTTCTGATATCGAAACTGAATATGCAAAAGCAAAGGACGGAATTCTGTTTATTGATAATTTTCATAAATTGGTTGACGGTACCAATAATTTGGGTCCTGTTAATGTTGATAAACTGGTCTACAAAATGGGACAGGATGGCGCCAATCCAATCGTTATTGTTGCCGGAAATCAATCAGAAATCGATAACTATTTTATGAATAACGCGTCGGCAAAAAACCGGTTTGAACACATTTTTAAACTATATGATTTTACTTCCGCCGAACTGTATAATATTTGTAAACAGCGCATTGAAAAAGTGGGATTGCGGTTAAACGAGAAATCGGCGAATAAACTTTCATGGTTATTTAAATATAAAGTTAAGACAAAAGACGCCACGTTTGGAAACGCTCACTATGCCTTAAACGTTGCCGAAGATATTACTTTAGCCTACTATCATCGAATTTCATTCGGAGCCAAAGATGATAAGATCATTGTTGACGCGGATATAACAGAAAATGTGCCAAAACAGAAAACATTAAACGAAATATTTTCTGAACTCGACTCATATATTGGATTGGAAAAAGTTAAAGCCGCGATTCGTGACATTGCTCAACAAATAAAAAATCAACGGAAATTAGAGGCCAAAGGTAATAAAGAAAACCTGCATTTTGGATTTCACATGGTGCTCACCGGTAATCCCGGCACCGGTAAAACGATGATTGTTCGGAAACTGGGAGAAGTTCTCTCGGCGATCAATTATCTTGACCGCGGCCATGTGGTTGAGGTGGATAAAAGTAAGCTGGTTGGCCAGTTTATCGGATCGACTCCTCAGATCGTCCAAAAAAAATGCGATGAGGCCATGGGTGGAATACTTTTTATCGATGAAGCCTATGCGTTGGCTCCTAAAGCGGGAAACTCGAATCAGTTTGGACAGGAAGCAATTGATACCCTGCTTAAACGAATGGAAGATGATAGGGACAAATTTGTTGTTGTCGCCGCCGGATACAGAAATGAGATGCAGCATTTTATCAACGCCAATCCCGGACTGAGAAGCAGATTTGACAGATTCATTCATCTTGAAGATTACAAACCCGATGAGCTTGTTGAGATATTTAAATTCCTGTTAAACAATACTAATTACACGATGTCACCGGAGGCAAACGCGAAGCTCCCGGAAGTCATCAACGCACTTTATGAAAAAAGAGAAAAAATTTTCGGTAACGGCAGAGAAGTACGAAAATTGTTGGAAGAAACAATCATAAACTTATCTGGAAGAGTTTCCTGTCTTAGCCATCAGGAGCAGACATACGAAGCAATCACCCAAATACAGCCGATTGACTTTCCGATACAGATAGATAAGAATGATAATCTTGATGATATATTTAAAGAGTTGAATTCCCTGGTCGGGCTGCAAAACATTAAGAGTGAGTTTGAAAAATTAGTCGCTTATATCCGGGTAGAGAAGAAGCGAAAGGAGCTGGGCGGTGAATACCGCGGCTTAAGCAGCCACTTTGTATTTATGGGAAATCCCGGTACCGGAAAAACAACGGTAGCGAGGTTGCTCGGCAAAATATTCAAGTCGCTCGGACTTCTGTCAAAAGGGCATCTCGTTGAGGTTGACAGGTCAGGACTTGTGGCGCAGTATGTCGGTCAAACATCCGCCAAAACCAATGAAGTGATTGATTCAGCGATGGGTGGCGTGCTTTTTATTGATGAAGCATATTCCTTAATCGTCAATGAATCAAAAAACGATTTTGGTCAACAGGCGATCCAGACTTTACTAAAAAGAATGGAAGATGATGCTGATCGGTTTGTGGTTATCGCGGCAGGTTATCCCGATGAAATGGATCAACTGATAAACTCGAATCCAGGACTGAATTCGCGATTTAAAAAGAAAATACAATTCCCTGATTATAATCCGGATGAACTTTTTAAGATTTTTAAACTAATGATGGATAAAAAAGAATTGCGCCTGACGGATGAAGCGGTTGAAAAAGCAAAGAATTTATTTGTTCAATTATATGAATCACGGGGGGAAAATTTTGGAAACGGGCGAACGGTCAGAAATATTTTTGAAGCAACCTTAGAAAATCAAAGTTTTAGGGTCGCGCGCTTATTAAACTCACCCGATTTGGAAAAAGATACACTATATAGGATTGAAGCGGAGGATATTCGGTTTTGATTTGTCCATATTGTTTAAAGGATATTGACGATGATGCCGCATACTGCGATCAATGCGGCGGAGAGTTGTTTGTCTGTCCGGTATGCGGAAAAACAGGCAGGCAAATCGTTTGTGAAGATGATCATGTAAAATATGTTTCGGTAAGCGGTAACAAGAAGTTCGCGACAGAAAACTTCTTTAGAACAGAAAGACTAGAGAAAGTACCGTCACCGAATTTAAGCAACGATATTCCCGGACTCATTTTGACCAACAAAAAGATCGGAATTGAGCTCAAATTAGTAAACAATGATATCATAGGAAGGAGAAGTGATAAATTTTCCGGTATCTTAGGGAATTATAAACAGATATCAGGCAGCCATGCCAGAGTGAATTTTAGTTCAGATAGCGGATGGAGTATCACCGATTTAAATTCATCGAACGGCACAACATATCAAGATAAAAAGTTGATCCCGTTTCAATCGGTAAAGTTACAAAACGAAACATTTATCATTCTCGCGAATATTGAGTTTTATATTCTAATTAAAAATTAAATTTCGGTCTGCCCAAAAGGTATGGTTCTTTCCGGTTTTTGTATGACGTGACTGTAAGCGCGACAAAGGATGATAATCCTGTGATTGTTACTTTTAAATCACAAAGATCGCAAACCGAAGGACCGGCGTGGGAGTGAACGGGTTATCTATTTTGATGAAGGCTCTTTTGACGACTGTTCTTCCTGTTTCTTCCCGGCCTTTGTCTCGACTATCTGAATAACGGCTTTTTTCCTGTCATTGTCATAGAATGAATCGGTGGCGCCCAACATGGTGGTGGTGAGACTGCCTCCCCCTCTTCTTAATCTCCGGGAAATAATGATAAAAATGGATATCACGGCAATCAGGGAAAACAGAATCAGTAATAATTCTATCATATTCTTCTCGCCGAATCTATCATACAGAATCATATATATTTAAAGATCATTTCGCGCTGATCAACTTCAGAATGAGCAATCAATGTCCTGATCTATCCGTACGACCCAGCTTGCTCAAACTTTTTAATACGTCTCCACCGGCGCCATTGACAGATTTTTTATTTCCAGGATGAGAAGCTGGATGGTTTTCATATTCGCGTCCAATTCATTCAAAATATGTGTTTTTGTCTCTTCAAAAACATCTTTTACGTCACTAAAAAGGGTGTGATAATAGTCAGCGCCCTCCTGAAGATTATTCGCGAATGTTAACAGATACTTTTCCTGTTTTTCAGACATGGAAACCCTGGTTTCGTCAATTTTGTTTTTAAGATAATCAATATAGATTTTTAGTTCTTTTATAAACATATTCGGACGATCTGTCCGCGTGATCACATTTGTTCTTCCGTAGATATGATCTGTGATTTCCTTCAGGCTCATAATTTTTGAGAAGTACGCCATGTTCGGGCCGGGACACACCGAAACTCCCGGGCCTTCGATTTTGGTGTCTAAATTATGTACAAGCAGGGCAGATGTGCCCAGTCCCACGCAAATGCATGATTTATCCGTGATGTCTTTGAATCTTTTTTGGTATTCCTCCGGAGATACTCCTTCGTCATCCAGTTCCTTTAATTTTAAAAATTGATACTGACGCGATGCCGTACAAATGGATTGTTCGGTGAACTCTTTATTGATCGCGGCATGTTTATTGGGACAAGAACTGCCGGGTTTTCCTTTAGCGATCAGAGAAAATTTTTCAAGATCCTTAGTGTTGCCTTTAAGGCTATTAAACGGAACGCCTAAGGGGGAAATATTACTTAAGTAGAGATCATTTTCTTTGGCGTCGCTTAATTTGTCCAAAGTGGAATCGTCAACGGTTGTCGCTTCCGGCACCAGAAGAAACGGAGTGCCCCAGCCCACTGAATCGACCTGATAATGATCAAGCAGAAAATGATGTTCTTCGGCAGTTCCGACACCACCCTGGGCGGTTATTTTCATTGGTAATTCTTTTTCGGGAACCTGGCGATTTTTACCGGAGAGCGCCCGCGCCATGATGTCATGAATGGTTTTTTTCAGTTCTTGTTTTTTGTCCCGGAATTCCGCTAAGATGGGACCCAAAAGATATCCGTCGGTGGCAAACGCGTGCCCGCCGCAGTTCAGTCCCGATTCAATTCTGAATTCTGATACCCACAGGCCTTTTTTGGCCAGAAATTTACCCTGAATAAAAGCGGATCTGTAGTCGCTTACTTTTAAAACAATTCTCTTTTTGATTGCCCCGTTTTGATCAGGATAGAAATCTTCAAACTGTTCCAAATAGCCGTAAAGCCCCGGATTCATTCCGGCGGAAAAGATTACGGAAGAATTTAAATCACTATTGGCATACCCCCTAAGCGCGGCATGGGCGTCATTGTATTCCGCGGGAAGTTTTTTATCTTTGATGTAATTTTCCTTATCGAGTTTGGTCATAATATTTACATCGATACTGCCTTTTGACAAGTGTTCATTTATCCAATTTCTAAATTCATTCAAATTCAAATATTTTGCGGTTAAACTCCTGAATTCCTGTTTTATTTCGGAACTGTCCGGCAGCATGTTGAAGTATTCTTTTATCTCATGGCTTTTGTCGGCCGCGGCATTCTTTAGTTCTTCGAATTTTTCTTCAACCAATGAATTTATCAGATTAAGATAGGAGGTAATTCTTTTTGCCCTGAAGTCATCTGTTTTGTTGGTGATCTCATCATAAGGGAGTTGATGCTTGCCGCAGTACATTTTTCTTAACTTTTCAAGAAGAATGTCATCGACCAGAGAAATGACAGAATCCATTCCGTATGGGGAGACCTTTAACGGTGTATCGATGGTGAATCCGATTCCCATAACGGGTATATGAAATGAATGTGTTTTTGTCTTCATATATTAAAACCTCTAATTTAATCTGAATCCATGCGGCATCGCACAAGCTGTTCTTTATTAAATCTTGTTGGATATCCGCGTTTATAAATCCTTTGTCATTGCTCCTAAATTTATTTTTTCAGCTTTTGTAAAGGTAATATCTCGTACAAATTTCATGTCGCCCCATAAATACTTATGGCCCCTCATCCCTTTGGTTGGCTTCATTCTTCTCATTAGCCGGTTTAATTCGATCTCTGTCGCTTCTCTTTTTTCTCCAAGCTTCCCGTATAGTTTAATCGCCGGATGACAATTGAAGTTTCCATTAAATAAAGATTTTATCCAAAACCAACTGTTGCTGTTCACCGCCAGGACACAAATGTTTTTATTTGTTTTTGCGTGATCAGGCAGTTTTGAAGGATATTTCTCAAAATAAAATCCTGTTTGATTATTATTTAAAAACAAGGAACCGATTGGCGTTACCGTCGGATTGTTCTCAGAATCGACCGACGCGATGGAAACATGAAAGTTTGAACTAAAACTTTTATTAAAATGAGATTTTATTGTTTTCCATTCGATTTTTATATTCATATTTCGCTTGATGCCTGAAAGCTAAACGGGTACATCCCCTTAATGGATTTTCACCGGGCCACAAAATTTATATTCAATTTCTGTAAACCTTTTACAATTTCAGTAACCCCATTCTAATAAATCATCAGCGGGAATACAAATTAAATTCTTCTGAAAAATTATGAAGACGTACCTAAAAGGGAAGCGATTGGAAATATAAACTTATTTTTATCAAGGCTGAAGTATGATAAAAATCAATTAAATATATCTTCTTGAAAGATAAAGTTTTTAATCAGGATTGCACCATAACAGCTTTAAGATAGAGTGAATTTATCGATTATTTCCGATGATTTGATCTTTAGAGTGATTAATAAATCCCATTTTTTTGAGCAAGGCAATAAATCTTTTATCGGTCCGAACAGAATCGTATAAAGGATCGATATTGATTAAAATTAATTCTTCAGTCCTTTGTTGGTAGGCTTTTTCAAGCCATGCGAAAGCCTGGTCCAGATCGCCAAGACTAATATATACCATTGCGATCAGGTCAGGGCGAACGTAATCTCCTCGCGCTTGTTGGGTTAACAACTTTTCTAGAATCATTCGGGCTTCCTTAGTCAATCCCGCCGCGGCATAGGCTTGTCCTAAATACGCAATATCATTTTTACGGTCGCTATATTTTACAGAGATTTTAAAAATTTCTATTGCTTTAGATGTCTCTCCAAGATACTGGTATGATGAAGCCTGCAGTTGATTTGCAGGGATGAAGTGTGGATGAATTTCAATAATTTTTCGGGTCTCCTCTATCGTTTGTCTATATTGGCGTCCGTAGTAATAGGGTAATATCGCTGTCATCTGAATGCTAATTGAGCGTGGATCGAGCAGCTTGGCTTGATTTAATTCATAGATAGCCTCTTTAAAGCGACTCAGAACAAGTAGATAAATACCATAGTGATGATGGGATGTTGCTGAACTTGGATTGAGCTCAATGGCTCGTTTGAATTCTTTTCCGGCGGTTAACCAGTCCCAATCATAAAATGCTCTAACCGATGCAATGGCGGAATGAGCTTCCGCAAGTGAATTGTTCAATTCAATGGCCTTAATTGCGGCTTCCATTGCTTTGGGCATCGCTTCTTCAGGAGGAAGATATATATTAGAGAGCTGGTGATATGAATTCGATAATCCAGCGTATGCTTCAGCGAAGTCGGGATCAATTTCGATAGCATGACTGAAGTATTGAAGCGCTTTTCGATTACCACCTTCTGTAAAGTGCCTTAGCTCAGCACGCCCTTTTAGATACAATGTATAGGCTTCAAAATTATTTGTGGGCTGGTTTGTTAATTGTCGTTTTTCATCATCCAAAAGTTCTGTACTTAACGAATTGGCAACCTGAAAAGCAACATCGCTTTGTACAGCAAAAATATCCCCAAGATTTCGGTCATAATTTTTAGACCATTGGTATTCCTGGGTATTAACGTCGATAAGTTGGAAGGTAATTCTCAGCCGATTATCTGCTTTCCGAACACTCCCTTCGATGATATGAGTTACTTTTAATTCAGATCCAATTTCCGCAATACTTTTTTTTGAATTCTTATATTGCATAACGGAAGTTTGGGCAATTACTCTGATGGCTCTAATCTTTGATAAATTGTTAATGACTTCTTCGGTCATTCCCTCAACAAAATAATTATCATCTCTATCTTGGCTGATATCAGTCAAAGGCAGCACGGCTATTCTAATTTTATTCGAAAAAAGCTGTTTAGAAGAATCATCATTTGAACTCTGCCAGAGAGAAATCATTAATACACCAACAATTATACAAAAAATCACTATAGCTGTATTAAGAACTTTTCTTTTATTCAGAACAAATTGTCCTGAAGGACGGGGAATCTCTTTCCTGTCTTCTCTAAGATGCTTCCGTAATGCTTCTAAATCCGCTAGAAAATCATCAATGTGCTGATACCTGATATTTAGGTCTTTAGCCAGGGCCTTAGATACAATTCGCTGTAATTCATCTGAAATTCCCTCTCTATAACGTGCGAGAGGTTCTGGATTTTCATGTAAGATCGAGAACGTAACTGCTGCAGTATATGCACCATCGAATGGTGTCCGGCCTGTAATCATTTCATATAACACGACTCCTGTAGAATAAATATCTGACCGCGCATCTATATCGGCGCTTTGAAATTGTTCAGGGGACATGTATTGGATGCTTCCAAAAGTTGAAGATTTTTTTGTCAGTTTCGTCGCCCCTTCAATCTTTGCTAATCCAAAATCAGCAATTTTTGCGAGTCCATCTGAGTCGAGTAAAATATTCGATGGCTTTATATCCCTGTGGGTAATTCCAGCTGAATGTGCTTTTTTAAGCCCCGAGCAAATTTGACAACAAATATCAATTGTTTTTTCTAGAGAAAGTTTTTGTCGATCTAATAGTTGCCTTAGTGACGTTCCTGCAACGTATTCCATGGCAATAAAGTTTTTTTTGTCTATTTCACCAACATCAAAAACGGTTATGATGTTTGGGTGATTCAGACATGCCGCCGCCATCGCTTCGCGCTTAAATCGATTGGTGAGTTCAGTGTCTTCAATGAAATTAGTAGTCAAGAATTTAAGTGCAACCTTTCGGGAGAGTTTTGTGTCTTCTGCAAGATATACCACACCCATTTCGCCTTCGCCGAGCTTTTCGATGATTTTGTAATGGAGTAAATTTTGCCCAATCATTTTTTACTACTTTCTTCTATCGCTGCCAAGAAAGATAGTTTGCTGAGGAGGGATCGATGTTGATCATAAGACGGTATAGATTATAGGTCAGGTTCTAAATTGATGTACCTAACCTTTTCTGTTTAACATTAAACAAATCTCATAATATAATTTATTCCTTTTTTTTTAATGGTTCTATTTTGATGCAGACCATTATTAATTTCGATGTCCGGAATTTAGAATAAAACCTTTTCTCTTTTAACCGGCGATAAACATGAAATATCGATGAACGAAGTTTTTGCTATTTAAACTATATCATTATTTTTAATGAATTGAAGTTAAATTTTCTATCATTAAATCCGTTAACCGGCTATACGAGTGATCATGAAATACTTGTTTTTTGTGGTGGATTTTATAAATTGACACGCTGGTCATTTATAACAAATTTAGGATAATGAGCCAATGACACAGGATCTGAATCTACTCGAAAAAGAGTTAATGGCGCAAAATATAGAGGTTCGCAGAAATGAACCGATCGCGCCGTACACAACCATGAAAGTCGGGGGCAACGCCCTGTTATTTGTGGAAGCGGCAGACAGCAGGATGCTGGAAACATCCATTATGCGCGCTCATGCTCTTGGGGTAAAGTATCTTGTTATCGGAAAAGGCAGCAATATCATCGTTTCGGATGACGGATTTGATGGTCTCGTTATCTATAATAATACGTCATCCTGGAAGATCCTTGATGAAAACACCTCGGCGGATAGAAAAAAACATGTTCCGAGCAGATTTGACCCTCTCGATCCGTCTATGAATTCGAACAGCGCTCTGAGCTATAATGAAGACAACGCGCCGGACAGAATCGTTCGCGCAGATTCCGGCCTTAAACTGTATCTTTTTATGAAAACGCTGTTTGAAGAAGGCATCACCGGTCTGCAATGGTTTGCCGGAATACCCGGAACGGTTGGCGGGGCGATATATATGAACATGCACGGCGGAAATCATTATTTTGGTGATCTGGTGGAAAAAGCGGCTGTGACCGACGGCAAAGAAACAAAAATCGTTGATCACGACTATTTTCAGTTTGACTATGACCGGAGTATTTTGCATGAGACAAGGGAAGTGGTCTTATGGGCGGATCTCCGGCTGAAAGCCGGTGAAGTGGAAAAGGCACGGGAACTGGCGAAAAACTGGTCTAAGGAGAAGTCTAATCAGCCCTGGCGTTCGGCGGGATGTATCTTTCGTAATCTGAGCGAAGAGGATCGGATTGACCTTGATTTACCGACTTCCTCAATGGGGTATGTGATTGATCAGGTGTTACATCTGAAAGGCGAGCGAAAGGGTGACGCGGTGATTTCCGAAAGTCATGCCGCCTTTATAGAAAATCTCGGAGATGCCCGCGCTTCGGATATCGCGGCGCTGATCGGCCTCGTCAGGGAGAAAGCCCGGGAAAAATTGGGCATAGAATTAAAAACAGAAGTTGAATTAATCGGAAAATTTTAAAGGTATAACATGTCTAAATTTATTATCGAGGGCGGTAACCCTCTGAACGGTGAAATAAAAGTGGCGGGTAACAAGAACGCGGCGTTGCCCATCATCGCGGCTGCCGCGCTAACGGATGAAGATTGCATTATAGAAAACTTACCGGCTATCCGTGATGTGGATGTAATGCTTGAAATTCTGGCGGATTTGGGAAAAAGCGTAGAGAGAACGGCGCCGAATGTTTATAAAATCAGTGGCGCGATTGCCAAAACCAGGGTTAACGACGCGCTTGCCAATAAATTGCGCGCTTCCATTCTTTATCTGAGTGTGATTCTGGCAAAGACCGGTGAGGTGGAAATGGTGCCTCCGGGCGGTTGTATTATTGGCCGGAGAAATGTGGACAGCCATTTTGATGTCATTGAATCATTCGGGGCTACTCTGGAATTCGATGAAAAAAACTATAAAGCGAATTTATCATCTCCACGGGCGCCGTATATATTCCTGAAAGAGGCCTCGGTCACGGCAACAGAAAACGCCATGCTGCTCGCCGCTTCTGTCACGGGGGAAACCACCATAGAAAACGCGGCCAGTGAACCGCATGTATCCGATTTGGCGGATGTGCTGAAAAAGATGGGCGCGGGAATCAGCGGCAGGGGAACTAACCGGCTTAGCATTTCCGGTAAAGAGAAACTGAGCGGATTCAGACACCGGATTATGCCGGATCATATCGAAGCGGGCACTTTGGCGATCGCCGCCGCGGCGACAAAAGGGGAAATGATTATTCACGACGCCTATCGTGAACATCTGCGGATGACCTATCATTATATGAAGCAGATGAATATTGATTTGGAGTTTCTTGATCATCAGACGCTAAAAGTGCGGCCATCCGATCCCGTCTCCCAGGCTAAAAAGATTCAGGTGGGTTTATGGCCGGGATTCCCGACCGATTTGATGAGCCCGATGATCGTTTTGGCGACCCAGGCAAAAGGGACAACACTTTGTCATGACTGGATGTTTGAAGGGCGAATGTTTTTTGTGGATAAACTGATCATCATGGGGGCGCAGATTGTGCAGTGTGATCCGCATCGTGTGCTGGTTTCCGGTCCGACCATGTTGCGCGGCCAGGAGCTTAGCAGTCCGGATATCCGCGCCGGTATCGCTCTGGTGATCGCCGCGTTGACAGCCAGAGGTATGAGCCGGATAGACCGGGTTGAGTTGGTTGACAGGGGGTACGAAGATATTGCCGCCCGTTTGAACAAGCTGGGTGCGAGTATTAAGCGAGAACAATAAAAATAAGGATCAATCCGGGCGGAAAAATGACCGGATTGATCGCTTGTATTACCGGATTAAAATTCTTCCACTTCAAGTTGGTTATTTATTAACTTTTCGAGTGTGGTATCCACATCCGGATTGTCCACAAAATAGCATTTGATATTATTCGCTTTTAATTCTTCAATAAGTCTCGGGCCGGCAGTTCGAGTGAATACCGCCGAGCACCCCTCTAATGTTTTAATCAGATCTGTGTGTGAATGATGGCTGTGCCCGTGATCATGATGATGACCCTGACCATGTCCTTGTTCATGATCGTGTTCGTGATGAGGGTGATCATCATGCTTCATCAAATTTTCAACCATAGTACGATCAGTTATTTTATTTCCGTTTATGGTTACAATCAAAAAATGTTTGGTTCTCCCCATGTGGCCGGTGATCGTTTTGCCATTGTTGGTGCTGAAAGCAATCTTAGTCTGTCCCATATTATCTCCTTTTGATAGATATTCACTTCTTCTTGGATAATGTTTTTGATGATTATTTCCTAACCCAGCTCCCCGCCCGCAGTTTGGGCAGCAGGGGGATTTAGAGCCCCTGAATTCAACTCGGCAGAAAGGGCATTTGCTATATATTACATCGGAAGCGCTATCCGAATTATTGAAATAGATTGATTTTTGATTTAGAAGCGCGTCGGCTATTTTTCGAAGGGATTTGTTTAGTATCCGGCCGAATGTTTGTCTTGAAACACCCATGATCTCCGCGGCATCCTGATGATATAGCCCTTCGTGATAAGCAAGCCGGAATGCTTCGATTTCGTCCGTGTTCAGCTCTACTTTTTCCATAACGGCAGCATCAGAACCGACAGGCGCCATGGGCAGCAGTTCATGCATCGAATGAATTTTTCTGCATTTATGTGGTCGAGCCATATTTTTCCTTAATTATGAGCATATGCCCATAATATAAAAATTGTAAATACAAAATCAAACTTATTTTTTGGCAGTTGATGTCTTTCCGTTTTATTTTAAGTTTAATTTTTTCAGGAAATGTTTATATTAGATGATTATTTACCGCTTTGACTTTGGAAAAAACAATGAGATCAGGCTCTAAAACGTTTCTGCTTATAATCTTTATATTCGCGATTCTGACGTTATTGCTTTCGCCGTTGATCGGAAGCAGTCCGGTTAATTTTTTGGAAGCCTTTAAGGATCCGTCCTCTGTGAGCGCGCGTATCCTAATGTCGATACGGATGCCGAGAATCGCGTTTGCTTTTCTGGTGGGCGCGGGGTTGTCCATTGTGGGCGCTGTTTTTCAGGCTCTTCTTCGTAATGATCTGGCGACACCATACACACTTGGTGTATCGAGCGGCGGAGCATTCGGCGCGGTTGTCGCCATTAAAAGCGGAATCATTTTCAATATCTTTATATTTTCATCCGTTGGTCTTTTTTCAATTGCCGGCAGTCTTCTCAGTATTTTGATTATTTACCTGATTGCCAGCGGAGACAGGGAATTATCTACTTACACCCTTATTCTCGCCGGGGTTACCATAAGTTTGTTTTTCTCGGCATTTACGCTTTTTATACACTATATTGCCGATTTTACGGAAACCTACCGGATGGTGCACTGGCTGATGGGGGCTTTGGATGTGACGGACTGGAATTATCCTCTGGCAATTTTAATTGTTCTGACGATTGTGTTTGGATATGCATATGTAAACCGTCGCGCTTTTAATCTGATCCTGGCGGGGAATGAGCTGGCTCTCAGCAAAGGCGTTCAGGTCGATCGACTACAAAAATGGAGTTTTTTTCTTGCGTCGATCCTTGTGGGGATTATTGTATCGATCGCCGGACCGATCGGGTTTGTGGGATTAATCATTCCTCATGTCCTGAGGCTTTTGACCGGGCCGGATCACCGTACATTGTTTCCGGGAACGATACTTCTTGGCGGCAGTTTTCTGGTATGGTGCGATACGCTGGCGCGGACGATTATCGCTCCGGCTGAACTGCCTGTGGGAATAATCACTTCCATACTGGGCGGGCCGTTCTTTATTTATCTGCTGATTCGTAAGAAATCAGAAAGAGTTTAAGAGCGAAGATAAGAGAAAAAAGATCTAAGAAAAGAACATCCGGGAAACGGGCAGAAGTTCCGGCCATAAATCATCTTCCAACTGATTCAATACAGAATACAAGCTCTTCTCTCTTTTCTCTTAACTCTTAACTCTTAACTCTTTTCTCTTAACGCTCTTTAATTCTTACTTCCTACTTCCTACTTTCCACTTTTCTTCTTCTCCCTACTTTTTGAATGGCCAAAAAGTAGCAAAAAGCCCTTGCGAATTTTAACTCGTGTTTCATTTATCTATTTTTAAATTTATTGCACTCGAACAGAAAATTCACCCCAAAGAATCTTTATTTTTCATCCTTCCAGGGTAGCCAAAGATGCCTGCGGCATGACATACGGGTAGATTAACCGGATTCACCGCGGTTAACTATGACATCGCCTGCCCGGATTCGGCCGCCCCTACTCTTAACTCTTTTCTCTTTTTTCTTTTATCTTTTATCTTTTTTCTTACTTCTCACTTCCTACTTCTCACTTCTTACTTCCTACTTCTTCTAACCCACCCCGGGCCTGATAAATCATGCCCTTCCCATCCCTTATGCATGAGGGAGGGGATCGAGGGGAGGGTCAGTATCCTGCTGAACAGAAAATTCGCCCCAAAGAATCTTTTTTTTACATCCTTCCAGGGTAGCCAAAGATGCCTGCGGCATGACATACGGGTAGATTAACCGGTTTCATCGCGAATGCCTATGACATCGCCTGCCCGGATTCGGCCGCCCCTACTCTTAACTCTTTTCTCTTTTTTCTTTTATCTTTTTTCTTACTTCTTACTTCTTACTTCTTACTTCCCTCTTCCCCGCAATAGTCAAATTTATACAGTTCCCCGTCCTTGTCTTCGAGGTAATAGAGCCGGCAGTCAGTCGATGCGGCAAATTTTTCACTCGTCATATTAAGATGACCTAAACCATTCGCATTATCATTCACCACATAAATCTCTGCTTTTGTATATGGATAACTGTAAATTCCGGAGATTTTTCGGGCCATTTTGAGTAAGTCCGGGTCTTTTGTATTTTCCGGAACGGCGATATTTAACAAAACCTGGTATGGTTTTGGTGTTTTTAGAGAAACCAGCCAGCCGTAATCCAGAACGGGAACGGGGATTTCATTATCGCCGATCGCCGGAAGATGCGCTTTTGTGAATAGTTCCTGTGTGGCAGGTTTCATCACCCTTATTTCTATGTCACCCTGATACACCACTTCCTGATATGCTTCTCCAATATTTCGGGCCTGGGCTTTCGCGCTGCTTTCTGATATGTAATATTTTTCGGGCAGGATCAGATAAATGGTGCGGTACAATTCCGTTTTGTCAAAGTATAATTCACTCTGAAACGCAGGAAGAGTACTGTCCGCAAAGGCTGCCGCCATGCGGGTGTGACTCAGTGAGCGCGGTCCGATAAGATCACTTCGAATCCAGCCGTGAATATGATTTTCTGTGGATATTTCATACCATCCGTGGACATTTCGGTGAATCCTTACTTCATCACCGTCATTTAGTGTGTTCACCACTTCAGATCGTGTATTGCCCTGCGCGCGCAGATTTACTTTTTCTTTTAGAACATATCCGGTTCTTAAAGAACCCGCGGCTGAGCTTTTATCCCCGGGTAATTCTTTTCGGACAGGCTGGGGGCTGCAGGCGATCATCGCATACAGTAATACAATTACGGTTATTAATCTATACATTGGTAACTCCGGAAAATATCATAAATATTGATTTAAAGTTGGCAAAATTAAGCAATCAGAGGGCATTTTACAAATTTTATAAGACGCTCAGAACAGGTCTTCCATATATTGATAATCCATAAGCGCATTGGCGACAGTCGGGCTTTCAGGAAGGATGTATCGTGAGATCCGTTCCCTAACGCCATCCGGAATCTCCGTTCTGGATAATACGAAACAGGTTATTTTACCGGAAGCGGTACTGGTTGAAATATCGAATTTTAATAACAATTTATGATAAATTTCCTCACTAAAGGACCTGTTTGGATTGATAATATCTTTGATGAAAAAACCATATTCTCCTGACAATCTTAAAAAATGACGGGTAATATATCCATAGTGTGTGCAGCCCAAAAATATACTGATAGCCGATTCGGGCCGCGTCTGGGAATGTATCTTCGTGTATAGTTGATGAATGATCGAATCAATTCGTTGACCCTCGGCGTCATTTTCGATTTCGGAGGCGAGCGTTCCCGCCGAAATCGGGTATATTTTCTCCGAAGGGTGATTATAAATTCCAGAATCTATCGTTGTGGGAGCGGCTGGCACGTAGACCGGGATACCGGGATATTCCTCAAGATATTTATCCACGATCCGCCTACCCGTCGCGCTGATCCTGTAAACATGAGGAGGATTTGTTTGAGAATAAGCCGTATGAGGATAAATCGCCGACAAAGTGTTGCAGGCGATGGCGGTGAGGGCGGGAGAGAATCGCTTCTCCACAGCTTGAAGAACACGGTCAAATGCCCCTGCTTTCTGCTTCATACCGGTCATTTTATTATATCCGGTATCGTCAGCATAGAGCGCGTTTACAAAAAGCAGGTTTATATCAGGCAGATAACGGGAAGATTTCTTGAGCAAATTGAAAAAATTGGCCATAACGGAGAGTCCTCCCAGGCCGGAATCAATAAATACAAGATTGATCGCATTTGATTTCATAATCCGGACGTCGTTAAATCTACCGCTCATAATGTAGCATGAAGCGGAATATCAATCAACAGAAGTTCAAAATGATAAAAATTTTCAGGATCCCCGCTGCGCCAGAAAATTTGAAATCGCCATTTCTTTTTCCGCCTCTTCAATCATATTTTTCTGAACATAAAGTCGGGAAAGAGCCGTATGCGCGAGGGGATCATGCTTATTAATTTCGATCCATTTTTGTACCACAGGTATCGCTTCATCTACTTTTCCGGAGCGGTTATAACATTCCGCGAGCGCGCTGTAGGCGGATTCATATTTCTCGTCTATATTAATCGCCCGCCGGAAAAAATTAATAGCGGCGTCAAATTCCTGTTTTGCAAAATGCGCGAGACCGGCATTAAAACACTCTTGTTTTGTCAACATTTCTCCAATCGATTTATTATTTGTATGAGTAACGCAGGGAGGGGTATAAATATTTACAAAAATTAAAGATTGTTGTCTGTTCAGTCCTGAATTAATCAAAAAACTACGCTTTAATTTTTGATTTTATCAATGATTTGTTAAATTTGAGTCTCAATACGGATAAAGTTGCGAACAAAATTGATTTACACGGTATAAATATCAAAAATGACGCGTTAAAATGGTTAAATCGTCAGAAGTGAAAGACACAATCCTGGATATCGTTAAACGGGCGCTTGCCGAAGACATCGGTGACGGTGATGTAACATCAGCCTGCACTGTTCCGGAGAATACCCGCGCCGCCGGACGAATGATTGCAAAAGAAGCGGGTGTTGTTGCCGGTCTTGAAGTCGCGGGAACGGTTTTTGCCGCCGTAGATAAAATGATCAATTTTGTTCCTGTTATTCAGGACGGAGCGGTTGTGGCGAAGGGCGATTTGATTGCCCGTATCAACGGGCCGGCGCGTTCGATACTTGAGGCGGAGAGGGTGGCGCTTAATTTTCTGCAGCGAATGTCGGGTATAGCGACCTTGACGAATAAATTTGTAAAAGCTGTTGAGGGCACCTCCGCGGTTATTCTTGATACGAGAAAGACCGCCCCTGGTCTGCGGTTGACTGATAAATGGGCGGTACGACTGGGAGGCGGACAGAATCACCGTATCGGTTTGTATGATATGGTCATGATCAAAGATAATCATATCGCGGCTGTCGGGAGTATTACAAAAGCGGTCGCCCAGGTGAAAGAAAAGGATGAACGAAAACGATCCATAGAAGTGGAAGTTAAAAATCTTAAAGAACTAAGAGAAGCGCTTGGTCTGAAAATTGACCGGATTATGCTTGATAATATGTCATTGGAAGTGATGAAGCAAGCGGTAAAACTAACCGATGGCAGAATTCCGCTTGAAGCGTCCGGCAATGTCAACCCGGATACGGTTGCCGGGATTGCGGCCACAGGTGTGGATTACATTTCTGTCGGAATGCTGACCCACTCGGTCAAAGCGCTGGATATTAGTCTTTTATTGGATTAGTCAATTTTTGGAGGAAAATCAATGTCTGTTGATCAGATATATAATGAAATGAAAGAGCGGCTGTCAAAGGTCCTTCCGGATGGTGAGTTAAAATACAAAGCGCAATTGGTTTATGAGATAAACCGTCTGAAAAAAGAGAAAAACGCCGTAATCCTGGGACATAATTATATGGAGCCTGCTCTGTTTTATTTCGTCCCGGATATCAAGGGCGATTCACTTGAGCTCAGCCGAAAAGCGGCAGAAGTGAAGGAAGATACAATTGTATTCTGTGGCGTCCGTTTCATGGCCGAAACGGCGAAAATTCTGAGTCCCGAAAAAACGGTTTTGCTGCCGGCGAAAAAAGCGGGTTGTTCTCTGGCGGAGAGCATCACCGCGGAAGATGTCAGAAAACTGAAGCAGAAATTCCCCGGTGTTCCGGTTGTGACCTATGTGAACAGTTACGCGGATGTTAAGGCGGAAAGCGATATTTGCTGTACTTCAGGGAACGCGGCGGCCGTAGTGGAGTCTCTCGGAACAGATACGGTTATTTTTCTTCCGGACGAATATCTTGCAAAAAATGTTGCCAGGGACACCGGAAAGCATATCATTTTCCCGTCCGTTCTGCCTGGAGATAAAATCGGTGGTGAATCCGGGCTGGATTACCAGATGATCGGCTGGAAAGGGCGTTGTGAAGTGCACGAGAAATTCACGACGGAAGATATAGACACTGTCAGGAAACAATTTTCGGATGTGGTTATTCTAGCTCACCCTGAGTGCAGTCCGGAAGTCACCGGAGCGGCCGATTTCTCCGGAAGCACATCAGCTATGATTCGTTTTGTTAGGGAATCATCCGCCCCGCATTATCTTCTGCTGACCGAATGTTCCATGGGGGATAATATCGCGGCGGCAAATCCGGACAAAGACATGCTTCGTTTGTGCAGTGTCCGCTGTCCTCATATGAATGAAATTACATTGGAAGATACTTTAGACTCTCTGAAATACAACCGGTATCAAATAGAAGTGCCGGAAGAAATCCGTGTGAAAGCCGCCCTGGCGGTTGAACGAATGATCCGGATCGGTTAAGGAAAATCAATTTATGAGTATTTGCTATGAATCGGAAGTTCTGGTTATCGGAAGCGGCATAGCGGGAAGTATCGCTGCCCTTGAATTAGCTGAAAAAGGTGTCGAAGTCGTCCTGGTCACGAGGGCATCGGAGCCATCTGACTCTAATACTTACTACGCGCAGGGCGGTATCGTTTACCGCGGCATAAATGACACGCCCGATTCATTAATCAGGGACATTAATAATGCCGGCGGTAATCACTGCAATCCGCGGGCGGTCACGATTCTGGCAAAAGATGGCCCGGAGCTCGTGCGGCAGCTTCTGATGGAGAAATACGGCGTTGAGTTTGATAAAACAGATAAAGGTGAATTATCTCTGGTGAATGAAGGTGGACATTCGGTCGCGCGGATCGTTCACGCCAGTGACGCCACCGGAAAAGTCATCGAAATAGCTCTGGCGAATGCCGTCAAAGATCACCCTAAAATAAAACTGCTCACCAGGCATACGGCGGTGGATCTGCTGACGCCTCACCATCATTCAATAGACAGTCTCGCCGTGTATGAACCGCGATCCTGTATCGGCGCATACGTGCTTGAGCAGGATTCAGGCCGGGTTGTACGTTGCATGGCTAAAAAAACCATTGTCGCGACCGGCGGACTCGGGCAGATATACCTTAGAACCACCAATCCGGCCGGGGCGCGCGGTGACGGGGTTGCCATGGCATACCGGAGCGGAGCAAGAGTTATAAACAGCGAATTTATACAGTTTCACCCCACCACATTTTTTCACCGAAACGCGCCCTTGTATCTGATTTCTGAAGCTGTCCGCGGCGCGGGAGCGCGTCTTGTAAATGCTGATGGTAAGCCGTTCATGCAGAAGTATGAACCAAAATGGAAGGATTTGGCGCCCAGGGATCTTGTCGCGCGCAGTATTCACCAGGAAATGCTTCTGCAGGGAGTACCGAATGTATATCTTGACCTGGCATCCTATCTGCCGCCCGCAAAAATAAAAAAAGAATTTCCGAATATTTATAAGAATTGTATTGAATATGGTGTGGATATATCCAAAGACCTTGTACCGGTTGTTCCGGCTGCCCATTACGCATGCGGTGGTATATGGGTGGATGAGTGGGGGCTGACTACAATTGATAACTGTTATGCGGTAGGTGAGATCGCATGCACAGGTGTCCACGGAGCGAACCGTCTGGCCAGTACTTCTCTCTTGGAAGGTCTCGTGTGGGGTAAACGCGCGGCCGATCATATCAGTCAAAATCTGAAAAACACACCATCGCCTGATCCATTGAATATTCCGGCCTGGCAGGATGCCGGTCTTGAAGTTCCGGATCCCGCTTTGATAAGTCAGGATCTCTCATATATTAAAAACATCATGTGGAATTATGTAGGTCTGATAAGAACCACAAAGCGTCTGGAAAGAGCGCTGCGCGACCTGCGCGATCTTGAAAACGAAATCGAAGAATTTTATCGTGTCACACGTGTGACGGACAGCCTTATCGGTCTTCGCAACGTAGTGCGTACCGCAATTATTGTCACTTCAGCCGCCTGGGAGAACAAACGGAGCGTCGGTTGTCATTATCGTGAATAACCTGTTTGAAATCACACTATAAAAAGAGTTTAGTTCACACGCGAAGCCACTGCGAGATAGAGTGAATCTCCCTGTGTATAACTCATAAGCTCTTTTTGCTCACCCTGAAAAAATGCCTGTAGTTTACCAAAATCAGGCTGATAGCTGTTCTTAATCCAGCTGATGCCATAAGCGGCCCAACGGTTGGCATCCATGCGGGCGGCTCTCTGTACCAGACTTCGCGTAATTGGGGCTCCTGTTTCGGGATGTGTAAGTCTGGCTACACCGATGGTAATAATGCTGTTATTGTTCGCAAAATACGCCTGACGTATAAATTCTTCTCTGAGCTCCGCATCCGCAGAATGCGCCATAATTTGTTGTTGAAGCTCCGATAGCTGATCAAACTGTATATCAGCCAGATCGGGTGGTGTAAAAAACGCTTCTGATTGCGCCCCGGCATTTGCCTGCTCTTCAATCATTTCCTGTTCGACTTTTTTTTCGCTTTTACATGTGACCAGGAAGGATAAAATCAGCATTGAAACGATTAGATAAAGCCACTTCATGGTATGTTTCCTTTCTCATCCGGTGTATGTTATGGATGCCATGTGAATCAGGTCATATGTTTGATTTTAGATATGCCGGAATTAAATAGCAAGAAGTAAAGAATTTTTGCCTGTGATCCGCGGATTGATTGTCAATATTTATAATTACTGGTTTTAGGGAATGCATGAATATTAATTATAAGTATATCACAACAGGGATAATAAAAGTTTTAGTTGTAATATTTATTAGAAATAACTAAATTTAATTACTTTTATTTGCTTCAAGATTGTTTTCAAAAAAGTTAAAAAAATCTGTCCGGTGTAACCGGATAAATATATTAGTGATAATAAATAAAACCGGGTACACGCGAATGTCAAATAAAAACTTACGTCAGGCAAAAATTAAAGAAATAATTTCCACGCGGGACATATCAAGCCAGGAAGAATTAGGCGATGAATTAAAAAGACAGGGCCATGAAACAACCCAGGCAACGCTTTCGAGAGATCTGCATGAAATAGGTATTGTAAGGGTACCCTCCGAGAGAGGGTTTAAATACGTATTTCATCAGGAAGATACTGCTCATAATTTGAGACAGCTCATCGGAATGGAGATCGTCAATATCTTGTTTAATGAATCAACGGTAGTGATAAAAACCATGCCGGGCAGGGCGCAGGGGGTAGCCATATACCTTGACAGAATAAAAGACAGCCATATTATTGGTACGGTAGCGGGAGACGACTCTATCGTAATTATCCCTGATTCACATAATAATATTCCTATTCTTTTGCAAAAAGTAAGGGCGATTATGGAGTAATCCGGGCCAGATTACCCCGGCAAAATCAATAACGGCCGATAGAAACAAGTTTAAACCGGATTCTGCATTCCCCATACCTCTTGTGAAATCGTTCAATTTGCTTAACTATTTATTATTTTCTAAATTAGCCTGTTTTTAATTAAGGTGTATTAAGGCCCGTTTACGGAACAGAGTATAATGAAAAATATTACGGTTGATACCGTATTAAAAAATAAAATATTACCGTTTGTCACCAAGCCTGCCCGATATGTGGGCAATGAACTGAACATTGTCCAAAAGGACGCTGATTCGGTTGATGTCCGGGTGGCTTTGGCATTCCCTGAAGTGTATGAGATTGCAATGTCGTATATCGGTTTTGAAATCTTATATCATGTTTTGAACAGCCGCGAAAATATCTGGGCCGAAAGGGTTTACGCTCCCTGGCCTGATATGAATGCGATGTTAAATGAAAACAAATTATCTTTATACAGTCTTGAATCCTTTACGCCTCTTAAAGAGTTTGATATTATCGGATTTACTTTTCAGTATGAACTAACATTTACTAATGTATTGAATATGCTGAATCTCAGCAATATAGCTATTCGATCCGAAGACAGGGATGAAAATGATCCGATAATACTGGCGGGAGGACCCAGCGGGTCGAATCCGGAGCCGATGGCTGATTTTATCGATGCTTATCTGATCGGGGATGGAGAAGAGGGTTTTGTTGAAATTTGCAACCTGGTCGGCGAGGCGCGAAAAGAGAAAAAATCACGGTCTGAAATACTTGAAAAACTCGCCCAAATCAGAGGCGTGTATGTTCCGTCTTTCTATGAAGCATCATATGACAATGGGACTTTCTCATCCATCAGAAGGACTACGGAGAAGGTACCGGATCGAATTTTGACAAGAATTTTATCTGAATTAAAACCGGAATATTATCCGGACAAGCCAATTGTACCTTTGATTGAGGTAACACATAACCGGTTATCCGTTGAAGTTATGCGCGGATGTACCGAAGGATGCCGTTTTTGCAACGCGGGAATGACCTACCGCCCCACCAGGGAAAGAAGCAAAGAGGATATCGTCAGCCAGACGCAAAAAATGATCGCCAGTACCGGACATGATGAAATATCCTTTCTATCCCTTTCTATTTCAGATTATTCAGATCTGAAAGGTTTGATGCAGGCTGAACAGCAGGTTCTCGATGGTTTAAACGTCAATGTCTCATTCCCTTCCATGAGACTTGATAAATTCGATGATGAGATCGCGGAATTTGCATCCCGTGTCCGAAAATCAGGTTTTACATTTGCTCCCGAAGCGGGGAGCGCGCGTTTACGCAGAGCGATCAATAAAAATATTACAGATGAACATTTGTTTGATTCTGTTCATATTGCGCTGCGAAACGGCTGGAAAGTACTAAAATTTTATTTCATGATTGGCTTGCCAACCGAAACAAAGGAGGATATCGAAGCTTTAGCCGATTTAATTGAAAAAGTTGTGGAAATCAGTAAGTCTTACGGCAGGATACAGTTCAATGTGTCCGTTTCGCCGTTTTCTCCAAAACCGCATACACCATTTCAATGGGAAAAACAGGATACCAGAACTGAATTCCTTGAAAAGATTAACATTTTAAGAAAACGTTTTGCCCGGTTCAGGCAGGTGAAGTTTTCATGGCGTGATCCGGAAGTTTCGTTGGTGGAATGTGTGTTGGGGCGCGGAGACAGACGGGTAGCGAAAGCTATCCAAAACGCATGGGAAATGGGAGCGATTTTTGACGGATGGTCCGATCATTTCAATTTTGATATTTGGACAAAAGCGTTTGAGATGGCCGGTCTCAATCTCGGGCAGTATTCACGGGAGTTAGATATTGATCAACCAGTCCCCTGGGATCATATCGACAAAGGAGTTACGAAAAATTATCTGCTCAGAGAGCGACTGAATGCCTATGACGAAAAAAATAAGTTCGATTGCAAGGAAGGGACATGCTACGGCTGCGGAATTCAAAGAAAAGGGGGCTTCAGAGAATTCGCCGATTGTTATACGCAGCTGAAACTGCATGAAAAAGCTCCGGAAAATGAACTTATGGTGACTCATCCGCAAGAAATTCCCAAAAAGGAAATCTCAGCTCCGGAAGAGAGCGAAGCAGCCGTCGGAAAAAAGATTCGGATCAGGTATCAAAAAACCGAATATGCCAGATACTTATCACATCTGGATTTAGTTCGCATCTTTGGCCGGGCCTGCAGGAGAGCGGAAATACCACTGATGTATAGTCAGGGTTTTAATCCGCATCCAAAGTTGTCTTTCGGGCCACCGCTTTCCCTGGGTTATACGAGCAATGCCGAGTATATGGATCTGGAAATAGAGGAAACATATGCCGAAAATTTGAAAGATACGCTGAATCCGTTTTTACCCGGCGGTTTGAAAATTATTGATTCAATGCTTATCAGGGGAAAGGTTGAAACTCTTGCCTCGGTAATAAACAGCGCGGAGTATGAGATCGATATTAGTGATATGGAATTTGAGCAGGTGAAGTTTGAAGAATCATTAAAAAATTTGCTTGACGCTGTTCAGATTGAAGTTGAACGCGAGGTTAAAGGAAAACGTAAAATCATTGATATCCGACCGTTTATCGTTTCCATAAAGCGTTCAGAAAAATCCATACTGGTGAAAACAAGAAACATTGAAATGAGAACCGTACGTATGAAGGAACTGCTGGATCAGTTGTTTCAGTACGGCAATATCGATGTAAAAAAGTTCCATGTCCATCGCAGGGAGCAGCTAATTCTTCAAGGAGAATCGGAGAGAAATCCGATAGAAGTGCTTGCCTGAAAAATCTGGTATCCTGTTATTTCCCTCTTTTTTTCTAAAAAAAGTTATGTGCCGGTGATATATGTCCCAAACTTCACCTGGAATATTGATTAAATTTGATCAAATTATTCCCGGGAAGCCTGAATCAGATCCTAAAGACTAAGGTCTTAGTGAACAGAGGAAAATGTGCTATTATGACAAAAGAAATTATTATAAACGCGACGAATGAAGAAACGCGGATTGCCATACTTGAAGATTCAAAACTGGTTGAGTTGTTTGTTGAGAGGCCGGAATATGAACGAATGGTGGGTGATATATATAAAGGATCTGTAAGCCGTGTACTGCCAGGTATGCAGGCAGCCTTTATAGATATCGGGCATGAACAAAATGCTTTTTTGCATTTTTCGGATATCTCCGCCTCCTATCAGGACTATTTTATTGACTATGATGAAGAAGATGAAAATAATTCAAAACCAGCAAAGAAGAAGAAAAAAGGAAACGGCGGTTTTAGCGTTGAAAAGCAATTAAAAAAAGGCCAGGACATCCTGGTGCAGATTATCAAGGAGCCCATCGGTACAAAGGGTTGCCGTGTTACAAGTGACATCACGCTTCCGGGGCGCTATCTGGTTTTAATACCGAATCAGAAACAGATTGGTGTTTCACGGAAAATCAGTAATCAAAAAGAACGAAAGCGTCTTCGTGAAATAGCAAGACAGATTTTGCCGGGCAACTTCGGTCTGATTATTCGGACGGTGGCGGAGAGCAAAAGCGACCGTGAAATTAAAAAAGATCTTAATAAATTGCTGTCCACCTGGAAAAAGCTTGAGAAAAAAATAAAAAACCAGAACGCGCCGACATTAATTTATAAAGATATGGCAATGGCTTCGAGCATTATCCGGGATCTGTTCACAGCCGATGTGGATCAGGTTAAGGTGGATTCCAGAAAGCTGATGCGGGAAATTCTGGCGTATGTAAAGTACGTAGCGCCTCAGTTGAGCCATAAGGTGACTTATTACGCGGAAAAAACACCGATCTTCGATAAGTTCGGAATCGAGGCTGAAATCGATAAACTCACCGATAATAAGGCCTGGCTAAAAAATGGTGGATATCTCATTATACAGCAGACGGAAGCGCTTGTGGCGATTGATGTAAACAGCGGTAAATTTATCGGCCGGAAAGATCATGAGACGAATTCGTTAAAAATCAACATGGAAGCAACGAGAGAAATTGCCCGTCAGGCACGGTTAAGAGATCTCGGAGGGTTGATTGTTATCGATCTGATTGACGTTTTGGAGGAAGAGAACAAGCGCAAGATTTATATGGAACTCAAAAAAGAATTCGCAAAGGATCGATCCATTACAAAAATTGAAGAAATGAGCCGCTTTGGTCTGATAGAAATGACAAGACAGCGTGTGCGGCCAAGCGTCATCCATTCGATCAATGAAGCATGTCCGGTGTGCAAGGGGAGTGGTCTTATTCCAACCCTGAATACAATTGTGAGCAAAATCGAGAGATGGATTCAAAGATACCGCGCCAGTGGAGGAGACCGTCGGGTTACGCTGCATGTGACTCCGGATGTTCACCGCTATCTGGTTACCGGGAGATATAACCGGCGCTTGAAGCTCATGTGGAAGTACTGGATGAAAATAAACGTGACCAAAGACGAAAAATTAAAAGTTGGTGAATTTGCCTTTTATGACAGATTAAATAAATCGTCCATAGATATCAAAAAATAACTTGACAATGTTTGACACAAGAGTTAAATTTGATGCTCAATTTTTTGTATCCAAGCTAGGGGAGATAGAATGTACGCGATTGTTGAAATTGCTGGAAAGCAATATCGTGTTGAGAAGGATAAAAGAGTAAAAGTACCTTTACAGCACGCTGAAAACGGTGATCAGGTTGAGTTTGAAAAAGTACTCATCTATAATGATGAAAAAGGCGAAGTTCAGATCGGTAAACCAACTGTAAAAGATATAAAGGTGTCTGCTACGGTTGTTGAACACGGTCGTGAGAAAAAAGTCATCGTTTTTAAGAAAAAACGCCGTAAGGGTTATCAGAAGAAGAATGGTCATCGCCAGGATTTTTCGATGATTAAAATAGACGCAATCGGAAAGGTTAAGGCAGCAAAAGCAAAAACTGCAAAGGCCAAAGCCGATGTAAAAGAAGAAGTAAAGGAGGCGTAAAATGGCACATAAGAAAGGTGTGGGTAGCTCCCGGAATGGACGTGATAGTCAGGCCAAACGCCTCGGAGTTAAAGCATTTGGCGGTGAATTTGTCACAGCCGGTTCTATCATCATTCGTCAACGCGGAACAAGAATTCATCCCGGTAATAATGTCGGGTTGGGCGGAGATGATACAATATTCGCCAAAATAGACGGTTTTGTAAAATTTGAACGGAAAGATCGCGATCGCAAAAAGGTCAGTGTCTATCCGGAAGCATAGCGCGAAATTTTTTGAAAACATTAAGGCCGGTAAAATTTTTTACCGGCCTTTTTTGTTTATTGAACAATCATTCTGTCATAATTAATTTTGTATCCTGAATAAACACCACGCATCAAATAAAACTATAATGATTCACTACTAAATTCCGGAGAAGAAAAAGTGGGAAATACTGAGCGGATAATCAGAATCGTTGCCGGACTGATACTTATATCACTGGCTTTTATCGGACCCAAAACACAACTTGGATGGATAGGACTGCTGCCATTGTTAACAGGACTTTCAAGTTTTTGTCCGGGAAAACTCGCGGTGACCCGCGTATTCAGAAAAAAACAATAAATTTTTTTGTAAAGATCCCCCCCAAGATTAGCGCGGGTGGCTTAGGCCGCCTGCGCTTTTCGTTTTTATATCCTTCTGGTTCCCGGATCGGCCTGCATCCGAACTAATATCTTTCGTACTGATAAGCTCTTAATTAATTATCTAAGGCATGACTTGAATTGAACATCCGGATCATTTAGATTCATAAAAAAGAAAGGATAGCTTCTTGAGACTGATTATATTTCTGCAATTTTTACTCTTTTCATTACTCTGCGGACAAAATTTTGAAGAATTGGCGCGTATCGGAGGCGAAGGCAGGGAACCGGGAAAATTTAATAAACCCCTGGCCGTCAGTGTATCAAAGGACGGTACCGTTTATGTTGTGGATACCGGTAACAACAGAATTCAGTTATTTGATCTGAAGGGGGAATTGATTAAAACGGTAGGCGGATTCGGTTTTCAAAACGATCAGTTTGATACACCGACGGATATATGGACCCGCTCACTGATCAATATTTATGTGGCTGATTATAACAATCAGAGATTGCAAAGATATGACAGAAATATGAATTTTATTTCCACATTTACAAATAATCGATCCTATTCCAATGAATTTCAATTTTTCGAGATCAGCAGCATCGCTGTCAGTTCTCAGAATGATCTGTTAGTGCTTGACCGCGGTGACAATAAAATCATAAAATTCAATCGTGACAGCAGGCCCGAGCGATCATTCGGATCCTACGAATCAGGGAAGGGCGAATTACGGCAGCCTGAACAACTTGATATACTGCCGGATAACCGCCTGATAGTGACAGATACGGGTCGAAGGTCAATTATTCAATTTGACAATTTCGGAAATTTCCTGGGAGAGATTAAACATAAAGAATTCAAAATTCCGAGAGGTCTCGCGGTTTCCGACAAAGGGAGGATTTTTCTTGCAGATCCGGGAGCCGGAAAAGTCTTTGTGATATCAGACGATTATAAAAGTATAACCGAGATCAAAAACATATCCGGATTACCATTAAAACATCCGCAGGATGTAGCAGTCTGGCGTGGATCCGGCGTAGATGTCAAGAGCCAGACTCTCTATATTATTGATGAAAATGAACTTGTAATCGGAACCCTGACTGATTAGTGAAGCAGCAATCTCAATTTCCCCGGATACTTTTAGCGCTTGTTCTGGCAGGAACATGCTTTCTGTTCGAAAAGCCCACTCTTGCTCAAACATATATTCCGTCATATCGATGGCAAGTGGACAGTTTGATTGTTATTGATCAGTCTGACTTCGTTTTTGCTTTTCCGGAAACTCATCGTCCGCTGCTGCAATCCCTGAGGATTTATAAAAATAGTGTTTTGCTTCGTGAAGAAATGGATTACAGAGTCTATGAAGAGAGTCTCATCCGTTTTTTCCCACCGCCATCAGACAGCGACACGCTTATTATAAATTATAAACGCCGGCCATTGGATCTGAAAAAAAAATATTATCTCTTTGAAAAGGATACACTTCGGCAACAAGCGCCCGGCGATTCACTCATCGCGCAAAAAGAAACGGTCCGGTTGAGAGAAATCAAATTTGAAAATCCATTCACTGATTTCACTCCGGGGTTAAATAAAAGCGGAAGTATTATGCGTGGTGTTAAGATCGGAACAAATCAGGATCTCACATTAAACTCCGGACTTAATCTCGAACTCTCCGGCCAGTTAACAGATAATGTGGAAATTATCGCGGCGCTTACGGATGAATCGACTCCCATTCAGCCGGAGGGTAATACTCAGACTCTCGATGAAGTGGATAAAGTGTTCGTTGAATTCAGAAGTCCGCACATTGGCGGCACGGTGGGCGATTTGAATCTGACCTATGAAAATACTCAATTTGCCAACCTTTCGAGAAAATTGCAGGGTATCACATTAAACGGCACATACGATGCCCATATCGCCGGAGCGACGATAGCGACCACGCGCGGATATTTTAACCGGAACTCACTGATTGGCCGGGAAGGTAATCAGGGACCATATCAACTGACCGGTAAAAACGGTGAAAGAGAAATCATTGTGCTGGCCGGGACCGAAAGAGTGTGGGTTGACGGCCAGAAGATGACCAGGGGAGAGAGCAACGATTATGTGATTGAGTACGGTAATGGTCAGGTCACTTTTACTAACAGACGCATGATTACGGGTGATTCTAGAATAGAAGTCGATTTTGAATATTTTCCGGCTACACAAGATTACAGCCGGAATGTATACAGCGGAATGATTGGCGGGGCTGCCGCGGAAGGGAAGCTGAACTACCGATTCCAGTATTACCGGGAATTTGACGATAAAGACCGGGTTCTTGAAGAGGGCGGTACACTTACGGAAGAGGAAAAAGAAATTCTGCGTCAGTCCGGGGATGATCCGTTAGAGGCTTATACCACCGGGGTGACTCAGGTCGCAGACAGCGCCGGTTCCTATATAAAGGTGGATACTTTAATCAATAACGAATCGTATTCATATTATAAATATGTCGGTAGTAAAGCCGGGAATTTCAGTGTAATCTTTTCGCTGGTCGGGAGCAAGAAAGGTGATTATTCACGTGATCGTTTGGGGGTTTACAGATGGGTGGGAATTGGAAAAGGGGAATATTTACCGCGCCGTTTTCTTCCCTTACCTGCCTCGCATAATCTAGCCGACGCGAAGATCAGTTGGAATCCCGGAAAGCATTTCAGCTTGAATGCGGAATACGCGCTGAGTCAGCTTGATAAAAATACATTCTCTTCTCTTGATGATAATAATAACACAGGCAATGCTCTCAATGTTAAGAGTGAGTTAAATGGGATCCCGGTTAACATCGGATCGGCCCGGCTGGGTGTGATGGATCTATCACTGGATACGCGTTTTATAGACGACACCTTTGAATCGGTTGACCGTTTTAACGAACCCGATTATCAACGATACTGGAATTTAGGCACGGCTTCCGGCCAGTCATCGGAAGAGCGGAGTTATCAGCTTAATGGTAATTATCGTCCCATGAAAACCCTGAAACTGACAGGAAACGCCGGAATTCTTGATAAAACCGATTTTTCATCAAAAAGATACATGGGAAGGCTGAATTTTGAAGATAAACATCTATTTACCGGAAACGCCAAATACGAATTTGTAGGCAGCGAAACGGGAAGCGGTCTGACAAAAGACGATTGGGTAAGGTATGAGGGGGATATTAAAAAGGATATCTGGAAAATACAGCCGACTCTCCTTTATAATTATGAACAGCGTCAAACCGATAAAAACGGGACCTTAACCGGGTTTGAATTTGATGATTACGGAATCCGTTTTGGGTTGATCGAAATGCGGTATGTCAGCGGATATGTTCAATACAACATGAGGGAAGACGCTGTTTATGATATTGAAGACAGAGGCAAATTGCTTCCGCAGTCAACAACCGCGACGCGCCGCTTTCGGATTGATTTACAGAACTATGAAGAGACATCCGCGAGTCTCGAAATTGTTCAGCGCGACAAAGATTATAAACCATTTTTTGAAAACATCAAAGTGGATACTCTCAAATTGCAGTATGCCGATGCTTCTGTTCAGGATACCACCTGGCAGGACCGGGAGACCAATCTGATTGATTTTAACCTGACGCACTCACGATGGAAAAAAGCGGTCAATTTTTCGATGCAGTACAAAATTTCGACTGAGCAAACGGCATTAAAAGAAAAAATATATCTCGATGTGGGAGAAGGCGATGGCAATTTAAGATATGACGAGGCGCTTGACGAATACGTGCCGGATCCCGACGGTAATTACAATCTCTACATTGTCCCTTCCGATAAATTCGAACCGGTTACCAATTTACAAACGGCTTTCCGGGTAACCTATGATCCTTCAAAATTCTGGAGAAGATCAACAGGTAATTTGATTAAAATTTTATCCAATGTCAGTGGTGAGAGTTATTTCCGCGTGGAAGAAGAAACCCGGGAATCAGATTTGACTTCCATATATACGCTTAATTTATCCGATTTCCAGGGAGATCAGACGATTCGCGGGAGCATTATTTATAATCAGGATCTATATCTCATGCGTCGTAACAGGGATTTATCTTTCCGGCTAAGGTACCGTTACAGAGATGACCGTTCTAATCAATATCTCGATCCCGGTGAAAATGAGGATCAGCTTCTCATCGAACGGGGAATCAGGGCGGACTGGAGAATCATATCAGACCTGAAGAGCCAGACAGAATTCAGTCAGAAACTCACAACAAGAGAAAGCCGGTCCAACACATTCCGAAACAGGGATATATTTGGCTGGTATGTGAATCAGAAATTTTCTTATCGACCGACTGATCGTTGGGAATTTGGTATAGAGCCGGAATATGGCAGGGAGCATAATTATGTCACAACTTATCCGCTTGTTTTGTGGTTTGGGGTTCTTAGAAACAGGATTAACTATTCCATCCCGGCAAAAGGAAGGATAAGCGCGGAATATGAATATCAGACCGTAAACACGCTCGATAATCCTCTTAATCTCTCCGTACCTTATGAGATGGCAAACGGCAAAAAAGAAGGCATATCTAAAAAATGGCAGCTGAGAGCGGAATACACAGTGGCAAAGAATATCGTCTTTACACTTTTCTATAACGGGCGCGATGACGCGAGCGCGAAGAATATCATCCACACAGGACAGGCTGAAATCCGGGCATTTTTTTAGGCAGAAGTTGTATGGCCTTAATTTTTTAAATGTTTTCTGCCGCGATTAAATGCGGGAATTGATCGACAGGTACCAGTCAGCAATAAATTCACAGAAATTTCAATTTCCAAAATCCCAAACAAATGAAAGATTACCGATATTCAAACTCTTTTTTCTTTTGTCTTTTATCTTTTATCTTAACATTCTTACTTCTTACTTCTTACTTCCTACTTCCTACTCTTCCTCCTTTCCCTGTCGATAAAAGTTGATTTTTTGAAATTAATTCTTTAGCCTAACAGTTGTAAAAACTTTATTGATTTAAAGGTCTATCTTATAAAATCCTTAGGAGTAAAAATGAGCGCAAAAATCACTCAAAAAGAACTTGAAACATGGGCGGATTATCTGCTGGATTATTCGCTGGGAGGCGTGCAAAAAGAAGATGTCATAATGATAAAAGGGGAGCATATCACCTGGCCGCTCATGTCGGTATTACAAGATAAGATTTTCGCGGCGGGAGGGATTGCCGATATAAATATTGTTCCTCCGGATAATGACCGGGGCAAGGTGTGGGGAGCATCGATGGCGCGTCACGGCTCTGTCGAACAAATCAAGCGTGTCCCTGCATGGCATCAAGACCGTTACAACGCCATGACAAAATACATAGAAATTCTTGGCGCTGAGAATCCCGCTCTCTATTCCGGAGTACCCGATGAAACAGGCAAGGCCATAATGCGCGTGGATGAACCGATAAAAAACATTCGTCTGATAAAACCGTGGGTTCTGACATTATTCCCGACGCAGGGATTTGCGGATATGGAGGGTATGTCTCTGGAAAAATATACCCGGGTGGTGGTAAATGCCTCCATGGTTGATCCGCGACTTCTGGATAATGTGGAAGAAGATATTTATCAATTGATGAACCGCAGCGCAAAAATCCGGATTGAGACAGAACATCCGCATACAGGAAAAATGCTGGAACTTAAGATGGATATAAATAAACGCAACGTCATCAAATGTACCGGTAAACGAAATTTCCCTGACGGTGAAGTGTTTACAAGCCCCAACGCGCCTACCGTTGAAGGCGAGATCTTTGTTGACCTGCCGGTCTCATACGGCGGCACGACAATCCAGGGAATCCATCTCAAATTTGAAGGCGGAAAAATTGTTGATTATAAATCGGATAAGGGATTTGAAAACCTGAAAAAAATTATTGAAACGGATGAAGGTTCACACCGTCTCGGTGAAGTCGCTTTAGGGATGAACAACGGTATCGAAGAGGTTCTAAAACACCCCTTATTTGTAGAGAAGGTCGGTGGGACATTGCACATCGCGATCGGGGCGAGTTATCCCGAGTGCTATGTTGGTGATCCCTCATCCGACGCGGGGAAATCTGAAGCGGATTCCTTTTTTAAACAGGGGATTCTAAACCGGTCGGCGCAGCATGTGGATATAGTGACAGATTTTCGTCCGGGTGGCTCAGGACGCGCTGTTTATCTGGATGATGTTAAACTGGAAATCCGTGATAATATCTGGGTGGTTCCGGAACAGCACAAAATAACCCGGAAATCGGAATCTGATTCAAAGTGGTAAAATCCGGTTTCATAAATAAAAAAAGAGACGCCAAAAAACGCGTCTCTTTTTTTTTGCCCGATTTAATATTAGTGTTCGAGAAATCTCTCCGCATCTAGAGCGGCCATACATCCCGATCCGGCAGCTGTAATTGCCTGGCGATAGTATTTATCCTGAACATCGCCGCACGCAAAGACACCGGGAATATTAGTTTTGGTTGTACCGGGCTCGGTTAAGAGGTAGCCGACTTCATCGTGTTTAATCTGATCCTTAAAAATTTGGGTGTTGGGGGTATGTCCGATTGCCATAAACACACCATCAACTTTCATCTCTGATGTTTTGCCGTTTACTGAATCCTTGAGTCTCACACCGGTCACAAATTCATCGCCCAAAATCTCATCGATGACTTTATTTAAGGCAAATTCTATTTTTGGATTATCTTCCGCCTTTTTCACCATGATTTTTGATGCGCGGAATTCATCACGGCGATGCACAACAGTGACTTTTTTAGCAAACTTGGTGAGGAAAGTCGCTTCCTCCATGGCTGAGTCGCCACCGCCCATTACGATGATCTCTTTATCTTTAAAGAAGAAACCGTCGCAGGTGGCGCATGCCGAAACACCGCGGCCCATTAATCTTTTTTCGGAATCGAGACCTAATAATTTAGCGGAAGCTCCCGTTGAAATAATTACCGCATCGGCGGAATATGTGTTGCCCTCACCTTCAATGATGAAGGGGCGTTTGGAGAAATCGACTTTGGTAGCCATTTCAAATTTTGTTTCGGCGCCGAATTTCTGAGCCTGCGCGCGCATATCTTCCATAAGTTTTGGGCCCATGATGCCTTCGGGAAATCCGGGGAAGTTTTCAACGTCAGTTGTTATGGTCAGCTGGCCGCCCGGTTGTTGTCCTTCAAGCACAAGCGGTTTCAGATCGGCTCTTGCGTTGTATATGGCGGCAGTTAATCCCGCGGGACCGGAACCAATAATAATGACTTTATAGTGTTTCATCTCAGACATGCTTCACTCCTTTAAATATTTTCATGTTCCGCTGACAATCGGTAATATTTGTCGGTTGTTTAAAATATAACCACACTCAATTCTAATTGCCATAAATGTTTGCTCTCTTTTCTGTTTACCTTTTGATGCAAAATTTTTATATGAGTTACAATGTCATTTTCAGACACTTTTTAGATGTATTATATCCGAAAAAATTGCCGGAATGATCTGAATATTTTAAATTGATATGAATACTTTATTACAGAGTGATACAGGAGAATCCGGAATGAATTTCTTAAAAAGTCACAAGACTGTTCTGTTATTTGTTTTGCTGATTCTGTTTTCTTGCGGGGTAAAAGATTCCGGTAATGTTAAAAGACCCGAATCAACGGTTGTTCACCCGGATTGGAGTTATAATAAAACCGTCTATGAAGTCAATATCCGGCAATTTTCCGAAAGCGGGACCTTCAAAGCCTTTGAACAACGATTACCCGAGCTGAAAGAGCTTGGCGTAGGGATTGTCTGGCTGATGCCGGTTCACCCGATTGGCGAGAAGAGTCGTAAGGGGAGTCTTGGATCATATTATTCGGTTCGGGATTATTACAAAGTCAATCCGGAATTTGGAACAGAGGATGATTTTAAAAGCCTGGTAAACAAGATTCATGAACTGGGGATGTATGTTATTATCGACTGGGTAGCAAATCATACTGCGTGGGATAATTCATTGGTTGATGAACATCCTGACTGGTTCACAAGGGATGAAAATAACAATCTTGTTTCGCCGGTGCCCGACTGGAGTGATGTAGTTGACCTTAATTATGAAAATAAAGAACTATGGGCCTATATGACCGATGCTCTAAAATTTTGGGTATTAGAATACGATGTTGACGGATTTCGCTGTGATGTGGCAGAACGGGTTCCTTTAGAATTCTGGGAGCAGGCGCGCGCGGAGCTTGAGAAGATAAGGCCGGTATTTATGCTGGCGGAAGGGGAAAATCCTGACCTTCAAATTGCGGCATTCGATATGACATACAGTTGGGGAATTCACCACGCCATGAATAAGATCGCCAAAGGTGAAGATAACGCGGGGATCGTAAACGAATATTTGAAAAGGGAGAGCAGGGAATACCCGGAGAACGCATTCCGAATGCGGTTTACATCCAATCATGATGAAAACAGCTGTAATGGAACCGTCTTCGAACGTCTGGGTGAAGGTGCAAAGGCTTTCGCGGTCCTTTCGGCGACCATTCCCGGAAAGCCACTTTTATACAGCGGGCAGGAAACGGGCATGGATAAGCGGCTTGAATTTTTCGAGAAAGATCCCATTGAATGGAAAGAGAGCGATTTCCGTCCATTCTATACAAAATTGTTTAATCTTTATCAGCAAAACCCCGCGCTTTATTCGGGAAAATATTCAAAAATCAAAACGGATGAGGACGAGTCAGTCTATATCTTCATACGGGAACAGGCCCGGAACAAAATTATGGTTGTCCTCAATCTGTCCGAGCAAAGAATAAAAGTAAATGTGAAATCGGATCTCCTCACCGATTCCTACACGGAGCTTTTTAGTGATGTGCGCGTCGAATATGTCAGTCCTCATCAATTTGATCTTGAACCGTGGGCTTATCGGATCTTTGTGAAAGAACAACGGGATTAGACGCGGGATGGCAACCGACTAAGGCAGAGTTTGTAAATAAAATAAGGATCACTTCGCGCGGCTGACCCACGGGTTGTCTCTGATCATAAAGCGCCGGTGCAGTTTTGCATCCTCACCGGCGTAGCCGACGCCAACGCGGGGCGCCGCGATAATATCGTCATTATCAATATTGATTCCCCGGTCTTCTACCCAGATATTTCCATCAAACAGCGACATACCCGAATGCGATGTGTTAATTCCAAGAGCAATGGTCAAAAGTCCCGGTCCGCCGGTGATGCTCCTGTCCGGTTTGGATTTTTTACGCCGCTTAAGCATAATATGGACGCCGTCAATGGGTTGCAGGGCGCGGATCAGGACGGCATGCGGCACCCCAATGTGGTTGGTGACAATATTGAACAATGAATATATTCCATAAATCAAATAGACATAAGCGGTTCCGCCCTCATGATACATTACCTCGGTTCTTTTCGTCTTTCTGTGATTGTAGGCATGAGAAGCGCGGTCTGTCACTCCGGCGTAGGCCTCCGTTTCGACAATCATTCCGGCTGTATATTGCCCGTCAAATTCTGTAACAAGGAATTTCCCCAGCAGTGATTTGGCAGTTTCCTCCACGTCCTGCCGCATATAAAAAGATTGCTCTAATTTCATATAAACAAGCTCCATTGTCCATCATCCATCTGGAATAGGATTAATATAAGGGGTCGGAAAAAAATCCCAAAATAATCTTGATTACTAAAATTGATTCAATTAGATTGCCTCCAGTCTAAAATTTTATGTTCTTATAAAATTAAGATTTCAGTAACGGGAAGCGCGGTGAAAAACCGCCACTGCCCCGCAACTGTAAGAGCGGACGAAAGCCAAATTGATGCCACTGTTCTGGTAACGGAATGGGAAGGGTTGGCGAGTAGAACGATGCTTAAGTCAGGAGACCGACTGAAATTGAATATCCCAGGCAAAGTTTACGTGGGTAAATTTTGGGATTTCCGCTTGGTTAAATTTGATCATATCGAATTACCGGCCGGAAGTTAATTCCACACATCCATCCACGGATATTCAACTCAGTCCGTTTCCTCAAAATCCCTTCCATATTAAATTCACATTCGCGACCGGAAACGCCCATGTTTCGAAATTATTTGTTTGTCATATTACATCTCGTAATCCTGACGGATTTTACTCTGTGCGGGGAGAGACATATGATTGTCTGTGATTTATGGAATGGAATGCCGCTCACGGGCGTCACTATAGAATCTCATTCAGATACAACATCCACAAAGACAGACGGGAAATTTATTCTGAAAGATGACCCGGTCAAGTTAAGCCGCAAAGGATATTTCGATGTAAATATAAATCCCTCGGAGTTTTCAGGCGGTCTGGTTTATATGGAACCCGTCCAGAGTACTGATCTGATTACAGTGGCGCGCTCAAAGGAATCGGACAGCCGGTTAATGCTGCCGGCTCATATCAGCCGGATCGATATTCCTGATTACCGCTCCGGATCGTTGAAGAGTTTAGATAAACTGTTATCGGTTGAGTCGGGCATATTGATCAAATCATACGGCGGGCAGGGGCAGCTACAGACAATATCAATTCGTGGAATGAGTTCGGAGCAGACACAACTCCTGTTTGACGGTGTTCCCTTGAATAGTTTACAGCTTGGCGGCGCGGATTTGGGACAATATGAAACCGGTCAGATAGGGTCTCTGGAAATTTATCGTGGCGGAAACGCTCTTTTCGGAGGAAGCGGGGCAATCGGGGGGAGCGTGAATCTGCACCCGGAAAGGCCGGCCGATCAAATCGGATATAAACTAAATGCCGGTTTGGGATCATTCAATACCGCTAATTATGGATTTTCAGTGGATCTGCCTTTAAAAAATTACAAACAAAAAATAAGTATTGGTAAATCATCGGGGGACAATGATTATAAGACGCATTATGATAATGAAAATATAAAATTGCGGAACCGGGATTTCGAAAGGCTGAATTTCAATTATAACGGCATTCTTGACTTAAATAAGAACAAACAGATTGATATTTTTCTTTCGAATTACCGGAATGAAGCCGGCGCCCCGGACCCGTTTGTGAGTCCCGTGGCTGAATCGGCCAATCTTGCCAGGAGAGATGATGATTATACCTTACTTAAACTACGGTTTAACCAACAGAGCAAGCGCGGCGGTTACAGTGTTCAAACGTACATCCGGAATGAATGGATGGGGTATGATGATCCTTCCGTCATTTTAAATAATCAGGCGCTGCACAGCCTTCATTTTAACAGGGAAAGAGGCGTGCAGGCGCGCGGGAATTATTTAGCGACTCATCATTTGCTGATTCATACCGGATTTGAAGGGGCATGGCAGTATATCAAGAGCACGGACGCGGGCGAGCATGAAAAAAGACGATTGGCCGGGTATCTGCTTCTGGACTGGGAGGCCTTCCGCGATTCAGGCCGTCTGGAAGCGGTACACCTGAACGCGAGCGCGCGGATGGAGTCAGATTCACAATTCGGAGAGGCGCTGCTGCCCGGTATCGGCTTCAGCGCGAATATGAATCATACACAGATTTATGGCTCTGTGACCAGAAATTACAGGGCCCCCACATTTAATGATTTATACTGGCAGCCCGGTGGAAATTCGGATCTGGATGCGGAAGAGTCGGTGAACGCGGAACTGGGAATTGATTTTGAACAGAGATATCGCCCCGGAATCATTCATATTAATCTCACCGGCTATATGAATCGTGTTGATAATCAGATTAAATGGCTGCCGGCAGGTAATTACTGGACCCCGGAAAATATCCTTGAAGTTTTTAGCAGAGGATGGGAATTTGAAATCGGTCTCTCGGATCAGGAGCGTGTGACCAGTCTGCAATTCAATTATACCCGGGGGAAATCCGAAAAAAGCAGACCGGAATTTAAAGGAGATAAAAAGGATGGGAATCAGCTTCCCTACATCCCGCGCGAACAATGGAGTATCAGGGCGCAAACAGGCTGGAAATTTACAAGAATCGGATTGCAGGGAACCGGGATGGGTTTTCGCTATGAAACGCTGCAAAATAATTTTGATGAAATTTTACCGTCGAATACTGTCTGGCGGATTTGGAGCGGTTTTGATTTCCTGGTATCCGGTCACGAGTTGACGTTTGATCTGGCGATGGAGAACATTTTTGATCTGGAATACGAACTGATAAGCGGCTATCCGATGCCGCCGGTACAATATTCTATTTCAATTGGCATTGCCCGTTAAATATGTTGTTTTATTCAAATATAAAAGGGGAGGATTCATGTTTTTACGGATGATGATTTTAATTACAGCCGCAACCGGTCTGTTTTTCGCGTGCGAAGATGATCCAACGGGGCCGGATTCAAGCGCAACCGTGCCGCGGCCGTCGGGGGCTTTTATTATTAATGAGGGTAATTACGGGCATTCTAACGGATCATTGTCCTTTTATAGCTTTGAAGAAGATACAATCACAAATAATATTTTTAAAGGAATTAACGGACGAAATTTGGGAGATGTGGTTTTTAGCATGACGATTATTGACTCTCTTGGATATATTGTTGTAAATAATTCGGATAAAATAGAAGTGATCAGCACAAAAACATGGAAGAGCAAAGGCACTATCAACCTCGCGGCAGGATCAAGTCCCCGTTACCTAAGATCGGGAAGGGACGGAACGGCGCTGGTGACAAATTTATACTCTAATTCTGTATCCATCATCGATCTATCGAATCTACAGGTGACAGGGAGCGTACCCGTTGGTTTAAATCCCGAAGGAATTGCAATTTCAGGCGATAAAGCATATGTTGCCAACAGCGGATTTGGATCGGATAATACGGTCTCCATAATAGATTTAAACTCAGAATCGGTTATAAAAACAATACGGGTCGGAGACTATCCGACGGTAATCGAATCTGATAGTCAGGGGAATCTTCAAGTGATGTGCAGCGGAAGCAACGGAGACTGGAACGATCCGAACGACGACTCCGATGGAAGTATTTATGTGATAGATCCCTTATCTGATAATGTAACCGACTCGTTAATTATTGCCGGGCATCCTTCCAGACTTTCCATCGAAGGGGGCGGGACAGGTTTTTATCTTGACGGCTTTTTTGGAAATGTCATGTCATATTCGGCTGAAAACATGACTTCTGATCCGCGGCTTCTCATATCGGGTTTATATTATGGTCTGAGGTATGAACCAGTCGCGGAGCGATTGTTCGCGCTCGATGCCCTGGATTTTGTACAAAACGGATTGCTCAAAATCTATGACAAGAATGGAAACTTGCTGAACGAATTTGAGGCCGGAATAGGACCCGGTTCATTAACCTTTATCTATTAACAGAGAGTAGAAAATGAAAAAAAGAATAATTTTAATCATATTATCGGCCTTTCTGATCATCCAATGCTCGGGAGAACAGAAAAACGACGCGCAATTATACCCAAACGGGAAAAAAGTGCCGGACAGGATTATTTCGCTTTCTCCCAATATCACGGAAATCATCTATGCGTTGAGTCTGGAAGACAAGCTCGTCGCTGTAACGGATTATTGTAATTATCCGCCGGAAGCGCGCCAAAAAGAGAAAGTAGGCGGGTTGCTCAATCCGAATCTCGAGCTGATTGTTGCGTTAAAGCCGGATCTTATCATCGGTCCTCCCGCATATCACGATACTGCTGAAAAGCTGTCTGCGCAGGGAATCAGATCACTTTTGCTTCCGATGGATAATGTAAATGACATTTACAGTTCCATCGACTCGGTCGGCAGCGTTTTTCAAAGTGAAAAGCGAGCTGAGGATCTGAATCAGGCCATCAGGGATTCTATAACGTATTATAATAGTAAAATAAAAGAGTTATCAATTGAAATGCCTTCGGCCATGCTGGTATTGGGACGGGAGCCGGGTACGACAAGAAATATTTCCGTACTGGGTCCCGGGAGTTTTGTCAATGAGATCTGGGAAGGGGCCGGAGGAATTAATTCCTTTTCTGATATGAAGATGGCATTCGCGCAGGTCAGCAGGGAAGCGGTGATTACCCGTAAGCCGGAGCTGATTCTAGAGTTTAAATTTAATGAAGAATGGAGTGATCAAAAAAATCAGCGGAACCTGGAGGAATGGGGCGATGTCAATGAGACGCCCGCGGTTTTGAAAAAGCATATTTATGTTTTGACAGGGGATTATACACTTATACCCGGACCGCGAACCTATTTGCTGGCGAAGGATTTTTATCAGATATTAAAAGAATACGGGGAGTGAAAGGTTGTTCTTTCAGGAAATCAATAATTCTAAATAATTGATAGTTTTGATCGAATTATTGATGTTTTGATCATTGCTGAGATGATGTAAATCACGCGGGGAAAAGTCGGAGAAAATTAAATTTATTTATGAAATTTCCGGCTTTTAAAATGGGTTCTCATATACAGATTTTTATTTTAAGCGGATCCGGTTATAGAAAATGGCACTCAAATTTAATCAAAGATAAGATGTCTGTCCCGATTTTAAAGGCCTGATTCAGATTTAATTGTCGTGGAATAATTCACAAAAAAATGATTCCTGAAATTTGTTTTATTCAAGGGTAGAATTCTTTATATTGGGTTTTATTAAGTCGTAAAAAAATCAGAAATAGGATTTACTCAGGAACCGATTTACGGCAAGATAGAACCTCAGTATATCGTATCAAATGTTTCCGATTTACATATTTTTGGAATGGAATCGCTGATTTTGGGAGATGATTTATGTTTTTAGACATGTTTAAACACAAAGGTAAATTTACCAAACTCTCAGGGAAGGATAATTTGAAAAGTTATCAAAATCTTTACCTGATGCTTAAGAAAAAGCAGACAAGCGGTGAATTGCCTGTTCATCCCGAAAATAACTATCTGGGGGATAACGATTTAGCAAAAAACATTTATGAAAAAAAATATTATGTAAAAGACCTAGAGAATCGTCTTATGGAAAAAAATCCTGAAGACGTCTTTACCCGTGTAGCATCGTTTATCGCGTCTGTGGAACCTGATGCGGAACGAGGGGAAAAATGGGCGATTGAATTTTATAAATACCTGTATGACGGGAAATTTGTCCCCGGCGGAAGAGTCCTTGCCGGAGCGGGCGATTTGTATCGCTTAAAAACCCTCGCGAACTGTTTTGTAACCCTCATAGAAAAAGACAACATTGAATCCATCTACAATGCCGGTTACGAATGCGCGCGTACATATTCTTATGGTGGCGGTATCGGAGTGGATATCTCGCCTTTGCGTCCAAAAAACTCGGTGGTCCATAACGCTGCCGACAGCTCGACGGGAGCGGTGTCTTTCATGGAGTTATATTCGCTCACAACCGGTTTGATCGGACAGAGCGGTCGCCGCGGAGCGCTAATGCTGACGATAGATGTAAAGCATCCGGATATCAAAGAATTCATCCGGGTCAAAAAAATTCCAAACTGGGTGACTGAACAGATTATCGAACAAATACGCTGGAGCGGAAAGTTTGATGATCTGCAACTTAAAGATATAGAACGACAGGTCATGGAAAATACCCAGGTAAGGTTCGCGAATATCAGTATTAAGGTTTCTGATGAATTTATGCAGGCTGTGGATGAGCAGAACCGCTATGGAAGGAATAAAATTCTTGTTTACAAAAAATTTGATAAAACAATCCTGAATAAAGCTTACCAGGATGAGAACTATCACTATTCATATCAGATTCCGGCAAAGGACATCGAAAAATATGAACTGTTTCATGTCCTCGAAAATATAAGTTCACTCAATGATTATCTTTATAAGAACTATGAGCTGATGCTGACGGAAAAAGATCTGCAGGATGCCTTTAAAAGAGATGTTTACGGCGATCTTGTTCTTCCATTGGAAAACGAGCCTTATGATCTGGCGGTCCGTTATAGCGGTGATTTTATGTTGTATTTCGGATCAGAACCCACCGGTGATATCAGACATCTGATCAAAGCAAGGGATGTTTGGGATTCGTTTGTTGAAGGTAATTACAAAACAGCGGAACCCGGATTGATTTTCTGGAGCCGAATGAGTAAGTATTCGCCTTCAAACTATGTTGGCAGACCTATATCGAGCACAAATCCATGCGCGGAAGTGCCGCTTGAAAACGGCGGAGCCTGTAATCTGGCTTCAATTAATCTGTCACGATTTGTCATAAACGGTTTTCGGCCGGATGCTGCCCTGGACTGGGACGCGCTAAAAGATGTAACCAGCACGGTTGTGCGCTTTCTGGATAATGTGGTGAGCTGGAATGAAGTCCTTAATCCACTTGAAAAGCAAAGGAAAGCGGCTGCCGAAACCCGCCGTTTGGGGTTGGGGATCATGGGGGCGGCGGACATGCTTAATCAGCTTGGAATCGCTTATGATTCTCAGGAAGGGATTGATCTGGTGGAGAAAGTGATGCAGGCGATTGCCAATGACGCCTATCAGGCATCAGCGGGTCTGGCGGAGGAAAAAGGCCCATCAAGCATCTTCAAATTTGAAGATTATTCCAGGGGGCCCTTCTTCAAAGAAACGCTTTCACCCGAGACGCAAGCAGTAATTAAGGAGAAGGGTTTGCGTAATATCGCTCTCCTGGCAATAGCTCCCACGGGTTCGATCAGTAATATCGTTCTTGGATTTAATAATGGAAATACTAATTATCTGGGAGTAAGTAGTGGCGTCGAGCCGATTTTTGCATTATTTTATACACGCAGATCGGAATCATTCGGGAATAAATTTTTTAAAGTATTTCACTCGACCGTACAGGCATATATAGATATACATAATGTCACCGATAAAGTAGCGAAGGCGCAGACAGAAGCTGAACTTACCGAATATCTGCCAAGTTACTTTTTCAGAACAGCTCATCATATTGTGGCCCAGAAAAGAGTTGATATTCAGGGACGTTGTCAAAAATATGTTGATCATAGTATATCTTCTACCGTAAATTTATCGGAATCCATTGAGCCGGAAGTCATTTCGGATATATATCTGAGCGCCTGGAAAAAAGGATTGAAGGGGATTACGATTTATCGCGACGGAAGCCGTTATCCCATACTGAGCGTAGAATCAGAGAAAACGGAATTTCAGAAATTAAAGGATAAAACGTTCCGGCTGAAAATAGACGAGGAGTCAGAAGAAGTTACCCTGAAGGGTGACGATATTCTTGTGATGCCAAATGGAAAATTGACAACGGTCTATCATTATGTCAAAAATAATAAAAACAAACAATCACTGGTTGACGCCTAAGATCAGGAGAATTGAAGCATCATGATTAAAATCAAGGATCCGAAGTTTGAGATTAAAGAAGTAAAACACGAAGAAGCGCTCGACCATGCGGTTGAACATATTGCCGAAAGGCCTGATATTGTTGAAGCCAAGGTTTATAAACTTCGAAGCGGCTTTGTAAAACAGGGTGTTTACATCACACTCGGTTATATTACTCAGAATGGACGTAAACGGCCCATCGAAATTTTTATAAACAGCAAGGATTTGACTAAGAACGCTGAATATGCTGTTTTAACGCGTCTGATCTCCGCCATTTTCCGAAAATCAGCCAATCCTGTTTTTATATTGGAAGAGCTCAGCAGCATCCATGATCCCAACGGCGGGTACTATAAGAATGGTAAATACATTCATTCCTTCTATTCTGAAATCGCGGATGTCATAGAACAGTTTTTCAAAGAAATCGATTGCATGGACACTGAAGCAAAAGTAGCATTGGATCCAAAGGTCGAAGAAGTACTTGCTTCGGCCCGGCCTCCCGCGAATACGGATTTTCAAATCTGTCCGGACTGCAGCCAGAGAAGCGTTAAGATGGAAAACGGGTGTTTAACATGTGTAAATCCTGAATGCGCATACAGTAAGTGTGACAAGTAAATTTTTTTGATTGCCCAGTTTATAAGCCCTGTTTGATTTCGTCAACAGGGCTTTTATTTTTATAAAAAAGCGGTCCGGAACATGGAAAAAATTATTAGTCTCGAAAATATAGGATTTTCATTTAACGGGAAACCGGTGGTTAAGGAGGCGAATTTTTCCATCGCTTACGGAGAATTTGTCGGAATTATCGGCCCGAACGGGGCCGGAAAAACGACGCTGTTAAAGCTGATGGCCGGATTGCTCGCGCCCGATGAAGGACGGATTGAACTTGCAGGGAAAAATATCAGTGAGTTCAGCCGGAAAAAAATCGCGGGAATCTTAGGATATGTGCCGCAATCGGTTGATCTTGCCTTTTCATTTTCGGTGCGGGAAGTCGTTATGATGGGACGTTTTCCGCATCAGCATGGTCTGCTGCATATCGATACAGACGCCGGTGATAAAATTAATTCAGCCATGAGCTGGATGAACCTGCAGATGCTCGCGGATCGACCGTTTACAAATCTGAGCGGCGGGGAGAAACAGCGCGCCATCATAGCAAGTGTTTTGGCTCAGGAAGCGGAGTTGCTTTTGCTGGATGAACCTACATCCGCCCTCGATCTGAAACATCAGCAGGGAATTTACCGGATCTTAAAAAGATTAGGTGAAGAAGATCATAAAGCAATCGTGCTTGTCACTCATGATATAAATCTGGCAGCCCAGTTTTGTGATCGCTTAATTCTTATGCATAACGGATGTATTCTAAAAGACGGCAAGCCCGAGGATGTCCTAAAGTTTCCAATTATACAGGATGTTTACGGAGTCAAGGTGTATATTGATATCAATCCATTCACAAATTCAATATATATCCTGCCGTATGAAACTATATGATATAAAATGAATTATAAGATTGAATACATAATTTGAAGCGGCCCGATTGTTTTAATATATTAGCCAACATTAGCCGGTAATATCCGTTATTAGTATTTGTGTATCTTAAACGGAAATATTACATCAGAGGAAAGAGAGACAGTTCGTGGATGAATCATTACTTGTTGAACAAGCGAAAAGTGGAGATAAAGCCGCGTTATCGCAGTTAGTTCATCTGTATAGTGAACGTATATATAATCTTTCGTTGCGTATATTGCGCAAACGCGAAGATGCCGAAGATGTATTGCAGGAGACATTTTTAACGGTAATTGAAAAGCTGCATACATTTGATGGCCGGTCAAGCTTTTTTACCTGGATTTACAGGATTGCCACAAATGCCAGTCTAATGAGATTGAGAAAAAAGAAGGTGGTTTTTCAGGAGCTAAATGAGAACCCGGAATACAACGAGAGCGTCGAAAGCCGATTATTTATTGACTGGTCACAGGATCCGTCAATTAATATTTATGATGCCGAGGTTAAATCTAAGCTTGATGAAGCGATTAACAAGCTTTCGGATATTTACAGAAGCGTGTTTATATTAAGGGATATTGAAGGTCTTTCTATTAAAGAAACCAGCGCCATTCTCAGTATCACGGAAGAAAATGTAAAAATCAGGCTGCGGCGCGCGCGGCAATTTTTAAGAGATTCATTGTCGGATTATTTCGAGGAAAGGGTAATTAAATAAGATGTTACATGAACATAGTGAAGAAAAAATAAAACTAATATGCGAATATCTCTCGGAAGATATTGACGCGCTGGCATGTCAGGAAATGATGGAACATTTAAAGAATTGCCCGACATGTAAAGTCTACTTTGATACAGTGCGGAAGACTGTAATCTTGTGCAAGGAAAACGACTGCCCCGAAAAACTTCCTGAAGAGGTGAGTAATCGCTTATTGAAAGTTCTGGACCTGGAAAATATTAAGTGGAAGCCGGCCAAGTGATTTCGGGCTTAATCCCAATTTAACATCATCTCCTGCACGGTATATTTAAAAGTTTTAACACCCGTAAATGTTGTGTTCTTCGGATTTTCCCGCCTGTATTGTAGCAACAACCCTTAATGTATCCTTTTAATTAATAACGCATCAAATTCAACAAATTAAAAAAATATAAAACTTTGCAGAGGGTAAAAAATGAAACCTGTCACAGTAACTGATGCCACTTTCCAGAAAGAAGTAATAGAATCAACTTTACCCGTCATTGTTGATTTTTGGGCGCCATGGTGTGCTCCATGCAGAATGATCGCTCCAATTTTGGAAGAGATAGCTGCTGAATATGAAGGAAAAGTAAAGGTGGTAAAATTGAATACGGATGACAATGCCGGGACAGCCATGAAATTTGGCATCATGAGCATTCCAACCATGATCGTTTTTAGGAATGGCGAAGCCCTGGATAAAATTATCGGTGCTGTGCCCAAAAAGCAAATAACTGATAAATTGAATTACTATCTACAGGGTGCTTCCGTTCTGAATTAGAAAGGAGATACAAAATGAGTTTTTTACAGGAAAAAGATAAGGATTACATTCGTAATCTCTTTTCAGGGATGAAAAATGAAGTTAAGCTGCTCTTCTTTACACAGGAAATCGAATGTCAGTACTGTAGGGAAACAAGACAGATTCTTGAGGAAGTCAGTGAATTGGGTGATAAGGTAACCCTTTCGGTGTATAATTTTGTCACTGACAAGGAAGTCGCGGAGAAATACAATATTGATAAAATTCCCGCCACCGTTGTTGAGGGCGAACGGGACTTTGGAATCAGGTATTACGGGATTCCTTCCGGGTATGAATTTTCTTCATTGCTGGAAGATATTACAGATGTCTCAAAGGGTGAGTCCGGATTGTCTGCTCAGGCAAAGGAGCTGCTGAAACAGGTTACCGCTCCGCTTCATCTGCAGGTGTTTGTAACACCGACTTGTCCATATTGCCCGGCTGCTGTTCGAATGGCGCATAAAATGGCCATGGAAAATGAATTTATCACCGGTGATATGATTGAGGCGACAGAGTTTCCGCATCTTTCTATGAAATATAATGTACGAGGGGTGCCGAGAACAATAATTGGAGAAGATACTCCGATAGAGGGAGCGTTGCCCGAGATGGCATTTGTGGAAAAAGTAGTTAATACCTTCAAAAACGCCTAACAAAAAGGATCAATTATGGCGAATCAAACCAGTAAAAATATTTGGCTTCTATTAATCGGCGCGGCGGCAGTATTAATTGTCCTCGGCTATATGTTCCTGCCGGATCAGAATGTGAATCCGACATCTGCAAAAGCGTCAGTTCAGGTGAAAAATGAAAGTAATCACCCGGTCGCGCCCGTGTTTACTTTAAAAGATCTGAACGGCAATGATTTGACGTTGAGTGATTACCGCGGTAAAGTTGTATTCGTAAATTTTTGGGCAACCTGGTGTCCTCCCTGTCGAGCTGAAATACCTTCATTCATTGAGCTTGTTGATAAATATGGAAAAGATGGGTTTGAAGTGATCGGTATTGGGGTGGATCCACGCGATTTTTCGAAAGTACCCGGATTTGTGGAACAGTATAATATCAATTATCCGGTGGTGTACGCCACCGGTGAAGTCGTTACCGCCTATGGTGGAATTGAAAGCATCCCGACCACATTTGTTGTTGACAGAAACGGGCGGGTGGTGGAAAAAATAGTTGGATCCCGATCTAAGAGTACCTTCGAGAGTATTGTGACCGGTCTGTTGTAACAATTATTTCGGAAAAATAAACAAAAGGCGCGCTTTAAACGCGCCTTTTCTGTTTTGTGATCTTACTTCACCAGAATGGACCACAGGATGCCGGCTCCGATAGCTGAACCGATCACCCCGGCCACATTTGGAGCCATGGCGTGCATGAGCAGATAATTTCCGGGATCTTCTTTTTGTCCTTCAGTATGGACAACCCTCGCGGAATCGGGAACCGCGGAAACCCCGGCAGCTCCGATCATCGGATTTATTTTATCTTTCAGAAATAGATTCATGAATTTTGCGAATAAAACGCCTCCCGCAGTCGCAATCACAAACGAAAATGCGCCAAGCACAAAAATTCCCAGTGATTTAGGGGTTAAAAATATATCCGCCTGTGTGGATGCTCCCACGGTCAAGCCCAGAAGTATAGTAACGATATCGATTAGAGCGTTCCTCGCTGAATTTGCCAGCCTCTCCGTTACACCGCTCTCTTTCAGCAAGTTGCCAAAAAACAGCATACCGAGAAGAGTACTTGATCCGGGGGCAATCATTCCGCAGATGATAAAACCGATTACCGGAAAGATGATCTTTACTTTTTTTGACACCTGTCGGGGCGGCTTCATGCGGATAAGACGTTCACTTTTTGTGGTAAGCAGTTTTATAATAGGCGGTTGAATGACGGGTACAAGGGCCATGTATGAATAGGCCGCGATCGCGATGGCGCCGATAAGATGAGGCGCCAGTTTCGAAGATAAAAATATTGCCGTCGGACCATCAGCTCCGCCGATAATTCCAATGGCTCCGGCCTCCGTCGGCGAAAATCCGAGCGCGAGCGCGCCGATCAATGTCAGGAAAATTCCGATTTGAGCAGCAGCTCCCAGCAGTATAAGTTTTGGATTTGACAACATGGTAGAAAAATCAGTCATCGCTCCGATGCCGAGAAAGATGAGAGGCGGATATATCCCTTTAAGCACACCGTAGTAGAGGTAGCTCAAAACGCTGCCTTCTTCATAAATACTGATCTGCATCCCAAACAAGGCGGGAATATTGCCAAAAATGATGCCAAAACCGATGGGAACAAGGAGCAAAGGTTCATAATGCTTTGCAATACCCAGGTAAATAAAAAGACTTCCAATACATAACATTACCGTATGACCGAATGTCAGATTGACAAATCCGGTGGTATTGATAAAGTTGAGAATTTCTGTCATCCGGCCTCTCCCAATATGACCAGTTCCGCGCCTTCAAGAACGGAATCCGATTCCTTAACAAGGATTTTTTTTACAAAACCGGAACTGGTTGCTTTTATTTCATTTTCCATTTTCATCGCTTCCATCTTGATGACAATCTGGCCGGCTTCAATTTTTTGACCTTCCTCCGCCAGAATTTTCAGGATGGTCCCCGGAATGGGGGCGACAATCGATATTACCCCTTTCGCGCCCGCGTGTGATTTAGAAGCCTGTGCCGGAGAAGATATATGCATGCTAGGCGGCTCAATGTAAGGAGACGCGGCCGCGCTTTTCTTTATGGGATTTATCATCAGCGGTGGCGTGGAGATTGATGAAATCGCATCAATTTGAACATCATACCGGTTGCCGTTTACCACAACATCCGCCCGTTCTTCAGTAATGTTTTTGATGGATACTTTATAGGGATTACCATTTATTGTAAATTCATAACTACGCATTGGTTTGTCCTTTCACGGTAGAAATATTCGATCGCTGTGTCAATGCCTGAACGATACCGGACACACTCCACGGTGATTGTTCATACGAATCATCTTCCCATGTCAATCGCTGCTTTTCACCTTCAATATATGAATGGCATAATGAAATGGCGGTTGTAATGGCAATGATAACCTCCTCGGGAAGGGGATTGTTTTCTTCATTGCTCAGCGGTGTGATTTCAGATGATTCATTTTCGTCAACACCGATAGTTTTTGAATCTAATTTCGTCAGTAATTTAATGCTCAGACTTATCAGGAGAAGACCGGAGAAAACGATGGACATTCCGATGACTGATATTAGAAAACCGTTACCTTTCATAATGTTCTGAATCCATTCGCCCGAGCCGGCGGATAAAAGAACTATTTTTAAACTAAAAGACATTGTCTTTTCACTCCTTATAGAGGGATGTTTCCGTGCTTTTTCATAGGCATTGTTTCGCGTTTGTTTTTCAGCATCTCCAATGCCTTGATGATCCTGAAGCGGGTTCGTCTGGGTTCAATGATATCATCAATATACCCCCGGCTGGCCGCGACGTAGGGATTGGCAAATTTATCAAAATACTCCTGTTCTTTCTCTTTTAATAGCCCTTCAGGATCGTCTGATTCCGTAATCTCTTTGGCCGACAGGATTTCGACGGCTCCTTTGGGGCCCATAACAGCAATCTCGGCGCCGGGCCAGGCGTAGTTGATATCACCACGAAGGTGTTTGGAGCTCATGACACAATACGCGCCCCCATAGGCTTTACGTGTGATCACTGTGATCTTTGGAACGGTAGCTTCGGCGAAAGCGTAGAGAAGTTTTGCGCCGTTTCTGATGATGCCGTTGTACTCCTGATTGGTACCCGGTAAAAATCCCGGCACGTCCACAAAAGTGATGATTGGGATATTGAAAGCATCACAAAAGCGTACAAACCGCGCTCCTTTTATGGATGAGTTATTATCAAGAACGCCGGCGAGATAGTTTGGCTGATTGGCAACAATACCAACAGAATGGCCGTTATAGGAGGCGAAACCAATCACCAGATTCGGTGCAAAGTCTTCTTGCAGTTCCAGGAAGGAATGATCGTCAACGGTGCGGAAAATGACATCCTTGATGTTGTATGGAAGGTTCGGATTTTCAGGAACAATATAATTTAATTCGTCCTCAAAGCGATCCACAGAATCGGTTGTAGGGATCGGGTGAGGGTTTTCCATGTTGTTTTGCGGGATGTATTTAATCAGTGTTTTTATAAACTGGATCGTATCCTCTTCTGTATCCAGCGCGATGCTTGCCACGCCGCTTTTGGTTGTATGGATCGAAGCGCCGCCCAGCTGTTCAACCGTGACATCCTCATTAGTTACCGTTTTTACAACTTTGGGACCGGTAAGAAACATATAGCTGTTATTTTTAACCATGGCGACAAAATCGGTAAGCGCCGGTGAATAAACCGCGCCTCCCGCGCATGGACCAAAAATCCCTGTGATTTGCGGAACTACACCCGAGGCCATGACATTTCGCAGAAAAATATCAGCGTATCCGGCGAGACTTTCAATGCCCTCCTGGATTCGAGCGCCGCCGGAATCGTTTAATCCTATCACCGGAGCGCCGTTTTTCATCGCCAGATCCATAATTTTACAGATTTTTTCCGCGTAGGTTTCTGATAGTGAACCGCCGAAAACGGTGAAATCCTGTGAGAATACGTATATCAGTCTGCCGTTTACCGTGCCGTACCCGGTGATGACTCCATCGCCGTCTATTAATTTTTTATGCAGACCAAAATCATGAGAGCGGTGAGTTTTAAACATATCGAACTCTTCAAAGCTTCCGTCGTCAAGAAGTCTATGAATTCTCTCCCTTGCAGTCATGCGCCCTTTGGCATGCTGTTTTTCTATGGCTTTTAACCCGCCGCCCAATCGCGCGTTGTCACGCCGTTTCTGCAGATAAGCCAGTTTTTCATCTATAGTCATGTAAATCTCCGCAATAATATAAAATTAAACCAATGAAATATTATGCATTTTTGTGAAATTTAAATACATTAAATATAGCAACTTAAGTCAATTTAATTGTGAACAATTTAACAAATAATATCGGCAAAAAGCAATGAAAGATTAATATATTGCTAAAAATTTCACATTAAGTTTAATTTTAAAGATTTTTTATACAGAATGAGAAAAATATTCTATGGCAGCAATTATATTTAAAAGGATCCGGTTTAAGAATATGTGACTAAAATATGATTAGAGGGGATCGAAATAATTTTGGAATTGAAATGGAAAATCCTTAATTTCTTTTACTTTTTTAGCGGGTTATATCTGATATTAATTTATTTTTCCTTCCGCTGATTTTTTTCAATATTCGGTTTAGATTTTAGTTTCCGGAGACCAGTAGTATGGATTTAAAAATTCAGTTTGAACAATATTTTTTGGATAATGGTCTGCGTGTGATTCTGCATGAAGATCACCGTATTCCCGTTGTTGCTGTTAATCTTTGGTATCATGTGGGTTCCGGAAATGAACGCAAAGGCCGGACAGGATTCGCGCATTTGTTTGAACATATGATGTTTCAGGGGAGTGAGCATGTGGGAAGCGACAAGCATTTCAAACTTGTTCAGTCCGCCGGTGGCAATCTGAACGGATCGACTTTTTTTGACCGAACCAATTATTATGAAACCCTGCCTTCACATTATCTGGAAATGGGGCTCTGGCTGGAATCAGACCGTATGGGATTTCTTCTGCCGGCCATGACTCAGGAAAAACTTGATAATCAGCGTGATGTCGTTAAGAACGAACGACGTCAGCGAGTTGACAATCAGCCTTATGGTCTATGGCTCGAAAAGATTCTTGAGCTCTCATATCCTGATGATTTTTCGTATCACTGGCCCATTATAGGTTATATGGAGGATCTTGAGGCGGCAACCCTGGATGATATCCGGCAGTTTTTCAAAATGTATTATGCCCCACGAAACGCTTCACTGACGCTGGCCGGAGATTTTGATCCGGCTCAGGCCCGGGCGCTTATAGAAAAATATTTCGGTGAAATTAAAAATGATGAGGTAAAACCTCCCGCGGTCGTGCCGTTTGAAGGCTTTTACAAGGGGGAAAAACGGGATGTATTGATGGATAACGTTCAGCTCCCCCGGATATATATGGCGTATCATGTACCGCCTTACGGAACCGATGAATGGTACGCGCTGGATCTAATGTCAGATATCCTTTCAGCAGGAAAAAGTTCACGACTGTATCAGTCTCTGGTTTATGATTTGCAGATTGCTCAGGACGCATTCGCGTTTATTCTTCCGATGCAGCGAAGTTCTCTGATGATATTTATAATCACTCCAAAACCGGGGGTAGAAATCGATTTTCTGGAGTCAGCGCTTGAAAAGGAAATTGAAAGAGTGAAATCGGACCTGATTGAAACCGGAGAGCTGGATCGTGTCGTAAACCAAATTGAGGCGAGAAAAACACGAGAACTTCAATCAAATGCATCTAAAGCCGATATGTTAAATATGTTTGCCACCTATTTTGATAAACCTGAACTTATCAATGAAGAAATTGATCGCTATCATTTAGTAAACCCGGAAAAGATGAGAGACGCGGCGCAAAAATATCTGAATATTGACAACCGCGCGGTTGTAACTTTTTTACCAAAAACGAAATAAATTATTTAAGAGGAATAGATGAATCGGACCATTGATCGCAAAAAAATACCGGCGCCGGGGGAATACAGACCCTTCCATTTCCCGGAATATGAGAGCTTCACAATTGCAAACGGTCTAAAGGTCATACACGCGCCGTACGGCGATCTGCCTCTGGTCAGTATCAATCTTTGTATCCGAACTGGCGCATTGATTGAGAAGGAAGGCCGTGAAGGGCTGGCGAATTTTACTTCGGAATTACTATCTGAAGGCACAAAGTCCCGATCATCAGTGAATATTGCCAATGAACTTGAATTCCTTGGCGCGCATCTGGATATATTTTCTGATTGGAATGCCACATATGTGGAAATAAATACGCTCAAGAAGCATTTGGAAAGCGCAATGGATGTTTATGCCGACATTTTATTTAATCCGACTTTTCCGGAGAGAGAATTTGAAAGGATAAAAAAGGAATTACTCACCGATAGACTTCAGGGCATGGATAATCCGTCAAAAATCGCGAATGAGCGGTTCGCGGAATTCCTTTACGGAGATTTTAGATATGCGCGTCCGCTGGAGGGAAATGAAAATTCGCTTCAGAATATTACGCTGGAGGAGATAAGAACTTTTTATCTCGACCAATATATACCGAATAATGCCGTGCTGGTGGTAGTAGGGGATATTTCCCGGGGGGAAGCGGAAGAACTTGTCAAAAAGTATTTTTCTGAGTGGCGGCGAGGAACTTCTGTTGATTTTAAGGTGCCTGAGTTTAAAAATCCGGAGAATACATCCGTAAAACTGATACATAAAGAGGGCGCTGTTCAGACAGAGTTGAGAATAGGTCATCATGGTATTGAAAGAAACCACCCCGACTTTTATTCAGTGGCGTTAATGAATGAAATACTGGGCGGGTATTTCCTTTCCAGGATCAATATGAATCTCAGAGAAGAACATGGTTATACTTATGGCGCCGGTTCAAAATTTAATTTTAGACGGGGAACCGGACCCTTTCAGATTTCCACCGCGGCGGATATTCGTTATACCTTTGAAACGATCACCGAAATATTTAACGAGATAAGGGAAATACAGCTCGCGGAAGTGACCGATGATGAAATTCAGAATTCGAAAGGTCATCTCACCGGAATATTTCCGGTGGCATTTGAAACCGCGGATCAAATTGCTCTTGGTCTGGCGAATATTGTGGTGTTTGATTTGCCTCATGACTATTACCGTACTTTCAGGGATAAAATTAACAAAGTAACAAAGGAAGATATCCGGCGCGCGGCAAATAAATTTATCAATCCCGAGCAAATGTTTATCGTCGCTACTACTGACCGCGTTAAAACGGAGGACAGACTCCGCGAATTATTTGATGTTACAGTATATGATATTATGGGGAATAAAATCGATTCCTGAAAATGAATATGGGACGATCTGCATGCAATGAACAAGAAAGCGCTATGTGGGTATATTTTTATCAATAAGCGATAATTAATTCTTGACATATATCAAGTCGTTAGCCTATTTTTATATAAGCCCTCCTTTCACGGCAACAAATATCTGTAGGATTAAGAATCATGCACAAAAAACTGATGTTTGAGACCAAAGGAAATGTAGAACTATTAAGTCAGAAGAGAATAGCTGTTTTTGCGTCAAAAAACACACCTGCTGAGCTGTTCAGAGCCGCTGAAGAGCTTTTTGACATCATGTCCAATCTTCCCCTGAGTATCGCCGGAGGATGGCAGGCGCCTCTTGAAAAGTCATTGCTTCAACGCGCGGATTCCGATAAATGCGCCAATTACATTATCTATCTTGCCCAAAATATCAGTAATTTTAAATTAAGTTTATTTATGGAAAAAGTAATGACGGAGAAAAAGTTACTGATTGTTTCACCCGGAATTCATCAGGCAAGAGCATCCGCTTTTGAGATAAAAAAGCGTGACAAATTGATATTTACGCAAATCAAAACGATCTTATTTTTATATATCTCGCCGGGTGGAATGCTCGAAAAATATTTCAACGAATTGAGCCAACTAAAATACCAGATATTTGTTCTGGATCATCCCCTGAACCATGCTTTTTTTACAAAAGACAGTATTCCGGTCAATCAGGATAATATTGAACATCTACTGGGTGAAAGAAAGGCTTAACGCGCTTTTTTTCCTAAAAACCGGACGATAAAAATAATCACTGTCCCACCGGCCAGAAGAGCCTCCCAGCCATGCAGGCCAAACCCTACCGGCAGATATCCAAACAGCATGCTGATCGCTGCTACCATAAGAGCATACGGTAATTGTGTACGCACATGGTCGATATGATCCGCGCCCGATGCCATCGATGACATGATGGTTGTGTCGGAAATGGGTGAACAGTGATCGCCGAAAGTTGCTCCGGCAAGTATGGATGCAATCGAACTGAGAAATATTTCCATTTTTAACGCCTCGGATAACGACGGATCCGCTGCCGGGAGATGGTAAGCAAGAGGAATGACGATTGGTGTAAGGATGGCCATCGTTCCCCAGGAAGTTCCCGTGGCAAAGGCAATAACACCGGCTATCGAAAAAGACAATAAGGGTAAAAAATGCGGTGACAATAAATTGCCGGTGATACTTACAACATAATCAGCCGTTTGAATATCAGCGCAAATATTGCCTATGGCCCAGGCCATCGTGAGAATAAGCGCGGCCATGACCATGGATTTAACACCGCCGACCCAGGCCATTATGGATTCGTTAAGATCAAGAATGCGTTGACTCACCGCCAGAATGATAGCCGCAATACTACCAAAAAATGCAGCCCACATAAGAACAGCAAATGAGTCGGCATTTCCTATTATTGTACTTGTAAAACGGATAAATCCCATGGAATCTATCTGCTGCTGGGAAAGCTGAGTGTTATTGATTCCGGTAAACCAAAGCCCTAACAAGGTCGAAAGGGTGACGACCGCGATTGGGATGAATGCATTGTACCATCTCAACGGGGCGCCTTCTCGAACAGATAATTCGGCATTATTGATGTCGGCCAGCGGAACAGCGCCGTCGCGCATCAGACCTTCAGAACTGGCAGCGCGTTTTTCCGCCCGATACATTGAAAAAAAATCACGTCCGAAAAAAGCGATTGCAAAACCGAAAAGTAGTCCGAACAGGGGATAATAATTAAAGGGGATCGTTTTAAAAAATACAATATAGGCGTTTTCCTTAAGACCTATCGTTTGGAAGGCACTGCTTATAAGGCTTAATTCGTAACCGATCCAGGTTGAGATGATAGCGATATTTGCCACCGGCGCCGCGGTGGAATCGACCAGGTAAGCTAGTTTTTCACGGCTGATTTTAAGGCGGTCGGTCAGAGGGCGCATGGTGTTGCCTACAATAAGAGTGTTGGCGTAATCATCAAAAAATATCAGAACACCCATCAACCATGTCGCGATTTGGCCGCGTCGGGCCGTCGATGCGTGACGTGATAACTTTTCAACGATCCCCTGGGTGCCTCCCGATTTACTAATCACACCAACCATGCCTCCGAGGGTCAGGCTGAAGATCAGAATAGAAGTTCGTTCGGGATCTGCGGGCGCTTTCGCGATATATTCCGTCAGACTATATAAAAATCCTGTAAAAAGATTGTAATCGTAGATGAATGTGGCTCCGATCCAGACTCCGGCAAATAGGGCAATAAGCACCTGTCGCGTAACAAGAGCAAGGATAATCGCGATAAGCGGGGGCAGAAGACTCAGCCAACCGGGAATGACAACAATCTCCTGATCAAAATTATGGTGCTCATCGAACAGCCTGTATGTGCCGGATTCCGTAAACTTAACATCCGGTGCCGTCATCTTATTATCCAGAACAGGTAATTCCCGTTTAGATAAGATGACGCCTTCCCGCTCAATAAAAATAACGGTGGAAGAGTCATCTCCGGAGTCCGTCCGGAATGATAACTGATAAGTCACACCGGAAATATAAACCGCTTTTTTATTAATAAAATGATCTGTCCCGGGCTCTCCGGACAGAGTATAATGGACGAACAGAAATAAGAAGATTAAAACGGATCTGACTAATGACATTTTTTCTCCGGGAACTATTCAAATTGCGATTATAAGATATTTTTACCGGCAGTTTAAAAATAAAAATACAAACATTTAAAGTAAAGCAAAATTTACACGCCGGACAGCGCTAATAAGGCAAAATAAAGAATTAATCAAGTTATATGACTTGATTTGATACACTAAGCTGGTTAAATTATGCGTTTTAATCGGGGTGATAAAATGAGAATATATCTGTGCCTAGTGATCATTTCAGTGTTGATCTCTTCGTCGATGGCTCAGGAACAGCAGGATGTACTAAAGGTTAAGACCCGGTACGGTTACGAGATTAACCGTAGACCAGCCATCAACTTCAACATTTTTGTGAATAATGATCATATTGTCAATAATCCACATGTTTCCCTGGCCGTAGCGATTCAAAATGACGTTCTTCAATTTGAGAGGAAGGGGTCTGAATTTAAATCGGCTTTTCAGACCACGATAGCTATCAGAAGTAAAGAGGGAGAACAGACCATTCTCACTGAAACATTTTCAGAAGATGTGGTCATAGAAAATTTTGAAGAGACGAATTCCCGGCATAAATACCAATATAAATTATACAAATTAACCGATCTCAATTCATCGGGCATAATAAAGCTGGTCCCCGGCGAATATGAATGTTTGCTTGAAATAAGAGATTTGATCAGCAAAAAAACATATAATAGTAAACGTCCGTTTTCTGTCAAAAAAAAATCTGCTGAAGAAAAATATCAAACTTCCGAAGTAACGTTTTTAATAAAAAATCCGACAAATATAGATGATATCCCACTTCTCCCGAGTTTCTCCGCGATCGACTTTGCAGGGGATAATTACGCTTATCTCCGATTAATGGCGGTCCCGGATGACAGTCTTGTGATAAATGTCAGAATGTACCGCACGCGGAAGTTGGAAGATCAACTAATCCATCAGGAATTTATCAGTGTCATTCCTGACTCAGAGATTGCTGACATCATTTACAAGATGCCGTCCAATCTTCTGGAAGAAGGAGAATATAAAATCAGGTTTAGTACGGGCGGTGAAAAATATCCTGTTAACCAGGTAAAAGAATTCTCGGTGGTGTGGTTCACAAAACCGGTATATCTGTACAGGACGGATCTGGCTCTGAGGCCGATGAAATATCTTCTTAAAGAAGATGAATTGAAAAATGTAAAAAAGATGAACGCGGATAAGATGACGGCCTGGTTTACGAATTACTGGAAAGAAAAAGATCCCTCTCCCGAAACGGTTTATAATGAACTTCAGGACGAATTTTATCAGCGCGTTGATGAGGCAAACAGAAAATTTCTGTCCCGGTTTAAGGAAGGCTGGGAAACGGACAGAGGGCAGATTTTTCTTCTTTACGGAGAGCCGCAGAAAATAGAGAACCGCAGGTACGCGACCTCGACAGTTCCATATATTGTCTGGCTTTATAATGAAGGTAAGGTGTCGTTTATTTTTGTTGATCAGGATAAAAATGGAGAGTTCCGGTTGTTGAAAAATGTGAATGGAAAGGAATAATTATTTATGGATAAGACCAGAGTCGGAGTAATCGGTGTAGGTCACCTGGGTAAACTGCACGCTTCTCTTTACAGGGAAGTTGATGACGCGTACCTGGTTGGCATCTATGATGTTGATACAGAAAAATCAAAAAAAGTCGCGGAAGAATTACAGATAAGCGTGTTTGAAAATATGGACAGTTTGATTAAGCAGGTTGACGCGGTAAATATCGTTACTCCGACAATCACGCATTTTGAAATTGCGTTAAAAGCTTTGGAACAGGGTAAACATGTTTTTTTGGAAAAGCCGATTACTTATAAGGAAGAAGAAGCCCGGGCGTTGATCGAATCCGCGGCAAAAAACAATTGTAAAATTCAGGTTGGACATATTGAGCGATTCAATTCCGCATTACTCGCGCTTGAGGATGTAACTTTGAATCCCTTGTTTATAGAAGCTCATCGTCTGGCTTCCTTTAATCCGAGAGGAACCGATGTGGCTGTGATTCTTGATCTGATGATTCATGATTTGGATCTGATTCTGCATCTGGTAAAGAGCAAGCCCGTACATATCGATGCCAGCGGTGTCGGTGTTATTTCATCCACCATTGACATTGCCAACGCGCGGATTGAATTTGAAAACGGATGTGTGGCAAATGTAACCGCGAGCCGAATTTCGGCGAAAAAAATGCGAAAAATGCGAATTTTCCAGAAAAATGCGTATATATCACTGGATTTCGCGGATGGTTTTTCTGAAATCTTTTTTATACCGTCTGAAAATCAGATGCCGTTTCATGATGGTACTCTGGCTTTTTCACTCGGGCAGATAGATGAAGGGGAGAATAAGCGTGAAATTAAGTATAACCGGCTGCAGCGTTCAAACACAAATCCGCTAAGGTCGGAATTGAGTCATTTTGTTGACGCGATTCGTAACGATATTCCGGTTGCGGTTTCCGCCGAAGACGGGCTTGAAGCATTGAGCCTCGCTAACCAGGTACTTCAAAAAATAGAGAGTCACAGAATAAAAATAAAGGAACTTTAATCGAAAGGATTTAGAGTGAAAATTGGTGAAATTCTATTCAAGACCCGCGGATATCTGCCTGTTCCGTTTATCATTGTCGCCCTGATTTGGGCGGAGCCAAACAGTATTTTACTCATTACCGGAGTATTAATGGTGATTTCGGGTGAACTCATTCGGATATGGGGGGTGAGTTATGCCGGAGGCGCCACAAGAACAAGAAAAGTCGGCGCGAAGAAACTTGTGACGAACGGCCCGTTCGCTTTCGTGAGAAATCCCCTGTATCTGGGTAATATGTTAATGTATAATGGCGTTATGGTTCTTAGCGGGAGTTTACTGCCATATTCCCTGATCCTGATGTTCATTTTCTCTTTTGTACAGTATCACTTTATTGTCAAGCTGGAAGAGGGAAAACTCAGTGAATTATTCGGAACTGAATATATACAGTATCACGATAATGTGCCGAGGTTTTTTCCGAAACTGATACCATACAAAAATAAATCAGATTTTATACCCGATGTAAAGGGCGCGATAAGATCAGAACGCAGCACCTTTTACGCGCAATTTGCCGTTCTCATGGTTTTTGCGATGAGATTTTATTTGGGCGCGTAAAAAATTATGTAAAAAGTAACGATAAACAATAAATCCGCATGTCCGGAGGTATTATGTTTAGTGGATCAAACGGAAAGTATCATCTTGATGGTATTAAATCATATATTGTCGGTTATGATAAATCGGTTCCACTTCTGAATGGAGAGAAGAAAAGATATATTAATTTTGACAACGCCGCAAGCACCCCCACACTCCGACCTGTCTTAGACACCGTAAATGACTTCATGAACTGGTATTCGAGCATTCATCGCGGTACAGGATTCAAATCACAGTTAAGCACACACCTTTATGAACAGAGCAGAGATATTGTCAGACAATTCTTCAATGTTCATGATGATGAACACACTATTATTTTTGGGAAAAACGCGACCGAGGCCATTAATAAGCTGGCGCGGAGAATACCATTAAAAGATGACAGCGTCATACTTGTTTCGAAAATGGAGCATCATTCAAATGATTTACCATGGAGAATGCGCGCCAAAGTAGCGCACATAGATGTTGACGGAAGCGGGCGACTGAATATGGATGATCTGAAGCAAAAACTGGTTGAGTATGAAGGACGTATTCAGCTGGTGGCGATAACCGGCGCATCGAATGTGACCGGGTTTATCAATCCGATGAAAGATATCGCGCGAATGGTACATGCTCACGGCGCGGAGTTAATGGTGGATGCGGCGCAGCTTGCTCCGCACCGGTCCATTGATATGGGAGCGCAAGATGATCCGGCGCATATAGATTATCTTGCTTTTTCAGCTCATAAGATCTATGCGCCATTTGGTTTGGGGGTCCTTGTTGCCAATCGCAAAGCTTTTTCCGAAGGCAGCCCTGATTATGTCGGTGGAGGCACGGTGGATATTGTCTCCATTGATCATGTATTCTGGACCGATGTTCCGGAGAAGGAAGAAGCCGGAACTCCAAATGTTGTGGGAGCGATCGCTCTTGCAAAAGCGCTGCAGATCGTTTCAGAAATCGGCATGGATCAAATCGCCGCACATGAGGCAAGGCTCACGGCGTACTCACTGAAAAAAATGAAAAAAATCCCCGGGATGATGATCTACGGCTCCATCGATGAATCGGAGGTCGAAAACCGTCTTGGAGTGATATCATTCAATCTGCTGAATAAAGACCACGCGCTTGTGGCGGCGATAATGAATTATGAAAGCGCTATAGGTGTTCGAAATGGTTGTTTTTGCGCGCATCCGTATATTAAATGCCTGCTTGGTGTCACGGTCGATGAGAATTTACAGCTGGAAGAACGTATTCTCCACAAAGACCGCAGTCTTATCCCGGGGGCGGTTAGAATGAGTTTTGGCATGTATAATGATGAATCGGAAATCGATCAGTTTATCGAAATGATCGAAAAAATCGCCAGAGATGAATACAAAGGTAAATACATACAGGAAAAGTGTACCGGGGAATACAAGCCGGAAAATTTTGACTTAAAGTTTGATCAGTATTTCAAGCTATAAAAATCAGCGGAATTCATTCAATTCATTGAGATATGATGGTCACAGAAAAAGTATATTATCAGGACAGCTATTGTTATCAAATTGACGCCACCGTCCTGGATATACAAAGGGATCAGGACGGTATATGGGTTCTTCCCGACCGGACAATATATTTTCCCGGGGGAGGCGGACAATCCGGGGATGAAGGAAAAATAAATGGTACAGCGGTGCGCGGGATCAGGATTGAAGATGATAAAATCTGGTACGGTCTCGCAACTGAAGCTGATTTTTCAGTCGCTGAAAAGGTCGGAATGGAAATTGACCGGCAAAAACGCCTGTATAATATGCGCCAGCATACCGGCCAGCACCTTCTGTCCCATGTGCTCGATCAGTTGGGACAAAAAACCGTGTCGGTGCATCTTGGCGATTCCTATACTTTAATCGAAGTTGAAGGCCCATGGCCTGATGAGAACCTGTTAAAAAAAGCTGAAGAAGAAAGCAACGCGTACATTCGCAAATCCATACCGGTGACCTGCCAGTGGGTCAGCCGTGAAGATATCCATAAGTTTCCTTTGCGGCGACCTGCGGGAGAGTGGCAGACACTTCGACTGGTTGAGATTGAAAATACAGATTATTCGGCGTGCGGCGGAACCCATGTAAAAAATACGGCGGAGATAGGATATATTAAAATAACCGCTCTTGAAAAAATACGCGGGAGAGCGAGAATAAAGGCGCTAACCGGCCGGAAAGCCGATGATTATTTTGAACAGCTGCATTTACTTAATACCGCTCTAAAAATTGAGTTAAGTTCCGAAACGGAGCATATTGTTGAAAGAGTCCGGGGACTGAAAAGCGATGTCGAAGGGCTTGGGAAAGATGTAGAATTTTATCGGCAAACATATATTGACAGCAAATGCCGGGATATTATAAACGAGACTGAATCGGACCCTATTCTGATTGTTTACCGGTTATCCGAAGGTAAACTTGCCGACGCGCGGGATCTTGCCAGGACACTGTCCGGTAAGTTTGCAAAAATTGCTTTTATTACTTTTGCCGATCGTTTTTATCTGACTGCGCCGGTGGATTCAAAGTTCAGCACGCGGAACTTTTTAAAATCCCACGGCGCATCCCTCAATCTTCGCGGCGGCGGGCCTGAAGGATTTGCGCAGGGGATTGCAGAGGGGAGTGACACGGAAAAAATAAAAGAAATGATCTTAAATCAAATATTTTAATCTTTGTGATAGAGGAAAGTGAAACGGTATGAGCGGAATTAAAGGTTTGGTTGTTTTATCGCGTTTCGATTATATAGAAAAAACATACGGAAGGGAAAAACTGGTTCAATTCTTTGATAGTGTTAAAAGTGAAGATAAAGATCAATTGACTCAGCCGATCGGTATTTCAAAGGAATATCCTGATGAATATCTTAAAATTATTGATGAGTACATTCAGAAAGAATTTTTTGCCAATGATGAATCATCTTTTCTTCTACTTGGAAACTGGAACGCCGGTCATCTGATGCCCCGTTATTTTCAGATCTACATGGATGACAAAAATCCTCCCGGGTTTTTGAACCAGATGGCAAATATGCGAAAAATTTTAATCGGAAGCGGAGAAATGAAAATCAGGGATCTTGATTCAAATTCCTATGATGTGATTATCGACTACGGCCAGACCTTTCTTGAATCGGTTCGGCTCAGTGAGCTTGGATTTATTGAAGAAGGTCTGCGACTATGCGGAGCAAAAAAAGTAAAAACTGAAATAAAGAGATTAAATGAAATAACGGCAGAGTATAAAATTGGCTGGGTATTAAAATGAAACCTTATGCTGTAATTATTGCTGACATAAAAGGCTCCCGAAAGATGCATGACAGGGAGAGGTACGAATGGCAGCTATTTCTAAAATCTGCGATTGTTCAGGTAAACGAAAACTGGGCTGATTGTATCGATGCTCCATTTATGATCACTAAGGGTGATGAATTTCAGGGGGTTTTGGTTAATGTGGCGGATGTGCATGCGGTTATGATGGAATTCGAACGTCTTTTGTTCCCGTTGATCATGCGTTACGGAATAGGATACGGCAGCATTCAGAAAATGGGCAGTAATATTCCGATCGAGATGGACGGACGGGCATTTCATCGCGCGAATGCGGCGCTCAATACCTGTAAAAAGAAAAAATGCGTGGTTCAGTTTAGCACTGGTGATGATTGGTTTGATTTAAATATTAACACTTTTTATCAGTTGATTTACGCGATAAAAGGACGCTGGAGCGAGATCAATTTTAAGAGATACTGGAAATATAAAGAGATGGGAACCTATGAACGTGTGGCGGAACAGGAAGGCGTATCACCGCAGGCCGTATGGGATTCGCTACACAATGCCAGCGCTGTGGATGTGATAAACGCCGAGCAGGTATTGATGAAGATTATCCAAAAGAAAGAGAAGGAAATTACTCCGGAACTTGCTGATAAAACCTTGAAATCTGGCGGATAGACAGCACGAGCGTCGCAAGGGCCGCTATCACCACGATTGGCGATACATGTTCTCCCCAGAGATACCATCCTGCTTTTTCATCAATTTTATAATTTATAAAAATCAGAGCCAGAAAATTATTTGTGCCGTGCACAATGATGGATGGTATGATAGAATCAGTCCGCCAGGCCAGAAATCCCATAATAATCCCCATCAAGAAGATTTGAATCGCCCAGTAAGGATTCATGTGAATTATGGTCCAGGTCAGTGATGAGAGCATCACCGCCCGTGTTGCATCACCCTTTTTTTCCAGAGTTACCTGAAAAAATCCTCTGAATAATCCTTCTTCGGCAATGGCCGCAACGAATACAGCGCCGCCGATAACAAGCGCCCAATCAGTCCATCCTTCAACAACAAGTGGACGCATCTGTTCAAGGATCCAATCCGGAATGGGGATGATCCGGCTCAACAGACGGTCAAGCTCATCACCGACAATGCTAAGCGAAATACCGGTTGTGACGCTTAGGAAAATGACTTCACGGGAAACCGGATTGAAACGGAAAAGTGACTGAATAGGATATTTTTTCGCTCGGGAATACAGCAAGGGTATAATCAGAAAGAGGCTTCCTCCAAAAATAAAAAATAGCCGGGTATTTTTTTCTATTGATTCCGGTGAGATCACGGTGCTTGATACAAATGCATAGACCGCCGCCAAAACGATCAGGCCGGCAAATACCGCCAGTACAAGTATCAGCGCTTCAACCGGTTCAGGATAAGATTTATTATTCATGAATTCCTCTAATCTGTGTATTGAGAGCCCGCGCGATAGGTTTCAACTGCTCGAGAAGGCGATCAAATCCATCAAATGACAAAGACTGCTGACCGTCAGAGAGCGCCTTATCCGGCTGCGGATGAACTTCCACCATTATCCCATCAGCCCCCACCGCGAGCGCGGCTCTCGAAAGCGGAATGATGCGATCCCGGTTTCCTGTGGCATGACTGGGGTCGATAAGCACCGGCAGATGCGTCAATTCTTTTAAGGCGGGAACCGCGTTGATGTCGAGCATGTTCCGGGACTGGTTATCGAATGTCCTTACCCCTCTTTCACACAGAACAACATTCCCGTTTCCTTCGCTTAATATGTATTCCGCGGAAAGAAGCAGTTCTTCAAGAGTCGCTGAAAAACCACGTTTTAGCAGGACGGGTTTATTTAATTTGCCGGCGGCCTTTAAAAGAGAAAAATTTTGCATATTTCTTGATCCGATCTGTATCATATCGGCGAAATCGCCCACTTCCAGGAGACTTACCGGATCCATGGCTTCGGTAACGATTTTCATATCAAACCTGGCCGCGGCAACGGACAATAATTTGAGACCCGTTTTCCCGAGGCCCTGAAACGAATAAGGGCTGGATCTGGGTTTATATGCTCCACCTCGCAGTATTTTTACACCCCTTGATGCCAAAAATTCCGCGGTTTTCATAATCTGTTCTTCTGATTCAACTGAGCACGGTCCCGCGATCAGGGTAAAATTCTGATCGCCTATGGGATGCCCATCCAACATGACAACGGTATTTTCGGGATGAAAATCCCTGCTTGCCAGTTTGTAAGGCTTCGCGCCATGATAGATGTCCTGAATTCCCTCCAGCCTGCGCAAAGGCGTATCATCAAAAACCGGGGTTTCTTCGTTTGTGCCAATGACCCTGGTTTCACCACTGATCATAAGGCGGGATTCCATCCCCAAAGAATTAATGGTATTCTGTATCCTTAATATTTCATTTTCTGAAACGTCTTTTTTCAGAACAACTAGCATCCCGACTCCTGACATCTAAATAACTATTTTAATTCAGATTGCTAAAAATGCCATAAGTTACAAATGAATCGATAAAAATAAAATTCAATTAAATCTGAATTTTTGACATTTGAATCTGATATAAAACCAGAGCGACCGAAACGCCAAGATTGAGCGATTCCCCATGCCCGGGTTTTGGAATTGTGATCTGTGAACCGGCGACCTCACTTAGAACCCGGTTAACCCCATCGGCTTCGGCGCCAAACAAAATGATCTGTTTACCCGCGGGTTTAAATTCACGCAGACTGGTGCCTCCTTCGACGATGGTTGAAATCACCGAATAATTCCCGCTGCGGCTAAATTCCGAGAGCGTTTGTATATCGACTTCCTCATAAAGATGTAAATGTGTTATATATCCCGTTGATGCTCTTACGACCTTGGGATTATAAGGATCCACCGATCCCGGACTCAGCAAAATAGAATTAACGCCGAACCAGAGAGCGGTTCTTATGATGGTACCCAGATTTCCGGGATCGTTTATCCGGTCAAGATAGATAATGACAGAATCATCGGGCGGATTTTCCCGGAAATTTAACCGCGGAATTCGCGCTACAAGCGCTATACCTTGCGGGGACTGTTCATCGGTGATCCTGTTAAAATCATTTCCCCCCGCCATGAATACTGGAATATTTGATTCATATATTTTTTTTAGTTCCGGGTGCGCGGCCGGATCAATTCGGCTTTCATCGAGAATAATTTGTCGCGCTGACAAAAAACCGCTTTCAAGCGCGCTGCTGACCGCGCGGATACCGGAAATCAGATAAGACCCGGTCAAATCTCTGTATTTTTTTTGCTTCAGTTTCGCGAGCTCGCGAAACTGATTTTTTGAAATAGTATTCATTGAAACTAGTCTCCGCTTTCAGTCAGCATCAGATTTTCTTTCGCGTATCGTTTCAATATAGCGTCCTTGGTCACCACACCCAGATAAAGCATGTTCTCCGCTGATTCAATGACCGGAAGCAGTTCATTGTCATCAATCTCTAGTTTTCTCAAAGCGTCAGCCATAGTATCTTCAGGTTTCAGAACAAAAATGGTCGCGCTCATTACATCCGTTGCAAGCAAAAGTGGGGCCACATCCCGGTCAAAAAGGACAGGCCGGATATCACGAAGGGTTATGATACCTGTTACTTTGTTGCTTTTGTCAACCACCGGAAAAGCCGAATAATGAGAACTCATAAGCGTGTCAAGTATCTTCTCGAAGCTTGTGTTTTCATGGACGACAGGGGCGTCACGGATGATCAGTCCGCGTATTTTTGTGTTCCGAAGCAGATCCAGATTCCGGCCCCCTGAAATCCGGTTGGAAAACAGGGATATTTTCATTGTATAAATGGATTCAGGTTCCAGCCATCTCGCGATAAGCGTAGCCGCCACCGTACCAAGCATCAACGGCAAGATGATCTGATAACTCGCCGTCACCTCAAATATAATCAAAAAAGCGGATAAAGGCGCGTGGATAGTACCGGCCACAATGACGCCCATCCCCACCAGAGCGTACGCGCCGGGCGGAGCGGTTATTTCCGGGAAAAAATAACCGGCAATTTCACCAAACAGCGCCCCGTACATCGCGCCGATAAAGAGGGATGGTGTAAACAGCCCTCCTGTTCCCCCTGAACCAAGCGTAAAAGAAGTGGCCAGTATTTTTGCCAGCATGAGAATCAGCAGCAGGTACATCTCAGGATAACCGGTCAGCGCGGTATAGGTGGCGGAATCGTCAAAACCGTATAGTTCCGGCAGTTTAAATGCCAGTAATCCCGCGAAGAGTCCGCCTATAGCCGGTTTGAGATATTCAGGTGTTTTTAGTTTTTGTTCAAATACATCTTCAACCTTGTACAGCGTTTTTATAAATAAGACCGCTACGACGCCACCAAGCAGGCCCATCAGAAGATAGAGCGGATATTCCGCCACGCTGTTTAACGAATATGACGGAATCGAAAAAACGGGACTTGAATCGATAAAATGTCTGGAAATTGCCGTAGCTATCACCGAAGATATCACAATCGGGGTAAAAGCCATCAGACTGAAATCAGCCAGAATAATTTCGACGGTAAATACCACTCCCGCGATAGGGGCATTGAACACAGCGGCCAGTCCCGCCGCGGCGCCGCAACCCACAAGTATTTTAAGTCTCTGTTGTGAAACATGGAAGTACTGACCGATCGCCGAGCCGATGGCGGCGCCGATTTGCACTATCGGTCCTTCTTTTCCGGCCGAACCACCCGAGCCGATCGTGGTTCCGGAGTTGATGGAAGTGAGTATGGACACCCTTCTGCGGATCATGCCGCCCTTATTGGCAACCGACTCCATGACACCGGGAATGCCGTGGCCCTTAACTTCCGGCGAGAAATAATAAGTGAGTAAACCCACAGCGAGGCCGCCAATGGCCGGAAAGATAATCCTCAGGTAATCAGATAACACATCCGGAAAAATACTGAAACCGGCCTGTTCAAAAAGAATGTGATGCACACCGTCAACGATGATGTTGAGAAGGTACGCGCCGAATCCCGTAAAAATTCCGATCAGACTTGCCAGGAATAACAGGTAGAGGTCGGAAGGAGCATCAATCTTATACAGTGATCTGATGAATTTAATTTGCCAGACTCTGAATTTTCTGGTCCAGGTCATGATCTTTTGCGCATTCATCTCAGAATTAACCTAAATTCAGGCATGATCTTGCCTCTTTTTAAGAAACGGTATGATGTCATCAAATGGCACATTGATTTGATCACCCTTATCCATCAGTTTTACGGAAAAAACCTGTTCCCGCAATTCATTTTCACCGAGAATCATCACAAAACGCGCTTTTTGGCGGTTGGCTTCACGCATCTGAGCCTTTAAACTTCTGCCCAGATAATCCTGTTCTGTTTTCCAGCCTCCGGAACGGAATTTTTTTAGCCACTTAAGACCCTCCTGTTGCGCCTCCGCTCCAAGAGTGACAAGAAAGATATCGATCCGGTCATCAGGGGACAATCTTATTTTTTGCTTTTCCAACACCATTAAAATACGTTCGATTCCGGATGCAAAGCCCACGGCGGGCGCGGGAATTCCCCCCAGTTCTACAGACAGAAGATCATATCTGCCGCCTCCGCAGATGGCATTTTGCGCGCCGAGATCATCGCTGCTGATTTCAAATACGGTACGGGTGTAATAATCTAATCCGCGAACCAGAAAGGGATCCAGTTCGAAGCCGATCCCGATAGCGGTTAAACCTGATTTAAGTTTTTCAAAATGATCACTACAGTCATTACAAAGATGTTCGGATAACTTCGGAGCTTTTTGATTCATAGCGGCACAGGATTCATTTTTACAGTCAAGAATTCTCATTGGATTTTCTTCAAACCGCCGCTGACAGTCCTCGCAGTATTCGCTCAACAGGGGACGCAGATAATCCTGCAGCTTTTTTCTGTAAGGATCTCTGCAGGTTGGATCACCGACACTGTTAATTTTTAGTTTTAAATTTTTGATGCCCATGCGGTCATAAACGGTCCAAACGAGATCAATCATTTCAACATCGGCAAACGGTTCCGCGGAGCCAAGCATTTCAGCGCCGAACTGATGAAACTGTCTCAGCCTACCGGCCTGCGGATTCTCCTGTCTGAAAAGCGGAGCGATATAGTAAAATTTATTGAGCGGATTTATGGCGTATAGTTTATTTTCCAGAAATGCCCGGATTATCGGAGCGGTCATCTCCGGTTTTAGAGTCAGCTGCTTTTTACCACGGTCAAGAAATGTGTACATTTCCTTTGAGACTATATCCGTTAACTGTCCAATCCCTCTGGCAAAGAGTTCCGTCTGCTCAAAGATCGGAGTCCTGAGCTCCTTATAATTATAAGTCTGCATCACTTCACGAATAACGTTTTCAATCGCGATCCACTCCGGAGATTCCTCCGGTAATATATCCTGTGTTCCTTTAATCCGTTTGAGCTGCTTCAAAATTCGGCCCTTTCTTTTATAAATAACCTTTAATTTACAAAATTATGGGTTGAAATAAAAACAAAGTTCGCCGGAAATGAGATGCTATTCTTTAAGAAGGGTATAGTGAAGGGTATAACTTTTAGCCTGTTGCAAAAAGCGCTTGTCATTTATGGGGATATAGCCGTCTTTTCGTATCTCAAATGTGTGAAAACCGGATTTTAGCTGAATGCTCCGGGTCGGGGTGATGTCCCAGGGATGCCCGTCGATGGTTAGATCTGCATTATCTGGGGTACTTACAATACTTACCGTGGGAACGATGGTGCTTTTTTGGGTATCTATTTTGATTTTTGATGTGTCATTAGCGGTAACGGGAATTCTCGCTATAAATGTACTATTGTTGATCGTATCCGTAATTTCCAGATCGTGGTAGCCGGCAAGCACGGGGCCGATTACCGGGGCTGAATCACCGGAATTATTATACTTATTCTTATCCAGACGTATTTCAAGGTTGTTTTGTAAACCTACCAGCTTGATATACCCCAGTTCGTTCATATAAAACTGATAGTAGAACTGCGCCATCAGGTACAGGACCGTGGTGATGATAAAATAGCGCAAGGCGCTCCAGATTTTACTATGCGATCTGGCAAGCATGGCGAATTTGACAGTATCGTCAGTTGAAGGCGGTTCATTTTTGTTTAACTGATTCAAGAATCGGCCGAGCAGTTCTTTTTTATGACTTCTTTTTTGCCACGGAATAAATCTTTCCAGATCATGAATAAGTTCCGCCGCCGATTTATACCGTTTTTTGCGATTTGTCCTCAATGATTTTTTTATTATCCGACGCAGGCGGATGGGTACGGCAGGATTTATACGTTCCGGTGGAGTATATTTACTTCTGACGATTTTAGCCAGAATCTCTGTGTTGTTTTCACCGTGAAAAGGTTTCACGCCTGTCAGCATCTCATACAGCAATATACCAAGAGAGTAAATGTCACTCTGAGCGTTCAGCGGTTCCCCGTTAGCCTGTTCCGGAGACATATACGCGGGTGTGCCCACAATAAGTCCGGTCATTGTCAGGCGGGTCGCGGTGTCGTCTTTTGCGACGCCGAAATCTATAATCTTGATGCTACCGTCGTAGGAGATCAGTATATTACTGGGTTTGATATCTCTGTGAATAATATTTTGGGAATGTGTGTACTGAAGTCCCCGGGCGATCTCATAGCTGATGAGGGCGGCAACCTGTACCGGCAAAGGAGACATATAATCGATAATCGTTCTCAGATCCTCGCCGTCAACGTGTTCCATAATCAGATAATACGATTTTCCGCTATTCATAAAGTCATAGATAGCAATTAGATTTTCATGATTGAAGGAGGCGCTGAGGAGGGCTTCTTTTTTAAATCGGGCAATTATTTCACGGTTGGGATCTTTTAATTTTTTAACGACAACGTTTCTTTTTAGCGCGGGTTGAATGGCTTTGTAAATTTCCGCCATTCCGCCCTCACCGATTTTATTCAGAATTTTATAGTTTCCAACATGGTCATCTGTGCTTAAACGGCTCATTAAAGCAATTCGTAAGTATTACATATATGATTATTCTAATTTAAGACCTTTGACAAAATCAACAGGAATAGAAACAAAGATACCGTTTCCCGATATATCAAGGTTTCCGACAGTTTGCTCAATGGCCCTGATCATGGGGTGAACCTTGTTTTCAGGAACAACCGTGAGAATGGTTTTATTTCCCGGACGGCTGTCCTGAAGCAGGTTTCGAAATCCCGCGAAAATGGGGATATCATGGGCCAGTATTCTTCCCATCCCAATACTATCCAAAATAGTGGCGCCGGTAATTCCAAGCTCAAGAAAGGCTTCCATTACTTCCACCAGTTGTTCTTCTTTGTTGAGGATAAAGAGGACGAGTTTCAGACCGGGCTCAGTCGATGTCGAAGAAATAATTCTCCTCCTCTTTGATCAGTTCCATTGCCGCATCGGGAGTTTTGCAGTCCAGCAGCTGATCACGTAATTCTTCATTGCTCATTAAACGGGAAATTCGGCTGAGCAGTTTAATATGTAAACCGGGATTGTTTTCGGGACCGACGAGCAGAAAAATAATCTTCACTTTTTTCTTGTCGATAGATTCAAAGTCAACACCCTTGCGGAAGATGCCCATGGCTACAGCGAAATTGGGGCATGAACTATGCTTGCAGTGCGGGATGGCAATCCCGTTGCCAACACCGGTTGTCATTATTTTTTCACGTTCAAGAACTGCTTCATAGGCCTTATCGACATCACTGATCTGGTCGCCGACAAGAGTGATTAACTCTTTGATAGATTCGTTTCTTGTTCCTGATTTGAGTGGAATCTGAATATATTTATCCAGTAAAATATCCGTTAATCGCATTGGTCCTCCATAGACTTATTTTAATAAATTTAATTAATTATCTAAAAGATACCAATAGTTTTATTAATTGTTTGACATAAAAAATTGATTTAGGTAAATTTTAAGCTACATCAGGGAGGTTATATGAATTTAAGCGAATATTTGCCGGCAAATCACATTAAGGCAAAATTGGAAGGCGAGACAAAATTTCAGATTATTGAAGAACTGCTGGATGTTCTTGTAAGCAGTAAAAAAATTGTAAATAAGGAAGCGGCTCTTCAGGATGTGCTTGCGAGAGAAGGTTATCTCAGCACAGGGCTCGAAAACGGTCTGGCCATTCCTCACGCGAAAACAGACGGAGTTGATAAACTCGTAGTGGCGTTTGGTCTGAAAAAAGGCGGGGTTGATTTTGAATCATTGGACGGCAAACCCGCGAATTTGATTTTTTTGGTTCTCTCTCCAAGGGATACATCAGGGCCTCATATCCAGGCGTTGGCGAACATCTCACGCACGTTAAAAGAACGTACGATTCGGGACGCTATCCTGAATGCCGAAACCTCCGAAGAGATTGGTGATTTATTTAAAGCTGAATTTTAATCCACACACCGTGTCTGGAATTACGCATGGATATAGAAAAGAAATTTAAGCCTTATCTTCGTTTGATCGATGATGAGCTCAGTCAGATTCACGGTAATGAACGTGTCACGCAATTCTATGAACCGATCCGATATGTGCTGGGGCTCAGGAGCAAAAAGATCAGGCCGCTTCTGGTTATGCTGTCGGCAGGCGCTGTCGGAGGGAATATTAAAGATGCCAGATTCCCGGCGGCGGCAGTCGAACTGCTCCATGACTTTACACTGGTCCATGACGATATCATGGATAATGACAATACCAGAAGGGGACTGCCCACCGTTCATGTCAAATGGGATATAAATACGGCGATATTGGCTGGTGACGGACTGGTAGGATTTGCGTTTCAAAAATTATTAAAAACCCCGTCAGGGCCTATCCGGGAAATGGCGAGCCGTTTTACCGACGCGATGATTGTGATCTGTGAAGGGCAGGGTCTGGATAAAATGTTTGAAGATCAGGCCTACATTACCGTTGACGACTATAATGACATGATAGCGAGAAAAACCGCCGCGCTGATTGAATTGTCCTGTGAGCTTGGAGCCATGGCAGGTAACGGCAGCGAATCAGATGTCCGGCATCTCAGAGAATTTGGTTTTGCCCTTGGAATGGGCTTTCAGATCCAGGATGATTTGTTGGATATTATGGCGGATGAAAATTTGCTTGGAAAGAAAGTCGGCAGTGATTTTGCCATGCATAAACAGACCATTCTTACATTAAAGCTGCAGGAAAGAATCGGGCGGGAAAAATTCAACCATCTGAAACTTGAAGACTACAGGAGCGCGCTTAGCGAATCGCGGGTTCTTGACGAAGTAACGAGTATTTATGAAGAATATTTCAAGACCGCTTATAGTCGATTAAAAAATCTGCCTCAGAATGATGAAACCAGTTTGCTTTATCAATTAACAGACTATATTAAAAATCGCTCATGGTAAAATATATTTTTGCCGTAGTTATTCTTATTTCACTGAATGCGTGTGTCTCGACGTCCGGGATGTCTCGTAACCGTATCACCGCAGACAGAAATGATCCAGTGAGGCAGCGTCTGCTGGATGTTTCCGCGGATTGGATCTCCGTTCCTTATGGATACGGCGGGACAGACAGAAACGGCGTGGACTGCTCCGGATTGGTTAAGCAAATATTTGATGAAGCATTTCAGCTGGATTTACCCCGAACCACCGATGAACTTTACGCTAGCGGACAATTTGTGCGTGATCCGTGGATCATGCCCGGTGATCTTCTGTTTTTTAAGAACATACGGGGCAGGGGAGTGGATCATGTCGGGATTTATCTTGGTGATGGTGAATTTCTTCACGCGTCGAGTCAACAGGGTGTCATCATATCTGATTTCAATACACCATACTATAAACAACATTATTCCGGCGCCCGCCGTTATTTGTCTTCCCCGAGTAAATGATTTATAAGCGTCTCGATCGACTGCCGGACCGAAGCGGGCATTAAGGCGATCTTTTTCGCGAGAGCTAAATCGGCATCATAATACAAAGAATTGTCCCTGACTTTTCCGCTTTTACTTTCATTAGAATAGAGATAACTTTTCTCGCCGGTTAGTATCCATTCCACCGTGGTCTGCCCCATTTTTGCGATTTCCAGAAGGATTTGCGGAGGGGGAATGCGGTTTTTTAAATATTTGCTGACGGCCGGCTGACTTATGCCGAGTTCCTCGGCCAACTGCTCCTGATTATATCCTCTTTGTCTTCTGATAAGATCAACGCGTCGCGCGATTTCTGTCTGATTCATAATAATTATTGGAATTTTTTATAATGGTTGTTATATTGTGATTGTTATAATAAAATTACATTTGGAATATATATAAAAATCTAACAACATGCAAGAAACAGAATTATATCAATACTGGCAGTATTATGCAAGAAAAGGTTCCTCATTTAATACGCAGGGGCACACGCTCAAAATATTGAGTCAGGGACAGTTCAATTTCTCCAGAGGGCCTGATATCCGCGGAGCAAAGTTTAATCTTGACGGAGTGATTTATCACGGAGATGTGGAGTTCCATGTTCTACCGGTGGACTGGTATCGTCATCAGCATCATCTTGACAGAGCTTTTCAAAATGTGATTCTTCATCTGGTGGGTGATGATCCCGGTTCCGAGTCCGGAAAAATCAGCCACGGTCTTGATGGCCGGATTATCCCAACCTTTATCCTTCCCAAGCCTGATACATCCCGTTTTCCGGCTCATCCTGGTACATACTGCCGGGAGCGCGCATCCTTCCGGACAGGGTTAAAAAAGAATCTTGAACTGCTTGCTCTTGAACGTCTTCGGATCAAAGTCCGGCAATTTACACATTTATTAAATTATCAGTCGCCGGAAGACCTTCTTTATAAGTACATTTTCAGGGCATTGGGTTATCCTCATAACGCAAACGCGTTCGAGCAATTGGCCGAAAGACTCGAATGGCCGTGGATGCTCTGGTGGACAGAAAATATATCCGACAATCCTGAGATATTGTATTCGGTTTATGCCGGACACGCGTCTTTTCTTCCAGAGAAATCTCCGGATCCTGAAATCGCGCAAATGATCAATATTTATAAAAATGCAAAAAGTTACTTTAAAAGCGCTCCGATTGACCCCGGGCAATGGCAGTTTGCTTCAACACGTCCCGTAAATCATCCACATTTCAGGTTGGCGGCCTGGGTATGGTTATTAAATCATAATCATTTTGAATCACCTCACTCTGTATTTACGGAAATTCTGAGTTCGAGGAGCGGGTACCATCTAACCTACCGGAAAATTCTGGATTATTTCAGAATAAAAGTGAATCATTACTGGTTGAAACATTCTGCTCTTGGAAGAGTACGTACGGGTGTTGTGCCTGACTATTTTTTCGGGGAAGCGAGAATAAGCGAACTTATTGTTAACGTATTGCTTCCTATCTACATCGCGATCGCCGGCCGGAATGGAAGTAGCGGCTTCCAAACCTATCTTGAGTCATTTTATCTCTGGCTTCCCATGAGGGTTTCGTACAGATCCTTACAGCAAAATTTCTCGTTTTATTCAGATTGTAAAACTGTCTGGAACGGGCAGGGGATGCAGCAGGCGCTTTTGCATCTCGAAAGCGGCTTCTGTTTGTTAAGGGTTTGTAACCGTTGTCCGCTTAAACGTAAAAACGATTGACAGTTAGTTTAAAAATATTTATACTTAAAATGTATGAGTTAAATTTTAGTATCCGCGCTATTCTAAGGAGCATGGATGAGTATCGATTCCGGCTGGATTGAAATCGCGTATATGCTAATAAAGCTTGCAATCGCGGGTTTGTGCGGCGCGATTATCGGTTTGGAATACAAAAGCAATCCGACTACTTATGTTATTGTTCTGATAAGTGTGGGCTCGGCAGTTTTTACCATGGTTCCCCTCAGTAACGGATTCGGGGTAATGACCGGACCGCAATCCGGATTAATTTCCCCGGTGGTTGTCTCTATCGGTCTGATAACAGCAGGTGTGATTGTCAAAAATCATGATATTCGGGCCGGACTAAAAATGGGCGCAGCCATGTGGATTTCCGGCGCGGTTGGGCTGGCGGTGGGAGCCGGCGCTTATATTCCCGCCGTAATTGTCACTCTCATCGGATATGTTCTGATTGGTAAAATGGAGCCGGTGGAGGACAAGGATTCTGACAGTGATCGCTTTTAATCATAAAAGATTTAATTAAAGTTATTAAGGTCGTAACTCAAAAAACAGGATGAAAAGCATATGGAATTTGTATGGTTTGATCCAATCATGATCAGAAATTTTATCTATGCCATCTTCGGGGTACTGGTTGGCATGTTTTCATCAATCGGCACCTATAAGCTGGTGAACAGAACAACACGCTTCGATATACCGAACGAATTGGAAAAAGGCAATCTGGCGGTTGGTGTCGTCGTCGGCGGAATATTTATTATGATCGGATTAATTGTTGGATTAATCATTGGAATGAGCCTGAATTAGATGAAATACCTTAGTATTATAGCGGCAGGTGTATTTTTGATGCTGCTTGGGTCATGTCAGTCTCCTTCCTCCAGACAATCAGCTTTCATGAATGATGACAGCCTGAAGCAGCAAATCGAAAAACATATCGCTGAAAAGAAACGACTCGGGCAGCTCAGCCTTCAGATTTCGGAGGGCCGGATGGGGGAGGCTATTGCCAAATATAAACCGATCATTAAAAAATATTCAAAGAGATATGGATTTGACTGGAGATTGATCGTTGCTCAGATCGTCCAGGAATCAGGTTTCAATACACAGGCGAAGAGCAGGGTGGGCGCGCACGGATTGATGCAGATAATGCCGGCGACCGCCAGTGAAATAAGCAAGGAACTGGACATTGACTATATTATGAAAAATCCCCGCGAAAATATAACAGCAGGTATCTATCATTTGAAAAAGCAGTACCGGTATTATCCGGACGCTGACTTTCCGGATCGGACACGTCTCGCGCTTGCCAGCTATAACGGAGGCGCAGGCCGGGTGTTTGATGCACAGGATATCGCGAGATATTATAAACTTCCTCCCAACCAATGGACGACAGTCCGCCCTTATCTGACGATGCTTAAAAAAACCGACTGGGAACTTCATTTGCAGGTCTGGCCGGAAGGAAGACCCAAATACGGTTATTTTTACGGTTATAACGAGACAATCAATTATGTTGATAATATTTGGGATTTATACCAATCCTTTATACATATTTTAATGTAATCTCGTTGTTCTCACCTCAAAAAGTAGTTCAATTCTAAATTTTTTATTGATTGTGCCGTAATATTAATGATGTGACTCAGGTCATTGTTATCAATTATGTCATTTTAAATATTGATATTGAAAAGGAAATCATCATCAGGTAAAGGGAAATTACATATATGAAATTTAAAATACTATCAACCCTCATATTACTTTTAGTGTTATCACTGTTCTGTGAGATAAATATATTGTACGCTCAGGATATTACAGAATCCTTTTGGGTGAGTCCGTCGGGCAATGATACGAATGACGGAAGCAGGACCACACCGTTCGCTTCGATAAATTACGCCATTTCAAAAATCAGCGCCGGCGACACGGTTTTTATTGAGCCGGGGGATTACTACGAACAGATTATTATTCATAATCAGCCCGATTTTTTACTGACGGGATCCGATCCGCAATTCCCAGCAACCGTCATAGCGCCCGGAGCCGGGCCTGTTTTATCAGTGAACAGCGATACCCTGTCAAATTCTAATAATATGGAGATCCGGAATCTCAGGTTAACCCATGCGGACAAAGACAGCCTTGGAGTCGGTATCGAGATTATCAACAGCGGGCCCTCTATATCAAATTGTATCATTGTGAACAATAAATCGGTTGAGGGCGGTGGGATTAAAATATTATCAGCAGGCGTGTCGGCTAAACCGCTGATACAAAAATGCGATATTTTTGGAAACAACGCCGATTCGGGCGCCGGTGTCTATGCTGAAAACAGCTCGGTCACGATATTAGATTCTAGAATCCACGAAAATGATTCGAGGCTTGGCGGCGCCTTAGGATATTTTAATTCATACGGTTTAATTTTTCAAAATAATCAGGTATATAACAATCACGCGGAAAGCGGCGGCGGGATATACATTGACGCGCAAACTGCCGCAGAAGTTATCCGGAACGAATTGAATGAAAATACGATTTTCCATAATCAGTCGTCAAAGGATGGTGGTGGAATATATGCCACAGGTGACGCGGTGGATTTGCTGTTAAACGCAAACAGTATCGCAGAAAACCGGGCGGATTCGAATGGGGGAGGTCTTTTGGTTTCCGGTGCCGGCGAATCATCTCTTCAGGATAATATTATTGTCGGAAACACCGGAGCAAAAAAGGGCGGAGCGATTTATCTATCCGCCATGCTTAAATCGGTAAATCTCTGGTCAAATCATATTTCAGGCAATCACGCCGGCGCGCAGGGCGGGGCCGTATATATTCACTCCGCGGCTGCATTGATCGCGGGTGGAGCGGCGGAACTTCAAAACGATTTTTTTCATAATCATGCCAGCGGCGGACTTAATAATATATATTCTGAAAACACCATATCATTTCTTGAGTTAAGCCTTAATTACTGGGGAAAAACACAGGAATCCGAAATATTAGCTACAATTGCTGTTCCTGATCTGATGAACAATGACACATGGAAAACAGCCGCCAAGACTCCAAAACCGGTGATACTGAAACTTCAGCCGGAAAGACCATTCTACTGGTTTGGCGACGGGTCAATAGAACTGATGGAGGAAGGATTCAATTTTCTCAATGACAGCTTAATAACAGTGACGACTTTTACCGACACATCATTCGCGACCCCTCCGGATGATACCGGTTTTCCAAAACTATATGAGTTTGATTTTTCCGGCATGTCTGAAAACAATGTATTCAATTTAAGGCTCACTCCTGATTTTGATGAACTGGCCTTAGCGGGAAATCCTGATTTAAAAAATCTGAATATTATATTCGAAGACACCCTGAATTCAAACTGGTTTTCACTGCCCACGCTTACCGATATGTCAACCGGAGAACTAAAGACATTCATTACTGTGGTGCCGGGAAAGAAATTTACGATCGGCCGGCTGGCGCCGGTTCAGGATTCGCTTTTTTATACATGGCCGTTGCCAAATCAGGCGGATGTTCCAAATAATTCGGATATACAAATCTGGTTTCAAAAAACAATGGATGAATCCACCATACTTGCGGAAAGTATATCCATTTACGGAGGTCAGAGTGGATTTATAAGATTCAATCACTTTTATGATTCCGACGCGGGTCTGCTCACTCTCCGATCCGAAAAACCCTTTATAAACGGGGAGGAGATACGGGTAACACTGAAGGATACTATCGCAGCCGGCGATGGTTCAACCCTCGCGGACGGATATAGCTGGAGATTCATCACGGCTGCTTTTCGCGGCAGCGGTGATTTTCTGAAGCGGGACATTCCGCATCAGTCGGGAGGCTTTTATCAAATAAGACCCGTACATTTGAACGATGACCGAATCCCCGAATTACTGCAGTTCGGTGGCAATCATCTCACCGTTTACCAAAAGGAAGATAATCTTTTATATTCACAGCAGTTCGATACTGTTCTCGCCGAGACCTACAATATTATCAGAACCGCGGATATTAATTATGACAGTCGGGCCGACCTTCTGTTGTTTAATGATTCAAAAATGATAGTGTATTATTATGATTCCCAGGCGGGGGGACTCACAGAAGTACTTCAGAAGAATATCGGTACCGGCGCAGGGTTAAAAGACGTTGTCATCAGAGATTTCAATAATGACGGTGTTCTGGATATCAGTCTCCTGTGGTCGGGAATTGTTTTAAATCAGCTTGATCTTTATCAGGGAAGTTTTCAGCCGGTTCTGGATTGGTCCGGCCCCAATTCAACGATTCTCAGCGGCAATTCGGACGCATTGGCGCCGATGGACATCGACGGTGACGGCCTGATAGATCTGGCGCTGACAAGAGGTTTGGCTGATGATAATATTACACTCCTAAAAAATCAAAGCGGTGCATTTTTAGACCTCATGTCACTCTTTTCGGGAATCGGGAATCAAAGCAGGATTGACGCGGCAAATATCTGGCATGACAATAACTATGCAAACCAAAAAGAAATCATACTTTCAGGGTGGAATTTTTTATCGGGCAAACATGAAATCAGCTTGTTCAATAGTGATGCTGATGGGAATTTATCACCGGCTTTCCAGGGTGAATTACCCGATTCAATTATGGATGTTACCACCGCGGATTTCAATTCAGACGGATATCTTGACCTGGCGGTAAGTCTGGCAAACGGTGATGTAATAGTATATCCAAGCAGAGACGGCGGGCTGGATTTTGGATTGAATACCCGCTTCGCGGGGGATATACGCGCGGAAAATATAGCGGGCGCCGATCTTGATGATGATGGTGATATAGATATGTTGATCAGCGATTTTAAAGACGGACTCACATCATGGCAGGTTCTTGAAAATGTAACCCGAAGCTCCCGTTCCTGGTTCGTTGACTGGCAGTCTTTGTCGGGTGACGGTGATTACTTTTCTCCCTTTCCGGAAATCGGGATGGCTCTGGCAAGAGTTTCTTCGGGAGACTCCGTTTTTATCAGAGGCGGGGATTACAAAGAACAACTTTTGATTAACGAAAGCATCACGATAAGCTCAGCTGATTCCCTGCCGGTATTTATCGGGCCGCCGGCCGATTTAGTAACAGCAGGTGAACTCATCAGGATAGAGAACGCGGATAGTTTACTGATAAGAAATATTCGCGCTTATGCTGATTCAGGCGGTAATCAACTGACAGGTTTTTCAATAAAAAATACAATCGGATCATCGTTTGAAGCGGTCGCGTCAGAATGGCTAAAGACTGGATTTTTGATTGAAAACAGCAATATCAGTTTTGATTATCTGGAAATACGTCATTGTGAAACGGGCCTCGACGCGGCATTCTCTCAGCTGGAACTCTCGGGATTTGATCTTGAGCAAAATTTGATTGCCGGAGGAATACTTAATGAAACCCACGCTAATTTAATGGATGGAAATATCTCCGCAAACGGTTTGGATCAGACCAATGGTCTCGGCGGATTAATTGTTGAGTCAAATTCCGTCCTCAACATGAACTATTTTTATTTGGACGGAAACGGGCTTGCGAATATAATTGCAAACGGCAGCAGTGTGTTTTTGCAGTTTGGCATGATTATGAACGCGAATGATCTCGGTATCGCAGGGAAGGGCGATGGAATTGTATTAAACTCCTGCCCGGAATACTCCATGAGGAATTTACAGATAGCCGGACAGCCGGGATTTGGAATTCGCTCCATTAACAGCAGTGGACATATCCGTAACAATATATTCGAAAATAATGACGAGTCCGGCAGTTTCGGCGGCGGGGGTGTTAATTTTGAATCATCCGCTACCGGATCGATTTCCAACAATGTCTTTAGCTCAAGCAATACCGCCATCAAATCCGTCGGCGGTGCAGCGGAAATAAAATACAATGACTTCTACTCAAATATAAAGAATTTTGACGGAGCCGTACCCGGGATCGGAAACATATATGAAGATCCCATGTTTGTAAGAGACTATTACCCGTTTGAAGATGTATTTCCTGTGATAGATCCATCAGATCCCCCGTATCATCTCAAGCTGGCTCCGGGTTCACCACTTATTGATGCCGGTGATCCGGCGCATTTCAGCGGTGACGGATCACGTTCCGATATGGGAATGTTCGGGGATGCGGGCCTGCCCTTCAACATGCTCGAAGTTCCCCAGGTTACCTTAAACAAAACGGAGACAAATATTACTCTCACCTGGAATTCGCCGGCCCCGGAGTCCGATTCATTGCTGCGCGGGATTGCAGTGTTCAGGGATACGGTTTTGACAGCCCTGCCGGATTCGGGTTCTCTGGTTGTTATTACAGATAAATACACCACACAGTTTGTTGACACATTGCCTGATCTGAACGGGATCTACTTTTACCGTCTCGCGTTTATTGACAGCATTGGCGGTTGCACGGGTTATTCGAATATCGTTTCCGATGCTCTGTTATTAAATACGGTTTTGGTCGGAACAAATCCGGACACTGTTTCTCAGGCAAAGTTGAGTTTTCAGTTTGCCGCGATTGATCCCGTGGATAATTCTCTCATGGGCGACCTGATTCCGGTAACATTTCAATATCGTTTTTCCAGGATCGATTCAACCGTTGCGAGTGTACTGGATTCAGGACAAACATTAGAACGAAAAATGGATTTTTATCCGCTGGAGAACGGTAAATATCGGTTTGAAGTGGCCGCGGTTGATTCAGCAGGCCTGGGTGGACTGGGATTAAATGAGGTAAACGTGGAATCTGTGGTGTCCGCCGGATATTTGGATATTTATCGATATATATGGCAGATGATATCCATCAGCCGGGAAGTTTCCAAAATTCCTCAAAATCTGTTTGAAAACAAGTTGCTCGCCTTCAAAACATGGCGAAACGGAGCGTATAAAAGCGTACCGGCGGATTCGGTGATACCGGGAAAAGGATATTGGATTCTTTCAAATGAAAAAATAGTTGTCGATATGTCAAAAAATAAATTTTTGGCGATTGATAAACCCGTATCCGTGCCGCTTGAAAAAGGCTGGAATCAGGTAGGGAATCCCTGGGGGTGGGATATATCATGGAATAACTGCTCGTTTACGACCATAAAGGGTGATGTCTTCGGATTCCGGGAGGCCATTGACAAAGGGCTGCTGGGTTCAGGAATATACAAATGGGGTATCTTTCCCTTTAGAACCTATTTCAGAGAAACCGATGATATGATCGAGCCGGATCAGGGTTTTTGGATAAAAGTATCTGAACCGCTTCAAATTAATTTTAACTCAGCGCCGCAATCCGTGGAGAGTACTGAAACGCCGGAATATTTTAATAAAGCTGCTCAAACCGCGGCGAATTTAACCGGATCGGATGTGATTCTTAGTCTGAACGCCTCAGGCGGCGACATGGCTGATATGGATAATTTTTACGGCGTATGCGCTGATCGTTCACAGTATCCGTTTTATTATCAACGGGCGTCGGAACCTCCCGCTCTTTCGGATTTTATAAAAGTTTATTCTGTTGAAAACGGCGAAAAGATTTCAGGAGATCTTACGGAGTTTGCGGCGGAATCCGATTCAAAGGAATGGCAGATTTTTGTTGAAACATCAAATCCTGACAACAAAATTACTCTGACCTGGGATTGGAAAGTGGCATCTTCAGGAACCAGACTACTTTTATATCATCTTGATTCCGGAGTCTGGTTTGATATGTCCGATCAGAATTCCTACTCAATCGAAAATCCTGAGATGGTCAATCACTTTAAAATGATCGCGACAACGGATGCCGACTTTGAGCCTCATATCCTACCGGTTGAATTTAATCTGTTTCAAAATTACCCGAATCCATTCAATCCGGTCACCAAAATCAGACTGGCAATTCCATTTTTTGCTGATGGTCAGGAGGCAAGCCTCATTGTGTACGATATCCTCGGTCGTAAAGTTAAAACCTTATTGAATAAACGGGTGGAAAGCGGTTATATCGAAATGAGCTGGGACGGAATGAATGATCGTGGGATAAGACAGGCAAGCGGTATGTATATCTATCATTTTCATTCGGGTAATTTTTCAACGTCCAAAAAAATGATATTAATAAAGTAAAGAGGCATATAAATGAGATTTCTTTTATTCAAAACAGTGTTCCTGCTGTTGTTTCTATTGTTGAATTTGTACGGACAGGATGATACAAGCGCAAAAGTAAAATTTGTCATCGGTGATGTCAGCCTTATGACAGACGGACAGACGAATTGGAATGCGGTCAGAATCAATTCGGATGTTAAAAAAGGAGACCGTATAAGAACAAAACTCAATTCACGCATAGAAATAGAAATGCCGGATGGTTCCGTCATTAAAATAAATGAAAACTCCGTATTTGATGTTACTGAGATTCGGTTACCGGAAAACGGTGGTGAAAACAAGATGAGTTTTACACTCTGGGCGGGCAACATTTGGGCAAATTTTAAGAAAATAATCGACAACCGGGATGTCCGTGAAGTGGAAAGTCCGACTGCTGTTGTGGCGGTTCGGGGAACCACTTTTGAAGTCGATGTGGACCAAAGTCTTACAACACGCGTCCGAGTGGAAGAAGGTAAAGTGGCCGTCAAATCAAAAGATGTGGCGGAGGAAGTAATGGTCGAGAGCAACCAGGAAACGGTGGTTGCCAAAGGTAGCGCTCCCACGAGGCCGGGTGCTTTTAGAAGATTACGACAGGATGACCAGACAGATAATGACGGATTTGCTTTTAATGTCAATTTATCAAGTTTTCAATTTGTGGACCAGGCGGTCATAGGAAGCGGAGTTCCTGTCAGCGGCAATCTGCCACCGGGTACTGCTCTCACCGCCGATGGAATCCCTGTAAATGTCGATCCCAATGGCAATTTCGCCGGTAATCTGCGGGTTAAGGAAGGTCTGAATGAAATCCGCCTTGTGGCGGAGAAGGACGGCATTAAGAACGCAAAGGTGGTTAAGCTGTTTGTCAATACAAAACGGCCGGAAATCAGGCTGTCAACGCCGTTGGTTGCGGGCTACTACAACCGCCGTGATTACAGTCTGAGCGGAGCTGTATTTGACCAGACTCCGAACGACCGTGTCAAGATATTTTTAAACGATGATGAAGTGGCGGAAGTCCGGGGGCAGGGAACTTTTAACCGCACTATCATCCTTAATGAGGGTAAAAATGATATCAGGATAGCGGCAGAAGATTTGTCAAAGAACAGATCTGAGATTTCTCAAAGATTATTCCTGGATACGGTTAAGCCGATCGTCACATTGACCGAACCCGCCCAGCAGACCCTGGTAAGATTTGAACCGCCCATGCCGCCCTTGGACAATCTGACAACGGCGGTCACGGAAAGGTTTACGCAGGGTATCCGCGGCATCATCACAGATCCTCAGCCTTCATCCGGTATTAAAAGGGTTGTTATAAACGGTATGGATGTAAAACCGAAATCCGATGGAAGTTTTGATGTAAAAATTAATCTGCAGCGCGGCGAAAATCGTCTTTCATTCTATGTGGAAGATATGGCGGGAAACATTGCCCGGGATAATTCACGACTGGTTATTGTCCGATAATAAAGGAGTATGAATGCAAAAATTGTTCCTGATCGTTCTTATGCTGATTCCGCATTTAATTATCGCGCAGTCCGATTTAAATGTAACGGGGCGTGTCTCGTTGCGTACGACTAATACGGAATATGATGAACATTCGGAGATCAAACCCGATTCGATCGCCGACAGAGAATACGGAAAAACAATGCTGATCCCGGGGCTTCAGCAAAATCTTAATCTTGCGCTGTTCGCGCGGACTCAGAAGATGGATCTGACGCTTTTAGGGGATATTCGCAATGATGACTGGAATCAGATGCAGTTATCCGATTTTAGAACAATAAACCGGTTGACTTTAAGCGCGCGCTTTGGTTCAAACGAAATAGTAATCGGTGACTTTTTTGAAGCGGGTAGTGAGTATTTTATACAGAGCCGTGAAATCCGCGGAGCAAAGATTGATCTGAAATTTGATAATATTTGGAATTCCAAATCCTACCTTCATACAAAATCTACGGGAGGCATCGTTCAAAAAGCATTTGATCAGGGCAGCCGGTTGTTGTCCCTCTATAAGCAGTACGAAACCTCGGGTCAGTACCGCCGTTACTTTGCGTCGTCAGAAATAGAACTGGGGGAGTATGACCGCTATTCATTGGGAGTAAGTTATTTATATTCAAAAGATGATGAAAGCTCGATCGACGAATCCATAAATGATCCTCTCGCCAATCAAACCCTCGGTGTTCATAGCTCGGTTTATTTGTGGGGTAATCATTTAAAGGTGTTTGGTGAAGGTTATTTGAGTCATAAGGATACGCTAACGGCATCCGGGTCGGATGATAACGCGTACAAGGCGGGCTTTGATCTTAGGATGAACCGCCTGAAATTTATAGCCTACTATCACCGAATCGGTTACGACTATTATACCGCGGGTTATCCATTCCTCCTCAATGATTTGCAGGGGGCAAAACTGATCGGAGCGTATCGGGTATCCGAGCAGTTGACGCTCGGATTCGAAGCAGAACAATATGATAATAATCTGAACGATTATGCTGATATCCCAACTACCACGACAAAAACGGGTGATCTGGAATTCACCACAAATGTTGAAGGCTGGCCGGAATTGTCAATCAGGTATGGAATCAGGGATGATAATAGTAATACAATCACTCTGGAAGATACCTTGAAAATTAAAACTTCAAAGATTTCGAGAAAATGGGAAGGCCGGATCACCCATAAGTTCGCGGTGAACCGGTTATCATTATCCGCGACATGGATTGATCTGGATGACGGCAGTCTCCTTGCCGCCGGCGCGCCGCTTGGGACAGAACAATTCGTTAGTACTTTCAATTTTTACACCCGTCCGTCAAACTCTCTTTTTGTGTCGGCAGGAGCTGTTTACAGCAGGTTGTTGATGAGTAATGCTCAGGATAACCGGAATATTTATTTTTATGAATCCAGCCGGTGGGATATCCTGCCGCAAAAACTTAAGTTTGAATCAACGCTAAGCTATATTTATAACGATGCCGCAAACGGAGGCGTTCAGGATTATCTCAGTGATTATGACCAGATCGGTCTTGAATTATCCCTGGAATATTTCTTCACATCAGGGTTATCGCTTAAGATTATTGCAGGCACAGATCAGCGTGATATGAAATACACTACTGAAGAAGCGCTCAGTGTCATTGCGGATCCGGACTATGGTCCCACTTATTTTAACGTTAATGAATCATATAACGCCATGATTTACGGAGCGGAAATAAACTGGATTTTTTAGAAATAACAGCATTTTAATGATGCAGCCCTGATAATTATTGAATTTTTGATTATAAATCGATAACTTTCTGCACTTACCAAAATCAGAGACAAACAGGAAAATTTTTTATGTATCAGGGCGTAGATTTTTATTCCGTAAATGAAATGTTTTCGGAAGAAGAAATAATGATTCAGCAAACCGTTCGCGGGTTTGTGGAAGAGAAATTTTTACCGTTTGTCTCAAAATATCATCGTGAATGTTATTTTCCCGCGGAAATCATTCCGGAATTGGGAAAGCTGGGATTGCTGGGTATTACGGTTCCCGAAGAATATGGCGGCCCCGGCCTGAGCCATTTTATTTATGGTATTGTGATGCAGGAACTGGAACGCGGAGATACAGGGCTGCGTTCGTTTGCTTCTGTTCAGGGCAGCCTGGTGATGTATCCGATTTATACCTACGGTTCTGAAGAGCAGAAAAAATATTGGCTGCCAAAACTGGCCGCCGGCGAAAAAATAGGTTGTTTCGGACTCACTGAACCGGATTTCGGATCCGATCCCGGCGGAATGATCACGCGGGCGAAAAAGGTCAAAGAAGGATGGTTGCTGAACGGAACAAAAATGTGGATCACTAATGGCTCGGTCGCTGATGTGGCGGTGGTTTGGGCAAAGACAGATGAAGGAGTGAGTGGTTTTCTTGTAGAAAGGGACAGACCCGGATTTAATTCCCGCTCAATCCCCGGGAAATTTTCGCTCCGCGCCTCCGATACCGGTGAACTCAGTTTCCAGGATTGTCTGATTCCGGATAAGAATCGTCTTCCCGCGGCAAAAGGATTAAAAGCGCCGCTCTCTTGTCTGAATGAAGCGCGCTACGGTATTGCCTGGGGAGCATTGGGCGCGGCCATGGCTTGTTATGACGAAGCCCTTAGGTACGCGGGAGACCGGATACAGTTTGACAGACCCGTCTCCGGGTTTCAGCTGACGCAGCAAAAGCTGGTGGAGATGATCACCGAGATCACCAAGGGACAGCTGCTTGCTTATCAGCTCGGAAGATTGAAAGACAGCGGTAAGGCAAAATTTTATCACGTGTCATTGGCTAAACGAAACAACGTGCAAAAGGCGCTTGAAATCGCCAGAAGCGCGCGAACCATTCTCGCCGCGAATGGAATATCTGATGAATATCAGACAATCCGCCACATGCTTAACCTGGAATCCGTGCTGACATATGAAGGCACTCATGAAATACACACACTCATCGTCGGCGAACAGTTGACAGGCCAGAGCGCGTTTCGGTAAACAAACACATCCTTTTCCATCAAACCAAGAAAAAAATATTCCTGAAATAGATATGACTCTCTTAATAGTTTGAATATTACGTTAGCTCATCATTTGGAATTTTTGCATCCGGCAACTAACAGAATTAAGATTACCGTATAAGAATAAATTGTCTTCGGAGTCGCTTCCTGAAAAGGCAATCAATCAGACCCGATCAACCGGTTTCAGCGCTCCTGCCTGATTCTGAAGATATATTATTCAAAAAACAACTTGTATTTCATAAACAGGAAATGAAAGGAGGTGAGTGATGGTGATTTGAGATTTAACTTCGAATACACTCATTAAATTAAACATTTTTTTTTGGGGGGACCAAATGAAGAATTTAATTTTTACATGTTTTCTAGTCATCTTTTCCGTTTCCGCGCTTTTTTCCGAAGATCTAAAAACAAAAAAAGTTGATTCAGTGAATGAGGCGCCTTCATTCGCCGGTTTTGTTGAAAATGAAATAGTTGTTAAGCTCGACAGGTCATTCCTAAACAGAGTGACTCTCGTGGCCGAAAAACTGGAGGGAGGTTTATTTGGAATCTCCGAACTGGACAAACTCGGCAGCCGCATGGGAGTTGAAAAGATTTGGCAAAAAATTCCACATCTGAAAGCGAGAAACTTGAACGGGCGTATCATTGACCCTTCTTCCTGGTTCAATATAAAATTCAAAACAAATACCGATATTGATTTGGCGGTAAGGGCATATAAATTGCTGGCCGGTGTTGTTGACGCGCAGCCGATTGGCATCCACAAGATATATACCCGAACCCCGAATGACGCCAATTACGCGGATCAGTGGCACCTGAACCAATCAAATGACGCGGATATCGACGCGCCTGAAGCCTGGGATGTTCAGACGGGAAACAGCAGTATTATTGTCGCGATTTTGGACACAGGCGTCCGCTATTACCATAAGGATTTGGGAGGCGCTAATGCCTCTTCTTCTAATCCGGGCGCCACTCAGGGAAATATGTGGATCAACACTGCGGAGAAGAACGGCACAGCCGGTGTGGATGATGACAATAACGGATTCATAGATGACTGGATCGGATGGGATTTTGTTGACGGAGTCACCGGGTGGACCGGTGAAGATGTGAGCACGCCCGACAATGATCCAAGGGATTTTAATGGACACGGTACTCACTGCGCGGGAATTGTGGGCGCGATTAACAACAATAACTACGCTGTTTCTTCGCCGGCCGGCGGTTGGGCGAACGGAAGCCAGCAGGTCGAGGGAAATGGTGTCAAAATAATGCCCTTGCGGATCGGATATTCAGGACGTTATTTGTTCTTTCTGGAGGTCGGCTATGTCCGTATGGATTTTGCCGCTGCCGCTTTTTACTATGCCGCGGATAATGGCGCGAAAATCGCCTCCTGCAGCTGGGGTTCATCAAACACAGGCGGGCTTGGAGATGCCATAGATTATTTTGTCGCTGGCGGAGGACTGATTTTTAAGGCGGCGGGAAATGATGATAATCAGGATTCGGATTATATGCTTGACCGCGTTGATGTAATCGGCGTGGCTTCAACCGATGAGAATGATGTAAAATCCGATTTCTCAACATACGGCGATTTTGTAGATATATCCGCGCCCGGGAGCAATATTTACAGTACCTATCATGATCATACCGACGCGGCAAATGATTATGTGGCATCACTCAGCGGAACATCGATGGCCACACCTCTGACTGCTTCTGTGGCGTCATTAATCTGGTCACAAAATCCTTCATGGAGCGCTGACCAGGTCCGTCAGCAGTTGTATGATACAGCCGATGATATTTATGGAATATCGGGGAATGCAAGCTATGCAGGCAAATTGGGAGCAGGACGGATAAATGCTTATCAGGCGGTGAGTGTCGGTTCGGGACCCGCGGCTCCGGTGGCGGGATTCAGCGGTTCGCCGGTGGCCGGGTGCGGTCCGCTAACCGTTCAGTTTAATGATGAGTCAACGGGGGGTGTCACCGACTGGTCATGGGACTTTGGTGACGGCGGCGCCTCCGGTTTACAAAATCCCGATCATCAGTACGCGGATCCCGGTAAATATACTGTCGTATTGACGGTGACGGGAGATGGGGGTTCGGATGCAGAGACCAAAACCGACTATATAATGGTTTACGCGCCGATCACGGCGGATTTTAACGGAACTCCGGTATCAGGGGATGCTCCTTTAACCGTTGATTTTACAGATCTCTCTGCCGGTGATGTAACGGATTGGTCCTGGGATTTTGGGGATGGTGGAACATCCTCAGTTCAAAATCCCTCCCATGAGTATTCTAACGCGGGGACATACACGGTTTCGCTCACCGCTTCAAATTCCTGCGACAATGATGTGATTTCAAAAACAGACTATATCACGGTTACAGAACCGCCATGTGACGCGCCGGTGGCGGATTTTACCGGAAGTCCTCTTTCCGGCGCCGCGCCGCTTACGGTCTCTTTTACTGACAATTCCACAAATAATCCGACATCCTGGAGCTGGAACTTTGGTGATGGGGCAACTTCGTCTGAACAAAATCCTACTCATGAATACGCAAACAGCGGTGATTTTACCGTTGAACTGAGTGTAAGCAATAGCTGCGGATCAGATGTTGAAACCAAAACAAATTACATTAGTGTAAGCGAGCCGTCCGCAAATATGATGCATATCGGCCAAATGACCGTAACGGTTCAATCAACCTGGATTTTTAGAAGAGCTAAAGCGGAAATTAAAATTGTTGACAGCGGGGGAGCTGCTGTCGCAAGCGCGGGAGTGAGCGGAGCCTGGTCCGGGAAAACCACGGATACGGATAACGTCACCACCGGATCCAACGGAGTCGCCGTGGCCTATTCCAACTGGACCACAGGAGCGGGAACGTTCACATTTTGCGTCGAGAATGTTTCAAAATCGGGATGGACGTATGATCAAAGCGCCAACGTGGCTACTTGCGCCGGTTCGGATGGAAGTACATCCGCAACCGAACTGGTAGCGAATGTCTCACTGGATGAAATAGAAGGCGAGCTCGATTTTAAACTGGCCACTAATTCACCCAATCCTTTCAATCCGTCGACAACGATATCTTTTATAGCGCCGGTTGAGTCATTTGTAACGGTTGAGCTTTATAATATTTTGGGACAAAAGGTAAACACCATTCTGAATGGACAAATTTCCGCAGGGTTAAATTCGGTTACCTGGAATGGTGATGACACATCCGGGCAACTCGTGAGTTCAGGATTTTATTTTTACCGGATTACCTACAATGGAAAACATTCAATAATAAGAAAAATTCTGATGATAAAATAAGTTGGACTTATAATTTAGAAGAATACGGCGGGATGATATTTTCCATCCCGCCGTTTTTTTTAAGGCAAATATTTTACGGTTTTTCGGCCGTCATCCATTATATAAACCAACATTTCCAGGTTGGCTGAATTGGGAATGGCGAAGGCGCATACCCCGTCGATACGGCTTCTTGGTTCGATGGCGAGTTCTTTCATCAATCCGTTCTGAAATTTTTCTGTTTGAGTTGCATCAATCGAATATTCATTCTTTTCTGTATCGATTAACTTCAGATTTGCCGGGCGGAAGGTAATGCTTTCACCTGTATTGTTTACCGCGGTCAGATCCACCATCAGAAGACTTCCGTTCTTTTTCATCGCTACGATGCTGATCGGAAGGTCTTTGGTAACGTCCAGAATACTCATTGTCTGCTGGCGCGCCAGTTTAAGGTTCTTTTTTGCGTCCTTGCTTTCCGGATTAAATGAAACGGCGCGAGCCAGATATCTTTCTGCCGTCAGGTATAGATCGCCGTTTGTTTTTTCCTTTTTCGCCTGTTCAAAGAATTTAATCCCTTTTTCATACATGGCATTAAAATTCTGCTGTTTAACCGCCGATAACAACGAATCAGCAGATTTGTTCTCAGGATAATTTTCAAGCGCGACTTCAAGATTGTCGAGCATTTTTGTAAAATACTGTTCCTTTTGGATTTCATTGGATGGTTTTGCTTTTTTATATGCCTCGGCAAACTTGAATAATAGCATGCTATATTGTTTCTTAAATTCAGGGCTTGTTTCGCCGGCAGGCACAAGACGTTCACCACGCTCAAAATTTCCGGAAAAAGAATCGATATTTTTTGTCCGCGTATAAAGCATTAATCCTTTTTGCATGTAAGTCAATGCGATTTTTTCATTAATTTTTGCATTTTCCGGTTGATTTTTTTTAACTTCCAGGTAATGTGTTCGCGCCCGATCATACTCTCCGCTTGCAAAAGCAGCATCACCATCGGCTTCGGGTTTGCTACCGCATCCGAATAACATCAAGCTGAGTGACGAGGCGAGAAAAAAAACGATCCATGATCTCATCCTTTTCTCCTGTATTTTTGTGTAAATTTTAAAGTGGACAAAAATATACCAATGCAATTTAAAAAAAAATATTCTTAAATAAAAGTTTTTATGAGATTCGAAAATGAAGATAACCATTCTTGGTTCAGGAACCACGACTTCAGATTTTAATAGAAATCCATCGGGTTATTTGCTGGAGGAAGGGCGGATGAGCGCACTTCTGGATATGGGGCCGGGCATTCTGAAACAGCTTAAATTTCTGAAGAAAAACCTGCTGGAGATAAATAAAATTTTTCTCTCACACTTTCATTTAGATCATTCCGCGGATGTTTTCCCTTTTATGATGAACAGATATCTTTTAGAGAATTCTTCAAATAGTCTCCTGACCATTGCCGGTCCTCCGGGATTAACCGGATGGTTTAACACGATCGCCTCCACTCAGGGATCCTGGCTGAGCGAAAACATACCTTCACTGGTAGAGCTGGGAAAAACATCCTATGATTGGGCGGGCTTAAGTATATCCGTCATGCCCACCGGTCATACCAGAGAAAGTATCGCCTTTAGGTTTTCCGGGAAAAAATCTTTTTTTTACAGCGGAGACACCGGGTACAATATGGAGCTGACCCGGTTGGCTGCTGACACGGATATCGGTATATTGGAATGTTCGGTGCCGGAAGAACTAAAAACACCGCGTCATTTATCACCATCGGAAGCAGGCCGGCTGGCTGCGGCGGCGCGGATCAAACATCTGGTGATTACTCATGTAAATCCCGAAAATGATACTGAAGATCTGGAATCCAGAATCAGTAAATATTATGCGGGTAAAATTATTATAGCTGAAGATTTTATGGAAATTAATCAGTAAAAGTCTGACTCTCACAACTCAAAAGTAAAAAATTATGCAATGGACTGAATCTTACCGCTCCTTCGCGGCTTTATGGATATTTGCCATATTTTCGACAGGAATATTTCTTGGCAATATATTTCTGATTAATCTCAATTTTACGATACTTCTGATGATTCTTACTGTATTAATTCTCTTTTCAATCGTGATTAACTTCAGCTATCCGCGGATGTTACCCTATTCAATGTTCCTATTTATTTTTATGGCGGGAATTGCATCAGGCTATGATTCGCTTGCCCGTTTTCCGGACCGCCATCTTGTTCTACAGGACAACCAATCTATTGAACAATTCAGAGGCTGGATAAGTGAAACGCACTATCGCGCTGACGGAAGAAATAATTATGTGATGGAGTGTGATTCGATATATGTTAATAATAAGGCGCGGCCCGCTGAAGGCAAAATCTTTCTTAATCAGGGACGGTTTGACGGAAAACTGAATTATGGCGATGTAATTCTTCTGGAAGGGTTTCCGGAACGGCCCGCTCTGCCCGGCAATCCGGGTGAATTTAATTACCTGAAGTATCTTCAGATGAAGGATATCTATTTCCATTATAGCCTCTCCGATGAAAATACAAAAATTCCGGATGAAGTGGGGGGGGATATTGTAAATCGTACTCTGCTTGTTCCTCTAAGACAATATCTGCTTAATAGGATCGATTTTTATTTAGATTCACCTGCCCGTGAAGTGACTAAAGCGCTGTTGTTGGGTGAGCGTCAGGATATCGAAGATTCGGTCATGGAAGATTTTCAGACATCAGGTGTCATACACGTTCTCGCGATCTCAGGCCTGCATGTGGGATTTATCCTGATGTTGTTCCTTCTGTTTTTTACATTTCTGCGATTACCGTATCCTCTTAGGATTTCATTGAGTCTTTTTTCCCTTTTTATATTTGTGGCGCTGGTGAATTTCAAAGCGCCGGTGGTCCGGGCTTCAGTGATGGCGTCCATTTATTTGATCGGAAAATTATCCGAACGATTTCCAAAACCGCTCAATCTGATCGGGGTCGCCGGTCTTATGATATTGTTTTTTGAACCCAGGCAAATCTTTCAGCCGGGATTCCAGTTCTCTTTTACGGCTGTCGGCGCTATTCTATACGGTTATCCTCGTTTAAAAAAAATCATACCCTGGCCATTTGACGATTCAGGCTGGCAAGGATTCATTAATCAATACCTCCGAATACCGTTAATTGTTTCTCTGGCGGCGGTACTTGGAACGGTGCCGCTGACATGGCTTTACTACGGAACGTTACAAACCGGCGCGATTATCGCTAACCTTTTCGTGATACCGATGATCGGAAGTTATGTAATCCTCAGTCTGTTGTTTTTGATTTTAAGCCTGATAATTCCGGGTATTTTGGAAGGGTTTGCTTTTTTGTTGAATGAATATATAAAATTCATCCTCGATACCGTGGGCTTCTTTGCGGATCAGCCTTTCGTCCAGGTATATTTACCGCATCCGTCCGTGTGGATCATTATTCTCGTGATTCTTGGAGTGTTTTTGATATTCAACATGCGGAAGAGAATAAACAGATTCTATCTATTTTTCATTCTAATCATTTTGACATTTTACATGAATGGATGGCTCCTGCGCGCAGATCAGAAACTTTCGGTTACTTTTGTTGATGTGGGACAGGGAGACGCCGCCATTATTAAAATTCCGGGAGGAGAAACAATAGTTATTGATTCGGGAGACAATGTGAGAGGACATGACAAAGGGAAAGATGTTGTTCTTCCTCTGCTGCGATATTATGGGATTAACCGGATAAAGTATCTGATTGGTACACACCCGCATAGTGACCATATCGGCGGCTTCCAATCACTAATGAAAGAAGTCATGGTGGATACGCTTGTTCTGAGCGGTTATAAGGATGAGTCAAAATTCTATGAGAACATGATTCGAACGGCAGAAATAAAATCAATTCCGATCCGGTATGTTCAAAGAGGACAGGTTTTGTTTGTGAATCCGGTTTGCCGGATTTATGTCCTGCATCCTGCTAAAAGATTTCTTGATGGCGGTGAGGAAAATAACGGTAAGGTGAACAATACATCCATCGTTTTGAAAATAGTTTACGGCGCCACCTCATTTCTGCTGGTCGGTGACCTTGAAAGGGAGGGCGAAGCAGATCTTGGATGTTATTCTGACTTCCTCGATGCCGATGTTTTAAAAGTCGGTCACCATGGAAGTAAAACTTCCACATACGATGAATTTCTGGACCTGGTAACTCCGGAATTCGGAATTATATCCGTGGGCCGCCGCAACCGGTTTTACCATCCGAACCGATCGACCGTGACAAGACTGGGTGATCATGGGGTGATCCCGCTGCGTACTGATCATTTTGGAGCGATCGTCATAGAGAGCGACGGAAGAGAGATTAGCGTACTTAACTGGCGTCAATAACGATGGATTAAAAATTGGCGCTATTGAATGTAAATTGCCGGTGTGTTAAATTGAAAAAACGTATAGATTTCCGTGAAATCGATATGAGTGAGGACAAATTTTACGAAAGCCGGTGAACTAAAATTCGATCAGCCCATATGGGATTCAGGTATAGAATGGCTTTGCGGAGTTGATGAAGCCGGCCGGGGGCCTCTCGCCGGCCCGGTAATCAGCGCGGCGGTTATTTTGCCGGCAGGGTGCGCGATCCCGGACGCGGATGATTCAAAAAAACTGTCAGAAAAAGAACGTCTCCGGCTTGAAGATGAGATTATAAGCAGGGCGGTGAGCTGTGGGATTGGTTCAGCGTCAGTGGCCGAGATAAATTCATTAAATATATTGCAGGCAACTTTTCTGGCAATGAAACGCGCTGTAAATGAATTAAGGGTTAAACCACAATATATTTTAATAGACGGCAGGGATTTTCCGGCGATACTTTATCGAAAAGAAACCGGTTCTCTGAGAGGTCAAGCAGTCATAAAGGGTGATCAACAGTCTCTCAGCATAGCCTGCGCGTCCATTCTGGCAAAAGTTCATCGTGACCGTTTAATGTGCGAATACGCGAAAAAATATCCGGAGTATCATTTTGAACGTCACAAAGGATACGGGACAAGCGAACACAGAAGGAATATTTTGGATCATGGTCCGAGTCCCCTTCACAGAAAAACATTTTTAAGAAAACTAATGAATGAAAATTTCAGGCAATATGATGAAGACGCATCTCTTTTTAACGGGTTTTATGGGGGCGGGAAAAAGTAAAATCGGTCCGTTGTTGGCTGATAAATTTGGCTGTCCGTTTTATGATTCCGATAGTTTGATAGAAGATAAAACAGGAATGACCATTTCGGATATTTTTAAAGAATACGGTGAACCCTATTTTCGTTCGATCGAATCGGACATCATATCCCGTCTCGTTCATTATGACACCCGTTCTGTGATAGCCCTGGGCGGGGGCGCTCTGATAAATGATGATAGTTTTAAGCAAATTAAGGATAACGGAATTCTGATTTATATCAAAAGTTCACCGGAGGAGATTTATAAACGGGTTAAAGATTCCGGAAAACGGCCGCTTTTATCCGGGAGCGCTGATAGTAGTCGGGAAGAAAGTATGCTGATCCGTATTCGAACTCTTTTGACAGAAAGAGCCCCGGTTTATGAAAAGGCGAATATTATAATCGATCGCGATCCGTTAACGCTTGAAGAAATAGTGACCGAAATTTTTAATAAGGTAAATGAATGCCGGACAAATTAAATATGGAATTAATTCAGGTAAGTCTTGCCGCCAATCCGTATCCGGTGTACGCGGGTATGGATGTTCTGGATAAATTGGCGGAAGTATTGCGGCAGCATGGCGATTACTCACAGATTGCTGTCATCACGAGCAAATCGATATTTCAGATGCACGGTAAAAAGCTGATGAAGGGATTTTCTTCAGATCAGGAAGTGATCACACTTTTTGTTCCCGATGGTGAAAATGCCAAGTCGTTTGATCAGTTGCAGCATTTATATTCTCAGCTTCTGGAGAAAAAATTTGAACGAAAAGCTCTTATAATAGCTTTCGGCGGCGGTGTGATCGGTGATTTGGCCGGATTTGTGGCGGCGACGTACCTTAGAGGAATCGCGCTCGTGCAGGTTCCCACAACGTTGCTCTCTCAGGTGGACAGCAGCATAGGCGGAAAGGTCGGTATAAATCACCCGCTTGGAAAAAATCTGATCGGAGCGTTCAAACAACCCCTGTTTGTTTTCAGTGATATTTCTGTTTTAAAAACCCTGCCGGATTCAGAGATTCGATGCGGTCTGGGTGAAGTTATCAAATACGGGATGATTCAGGACAGAGATTTTTTTTCATATCTTGAAGAAAATCTGGAAAATGCTTTGAACAAGGATGAGCAAATTCTGCTTCACATCGTAAAAACATCCGCGTCGCTCAAGGCGCGGGTAGTTGCGCAGGATGTTCATGAACACGGTATCAGAATGATCCTGAATTTTGGTCATACTTTTGGTCACGCGCTCGAAGCTGAATTTAAATTTGGTGAATTAAAGCATGGGGAAGCGGTAATACTCGGAATGAAATGCGCGATGAAGTATTCTTTGGATAAAGGGGCGTTAAGCCCGGCTGAGTATGAAAAAGGCATGTCTCTTCTCAACCGTGTTCCGATAAATTATGACAAAACAAAAATCTATGCAAAGCGATTGATTGAGCGAATGTCCAGAGATAAAAAAGTAAGAGACAAACAAATAAAATTAATTCTGATAGACCGCATCGGGCATCATTACAACGAGATCGCGGAGAATCAGGAGCAACTGAGTGACGCGTACAAAATACTTGAGTGAGGAATGCCGCATCCATGAGGGTAACTTTTCTTGGCACCGGCACATCACAAGGCGTACCCGTTATCAACTGCGAATGTCCGGTTTGCAGGTCAAATAGAACGAAAAATAAACGTTTGCGGTGCTCACTGATGATTGAAACGAATCATAAACACATACTTGTCGATACTTCAACCGATCTGCGTCAGCAGCTGCTGAGAAAACCGTTTCCGAACGTTGACGCCGTTCTTTTTACCCACGCGCATGCGGATCATATCAACGGTTTGGACGAATTACGCCGGTTTAACTATCTGCAAAAAAAACATATTCCGGTTTATGGGAACGCGCTCACGCTGGAGCGTATCCGAAATAATTTTGATTACGCGTTCAATGATGGTGTATACACAAACGGGGTGCCAAATCTGCGCGCGCATATCGTCAGCGACAAATTTTTATTTGATAAAACTGAAATCATCCCGATACCTTTAAAACATGGGACCCTGGATATCTATGGATACCGAATTGAAAATTTTGCATATTGTACCGATGTGAGCGGGATTCCCGAAAGCAGTCTCAATCTTATGGAAAATCTTGATATTCTGGTTCTGGATGCACTGCGTGAACGGGAACACCCGACCCATTTTTCATTGAGTGAAGCGATAGAGATTGCAAAAAAAAATTGGCGCGAAAAGAACATTTTTTACGCACATGAACCATAATATCGATCATTATAAGCATGGCAAACTTCTGCCTGATAACTTCGCGTTCGCGTTTGATGGCCTTGAACTGGAATTAGGGGAGGCAAATTAATGAATATTTTAATCATCAACGGTCCCAATCTGAATCTATTAGGGATACGAAAACCTGAACTTTACGGCGGGAAAACCCTCGATGAGACCAATGAATTTATTAAAAGCTATTTTAAAGGTGTGAAAATTCACTTTTTCCAGAGCAATCATGAAGGGGAAATTATTGATAAAATACATGAATCCATGAAGATACAGCATGGGATCGTGCTCAATCCCGGAGCATTGGGCCATTATTCTTACGCGATTCGTGACGCGATAGAAGCATGTACCATTCCGGTTGTTGAAATTCATATCAGTAATATCGCGGCCCGGGAAGAGTTTCGAAAGATGTCGGTAATTTCTGCTGTTTGCAAAGGAACGATCAGCGGACTGGGTATTTACGGGTACGTGCTGGCGGTTCAGGCGCTTGTTCATCAACTGAAAAGGAAAGACAGATAAATTGTCAATAATCGCGCATATCAAAGGACTGACGCGGCACTCGGCCATTTATACGATCAGCACATTTATTCAGAGGGCGCTTGGGCTGATCATGCTGCCGGTTTACACCGATACATCATATATTTCAACAAAGAGCGCGTACGGTGATTATGCCCTGGTATATACATTCATGGCATTCATGAATATCGTCTATCTGTACGGTATGGACGCGGCTTTTCTGCGATTCTTCTTTCTGGGGAAACATAAACGTGAAGATGTATATAAAACCGCTTTCTCCGCGATATTCATCAACGGTATCCTTTTGTCAGCCGTCTTATACATTTTCGCCGAGCCGGTCGCGGTGGTTGTGTTTTCAGCAAAAGGATACGCGTTTTTTATTCAGATTACAGCGGGAATTCTGTTTTTTGATACACTCTGCAATCTGCCATACCTTATTCTGAGAGCGGAAGAAAGATCCCTGGCGTATACGGGAATTCGCGTAGGGCGCTTTATTACGGAACTGCTGTTAAACCTGCTTTTTGTCGTTGTTTTAAAGCAGGGGGTAAAAGGAATTCTATACGCGAATGTTCTTGCGGCTGTCCTGAATCTGATTTTTGTGATTCCATTCCAGATTAATTATTTAAAGGGCAGGATTAATAAAGAGATTCTCGTTGATCTGTTAAAATTTGGATTGCCGATGCTCCCCAACGGCCTGGCTTATTTAACCGTTGAGGTGAGTGACAAATATCTGATGAGCAGGCTTCTGGACAAGGATATACTGGGCGCGTACTCGGCAAATTACAGGTTCGGCTCTGCATTACTATTGATAGTTATCGCTTTCCGCACTGCCTGGCAGCCGTTTTTTCTGAAAGTGGCGAATGATCAGGATGCCAAGCGGATATATTCAAAAGTGATGACATATTTTTCAGCCGTCGGGGTTTTGGTTGTGGTAATGGTCAGCTATTATATTGAATATCTGGTCATGATTCCTATCGGTCCGGGAAAGACAATTATGGGAAGTGAGTATTGGAATGGGATTGTTATCATCCCGATCATTTTAACGGCGTATCTGTTTTATGGTATTTATGTGAATTTTACCGTAGGGATTTATATCGAACAAAAAACTAAATGGATGGTATTATTTACAGGGCTGGCGGCCGTCGTTAATGTGGGAAGCAATTTATATTTGATGCCGCGTTTCGGTATGATTGGGGCCGCTATGGCTACGTTGTTGAGTTATTTGGTGATGGCGGTGTCTATTTTTATCGCGAATCAATTAATATATCCGGTCAGATATGAATACTCCCGGTTACTGGTACTTATGGGATACCTGGCGCTTATGCTGTTTATATATTATCAGTTTGATTTGTCCTTTTTACAAAGGACGGTTATACTGTTGATATCTCCGGCTCTTTTGTATTTCGGTGGATTCTTCAATAAAGAAGAGATTGTATACCTGAAATCAAAATTAAGGCGTTGATTTTATGAGTCAATTAAAAATTGCATTTCTCTGGCATCAGCATCAGCCGTTCTACAAGGATGAAGAAGGAGATTATCTTCTTCCCTGGGTTGGCCTGCATGCGATGAAAGATTATCTGGATTTACTCTTAATCGCCGGCCAGTACCCCGAAATTCGTCAAACAATAAATCTGGTTCCTTCTCTTTTGCTTCAATTGAAAGATTACGCAGACGGCAACGCAGATGACATGGTCATTCGCCTGAGCGGAAAATCTACCGCGGAATTTTCGGTTCAGGATAAAGCGGATCTTTTGCGAAATTTTTTTATGGGTAATCTGGCAACGATGATTCAGCCATACCCGAGATACAAACAACTATATGAAAAATATCAATCAATTAAGCATTTGAATGACCGTGATCTGGGCGCCAGATTTAGCGGGGAAGAAATTCGAGATTTGCAGATCTGGTTCAATTTGAGCTGGATCGGATACGAATCAAAAAAAGACCCGAAAATCCGGAGATTGATAAAAAAGCAACAAAATTTTTCGGATGATGACCGATTGGCATTGCTGGATTATACTCAAAAATTAATCAAAAATGTAATCCCGAAACATGCGGAAATGTGGCAAAAAGGGCAGGTTGAATTAATCACCTCCCCGTTTTATCATCCGATTCTGCCTCTTTTATGCGATACAGAAATCGCGAAAATCTCGCAGCAGAATCTCCTCCTTCCAACGCCGTCATTCCGTCATCCTGAAGATGCTGTGGCGCAGGTGGAAAAAGGCCTTGAATATTTTAAGAAAACATTTGGCAGACATCCATCAGGCATTTGGCCGTCCGAGGGCAGTGTCAGCGAAGAAGTGGCGGAGATTATCGCTTCCAGGGGGATAAACTGGATCGCGACTGATGAGGAAATACTTGCGAGAAGCCTGGACCGGCCCTTCGAACAAAATGATATTTATCGTCCATACCGGATAAAAACAAATAAAGGCGATCTTCATCTGTTTTTCAGAGACCGCGCTCTTTCAGATAAAATCGGTTTTGTTTATGGGTCCTGGTCGGCGGAAGAAGCGACTGCGGACTTCCTGAATCATCTTGTTCAGATCAAAACCAAGATTCAGAAATCCGGTGGTGATATGGCGGTGGAAAATTCGATCGTACCCATTATTCTGGATGGTGAAAACTGTTGGGAGTATTATCCTGAAAACGGCGGAGAATTTCTACACCTTTTATACAAAAAGTTATCGGAAAACCCGGAATTTTTGACTACTACTTTTAGTGAATTTCTTGAAAACGCTGAGCCGCGTGAGTTGTCGAAGCTCTGGCCCGGCAGCTGGATCAATCATAATTTTCAGATTTGGATCGGCGATTCGGAAGATCGGCAGGCATGGGAAATGCTGCACCAGACACGTGAATTTCTGGTCCAAAGTGAATCATCCGGGAAAATTTCTGAGAAGGTCAGAACACAGGCATGGGAGGAAATCTACATCGCCGAGGGATCTGATTGGTGCTGGTGGTACGGAAATGAGCACAGTTCAGGCCAGGACAGCGAATTTGACCGGCTCTTTAGAAGCCATCTGATCCGCGTATATCAATTACTGGGTGAGGACCCGCCGGAGCAGTTATTCATTCAGATAAAGAAAAAACGCGTTGAGGCATTCCAAAATATCATCCCCAAACATTTTATCTACCCGGTTATTGACGGGATGATGCGGCAATATTTTGAGTGGTACGGAGCGGTAAGGTACACCGATATTTCTTCAAAAGGCGCCATGCATCAAACGGAGGCTCAAATCAAAGAGATCATAATCGGCTTTAATGATGAAAATCTATATATGGCGGTCATTCCAAAAAACTCCGTGTTCCGGGCGGATAAAGTATTGATAAGGTTTTACTCTCCGAAAAAAATCTCGTATCTGTTTGATTTAAAAACGAAGCGCTGTGAATTTTCCATCGAAAAGAAGGACCATTGGGAACCTCATCTCGGTAAATCAAACTGCGCTTTTGAAGAAGCGCTGGAGCTGATGATCCCTTTCAGCGTGCTGAAATTTAACCCGGGTGAATGGATGAGATTTCAAATTGTTTTAAAACGGGAAAACCGGATCTCCATGCAATTCCCGCAATTCAATTTGCTTGAACTGCCTGTCCCGGATAAATTCTATGAACTCCGCAACTGGATGGTATGACAAAGAAATGAAGATTTGGAAAATGACGCGTTTGCTTCTCTGGCCGTTCTCGATGATTTACGGCATCATTCTGGATATCCGGAATCTTCTCTATGACCTCGGTATATTTAAAGCGCATCATTATAAGGTACCGGTGATTTCAGTCGGAAATATCACCGCCGGTGGTTCAGGCAAAACACCGTTTACCATATATCTGGCGACCGGTCTGCAAAAATATTTTAGTAAAATAGCAGTAATCAGCAGGGGATATGGGCGACAAAGCAAAGGGCTTCAGATCGTATCGGACGGGAAAAATATAAATACAAATCCGGCGGTCACGGGTGATGAGCCGCTGTTAATCGCGAAGTCCGCGCCTGGCGTGCTGGTCGCGGTAGCGGAGAAACGAACTCTCGCCATCCGTCATGTTTTAGAAAATTTTCAACCTGACCTGATTATTCTTGATGATGCCTTTCAGCACAGATCGGTTAAACGGGACCTGGATATCGTTTTGATAAATTCCGGCGAACCATATGAAAAAAATCTCCCGATACCGGCGGGTACGCTTCGTGAATTCCGTCATAATATATCACGGGCGGATATCATTATTCATACTAACAATACAAATGCGTATCCGAAAAGGAAAATTGATCTTTATAATATACCTGAATTATACAGCCGCGGCGCGCTTTCTGATCTGGTAGGACCGGATTTTAAAAGAATCGGCCCTTTGAGGGAGCTTGCAGAAAAAAAAACAACCGCGTTTGCCGGAATCGCGCACCCGGAAAATTTTATAATGAGCCTTAACGGCGAAAATATTACGCCTTTATGGACAGGAAAATTCAAAGATCATAAGGAATACAAAGCGGAGGATATAAGAAAAATAATTCGTCACTCTCTGGAAAAACAAGTGGCAACGGTTCTTTGTACAGAAAAGGATTTAGTAAAAATTTCAACCAATAAATATTTTCTGTCTTTGTTTGCCAATGCGGGCCTTAAACTCGCGGCTCCTTCCCTTAAAATTGTTCTCGAAGACGACGCTGAACTGTTAAAAAAAATCTACAAACTGGTTGACATAAATAATAAATCTTAGTATATTGTTTGCCTAATAATGATCGCGGGGTGGAGCAGTCTGGTAGCTCGTTGGGCTCATAACCCAAAGGTCGTAGGTTCAAATCCTACCCCCGCTACAAAAGGTGATCCTCACAGGTCACCTCTTTTTTTATGGCGGTGTAGCTCAGTCGGCTAGAGCAGAGGAATCATAATCCTCGTGTCCGGGGTTCAAGTCCCTGCACCGCTACTTTTTTTTGTCTTAATTTTACCCAAAGGCCTTTTGTTGGATGCAAAGGTATTTTCGTGTATTACTTCCCATAATTTGATCTCACCTGGTGATAAGATTTTTGCCGCGGTGTCAGGCGGTGTAGATTCCATGGTTCTTCTGCATATTTTGAATTCTCTTAAAACGAATCTTGGAATATCACTCAATGTCATACATATTAATCATAAAATCCGTAATATTGATTCTGATCTGGATGAAGATCTGGTGAGAAAGACCTGTAACACGATGGAGCTCCCCTTTTACTGCGAATCGTTGGAAGGTTTTAATTTGTCATCGAGCGAAAATGAATTAAGAGAGGCCCGTTATCGCTTCTTTGATGATATTATTAAAAAAAATCCCGGCGCGAAGATTGCCACGGCTCATCACTTAAATGATCAGCTTGAAACTTTTTTGATGCGTTTGTCAAAAGGATCCTCTTTAAGAGGACTCAGGGGGATTCCTGTCGAAAGACCGGGTTACATACGGCCCATGCTGTACGTGGTGAGAGAGGAAGTCGAAGCCTATGCAAAGGCTCAAAAAATCCCCTTTCGGATTGACCAAACCAATGCCGATACAAGAAAAACGCGCAACAAGATCAGACATGAACTTGTACCCGTAATGGAAAGAGTTTTGGGAAGCGATTTTTACGAGGGATTTGGAAAGAGCATAGATGAACTTCAGGAAATCTATCTCACCTATCATAATTTAGGTGACCGCTTGTTCCAAAAAATAGTAAAAACTAAGGACGGGAATACGGGTTTTTCAAAAACTAAATACACTCAATTATCGGAAAAACTGCGCCGGCATTTGCTTGAATATTGTATTTCCATGAATAAGCCTTTAAATTTCAGCATTCCGGGGCCTTTGTTCAGGCAGTTCGACGCGTTTGTATCCGACGCGCGGACGGGCGCTTACTTTACTCTGTCAAAGGATATGACGGTTCTAAATGACCGGGATTATATTTATTTCTCTTATAATAAAGACAAGCAAAACATAGAATTGGAACTTTCCGAAGCTCAGGGCGTCTCTATTGGGCGAAATAAAATTTTAATTAAACCCGTTACCGATAGACAAATTAAATTTTCAACTGATCCCCGCATTGAATATATTTGTGGTGATCGCATCCGGTTTCCGCTAATCTTGAGATACTGGCGGGAAGGCGATTTCTTTTATCCTCTTGGGATGAGGGGAAAACAGAAGTTAAGCGATTTTTTTATTAATCAGAAATTAAATCGCTATCAAAAAATGGATATCCCGGTATTGGTCAATGGGAATGATATTGTGTGGATAGCGGGATATCAGATTGACAATCGTTATAAAATAACTCATAAATGTAACCGATTTTATGAATTACGGATTCAATAAATCAAAATAGGATAAAAAAATGAAATTGGATGGTTTTAATCAAAATGAGATCGTTCCTGAAAATTATAAGATTATGATATCCGAGGAGCAGATTCATATACGTTTGAGAGAACTGGGTGAGGAAATTCTAAATGATTTTAAAGGAGAAAAACCGATTCTGATTGGTGTGCTTAACGGTGGTTTTATATTCCTTGCCGACTTGATACGTTATATCAACACCGATGTTGAAATCGATTTTCTCAGAATCTCCAGCTACGGGAATGAACGTGAGTCATCAGGGCATATTAAAGTCCTTAAGCCTCTGAGCGCGGATATTAATAACCGTTGTGTTGTTGTGGTGGAAGATATTGTCGATTCAGGGTTATCGGTCCGGTTTTTGCAGAATATGTTAAGCGCGTTCAATCCAAAAGCATTAAAATTCGCGACACTGCTCTATAAAAAAGGCAGAAGCAAAGTTGATCTGAAACTGGATTATGTAGGATTTGAAATTGAAGATAAATATGTTGTCGGATATGGTCTTGATGATTTTCAGGTAAAGAGAAATCTTCGAAGCATTTATGTAATCGAATCATAGCCGGAAGAATTGTAGAAAGGAATTATGTTGAGATGGATGAAAAAAATTCAAATAATTTTAACAATAAAAATCGACCGGATCCTAACAACCGGAAGAAAAAAGATGATGAGTTTCAATGGAAAAAAGCCTCGAAGACCGGGCTTGTATGGATATTGATTCTTCTTTCCGCCATATTTTTCAGTACCCTGTGGCCCGATAACAGGCCTGATGAGATAGAGGTCGATTATTTTGTTTACCAGAAACTTTTAAGGGATGGTAAAATTGAGAGCGGTCGTGTGACCCTCAAAGAGAATAATTTTCAGGGTACTTTAAAAGGTGAAGAGGGTATTCCGGACAATAAGGGTGTTAAACGAGGTAAATATATACGGACAAATCTGCCGTTTGTAGATAATACGGTAGTCGAAGAATGGGAAAAGTATGACGTAAAGGTCAGATTTGTAGAGCCGTCGAGTGAGTGGACGCTTGTTCTGATAAATTCGCTGCCCTGGATACTCATTATTGTCGCCTGGATATTCATCGCCAGAAGAATGCAGGGCGGAAGCGGAGGAAGCCGGGGGATTTTTAGTTTTGGCAAAAGTAAGGCCAAAATGCTGACGCCCGATAAGGCAAATATTACTTTTAAGGATGTGGCGGGGGCTGATGAAGCCAAAATGGAACTTCAGGAAATAATTGAATTTCTGAAATACCCCGAAAAATTTCAGCGTCTTGGCGGAAAAATTCCAAAAGGCGCGTTGCTGCTCGGCCCTCCGGGGACCGGTAAGACTTTGCTGGCGAAAGCCGTAGCCGGTGAAGCCGGTGTGCCGTTTTTTAGCATGAGCGGGGCCGATTTCGTGGAGATGTTTGTCGGTGTGGGCGCCAGCCGGGTACGCGACCTTTTTGAAATGGGTCGAAAAAACGCTCCCTGTATTATTTTTATTGATGAAATTGACGCCGTAGGAAGACACCGCGGAGCAGGATTGGGCGGCGGACACGATGAGCGTGAACAAACTCTGAATCAGCTGCTGGTGGAGATGGACGGATTCGATACAAAGGAAGGTGTAATTCTGATCGCGGCGACAAATCGCCCGGATGTGTTGGATTCCGCCTTATTACGTCCCGGCCGGTTTGACAGGCAGATCGTTGTCGATCGCCCTGATGTCCGGGGCAGGACAGGAATTCTGAAAGTACATACACGGTCAGTTCCGGTTGACAATTCTGTCGATCTTGAGGCGGTTGCAAAAGGTACACCGGGTCTGTCCGGCGCGGATATCGCTAATTTGGTTAACGAAGCGGCATTGCTCGCGGCCCGCAAAGATAAGCAAAAAGTTGGAATGACCGATTTCGAAGAAGCTAAAGATAAAATTATGATGGGTATGGAGAGAAAATCGCTTCTGATAACCGACGAAGAGAAAAAGACGACAGCTTATCATGAATCAGGACACGTGTTGGTGGGAAAACTGATCCCCGGAACGGATCCGGTGCATAAAGTAACTATTATTCCTCGCGGCAGGGCTCTCGGTGTCACCGCCTATCTCCCGATTGATGAAAAACATACCTATTCAAAGGAATATCTGGAAGGAATGCTCGCTCAGCTGCTTGGCGGCCGGGTAGCGGAAAAAATAGTGTTCAAACAGCTCACAACCGGGGCGGGCAACGATATTGAGCGCGCCACAGATCTTGCCAGAAAAATGGTGTGTGAATGGGGAATGAGCGCGAAACTTGGTCCGATCACATTTGGAAAAAAGGACCAGGAAATATTCCTGGGACGGGAAATCGCCCAACATCGTGATTATAGCGAAGAAATTGCTCATTCGATTGATCAGGAAGTAAACCGGATTGTTTTGGACGCCGAGAAAAAAGCCGAAAAAATTCTATCTGAAAACCTGGATAAACTTCATGCCATCGCCACCGCGCTTCTGGAGCATGAACTGCTCGACGGAGAACAGATTGATATGATTCTTCGAGGCGAAATAATTGAAGCCGCGGCTTTCACAAAGCCGAAGAAATCCGCTAAAAAGAGCGGCAATGACGGCAAGGATTCTGAAAAATCCGCCATGGAAAAAGAGACCGAAAAAAAGGATGAAAAACCGGAGTCACCCGCTGATCCGGATAAGAATTAAGTTGTTTTATTGATCGATGTCCAAAAGATACAAAAAGCGGGGTAATTTTATCCCGCTTTTTTTGTTTTTAAGCGGACTTAATTTATTGTTAATTTGCCCTTTGCGGGAAGAATATTTATATTATCACGATCCTCTTTTAAATTATATTTCAGGACAAAAGGGCTGATACGGTAAATGGTGTATTTTTGGATGTCCGGGATATGAGAAATGACAGGATGTCTTTATTACCGGGATGTTGGCAGAGATTTTGCAAAATGAAACAGAATCAAACCACTTTTTATATTACAACAAGGTTCAGTTGTCAAAAACTGAGCAATTTTTGCGCAGTATAACACGAAAGATAAAGTGCTTGGGGTATTGAGATAATATGCGAAATTTGTTGACGTTTCTTTCCGGAGAAGTTCCGGGCGGCATTGTACTTCTTATCATTATTATTTTTGCCGTTAATATTACATTTATTCTTTTGAAATCATCAAAAATTTTTTCAGCCGAAAAGGCGCGAAAAAATCAACTGTTTTACTCAATAATCATTCTCATGATTTATACATCCCTTTGGTTGATTCTGCAGCCGCCCCTGCCAAAAGTCAGGGTAATGGTGTTACCCACGGTGAATCAGGACAATGTGGTGGAGCTTAATTCAAAAGCGTTTGCTCTGGTCGAATCGTTTGAACGGGCCGGGCTCAATAATACGAAAAACAAATACATTATTCATCGCTGGTCCTGGCTGTTTGAAACCATCGGTAATGATTCAGTCAGTGATTTTAACGCCTGGAAATCAATCGCCTTACGTATCAAACCCGGTATTGTAATTGAAAGCGCCTACCGGTCCAGCGGAGGCATAACCTGTACTGTTTATGATTATCAGAAGGGCGCTGTCAAGAAAAATAGCATTGAGATGACCTCGGCAGATGAAATAGAAGAATTGCTGAACCAGCTCAATCAGCAATTCAAATTCTTTATCAATAATCCGGTGAATCCGAATTCGGATACGTTAATATTGGATGCAAAAATCAGTTTATTGCATGGTGATACAGAAAAAGTCAGCCAACTGATAGAAGGCAGGGAAGATGTCGAATCGAACGTCTTAAAAGCATTTGTTTTAATGAAAAAAGGGATGTCGGTCAGGCGTGACCGGGAAAAGGCAAAATATACAAAAATCGTAAATAATGATTTTGAAGCGGCAAAACGTATTTTGCATCCGATCATCAAAGAGCGTAATGACACACCCGAAGTTCCGTATCTGTTGGGTAGAATTGCCTTGCGTGAAGAAGATTACCCTTTGGCAGAACTGTTTTTAAAAAAAGCGATCATAGATGATCCATCTAATCCGAGAGTGTTGTTCGCGCTGAGCTATCTGCTCCCGGCCCGACTGCAAGAGTTGGGATATGAAAACCGTATCAATGTTCTCGAAAAAGCGGTTACCCTGGATCCCGGATATGTTAAAGCGGTATATGAGCTTGCCAATGAATACTATCTTACCGGTACGGGCACTCAGGTCGGCACAGGCACGACGATGGCGATGGAGACGATTGATTCATATATGAAAATCAAAGCGGATGATCCGACAATTTTGAGTTTGCTGGGGATGATTTACATAAAAACCAATCGCTTTGATGAAGCGTTCGATGTAAATCAAAAGCTGCAAAAACAGTATCCGGAAGATTCAAATGTTTATTACAATCTTGGACTGATAAGATTTCATCAAAAAAAATATGAAGATGCCCTGAATTATTTTAAAAAGGCAATCGATATAGACCGGAATCTGGACTCATATTTATATATGGGTATCACTTACCGGCAGCTGGGTGACCGGGAAAAGGCGCTTAAATATTACAGGGAACGGATCAAGCGAAAAAAGGGAGACGATGATTATTACGCCAAAGAAGCCATGACAGGGATTAGAAAAATTCTTGATGAAATTGATCAGGAAAAGGCAGACGCAAATATCCATGAAAATTAGATCAATTCACCCTGGCGATTCAAAGAAGCTTGAATTAATAAAGAAGAAATTTGGATTCATTAATGAAAACATGATTCCGGAGCAAACCATTTATTTGTTATCGGAATTGAATTCGACGCAGACAAACATTTTGGCGAAAATACGCGGGCAGAATCAACTAAATAGCCGGTTAATAGCCGGCGGGAAAAAAGAGTATTTGGTTGTCCGAAAATCATTTGAGGCCGATTCTGAAAATCTACACAAGTCAGCTATGGAAGATTCTGAACTTGCCGGGTTCTTTGAAAAAATATTGACTCAGAATACCATGAAACGCGAGCCGCGCTGGGAATTTAATGGCCGGGCGCTGGATTTTAATGATGGACCTTTCATAATGGGTATTTTGAATGTGACACCCGATTCTTTTTCCGACGGCGGAAAATATCTGAATCGGGAAAAAGCGCTGGAACATGCCCTGAAGATGGTGGATGATGGAGCGGACATTCTTGATATTGGCGGAGAATCAACAAGACCGGGCGCCGTATCGGTCAGCGCCGGTGAAGAGATCGAACGGGTTATACCGCTCATCGATGAAGTTCGAAAACAATCTGATACAATTCTATCGATTGATACATACAAAAGTGAAGTCGCGGAAGCCGCGCTAAAAGCAGGCGCCCATATGATTAATGATATCAGCGGCGGAACGTTTGATAAAAATATGGGCCGGGTGGCGGGTGATGCCGGTTGCCCGATGGTGGTGATGCATATAAAGGGCACACCAAAAAATATGCAGAAAAATCCTTATTATGAGGATGTTATAGAAGAAATCTATGATTATTTTTGGGACAGAATAAAAGTACTTAATCGTCAAAACGTCACAAAAATAATAATTGATCCCGGTATCGGCTTTGGAAAAAGGCTGGAAGATAATTTGACAATAATTAAGGATTTAAAGGATTTTGAATATTTAACCTGTCCGGTCATGATAGGGTTGTCGCGAAAATCCTTTCTCGGTCAGATTACCGGCAAAGACACAGCACACCGGCTGGCGGGAACACAAGCGGCAAACTATGCGGCACTGGAGTCGGGCGCGAATATTTTGCGCGTTCATGACGTGACGGAGACAAAGGATTTAGTCAGTGTTTTTAAGTATCTGAGGGATGTCTGATTTTTTCACGTGACAATGATCACTGAAAAAAGAGATATATCCCATGATTTTTATAGTTAATCGTCTCAGAAGTTTTTCCGGGTATTGCGCGCCGGGTAACAAGCAAAAGAGGTCAGAGTGCTTTTTAGAATCGGATTTTTGCCAATCACCTTTGTGGATATTATAGATATTCTGATTGTGACGGCAATAATTTACAAATTATATGAGTTCTTAAAAGGCAGCGTGGCCATAAGAATGTTTATTGGCTTGCTTGTTATATTATTTTTTTCTATTTTTGGTGAATTACTGAATATGAGTGCCTTATCCTGGATTATGTCCAGTTTAAAAACGGTATGGGTACTTGCTTTTGTTATTGTTTTTCAACCCGAATTACGGCGCCTCTTGATCTATCTCGGACAAAACAGGATTGTGAGAACATTTGTAAAGGTCGGAGATCTAAAATTTATTGATCATATTATTGAAGCCAGTCTGGAATTATCGAAGAAAAATTATGGAGCCCTGATAGTCCTGGTGCGCGATATGGGAATAAAAAATGTGATTGAAACAGGAATCAATTTGCAGGCGCATGTATCCGGCGCTTTGATTACATCGGTGTTTAATCCAAGATCACCGCTGCATGACGGTGCTTTGGTGATTCAGAATGATATCGCGGTGGCGGCGAAATGTCTGCTGCCGTTATCACAGAATCCTGATATCGATCCGGCCTTGGGAACACGGCACCGGGCGGCATTAGGATTATCTGAGCAGGCGGATGCGTTTGTCATTGTCGTTTCAGAGGAAACGGGAATGATTTCTTACGCGGAAAACGGTAAGCTGGTACGCGGGCTGACGGAAAGTCTGCTGCGGAAACAGCTTGATGAAATTTTCTCTCCAAAACCAACCGGTAAGGTAAAGGGTTTTTTTAATATGGCGACGGAGAGCTGAGAATAGATGGATGATGTTTTGATTGTTTTGACTTATGAAAAATAGTGCGAAAATGAATATATTCCTGGAGAAGGAGGAGCAGAGCATGGCTGTTTCTACTAAAAAAAGTCGAGTAGTAATTAGTATTGCTTTATTATTGACAGTGTTTGGGTTTTCTCAGGCGATGGCTCAAACAACCTACTATTCACAAGGGGCTGTAAATTTTACATCAGTGACTAACTGGAATGATGCATCGGATGGTTCAGGAAATCCTCCGCCAGGAACATCGGTGTTCGTTTCGGCAGTTGATGATTTTGTTGTGCAAAACACAGATAATTTAACTATTGATGCGACTCCAACGATTAATAATCTAACAATAAATACTTCGGGTACAGTCACAAATAATGGTTTTGACCTTCAGCTGGTTGGTACACTGACGGTTACGCAGGGTACGGTTAGTATGAGTAGCAACTTTGTTATTGCGGGAACAGTTAATGTGAATGGTGGTACATTCAATGCTGGATCCTCAGATCAACATAGCTTTCTTCTTTCCTTGTCAAGCGGTGCTTTTAATGCCCAGACATCAACAATTGAGATGAAATCATCAGGCAGTACAACCGTATTTAATAAAACCGGTGGAACTTTCGATGAGGGTACCGCGACCTTTAAAATTGTGCCGAATTCTGATGGATCAAGTGCAATATTAACGATTACATCTAATAGCAACATTGCTTTTGAAAAATTGATTCATAGTGGTCTAAGAAATTCTGGTTTTTCAAATGTGCATGAAATTTCATTTGCGGGTACAGTAACTTATAGTATTAACAATTCTTTTGAAAGAACAGACCGGGCTTCGGCGATTAACTTTCCGTCCGGCGCTACGCTGAGTTATAACCAGGGGGCTAAATTAAATTATAGTGGCAGCACTATTGCATTTACAGTAGGTAATGAATGGCCGGCAAGCAATGGGCCGGACTCGGTACTCGTCACAAATTCAAGTACCAAGACCGTTACATTGAGTTCGTCCAGAACAATTCCTTCTGATGGGGCACTTGTTTTAAGTCAATTTAGTGAAAATTTTATAATTGGTGATGGAACTATACTTACTATTAATGGTGTCCTTGAGAGAAAAGTTTCGGGTACAACTGGTATCTCTTTAAGTGGTACAGGCTCGGTGCAATACGCGGCAACAGGAAGTAGTCTTAAATATAATACATCAGCGAATACGACCATAGGAGCTGAGTGGCCGGCGACAAATTCTCCTGAAAATGTTGAAATAACAATTTTAAATAGCAATGCTTTATCTAGTTCCGGGGATCTAAGCCGAACAGTTACCAAAAATTTGACGATGAATGTTGGAACTGTAAATCTGAACGCAGGTACGTTAGCGGTATTGGGAAATGTTGCTGGAAGTGAAATAGCTGGTAGCGCGACTATTAATGATGCAACCACACTTGAGGTCGGTAATAGCGGTAGCGGAAATTCACAAAGCCAGACTATTATCGGCACTCTTACGCTAAACAAAATGACTGTCAATAAAACAGGTGGTGCAAATGATGCTGCAAATACGGTCCAGTTGACCGAAAGTGCCGCGCTGACTTTCACTGCCGGCAGTAGCTTGACGGTGACAGCAGGAATATTGGATCTAAACGGTGCTTCAAGATTTGTTACCGCTCCTGTTACAATGACCATTAACAGCGGTGCTGTGCTCAAAACCGGCGGTACGTCTTTAACATCAGTAGCAACTCTGACCGCGACTAATGGAAAAATTGTATTTTCCGGATCTTCGCAGGAAACATTGCCCATCGGCACTATCGGGACAGTAGAGTTAAATAATGTATCTGGCGCGATTACTTCTGCAGGTACATTGACGGTAGGTTCAAGTCTGGTGCTTACCAGCGGTAAGTTAATCACGTCTTCAGCGAATATTCTCCGGCTGGCTTCAGCGGCCACGGTATCAGGTATCCCCAGCAGCTCCAATATGGTGGTTGGCCCCTTGCAAAAAGCCTTCGCGAGCGGAGTCGTATCATTTCTTTATCCGGTGGGCTATGGGTCAAGTTACCGGCCCGCGACCTTTGACTATTTGTCTAATGATGTAGCGACTAGTATTATTCAAATAGAGGCGGTGTCGGGGGATCCGGGGGGCACAAAACCGACAGGAATCAATTCAATCGCCACATCTCATCATTATGTGGTCAAAGAAATTGGAACAGCAGGGACTTTCACATATAATTTCACCGGTACGTATACAGGAACAGGATTCACACCGGAATCTCGGAATCAGTTGATTGTTCAAAATGGGATTGATCCTAATCCTCTCTATTCATATCCGAACACAATTGCGCAAACAGTGAATACAACGGCAAAAACGGTTAAAATAAATGACGCCCTAAGCGCTTTACCCAGCGATGACGGGAAAATCGCATTTGGGTCAATCGGTGTTCAAATCACCTGGGATGGCGGTTTAAGTGGTACCGGAACGTTATGGAGTAATGCCGCGAACTGGGTGGGTGATATTGTGCCACAAACCGGCGATGATGTGCTTTTTGATCATACAGAGTTAGCCGCCGCATACAGCGTTACCTATGATGGCAGCACCACAAAAAATGAATTTTCAAGCATTACAATCGCCCCCGGGGGTGGAAACAATATCACGTTGACGCTGTCCAGATCGACGACCCTCACATTGACGAGCAGTTCCAACGCGCTGGTGGTCGGGTCCAACGGAAAGCTCACTTTCAGTGGTACGACGGTAACCATGGGCGCCGGCTTTGATAATACACGCACAGACTTTCAGGCGGGTAGTACCGTTGAGTATACCACCGGTAATGTACATGTGGATGGCTATGATAATCTTACCATAAGTGGGGCAACCAGTGGAACAACTGGATCCGGTACGACTACAGTCGGTGGAAATCTGGCAATAAGTGCCACGGGATTTACATCGGCAAATGCATTTACTGTAGCGGGTTCATTCACTCAAACAGCGGGAGCAGCAAGCTTTGCAACCCAAAGTTTGACATTAAATGGAAATGTTGATATTCAGGGTGGGACTTTTACCCCTTCAACATCGACAACATTTAACGGCAGTGATTTCCAAATATCCGGCTCAGGGGCGGTTGCTACAGGGTCAGGTCATATAACTTTTGGCGGGGAAAGTTCTCAGACAATCACAGATGCAAGTTCAGCTTCTTTAGGTTTTAACAGTGTTACCATCAATAAAAGCGGTAATGATGTTACGCTTAATAATCCGGTCTCAATATATGGCTCACTCACATTGACCCTTGGTGATATCATTACAGATGGTACTAACATCATTACATTTGAAACCGCTGCCACAGCGAGCGCCGGTAGTAATAATAGTCATATTAATGGTCCGGCTAAAAAGAAAACGGCTTCGGTAGCGGAATTTGCTTTCCCCATAGGCAATGGTACTAAGTGGCGCAGAATCGCGGTCACACCGGCATCCAGTACCGCTGAGACGTATCAGGCGCAATTTTATAATACAAATCCACAGGTTGCGATTGGGTCTACTCTTGGCGCAAATGTCTCGGTCGTTTCCAGTGTCCTCTATTGGAATTTAACCAGAACCGGATCCGTAAACGCGAAGGTACGTTTGTTTTGGGAAGATGCGAGTGATGGAGTCCAGGCACCCGGATCATTGATTGTCGTACGATGGGATGGCAGTCAGTGGGTTTCGGGAGGGTATTCAAGTAATGATGGCGATGCAAACAGCGGAAGTGTTTTATCATCTACTACTTTTGCTAACTTTGGTAATTTTACCTTGGGATCTGAACCGGCAGACAACTCCCTGCCCGTCGAGCTTTCTTCCTTTGAAGCGGTGAGCGCGTTTAATCAGGTAGTACTGTCATGGAAAACACAGTCCGAACTCGAAAATCTTGGTTTTAATGTATATCGCGCGCGCGGCGCCGAGCCGGATAACTGGACACAGCTGAATGAAGCGCTCATCCCGGGTCAGGGTACTTATACACACGCCACCGATTATGAATATGTTGACCGCAGTGTGGCCGCGGGTGAAACCTATCTGTATAAGCTGGAGTCGGTCAGCGTTTCCGGACTGCGTGTGGATGAGCGGACGATAGAAGTGGCGGTGCCGGTTCCCGATCAGTACGCTTTGTTTAAAAATTATCCGAATCCATTTAATCCGACCACAAACATCCGTTTTCAGCTGCCGGATGCGCAAAACGTTAAACTCGCTGTTTATGACATCAGGGGTAGTCTGGTCAAAACGGTGGTCAATAATCAGGCTTTTCCGGCCGGTGAACACACGGTGACATGGGATGCCACCGATAACAACGGCAGCCGTGTGGCCAGCGGAATGTACATATACCGATTTGAAGCTGGAAAATTCAGCAAGATCGATAAGATGATACTGCTGAAATAGTCCCAAAGCCGATATAAAATTGGGCAGATTATTCTGCCCATTTTTTTATATAGATAATGAAAATGTGAAATTATTACTAAATTTAACGCAAAACATTACGATTATTTACATATTAAGTCAGAGTGCGGATTTATATATAGAAAAGGGTGTATGGATACAGGATTGAGAGTGCCCGGAAAGGGCGCAATGAGGCATGCCGTTCTGAACTGGATATTTATGCTGTTTTTTCTGTTTGCCGGATTGGAATATCTAAATGCCGCGGAGTACAGGGAAAAGGTGGTTCAGGCATCGGAAAACAAGCTTGTTTTAAAATTTGACTTTGATGAGCCTGAATTTACCGCGGATGACGGCAAAGTATTCGCGAAATACGATAAATCAGGATTCATAGTTGATAACCAGAAAGCTTTTCTGCCATATATTACCCGGTTTTTTAATCTGGCCGGTGATAAAGCCCGATATAAAATTTTAAAAATCAGTACAAAACAAAAAACAGTTGAAAATTATCTGATATCAAAAGATGATGCCTCGCTGGATATTACTGAAAAAGTCAATGTGGAATATCTTGGGAAATATCGTGAAGTTCCCGTTTTCTCACTAAAACTCTTTCCCGTATCTTACGATTCCCGTACTTCTGTTCTTGAGTGGATTGAAAGTATCGAACTGGAGCTGACGACAGGCGCTGACGGAAAAAGCATCGGTAAAGCGGGCAGCGGGAGCAGGGAATTTCTGACTTCGCTGCTGGTGAATGGGGACAGGACGCTTTTTACCTCCCCGGAATCCGTAACCCTGTCAAAGACAAATGATTTTCAGATAAATAATCTTCTTAACGCCCAGTCTGATCTGTTTAAAATCGGCGTCAAAGAAACCGGTATTTATAAAGTCACCTATGATGATCTGCTTAAAGTAAATTACCCTGTTGCTGCGATCGATCCCCGAAAATTAAAATTAATAAACAAGGGAATTGAAGTACCGGTCTATTTCAAAGGAACCGAAGACGGTAAATTTGATCCCGGTGATTATTTTGAATTCTGGGGTGAAAAAAACGAAAAAACATTTTTGAGTCAGTATCCTGATGTCTATGCCGATCCGTTCTCCGATACAAATGTTTACTGGCTGACGCTCTCAACATCCAACGGGCTTCGCATGATCGATGAAAGCGGCGGTATTGTGGAAACACGGCAATATCTCCGGCCCGCCTACTTCAGAGAAACACTTCATTTTGAAGAAGATAATTATTTTGACAGGTTCGGACAGCCCACGGCGAATTTGAATCATCCCGCTTATCAAATTGATCACTGGTTTTTTGACGGCGGCATCAGTTCTGTAGAAAGCAGATCCTATAATTTTAATTTGCCGTATCCTCTTGATTACGGTTCTGCCGTGACCGTCAAAGCCATGTTCCGCGGAAAGTCCTATTACAGTTATCCGACTAATCTGTTGCAGGGACATCAGGTTACGGTTTGGCTAAATGAGCAAAGAGTCGGACAGGTTATGCCGGCGGATAAATGGGAAGGTCAGACATCAAGGCTGGTCACAAACGCCACGGGGGCGCTCTCTCAGTCCAATTTGAAAAGCGGAGAGAATGTTTTCCGTGTGGATATGGAACAAAGCGGCGTAACGGATATTGTGCTGCTCAACTGGTTTGAAGTCTCCTACCAGAGATTGTTCAGAGCAGATAATGATTTTATAAAATTTAAAGTGCAGGAAGGTCTTCCCCTGGATTATATCGTTCAATTTGAGATTGATGGTTTTTCCAATTCAAAAATTGATGTGTATAAACTGGGTGTCAGCAAAATCGGAAACGGAAGAATTGATTATTTCAAGAATGAAGTCAATCGTTTTTCCTACCGTTTAACGATTCAGGATGAAATTTTTGATCCAAAAACGACCTATGTGGCTGTAACCGAAAGCGGTAAGAAAAAACCGTCGTATATAAAAGCCTTTACACCCTGGAAAGAAAATAATCCCGCCCTTACCCTGACCAATAATTCGAATGCGGCTGATTATCTTATCATTACGGAAAGTCTCCTGTATCAGAACGCGTTAAAACTGAAGCTTTTGAAAGAAGAAGCGGGTTACCATCCTGAAGTTGTCACCGTTGAGAATATCTACGATACCTTTAATTATGGAATTAAATCACCGATCGCCATTAAAAATTTTCTAACCTATGCGTATCAGAGCTGGAGTCAGACATACCCGTTAAAATATGTGGTTTTGACCGGTGACGCCTCTTATAATTACAAGGGAACCGGAGATCTGGTTCCGACGATGATGTTTGAGACGGAGAAATACGGCGCGGCTGCTTCCGATTACTGGTATGCACTGATATCCGGAGATGATTATATACCGGATATAGTTGTTGCGAGGATACCGGCAAATACAAATCAGCAGCTGCTGAATTACCTTGATAAAATAAATAATTACCAGAATAATCCGGTTGCCGGAGAGTGGCGAAACACGTCGCTGTTTATCAGCGGAAATGACGCGGGTACACGGGAAAATATCACCAATAAGCCGGTGTTCAGGACCCAGAATCTTCGATTGATCAATATGAAAAACCAGGGTCAGAATTTTTCACGACGTCTGAATACCGTAAAGAATGAAGAAATCGAGGGTGTTGATCCTGCATATGGCAGTACCACGGATTTGATCGAATATTTCGACGACGGTGTTTCCTATGTCAATTTTCTGGGACATGGCGGCGGCGGGATTTGGGCGGATGTACAGTTGTTTAGTCTCGCTGATGTGGACCGGCTCAATAATGAACATTATCAGCCGTTTATTTCCAGCATGACCTGCTTCACAGGCGCATTTGAGAATCCCGGTAAAGACGGTCTGGCGGAAAAGTTTGTGATGACCGCGAAAAAAGGAGCCATCGGTATGGTGGCGAGCTCCGGGGTTGGCTGGACTTACAATGATTTTGCTATTGAGTGGGGATTGTTCGATTATCTGTGGCAGGACGTCTTAACATTCGGCGAAGCCGTTGATATGATGAAAATCTATTATCTGGCGAACCCGATTTATTACACGGAAGACGGCAGTTTCTATACCTGGAGTTATAATTCTCTAAAATATTCAATGGTCTCCCAATATAATTTCCTGGGTGATCCCGCGTTGAAAATTCAAAAACCGGCGCAAAGTCTCTCTGTTGTGGTAGATAAGCTGACGCCGGCGGCGGGTGACAGCATCTCGATCAGTGTTAACGGTCAGATCAGCGGCGGTGAGTTGCTTCTGGAAATAACAGATATCAATAATTATGAGATATTTAATTTCACCACATCCTTTAATCAGGCCGGTGTTGTTGTTAAAGCCAGGATACCGGAAGACCGGCAAGGTGAAACATTATTCATTAAAGCTTATGCAAGCAACAATACGGAAGACGCGAGCGGATACAAACAAATTGGTGTTTCAAAATCAATCATTTCTGATATTGCCGTCTCACCGGAAAATCCGCTGGTGAATCAACCGCTTTCATTCAGGATCGTGGTGGAAAGCCCGATTCCGGTTACCGCAATGAATTTGCTTAATTTCAGAGATTTTGAATCGCTTGAAACTTATGGCGTAACGATTCCCATGGAAAAAATAGCGGATACGCTGTTTCAGTCCACCAATGATTTCCCCGGATTCTCCAAAGAAGGTCAAAAATATTTTGATATATGGATTCAGGATCAAAGTGGCGCTGAAACTACATTCAGATGGAATATCCTGTATATCGGAGATCCGCGCCCTGATCTGACAATTGATCCCGGGACAATCCGTTACAGCGGCAATGATCAATTGCAGCTGGAATTTAAAGCGATTAATGACTCAAGGGATCCGGTGTCGGATGTCGTGTTTATGGTGTTTGATGACGATGGTTTGGCGACCGGTGTTCCGTTTTCTGAGCAGAGGGTGTCTTTCGGAGCCGGCGAAAAAAAGACGGTATATGCGGATTATAATCCATCCAATTTCCAGGATCAGCGGACGTTTAAAATCGCTGTGGATCCGGTAAATTCCTTTGAGGAAAGAGATGAGCAGAACAATGTATATATCCAATCGGTAGCGACGGATCATTTTTATGTTGACTATCAAATGGGGACCACCAAAAACGGTGCGCAGAATGACACGCTTCTTCTGGCGGGTATCTGGGGATTTTATATACCTTCTAACAGCATCACCGCGTCATCGGTTATAAATTTTAATAAAACCAATATTCGTGAAATTCTGGAAAACGGCGAGCAAAGGGACTTAAAGTATATCCGTCTTATGGGGCAAAGTGATTCCAGCGCTATGCGGATTACCATAAAAAATTCAAATACGGTTTTCACAAACCCCGCCGTTTTAAGCGCAAAAATTGATACATCTAAATACTCCGCCTCTGTAAGAAATAATCTCTCTTTCTTCCGTTACGATACCTATCTCGGACTCTGGGTGAAAATTGCATCCGCTTTAAAAGGGGATGAATTGAGCACGGCGGTAAACAACTCCGGTATGTACGGTGTTTTTAATTTCACAGATGAAAAATCGCCGGTGATTGAATTAACCGCAAACGGACGGCCCTTGGTAAATGACATGCTTGTGACAAATAATCCGGCTATCGCCATTCTGCTTCAGGATGAAAACGGACTGAATTTTAGGGAGACTTTCTTTGTAAAGCTGAACGGAGAAGATGTTCCGCAGGAAGATATGACGTATCCCGACAGTATCAGCAACGCGAATACCATATCAATTTTGACATCTCCGAAACTGACCAGCGGAGCACAGGAACTGGAAGTCACGGTTGCCGATGTCAATGGTAATATTTCAACAACAATGTCCACTTTCCAGGTAACTGAAGGATTTAATATAAAGGTTTTCGGAAATTATCCGAATCCATTTGAAGATGAGACCATAATTTCCTTTTTTGTCGACAGCAATGATGAGATTGATGATTTTTCTATAAAAATCTACACCACATCAGGAAGACTGATACGTTCCAGGATGTTGGATTTGGATGAATCGGTTGCCAGCGATAATATAAAAATGCCTTCATATCATGAGTTGATTTGGGATGGCACGGATGACGGAGGTAATCAGGTCGCGAACGGGGTTTATTTTGCCGTGGTAAAGGGCAAGTATAATGGTAAAACGGTTAAACACACTCTTAAAATAGCCAGGCTTAAATGAGAAAAATTATAACCATAACGATATCGATCTTAATATTGATCAATGTGGCCCGGGCGCAGGACAGTAAATATACTGCCTCATTTCTAGAAATGGGAATCGGGGCCAGGGCGCTGGCCATGGGAAGCGCTTATGTTGGTTTAAGTTCTGATGCTTCGGGATTTTACTGGAATCCCGGTGGTCTCGCGTTTTTGAAAAATTACCAGGCAGCCTCAATGTATGCCGATTTGTTTGGTTCGCTTGAGAATCAAAATTATATCAGTGTAGCCATCCCGATATTTGGAGGGGCAACCATTTCACTGGCCTGGGTACGTCTAAGTGTCGAGGATATCCCGCGATACGCGTTTGATGAAACTTCCAATGCTTTTCAGCGGATAACAGGCTCGGCATTGCCTCTTGATGGAGATGCTGAAGGAAGTTTCAGCAGTTATGATGACGCTTATTATATCACATTCGCGAAATATAAACGGTTAAATATGAATTTAGGTTGGCAATATTTTGAAGTACCGATTGATTTTGCGTATGGCGCGAATTTCAAAATCCTGAGACAGCAAATCGATGATAAAACCGGATCGGGATTAGGGGTTGATCTGGGAATTCAGGTGAGAATGGCGCTTAGTGATTTGTTTGACGATGATCTGTATGGTGATCTTTCCTTTGGACTGAATGCCCAGGATTTGACCAATACTGAGATTACCTGGGATACGGATTCAAAGCACAGGGATGAGGTTGAAAGAAATTTTAAGTATGGATTTGCCTATATTCAGCCCCTGCAGTTTATAAAAAGCAGATTCACATTAGCATATGATGTAAATTCCAAATATGAGGGTTCCACGCATTTTGGGACTGAACTACTGTATAATTCCATCCTGGCCATGCGGCTTGGTTCCAACAATGGTGATTTTACGACAGGAGCCGGGATATATTTCTGGAAATTCCAGTTTGATTACGCGTATCAGAGTCATGATCTGGGCAATTCGCACCGTGTATCAGTTTTATTAAATTTTTGAGAGATATGAGAATCATTTTTTCCATATTGATTATGATGGGAATTTTTGCCTGCTCGGGGCAGGAAACCACGGATAACGATCCTCCGTCAGCACCCGTTATGGTGCTGAAAGATGCCGGCGATGATACGCTGGCGATTGAGCGAGGGATTGACGCCGTACCCGGATTATCCGATAATTACAAAATTCAGATCATGTGGTTCAGTCATCCGGAAGGCAGGAATCTGTCAAAATTCAATGTTTACCGGAGTACAGACAGAGAAGGTAAAATTCTATATAAAGAGATCGGTTCTGTGAAGGTTGATAACGCATCCTTTCAGGATACGGCCTATGTTGATGTATTGTTAAATACGAATATTCCGTATTTTTACTATGTGACGGCAGAAGATGAACAGGGAAATGAGAGCCTGCCCTCAGATACGGTCTGGTATCAATTAACTGAAAAGGCGCAGTTAGTGACACCGAAAGGTACCATTATAACGAATCCGCCGATAGTTTTTGAATTTGTTAAGCAGGGAATTCCGAACGGGTATATATTAAGAATAGAAAAAGATCTGGGGTTGCAGGTAAATCCGCTGGCTTATGTGGAATGGGTTGAGCCCCTGAAAGATTACGCGACATCGATCATTACCGACAGCCTTTCCGGAGAACAATTGAAAACCATCTTTAGTAACGGTAATTACCGCTGGAGAATTGATTTGTTTGAGATTGATCCTCTGCATTACGGATCAGAATCCAACTGGGAAACTTTTACGATCAACTGGAGCGATCAATGAAAAAATTTTTACCGGCCATAGCAATTCTGCTAATATTTTCTTTCGCTGAAGCGCAGAATTTCGACACACCTCAGGAAGCAATCGGTCAGTTTTCCGACCGACCGGCCCAATATATACTCGGAACGGGCGATATCCTGCTTGTGAATGTAAATCTTTGGGGTCATGTTCAAAGACCCGGCATTTACAGTATTCCCAGTTCTTACACTCTGATTGATTTACTATCATCGGCCGGGGGCCCCATGAAAACAGCCCGGCTAAATGATGTGAGAATTGTTCGTAAAAATGAAGAAGTGATTCGTGTGAATGTAGAAACATTCCTTAAAACGGGAAACATTGAACTCCTCCCAATATTACAGCCCGGCGACACTATTATCGTCTCAGGGAGTATTCAGGATGTTTTTGCCCGGGTCGTGGGTTTTATGAGAGATCTGGCTATTATTGTGAATGTATTTGTGATTGCAAGCAGAATTTAGCCCGTGTTGATCTGTTATTTTATTTGACGAAAATTGTTACTTAATATTTGAGTAAATATTAATTGAAGAAATTCGCTCCGGTACAAATTATGGCTGATAGGAGTTGTAAATGAAGAAAATAAGCGCACTCGGTACCGCCTTATTTTTGTTCACTGTTGCATTGGCACAGGCACAGATAACGAATACAGAAGGTACATTGTTCCATACCCAATCCGGGAAAACCATAGAAAAGGGAACATTGGTCTTCACGAACAACATGAACTTTTATACGACGGCGGGCGAATATATCGGCTCACTAAAACCGGATAATTTTAAAACTAAAAATTACTGGTTGGTGGCGGGAAATTTAGGTCTTAATTATGGAATAACAAATCATTTTGATGTTTCGCTCGGCCTCCGTGTTTATCAGGATACTCATTATTCAAACGAATACAATCTTCCGGATGATTTATTTTTAACATTAAAGCTGGGATCATTTGCTTCTAGCAGAAATCATTTTTATCAGGCTTTTAGTGGAACGATGAGGTTCCCCACAGGCGAGATACACAATTATCCGTTTGAAGAGTTTGCAAGCGGAGCCATCGAATTTGGATTTTTGTGGGCGGCAAGCTATTTTTCGGATCCATATCTTCCAAAACGGTCATTCAGCCTGCATTTTAATATGGGCTGGTGGTCTCATAATGAAGCGGGCACGACTGTTTATGAGTACGACGACGGCACAAAACTCGATGCAACCGTGAACTCAAACGAGCTAAGATTGGCAATGGGCGCGGTTTATCCCACAAATTTGTTTGATTACCGGGTTGAATTAAGCGGGATTATTTATATAACTGATCCCGATCGCTTTGTGTACAGCGCCGAAGAATGGTCCTTTCTGACGCCCAGTATTCGGTACAAGCCATTTAGCTGGGCCACCTTTGATCTTGGAGTGGATATACGCCTTTCGCCTGAACGGCAATTTACCAGTGGCGTACCGGATCTAAGCACTAATTTGGATCTGCCCGGCAGTTATCCCCCCTGGAAGGTGCAAATGGGAGCAAATTTTAATCTTGGATTATTCAACAAAAGAGCATTAAATAATCCGGATTATGAGCGGAGAGAATATCTGAAAAAAATAGAATTGATCGAGACTGTTATTGAAGAACAGGAAAAGGCTGAAAAAGCTCAGAAAGAATTTGAAAATCTGAAAAAGGTTCGAAAAAGCACGGATAAGGAATTAGAGGATTTAAAAAATGTTCTGGAATAATGTTTTGATGAAATATTCCATTCATTTCTTTCGGATATGACAATATTAACACTATGATTGCATCATTATAAAAAAAGAAGTAAATTCTAAATCGTTGCATCTGATGGGTTTAGGATTGTTTTGGTTTGTAAAATGCGCGGGAAATGATGCCGTGCTTAAGTAAAGGTTATAAAAATTCGTTTATTAAATCCTACTCTGGGGAGGTTGAGATGAAAAAGCTCAGCTTAATTTTGCTGATATTCGTTTGTTTCGGTACCGTGTTTAGTCAACCACCTAATGGAAGCTACAGCTTAATTCACACCCAAAGCGCGAGAACGTTTGAAAAGGGTCGTCTCGAGCTTCACACAAATATGAACTTTTATACGAAACTGGCGGACTATATCGGTGATCCAAGTTTGCGGCCTGCAGATTTCAATTCATATAACTTGTGGGTAGCGGCCGGAAACATCGCGTTAACATATGGCGTGCTTGATCATTTTGACGTGACCATCGCCCCTCGAATTTATCAGGATACTCAGCAAAAAGATGAATACAATTTGCCGGATGATATTTTTGTAACTTTAAAGCTCGGCTCGTTTGCGTTCGGCGACAGAAAATTTTACGGAGCGTTTCTGGGGAATATGAGATTACCAACCGGTGATGTGCATAATTACCCATTTACCTCATACGCGAGCGGCGCTTATGAATTCGGATTAACAGGAGCGCTGTCTTATTACGCGGATGCGTATTTACCTGAAAGAGCCTGGAATGTCCATCTGAATCTCGGATGGTGGAATCATAATGAAGCCGGAGAGGAATTAGCGAAGAATAAATTTGCTACTAAGAACTCGACTGAAATTCAGTATGCTTTGGGTTTTGTTTATCCAACCAGTATTTTTGATTTCACTCTGGAATTGAACGGTATCAGTTATATTGATCAGCCTGACCCGTTTGTTTACGCGCGCGAAGATTGGATGTATATAACGCCAAGTTTACGTTATAAAGCGTTGTCCTGGCTTTCATTTGATCTTGGTGTCGATATTCGTGTAACAGGAGGTACCGAAGAATCCATCTATACCTTTGACAGAATTGATTTACCGAATTATACAAGCTGGCAGGTTCAGATGGGAGCAAACATTACCATATTACCTCTGGTTTCCGTAGGAAAGAGCTCGGTTCAGCTGGAAAAGGAAGAATTTAACAAGCGTGTAAAATTTTTCCAGAAAATCCTTGAAGACCGTCAGAGATCCGATGAAGTTCAGGAAGAACTGGAAAAATTAAAAGCGGAGCGGGAAGCAGCTGAGCGGGAATTGGAAGAATTAAAACAAATTCTGCAGGAAGAAGGCAGTTATTAATATAAAAATCCCCTGTCCTGGCAGGGGATTTTCATTTTTTGTAATATATGTTCATTATCAGTCAGATTGTTTCGCCCCTATTATTGCTTCATGTCTAAGATTTGAATCATAAGTATAAACATTTGATAAGCGGCGGGAATATTTTCATTTTATATAAAGTGGATAGATATATTTGGCATATGGTGGAGCGGGCAATCTTGATTAAGGGATAAAAAAAAAGTAAATTCAAATCAGGTTAAATAAATATCCGAAGAGTATGAAATCTAATAAACAAATCCAATTTCACACGCTGGACGCAAAACCGGCCGTAAATGTCTGCATATTCAGAAATCGGAAATATATTGATTTTAAGATCGAGGATAATGTATTTGATGTCATGGATCTTGAAAACAATACAGTTCTTGCCGGAATATCGAGCGACAGAGTGTGGCGCATTAAAATTAAAGAATCAAAGCCCGCCGTTTACAGCTATTTTCTGATTTTGGATGAGTCAACGGATATGGACTCTATCCGGAAAAACTATGAAGCCTTCCAAAAGACGGTAAGCAATATTACAATTATTGATACCGGTGGAGATGTTTATCTTGGTGAGCGGTTTTTGACAACCAATAAAAAATATTTACTGCTGGCGGGTCCCTTCGAAGATGAGCGTACAGCCAGACACAATTCTAAGCTGTTTGGTCAGCTAAATCATTGCCGCCTCCACCGTCAGCAGGTTAAAGATGGTTCGGGTGTCCTCGAGATATTTGATTCGGAATATGAAATAAGCGCCGAAGTAAAAGATGGAATAAGGCTTGTTCCTCACGATCATTCCGCAATGATAGAGCTGGAACACTTTGAGATCCATAACCATAATAATGATAAACGTCAGCATGAACAATTATTTTATCCCGGAGAAATGACGATCAAAATTGATGAGAGCGAACTTCTCGCGGGAATGAGTAGCGTTTGTGTTGAAGATTATCTCAAGGGGGTAATTCATTCCGAAATCGGCGCCGGCGAGCCATTTGAATTTGTAAAAAGTATGGCTATTGTAGCGCGGAGTGAAGTGTTTGCGAGATTCGGTCAAAAACATATCGGGGAACTTTTTGATTTTTGCGGCGATGGACATTGTTTAAGGTATTTTGGCAAAAGATTCAATGATCCCGTTATTGATCGGGCAGTGAAGGAAACACGGGGACAAGTGCTTGGAGATAACGGAAGAGTTTGCGACGCTCATTTTACTTATTCCTGCGGCGGGCATACCGAAAATGCCGCTGATGTCTGGTTGACGAGTACATCAAATTTTTCAATCGGGAAATATGACGGAAATTCAAATAAGAAAAATGAAGTAGATTTGACCAGGGAAGAAGAAGGACAAAAGTGGATTCTAAGAAGGCCTGACGTATATTGCAACCTGGTTTCGAATGAGCCTCCGGCGGCTTTGAAGGACGCTACGGAAACATTCCGGTGGGAAGTCTTCTATACCAGAAATGAATTGGAGCAAATCCTCGAAGAAAAAACCGGTGAGCAGCCCGGGATTATCTATGAGATTATACCCAAAAAACGAGGGGTTTCCGGCAGGTTAAAAGAAGTTGAGATTTTCGGAAGTCTAAAAAATATTACCATCAAAGGTGAACTGAACATTCGATCCGCGTTTTCGGATGGTTTGTTAAAAAGTTCGTGTTTTTTTGTAAAACCGGATGTTGATGATGACGGAGTTCCCATAAATTTTATGTTCATCGGGGCCGGTATGGGGCATGGTGTTGGGCTTTGCAAAGTGGGCGCCGCCATGATGGCGAAGGATAATAAATCAGCGGATGAGATTCTCCTTCATTATTTTGAAAAAAGTAAAATCATAAAAATTTATTAAGCAGGATCTATGAATACAGAATTATTGGAAAAAGTAATTGATTTTAAAGACCGATTGAATAATTTGCGGAGTTATCTTTGACCTCGATAAAAAAGACGCGGAGTTAAAGGAGTTAGAGAAAAAAACACTGGCGGATGATTTCTGGCAGGATAATGAACTTGCGCAGACGGTTTTCAAAGAAATAAATCAGAAAAAAGAGTGGGTCGATAAGTGGAATGCATGCAAGGCTCAATTCGATGATATTGAAATTTTAATCGAACTGCAAAAAGAAGAGAATGACGATTCAATCGACGATGAGTTGATCAGCCAGGTAGATAAATTAGAAAATAATCTAAATGACCTGGAATTCCGTCGCATGCTTGGCGGGATTAATGATCCTAAAAACGCCATTCTCACGATTCATCCGGGCGCGGGCGGGACAGAAAGCCAGGATTGGGCTGAAATGCTCATGAGAATGTATCTGCGTTACGCCGAAAGAAAGGGATTTCAATCGGAGGTTCTTGATTACCAGGCGGGTGACGAAGCCGGATTAAAGAGCGCGACTATTGAAATAAAAGGTGAATACAGCTATGGATATCTGCGAGCAGAGGCAGGAGTTCACCGCCTTGTCAGGATTTCACCATTTGATGCAAACAGCAGAAGACATACTTCATTCGCGTCCGTATTTGTCCTTCCGGAAATAGATGTAGATATAGATGTAGATATTAATCCGGTAGACTTAAGAATTGACACTTACAGAGCCAGCGGGGCGGGCGGTCAGCACGTAAATAAAACTGATTCTGCTATCCGAATCACACATATCCCAAGCGGCATTGTCGTTCAGTGTCAGAATGAAAGATCACAACATAAGAATAAAGCAAACGCGATGAAAATTCTTGCTTCCAGGTTATATCAAAAGAAACTGGAAGAGCAGCGCGAAAAAATGAAGGAATACGAGAATACCAAAAGAGATATTGCCTGGGGCAGTCAGATTCGTTCGTATGTCTTTCATCCATACAACATGGTCAAGGATCATCGTACTAACGTTGAAACCAGTAATACGCAGAGTGTCATGGATGGAGATCTGGACCAATTTGTCGAAAAATATCTGATCGATTTTGGAACAAGTGATTGAGAATCATATAAGGGAATAGAAGGAGTTCGTTTTGGAAGACTTTAATCAGCTGATACAAATAAGGAAAGAAAAGCTTGAAAAAATACGTGAAATGGGAGTCAACCCATATCCGCATAAATTTGATCAAACGCACCTCTCGGCAGATGTTATAGCCGATTTTGATAATCTTAATGAACAGGTTGTCTCGGTCGCGGGAAGAATCATGTCTGTCAGACTTATGGGTAAGGCTTCATTCTGCCACATTCAGGACAGCAAGGGCCGCATACAGGTATATCTTCGTTCCGATCAGATTGGCGAGAAAATGTTTGAGCTTTTTAAAATTTTGGATATCGGAGACTTTATAGGAATTACCGGAAAAGTATTTAAAACACGCACCGAAGAGATATCCGTCAACGCCTCGGAATTGATCCTCCTTTCAAAATCGCTCAGACCTCTGCCGATTGTAAAAGAAAAGGAAGAAGACGGTCAGAAAGTCGTATATGATCAGTTTGCTGACAAAGAGATGCGTTACAGACAGAGATATGTTGACCTGGTGGTTAATCCCGAGGTGAAAGATGTGTTCGTAAAACGCAGTAAAATTGTAACTGCTATTCGCGAATTTTTAAATGAATATGATTTTCTTGAAGTGGAAACACCGGTTCTACAACCCATATATGGCGGAGCAACCGCGCGTCCCTTCAAAACACACCATAATACACTGGATACGACATTATATCTGCGGATCGCCAATGAACTCTATCTGAAAAGATTAATTGTCGGTGGATTTGACCGCGTATATGAATTTGCCAAGGATTTCCGCAATGAAGGTATGGACCGCTTTCATAATCCGGAATTTACACAGGTTGAGCTTTATGTGGCGCATAAGGACTATGTCTGGATGATGGATTTTGTAGAACAATTGTTTAATCATGTGGCCGTAAAAGTCATGGGAAGTCCAAAGATCCAGTTTAACGGTCATGAGATTGATCTTACTCCGCCGTGGAGACGATTAACGATGTTTGAGGCGATTAAGGAATTTACAAAAACAGATATCAGCCGAATGGATGAATCCCAGCTTCGCGCGACCGCAAAAAAACTTAATCTGGAAGTCGGACCGGAACTCGGTGCCGGAAAGATCATTGATGAAATTTTCGGTGAATTTGTTGAACCAAATTTGATTCAGCCTACATTCATAATGGACTACCCGGTTGAGATGTCGCCTCTGGCTAAAAAACATCGCGCCCAAGAAGGATTGGTGGAAAGATTTGAGCCGATCATCGGAGGAAAAGAAGTCGGTAATTCTTTTACTGAATTAAATGATCCTATCGATCAGCGCGCGCGGTTTATGGAACAGATGGAACTTAAAGAGCGCGGTGATGATGAGGCGCAGGTAATGGATGAAGATTTTCTGCGCGCCCTCGAAATCGGTATGCCTCCGACGGCAGGTCTCGGCATCGGGATCGACCGGCTTGTTATGCTTTTTACAAATCAGTCAAGTATTCGTGACGTCATCTTCTTCCCTCAAATGCGACCAGAAAGCAAGTAACCAATTATGTCTTTTGAAACTTTTATAGCGAAGCGGTACCTGCGCGCGAAGCGCAAGACCGGTTTTATTTCAATCATCACTTATGTCTCAATCGGCGGCGTGGCAATTGGTGTGACCGCGTTGATTCTCGTGCTTTCCGTCATGAACGGATTCGAGCAGGAAGTGCGCTCCAGGCTCATTGGAGCAGACGCCCACCTGCGTCTCCGGAAGTATTTTACAGAGACCATCACCGAGCCCGATTCCATACTAAAGATTGTACGGGGCATTCCACATGTCACCGGAGCGTCTCCGACAATTTTTGAAGAAGGAATGGTAAAATCCAAGACAACTCAAAGACCAACAGCAATAAAAGCGATCGATCCCAAAACGGCCGATTCCGTTACCGAAATTTCCAAAAATATTGTCCTGGGTACACTGGATTTTTCCCCGAAGGAGATCAATGGGCGGATGATGCCCGGAATTGTGTTGGGACGTTATCTGGCTGACGCCATACTCGCGCTGCATGTGGGGGATGTCGTAACGCTGTGGATTATGCCCTCGGAAGGGGGGATTTTTGTTCAACCAAAAATTATGCAGTTTTATGTTGCGGGTCTCGTTGAGTTCGGATATTACGAATATGATAAGATATTTTCCTACATATCCATCCAGGACGCGCAAAAACTGTTTGATCTAAACACAGGCGTCACCTGGATTGAGATAAAACTTGATAATTATGAGCTGGCAAATGAAGTAAAAGTGACCATTGAAAATGAACTGGGATACCCTTATACGGCATTGACATGGTTCGATTTGAACAGATCGTTATTCTCGTGGATGGAAATCGAAAAATGGGGAGCGTTTGTCATTCTGAGTTTGATTATCATGGTAGCCGCCTTTAATATCATCAGTTCGCTTGTCATGGTGGTCATGGAAAAAACGCGGGAAATCGGTATTTTAAAATCGATGGGCGCTTCGTCTAAAAGTATTATGAAAATATTTATGTTTGAAGGGCTGCTGGTGGGATTAGTCGGCACAACCATCGGAAGTCTTCTTGGCTACTCAATAGGATTCCTGCAGCTTCATTATCATTTGATTTCACTCCCATCTGATGTTTATTTGATAAATGCGCTTCCTATTGAAATGAAGGTGTTGGATTTTATCGCGATAGCTGTGGTGGCTATATTTTTAAGTTTGATCGCCTCGGTCTATCCCGCCTATAAAGCGTCAAAATTAGTCCCGGTGGAAGCAATCAGATATGAATAATGTAATGATAGATATAAAAGATGTTTTTAAAAGCTATGAAAACGGCCCGCAAAAGGTGGATGTCATCAAGGGGATCAGCCTTCAGGTGAAGCAGGCGGAAGTTGTTGTAATAATGGGGCCGTCAGGTGTCGGGAAAAGTACGCTTCTGCATCTTATAGGCGCGCTGGATCTGCCCACAAGCGGAGAAATAAAAATCGCCGATCAAAATGTTCACACACTCAGGAATGATTCGCTCGCCAGGTTCAGGAATAATTCAATTGGCTTTGTATTTCAGTTCCATCATCTTCTTCCGGAATTTACGGCATTGGAAAATATATTAATCCCGGCGATGATGTACGGGAAGCTTACAGCGGAAAAAGAAGAATACGCAAAACATATACTCGATGAGGTGGGATTATCTCACCGGTTGAATCATAAACCGCGTGAATTATCAGGTGGGGAGCAGCAGCGTGTTGCGGTAGGACGGGCACTGGTGAATCAGCCAAAGGTAATACTCGCCGATGAACCGACGGGAAATCTGGATAAAAAAAGCGGTGAAGCTCTTTACGCGCTGCTGCTGGATCTGAATAAAAAACTAAAACAGACGCTGATCATAGTGACCCATAATGAAAATATGACTTCACAGGCGTCAAGAGTGATCGAAATGGATGACGGGAAAATAGGCAAACAGATCATCAGAGAATAAAATTCAGAAATCCGGCTTCTCATTACAATTAATGGAACTTCAACAATAAGATCTACCCATTATGGGCAAGTATAATTCCGACGAATTTGATTTGCAATATCTTAAAGGAATTGGACCGAAACGGGCTCAAATTCTTTCCGGGAACGGAATCAAATCCTTCCACGATTTAATCAATTATTTCCCAAGAAAATATGTTGACCGAAGCACAATCGTATCGCTGGATAAACTTCAGCCCGATCAGGAAGTTACCGTGATTGGTAAAATTGAGGTGGCGGGGATCCGCCGTATGAGAAAAGCGGTGTTTTATCTGGTTATCAGTGACGGTAAAGGTATAATGGAAGCAATCTGGTTTAATTCCGTCTCTTTTTTCAAAAATCTGTTCAAAGTGGGGGAATGGATTTCTCTCTCCGGCAAGCCTTCATTTTACCGCGGATATCAGATGGTTCATCCTGACTATGACCGGCTGGGTGATGGAGAAATTGATAATTTGTTTAATACGGGCAAGATACTGCCCTTTTATCCTGAAAACGAAACGTTCAAAAAAGTCGGTATCAATTCATATACATTCCGAAAAATCTTTTTCCATTTGTTCCAGACGGTAACAGATGAAATCCAGGAGATACTCCCTGAAATCTTAATCAAAAAACGCGGTTTTCAGAATCTGGATGAGGCCTACAGGCAAATTCACAATCCGGATAATCAACAGAAATTAGATCTCTCCATCTACCGTTTTAAGTATGAAGAGTTTTTTTATCAACAGTTAATGATGGCTCTGCAAAAAGCAAATTTAAAATCAAAGCCGGTTGGAATTGCTTTTATGGCGAAAAGTGAGCGTTTGGAGCAACTCTATAAATCCTTGCCGTTTACAATGACGGAAGCGCAGAAACGCGTTGTCCGCGAAATTCGCGAAGATATGAAGAATCCCGCGCCGATGAACCGTCTTTTGCAGGGGGATGTTGGTTCAGGGAAGACCCTTGTAGCGATCATGGCCATGCTCATCGCCATTGATAACGGTTACCAGGCCGCTTTGATGGTACCCACTGAAATTTTGGCGGAACAACACTTTATAAATATTTCTAAATTGCTTAATCCGCTAAATGTCAAAGTCAGTCTTCTGACCGGAAGTACACCGGCCCGCCAGCGAAAGCAGCTTCAGGAGAATCTGGAATCAAGTGATCCTCATATTGTCATAGGTACCCATGCGATCATTCAGGACGCGGTTGAATTTAAACAACTTGGACTGGTGGTAATTGATGAACAACATCGTTTTGGCGTCATGCAGCGTGGTTCGTTAATGTCGAAAGGAACCCATCCCGATGTGCTGGTGATGACCGCGACTCCCATTCCACGGACTTTGGCCCTGACCGCTTATGGCTCTCTGGATGTATCAGTCATTGACGAGATGCCCGCTGACCGAAAAGATATTCTGACCGTCTGGCGCTTTGACGATAAGGCAAATCAAATTTATGAGTTTATCCGCGAACGGTTAAAAGAAGGCGAGCAGGCATATATAGTGTATCCTTTAGTAGAGGAGAGTGAAAAGCTTGATCTGAAAGCCGCGACGGAAAGTTTTGAGTATTTACGAAACGGGCCTTTTGCCGGATTTAAGTTGGAATTGCTCCATGGGCGCATGAAATCGGCGGAAAAGGAACGGGTGATGCAACTATTTGTGGATAAAAAAGTTGATATACTTGTCTCGACAACGGTAATCGAAGTTGGGGTCGATGTGGCGAACGCTACGGTAATGCTTGTTGAACACGGGGAACGGTTCGGACTCTCTCAGCTTCACCAGCTGCGTGGGCGCGTAGGCAGAAGTGATAAAAAATCATACTGTATTCTGAAAACACCGCATAATATCGGTGAGGTCGCGCTGCAGCGGATGCGCATCATGACGGAAACTCAGAATGGGTTCGTAATTGCAGAAAAGGATCTGGAGTTAAGGGGATGGGGAGATTTTTTCGGAACGAAACAAAGCGGGATGCCCGATTTTAGACTGGCGAATCCGATTATCGATCTGGATATTTTGAAACAGGCGCGTCAGGATGCTTTTGAGCTTGTCAACGCCGATAACCTGCTGAGAAAACCGGAAAACAAAGAATTGAATCAGGTTATGCGTACGCGATTCAAAGAAAAAATGGATCTAATAAATATTAGTTAACTTATGAAGACCGATTTTTGTGAATTTGATCGATACAGGAAGTCGGAAAACAGGAGATCATGGTTAAAGACCCGGTAATATCAGTGGTGATTCCGCATTTCAATGGAAAAGATATTCTAAATGATTGTCTGGAATCCTTATTTAAAAATACATATGTCGAATTTGAAACTATCCTGATAGATAACGGCTCAACCGATGGCAGTCAGGATTTTGTCCGGGATAAATTCCCGCAAGTGAGATTGATCCGGAACAAGGTAAATCTTGGATACGCTGGCGGCTGTAATCAGGGAATTGGATTATCACAAGGGCGTTTTGTACTGCTGTTAAATAATGACACTGTGATGCCGGAAAATTTTCTCTGGGAAATGCACGCGGCCATAAAAAGTGACGATGCCATTGCCGCGGTTCAGCCAAAAATAATTTCTATTCAGAATAATCGCCTGTTTGATTATTCAGGGGGCGCCGGCGGAGAAATGGATTTGTTGGGATATCCGTTTGCAAGAGGCCGGATTTTCGATACGGTTGAAGCTGACAACAAACAGTATGATCATATGGAGCGGCAGGTTTTCTGGACATCGGGATGCGCCCTTTTATTGCGTAAGAGTATTACGGATCAGATAGGAATCCTCGATGAAGATTTTTTTGCGCATCAGGAGGAAATTGATCTGAACTGGCGGGCGCAACTGGCAGGATATAAGAATGTAGTGACAACAAGAACGCATATAACGCACTTTTCCGGATATACACTGCGTGGTGATAATGAACGAAAAATGTACTATAATCATCGCAATAATCTGATGATGATGTTGAAGAATTATTCTTTATTGATGTTGTTGCTCGTTTTTCCCATACGTATTGTATTTGAGCTGGCGACTGTAGCAGCCGACGGAATTTTTTGGGAAGGGAAGCGGGCCAGAGCGGTTATGAGATCATTGATGTATCTCTTTACACACCCTTTGTTGATATATGGTAAGAGACGCAAAACACAGAAATTACGGAAAGTTTCTGATCGTATGATTATTCGGAATATGTATCCGGGAAGCGTTGTCATCGACCATTTTATCAGAAAATTATCACCGGTTGAATGTATTCTGAAATTCAGAAAAAACAATCACGCCGGAATTTGAACGCCGGGCAGAACTATTTTTCTTTAAATTTGTTTTACATCTGGACGCTGGAATTAATTATCTTGCGAAAAAGAGTCAATTTGGTTAGTTTAATCGCTTCCTTCGCGAATAAAAAATTTAAATAAAGGGTTATGATGATGACCATGGAAAAGATGAATCGAATTACCGCTTTAGTAATTTTTCTGTTTACAACCTTCATTTATTTTTTGACGGTGGCACCGACGGTTTCTTATTGGGACTGTGGTGAATTTATCGCGTCGAGTTTTAAAATGGCTGTGCCGCATCCGCCGGGAAGTCCGTTGTACCTGCTGGTGGGCCGCGTGTTCACGCTGCTTCCGTTGGGAAGTGATATTGGTTTCAGAGTAAATATAATATCCGTGTTTTCCAGTTCCATCACAGTGATGCTCCTCTATTTGTCGATAGTACATCTGGTGAGAGAGTGGAAAGGTAAATTAGAGACAAAAAGCGACTGGCTGACCGCCATATTCTCTGGTGTGCTGGGTTCCCTTAGTTTTGCTTTTACCCATAGTTTCTGGTTTAACGGTTCCGAAGCGGAAGTTTACGCGGCTTCGATGCTCTTTACTTCATTAATTGTATGGTTGATCCTGGTGTGGGCGGAAAAATCGGATGAACCGGATAATGGCCGGTATTTACTGATGATTGCCTATATCATTGGTTTAGCAATCGCGGTTCATCTTCTAAATGTCCTTGCTCTGCCTTTTGTGGCGATGATTTATTACTATAAACGGTATGATTTTAATATTAAATCATTCCTGATAATGATGGCGATAACGGTTGTTCTCATACTCGCGGTATATCCGGGGATGGTGAAGTATGTGCCGCTGATCGCGCTAAATTATGGTGTGATCGGATTGGTCGCGTTTGTTGTGTTTATCATCGGCGGGACGATTTGGGCATTAAATAATAAAAAAAATCTGCTAAGCTATGCATTTCTTTCAATCTTACTGATATCCATCGGTTATTCTACTTACGCCACAATTTACATTCGTTCAAATCTGGATCCGATGATCGATGAGAATGATCCGGAGAATATCGAAAATTTCATAAAATATATAAACAGAGAACAGTACGGCGATCACTCCATCACCGACCGTGAAGCAGTCTGGAAATCATCTCCGAACGGAAGAAACTATACATCCTCCGGTGATTTTTTCTGGAGATATCAGGTTGATAAAATGTACGTCCGGTATTTTCTCTGGCAGTTTGTCGGGATGTCCGAAAACGGAATGGACTGGTCGGCTAAACAATTTTTTGCGCTCCCTTTTCTTCTTGGTTTGATCGGAATCTACTGGCACTTCAGGAGAGATCCAAAGCACGCGCTGGCGGTTACCGCCTTGTTCTTTATGACGGGATTGGCCATCATCATGTATCTAAATCAACCCGACCCGCAGCCGAGAGAACGTGATTATAGCTATGTCGGCAGTTTTTTTGCCTTTGCCTTTTGGATAGGACTTGGCTACGCGGGTGTTATTGAGCTGCTAAAAGATTTGTTCAGGAAAAAATCTGATGAAAAATCCGGCTTCGGGACAACCATGATGGCAGTTACATTTGTCGTACTATTGTTAGCTGTGCCCATGCAGATGCTGGCAAAGAATTTTCATAGCCATGACCGTTCGGGCAATTATGTTGCCTGGGATTATTCGTATAACATGCTGATGTCCTGTGAACCGGACGCGATCCTCTTTACCAATGGGGATAACGATACCTTCCCGCTCTGGTATTTGCAGGAAGTTGAAAATATCAGAACGGATATCCGAATCGTAAATCTAAGTTTGCTGAATACCGACTGGTACATCAAACAATTGAGGGATATGGAGCCAAAAGTGCCGCTTGTGATGAGCGATGCCGAGCTTAGTCGCGTAGGACTGCGTCCATGGAAAAAACAAAAGGTGACCTTAAAAGTTCCCGCGAAAGTGGCTGAGACAGCTCACGCTGAATTTCAGGATGCGTTTAAATTCAGTAACATCGAAATTCCCGAGCAGATAAGCATTGAAATTAATCCCACAATGGATACACCTTATGGTCCGGTGATTCGTACACAAGACTATATGATTCTCAATATTATCGCGACAAACCAGTGGCAAAGACCGGTTTACTTCGGAGTCACCGTTCCTCAAAGTAATATGCTTTCGGAACTTGCGGATTATATGCGAATGGAAGGCCTAGTGCTCCGGCTGGTTCCTTACAAAAACTGGGATATGTCACCAACACACATCCGGAAAAATCTTCTGGAAATTTATAAATATCGCGGTCTGAACGATCCGGATGTTTATTATGATGAAAATATTACAAGTCTGCTGCAAAATTATAGAACCGGATTTATGCAGTTGGCGGAATATGATGCCAGATTTGCAAATGACAAAGAAGCCTTAAAAGAAGTGCTGACCGCGATGGAAGAAAAGATACCATCCGAGGTGATTCCATGGTCGAGCCGGTTTATGCGTCTTTATGGGGATGCATTCCGGGTTGTCGCGGATTCTTCATACACAGAGACGATCCTTAATGACGCGTCGAGAGTGAATGACCTTCAGACCATAGGTGAACACCTGCTTCGTCTGCGGAAATTGAATCCCGCGATCGCGCTGCTGGAAAAGGATTATGAGAAAAATCCGCTGAATCCAAAAACACTCGGATTGCTTATTAATGCCTATGATATGAACGGTGAAAAAGAAAAAGCTGTCGCGCCGCTTGAAAACTGGCTAAAAGCAAATCCCGGCGACAATAACGCAAAAAATATTTTAGAGTCAATAAAAAGCAAAAACCGAATGTAATGCAGTATCTAAAAACCTTTTTAAAGACCGTAATTTCTCTGGGTCTGTTTGCTTATCTTGTATATCATGCAGACCCTAATGAGATTGTTAAAGTTCTGGCGGGAATCAGCGCCGGCAACGGGATATATTTTCTGATGCTGGCGGTTATATTTGAGCTTGTATCTATATATTTGATGTCACTTCGCTGGAAAGTCCTGCTAATACAGTACGATATAAATATCAGAACCGACCGGTTGTTCGGGTTTTACCTGATCGGGTTGTTTTTTAACAACTTTCTACCAACAAGTATCGGCGGTGATGTAGTCAGAATATATAAAGCCGCCAATGAGAGTGAAAATAGAACCGCGGGGTTTGCAAGTGTCATAATCGAGCGGCTTGTGGGTATGGCGTCAACTTTTTTTCTTGCTATTGTGGCTCTCTTTTTTGTCTCTCAATATTTTCATAGTAACAGATTATTGTATATGTCTCTGATCCTGTTTACCGGAATTATTGTATTTATTTTTCTGATCACCAGGAACCGGCCCTTCAAGATGCTCCTCCGAATATTTGACAAAGTCACTTTCTTTAACATCGGCGAAAAATTTAATAAGCTGTTTGAGGCGATACACCAATTGAGAACATACCGTCGTGTATTTGTATATGTATTCATCTTATCCCTGCTATCACAAATCGCGATCGTTTTGATGAATTATTTCATATCTCAGGCATTTTCTATGAAAATTGATCTGTTATATCTATTTCTGGTTGTACCGGTCACATTTGCCCTCACGCTCCTCCCGTCAATTAACGGTGTAGGGGTTAGGGATGGAGGTTATGTGGTTTTACTGGGGAAGATTGGCATTTCAGGAGCTGCCGCGATCTCACTTTCTTTTATGAATTTGCTGATTCCAATGTTCATATCCCTTTTCGGCGCGATTCTATTTATCATTCAAAAACGTAGACTAAGACAAGAGGAAATCAATGAAATCGAACCGTCCGTATAAGTCAGCAGGAGTATGTTTTATTATCATCATGATCCTTATGATGTTAAACGGTTGTGATTATAAGATGTCAACAATGGGATATCCTCAGAGGATATTTGTTGTCGCGGATTCTCTTTTGTGGGAGGATGTTCAGGATGATGTACTGGAAACTTTTGAGTCAATTTTATATACCCCTCACGTTGAGCAAAGTTTTTTTCTTGAATGGATTCCGCTCAGCCGTTTAAATGAATATAAGACAAGAATGAATGTGTTTTTGATCGGTGTCGATAATGAAAAAAATCCGACTAACGATTACATCAGTAAAATTCTTCCTGAAAATTTTAAACAGGATGTCCGGGAAAACAAGTATTTCTATTTTTTTAAAGATGATTTGTTCGCGCGGGACCAGATTAGTTTAATCATGTACGCAAAAGACCGGTCAGCGTTAAAAAATAATTTCGCGGCTCGAAAAAATGAAATATTTGATACGTTTAATCAGAAATATTTCGACCGGTTAAAGGCCGGCATGTACGAAAAAGGGGAACAGGTAAAGATAGAAAAACATCTCTCAGAAGAATTTGGCTGGATGGTTAAAGTACAGCATGATTATTTTGTGGCGACCGAAGATATATCCGAAAAATATGTATGGCTGCGACGCAAAGATCCTGACCGCTGGCTTTCTGTCTGGCGGGTACGCGGAGACAGCACGTTGATCAACAGAGATTCTATGATCAAGCTTCGCGACCGAATGACCCTGAAATTTTATGAAGGCGATCACGCTATCGAAGAAGATACCTATATAACGGAGACAAATTTTAACGGTCAGCGGACAAAAAAGCTGGTGGGACTTTGGAAGAATGATTCGTTATTGGTCGGCGGACCATTTCGAACTTATGCTGTGCACAGCGCGATAGATTCATCACTTTATATGATAGATATCGCCGTGATGGCTCCCGGCAAAAATAAAAAACCATTTCTGGACCAGTTGGAAGTTATGGCGAATACCTTTAAAATTGTAGGTAAATAGAACCTGGGTGAGTCGTTGTACCCGACAAATGCAATCGTCGTCGGATTTATCGCGATGATTGTTTTGATATACTGGTTTTATGGATGGAGAAAGAAGCATTTAAAAGGGAAACTGGCCGAAAATCTCAAAAAAATTGACTATTTTAATGCAAAAGAATATTATCGGTCATACCTGAATTCGATTATTCAGCAAATCGGAGCCGGTGAAATGTTATGGGTTGAAATATTCCCTTCAAATGAACCCGCGAATCGTCTTTTACTAAACAAATTACCCGGATCCGAGTCGCTGTCCCTGACATTTCAGTTATCAGACTGGGATTTAAATGACACTAACAGAGTTATGGCGCTTGGTGCCGAATCGGTTTTACAAAAGATGTCCGGGGTTATGATACAGATTCCCCACAACTCAAAAATAACAACTGACATTATCTACTATGTATTTGAGAAACCGATGGATATGGTCCGTGTTTACCATCTTAAATTTAAATTTTAAGGAGAAAAAATGCCAAAGTTAGCCATACTTTTGGGCAGTAAGTCGGATAAATCGTATGCGGAATCAGCTGAAATATATTTAAAATATTTTGGGATTGAATATGAGATAAACATCATGTCGGCACACAGAAATCCGGCCCTGGTTACAGAGTTTGCGACAAATGCGCGTGAGAAAGGATACAGCGCAATCATTGCCGGAGCAGGAATGGCGGCGCATCTTGCCGGCGTGGTTGCCGCGCATACTGATCTGCCTGTGCTTGGCGTACCGCTTCCGGGTGGAGTAATGGATGGCTTAGACGCCTTACTGTCAACTGTTCAAATGCCTGCAGGGGTGCCGGTGGCCACTTTTGCGGTTGGAAAAGCCGGTATGAGAAATGCCGTTGTTTTTGCGGCGCAGATATTTGCATTGTCAGAACCGGGTATCCTGGAGTCACTCAAAGAATTCAGGGAAAAGGGCAGCAGACTGGATTAATTCATTCAAAAAAAAGTCAGGTTGAACTTTGATGTTGAATAATGTATTTTAGATTCCATGAAAATTATGCTGATTGGTACAGTCATATCTGATCGAATCCGGAATTATGATGGTACGCGGTCAGAAAGTCTTGGGGGATTGCTCTTTTCGATAAACGCTTTCTCCGCGCTGATGGGGGAAACGGATCAATTGATTCCGGTTTGCCGGGTTGGATCTGATATCTACGAGTCGGTTTTTGAGAGTCTGAAGAGAGATAAACGAATTATCACAGACCGAATAATTCGGTGTGACGGTAAAAATAATTTAGTTGACATAACTTACACAAGTCCTTCTGAGAGGATTGAGCGGTCTTTGTATCCAATGGTGCCACTAAAATTTGAAGATCTCGGTCCCGTTTCAGATTTGGATGCCGTTTGTATCAATATGATCTCGGGTTGGGATATAGAACCGACAGCGATAGCCGGGTTGAGAAAAAAATATAGCGGAATCATTTATTTGGATTTGCACAGCGTCGCCCTTGGCCGCAACAATGATGGAAGAAGATATTATAAACCGGTTGAAGATATCCAGGAATGGATGAATAACTGCGATATTTTGCAGATGAATGAGCGCGAATTTGATATGATTCGGGGCAATCATGATTCGGTAAATGATTTATTTATGGAATATTGCTTTTATAAGTCAAAAATAATTAATTTAACTTTAGGCGCGGAAGGGAGTCATTCGATTTTTAGGGAAGGCAAAAATCTGAAAAATATCCTTAGCCGTCCGCCTGAAGATATAAATGTGATCGATCCGACGGGCTGCGGAGACGCGTACGCGGCGGGATTTTTATCAGCATATTTGAAAAATAAAAATATTATGGACGCGGCTAACACGGCGAATAAAATTGCAGCGGTCAGCGGCGCCAGAAGAGGTTTGCCGGAAACCGATTTTCTAAAAAAGGAATTTAACCGATTATAATGACAGGAAGTTTGATGAAAAGAGTATTGGTGACCGGATCGAATGGTTTGCTTGGACAGAGTCTGTTAAAGACTTTCAGTAAGAACTATGAGGTTTTTGGAGCTTCAAAAGGAAGCGCCGAGCATGGTTCCCGTTCGGATGTTTCGTATCACGAAGTTGATCTTACGCATCGTGGGCAGACGAACAGTTTGATTGAAGAAATCAAACCGGATGTAATTATTAACGCGGGGGCTTTTACCGCGGTCGATGCCTGCGAGGCAGAAAGAGAACTTTGCTGGAATTCAAATGTAAAAGCGGTTGAAAATATTATCGAAGGATCTGCCCGATTGAATCCCATACTGGTGCAGATCTCAACGGATTATGTGTTTGACGGAACAAATGGCCCATATAAAGAGAGTGATGTTCCGAATCCAAGAGGGGTTTACGCAAGAAGCAAGTACGCGGCTGAAAACATAATAAAATCCGGTTCTCTGGAATATATGATCGTTCGTACTCAGGTGCTGTACGGTGTCGATAATCGCGGAAGACATAATTTTGTGTCATGGGTGATTGATCAGCTAACCCGGGGAAAAGAAATAAGGGTGGTTGGTGATCAGATTGGTAATCCTACCATTACAGATGATGTCAGTGAGGGGATCGCGAGGCTTCTGAAAGGGAATGACTACGGGATTTTTCATATTTCCGGATCTGAGATTGTAAGCCGATACCAGTTTGCGCTGAAGATCGCGGAAATATTTGAACTTGATAATTCACTCATTAAAAAGATATCAACGGAAGAGCTGCAACAACATGCTCCTCGCCCGATGAATTCTTCTTTTATTCTGGACAAGCTGGTCAATAGGACCGGTTGGGAACCGCATGATGTCAAATCCGGATTGATGCTCTATAAAACAAAAATTGAAGAAGAACATGGTAGATCCTAAAAAAGCGCTGATAATTGTTCCAACATATAATGAAATAGAAAATGTCGAATCACTGGTAAAGGCGATTTATAATTCACAACCCGGCATAAATATTTTATTCGTGGATGATAATTCTCCGGATGGCACGGCGGATTTAATAAAAAAACTGCAGAAAGAACGGAATACAATATTTATACTTGAGCGACCCGGGAAATTGGGTCTGGGGAGCGCGTACACCGCGGGATTTAAATACGCGCTTGAGAACGGCTATGAATATATTTTTGAAATGGATGCGGATTTTTCTCATGATCCTAAAGAAATACCGCGTTTTTTGGAGCAGATTGAGAACTATGATCTCGTTTTAGGTTCACGGTATATTAAGGGTGTCAATGTGGTAAACTGGCCGTTGAGCAGATTGCTTTTGAGCTATTTTGCAAATATTTATACACGATTCTCAACCGGTCTTCCGGTACGTGATTCCACCGGCGGATTTAAATGTTTTCGCAGGGAAGTACTGAGTTCAATAGGTCTGGACGAAATTAAATCCAATGGCTATGCGTTTCAGATTGAGCTAAATTTTAAAACCTGGAAGAAAGGTTTTAAGATTAAGGAAATACCTATTATTTTTGTGGATCGTGTGTACGGCCAGTCCAAACTGTCTTCAAAAATCATGTGGGAGGCCATGTTTTTGGTCTGGAAATTAAGATTCAGCAGTCTGATTGGAAAACTTTAAAGGAAGATATGGCACTAAGCGCGTTAAAATTTGTTCTGGAATTTGAAAAACCGGTTGTCGAGTTGGAGAGGAAGATTCAGGAGATGCGTGAATACGCGGCTTCAACCGGAATTGAATTAACAGATGATATAAAAAGACTGGAAAAAAAAGCCAAACAACTGCGCAAGGAAATATATGCAAATCTGACCCGCTGGCAAAGAGTGCAGCTGGCGAGACATCCAATGCGTCCTTTTACGCTGGATTATCTTGAAAGATTAAGCACTTATTTTGATGAATTGCACGGTGACCGTTTTTTTGCTGATGATACCGCGATTGTTTCCGGTTTCGCGAAAATTGATGATTTTTCTGTTGTAATCGTGGGACATCAAAAGGGGCGTGACACTAAATCCAATTTATACCGAAATTTTGGTATGCCAAATCCCGAGGGGTATCGTAAAGCAATGAGGATAATGAATCTCGGGGCTAAGTTTAATAAACCGATTATTACTTTTATTGATACACCGGGCGCGTTCCCGGGAATTGGAGCTGAAGAAAGAGGCCAGGCTGAGGCCATTGCTCATAATCTGTTCCAGATGTCGCATTTGCCGGTTCCGATCATTAATGTGATTATTGGGGAAGGCGCGTCCGGAGGAGCGTTGGGAATTGGTGTAGGAGATCGTATCCTGATGATGGAGAATTCCTGGTACTCGGTAATTAGCCCGGAAGGATGTGCCGCGATTCTTTGGCGTGACTCGGCGAAAGCTCCGGAAGCAGCAGAGGCGATGAAGGTGACCGCTCCTGACCTTTTGTCTTTAAATATTATTGATGAAATAGTAAAGGAACCCGAAGGCGGAGCCCATCGTGACCATGATATGGCAGCGTCTTTATTAAAGAAGTCGATCACTAAACATCTCAGTGAACTCATGAAAATACCGGCGGATACACTGATAGAACAGCGGATTGAAAAATTCGCCAAAATGGGAGCCTGGAAGGAATGATCGAGCATAGCAGTCAGTTACGTGTCCGTTATGCTGAGACCGATCAGATGAAATTCGTGCATCACTCAAATTATATTGTTTGGTTTGAGTTTGGTCGAACCGAATTGCTAAAAGCATACGGGTTTTCTTATGCCGGGCTTGAAAAAGACGGATATCTGATGCCGGTGCTTGAAGTGAACGCGAGATACCTGAAACCCGCAAAATATGATGATCTGATTACCATAAAAACAACGATACCCTTTGTACCAAAAGCCAGAATTGGCTTTGAATATCAGGTTTTTAATGAAGGAAATCAGCTTTTATGCGAGGGTTCATCCCTTCATAGCTTTATGAATAATGGTGAGCGGGCGATTAAACCGCCAAAAAATTTCTTGATAAAAATGAAAAATTATTTTGAGGGATGAAAAATGCTGGATAAGGAGTTACTGGATATTTTGGCCTGCCCTAAATGTAAGGGGGATCTGGAATATAAACCGGATGAAAAACAGTTGATTTGTAATGAATGTCGTTTAATTTACAGAATTGAAGATGATATTCCGATCATGCTGATTGATGAAGCTGAAAAATTTTAAAATTAGTGAATAAGTTGTTTTTTTGTTCATTTTTCATTTTTTCGGCCGAATAACAGAGATAACCCTGATTTGCCAAAATTGCCTTGACAATCTAAGGCTTCAGGATTAAATTTGAATAAATTCTTAAGAGAATGCGGAGAAGCGCCTATAAGCGGTTTGTTAAAGGAAATTTGTAATAGTAAGATTTTGATCCAGAAATACATGGATACATCTGCCTATACCTTTAACAAGTTGCTTATTTTTTATTTCAAGCCGGTTAAATGGAATCTTTCAGGTAGATTGGCCATTTAACCGGTTTTTTTTTGGAGGAGAACAAGATGAGAAAAGTTATAATCCTATCCCTGATGTTTTTGGGACTATTATCAACCAGTGATATTGCATTCGCTCAGGGGGAAGCCGCGGTTCCATTTCTCATGATCAACCCCGGCGCGCGTAGTGGCGGACTTGGTGAAGCAGGCGTCGCGCTCGCGGAGGATGCGACAGCAGTTTACTGGAATCCGGCGGGTCTCGCGTTCCAGTATGATAATCCCGAAGTGGATTCACGCGGTGAGATATCTCTGATGCACGCGAAATGGCTCCCGCAGTTCAATTTTTCCGATCTGTTTTATGATTATCTTGCCTGGCGGTATTATATAGAAGATATCGGGATGATAGGCGGGAGTATCACATTTCTGAATTTGGGAGAAAATGTCTGGACGGATGAAAACAATAATGAACTTGGTACTTTTGATTCTTATGAATACGCGGTGACGCTTTCCTATGCGACCAAGTTAAAATCTAATCTTGGGATTGGCGTGAACGCAAAGATTATACAGAGTAATCTGTCTGATGTCGAAGTCGGCTCGGAGAATAAGGATGGAAAAGCCACCGCATTTGCAGTTGATCTGGGTGTATTATGGACGCCGGGTTACGCTATATTTGATAACCGCTTAAGGCTTGGAGCAAACTTGTCAAATTTTGGACCAAAAGTAACATATATTGACAAAGACCAGGCCGATCCTCTCCCGACCAATTTACGTTTAGGTTTGGCTTATAAAATATATGATGATGAATTTAACAAAATCAATTTTGTTTATGACCTTAACCGGTTGCTTGTCGTGAAGCACAAAGACGGCACATCCGACAACGTATTTGAAGCGACTTTTTATTCGAGCTGGGTTGAAGGTGATTTGAGCGACCGGTTGAAAAGATTTACCCACTCATTGGGGTTGGAATACTGGTACGGCAATCTGATCGCTCTAAGGGCGGGGTATTTTTACGAAGATCCGAATTACGGTGATCGAAATTATCTCACCTTTGGCGGGGGCTTGCAATATAATATTTTTGGAATCGATTTTAGTTATGTGTCTGCCGGAGAAGAAGATCCGCTTTCCGATACCATGCGATTTTCTCTCGCGGTTCAATTCTAATAATAAATTAAAGCGGGAAATCAGTTGATTTCCCATTGTCTTTTTCGGGACTGTCCCAATTACTGATAACTTGCCGGATATTAATGGTATTTGGAGGCTCTAAATGTCCTGACATAATCTTATCTGAAATTGAGTGACCTGAAAATGATGATTCTTCGAATTCTTGGTTTTGTGCTCCCGTTAATTCTGCTGGTAAATTCCTCCTATTCTCAGCAAACCATTAAAATTTGCGCCATCAGGGTGGAATTTTTGGCTGATGAGAATGAATTAACTTCCGGTGACGGCAAATTTATGATCGATTCCACCACTACAGATCCTTTTGCAATCGATCCTGCACCACACAACCGCACGTATTTTAACGATCAAATGCTCGCGGCAGCTAATTATTATCAGAATGTATCAAACGGACGGATTGTTATTGAGAGTGATGTTTTCCCGCAAGCGCTGAACACCTCGTATCAATTACCGCAAAAAATGGGGTACTATAACCCGAATACCGGCGATGCTGCTACAAATCTCGGGTTGAGCAGGCTTCTGAGCGATGCGGTAAGCGCCGCGGACGCGGATACAACATTTTTGTTTGCTGATTACGATCTGGTTATTGTTTTTCATGCCGGTGTAGGAAAAGATATTGACGTGGGGTTCGATGATACTCCACAGGATATACCTTCCCTTTTTATCACATCGCGATTCCTGAAAACAGCCTTCGGGGAAGATTTCGAGGGTGTTTCCGCAGACAATGGTTCTTATCTGATCGACCGGGGAATTATTATGCCGGAGACTGAAAATCAGGATGGACTGCAGATCGCCATGACCGGAATCCTTGTATCTAACATCGGGAGTTATCTTGGTCTGTATGATTTATTCAGTCCAACAACTCAACGGTCAGGAGTTGGCAGATTTGATCTGATGGATGTGGGATTAGTGAATCTTAACGGTTTGATTCCTTCACCCCCGGGCGCCTATTCCAGAACACTTTTGGGATGGGATGAACCATATCTGGCAGATGTTCCGCAAAACGATATCCGTCTTGGAAGAATCGGGGGTAGCATTCCGGCGGACCGTCATTCTATCGTAAAAATCCCGATTAATGATGATGAATACTATCTGCTGGAAAATCGAGGCGACTATCTTGTCAATATGGATTCCTTATTTTTTGTTCTCTACGAAAGCCGTGAAACACCTCCTTCCTATCTGGAAGTATTGAAGACATATTTTCCTGATCGGATCAACGTTTCTGACTCAAGCGGAGTCCTGCTCAGTGTTGAAGATTATGACTGGGGGCTCCCCGGTTCCGGAGTCCTGATCTGGCATATAGATGAGCGTATAATCACTGAAAAAAAGGATGATAATAAAATAAATGATGATCCGGCCCTCAGGGGGGTGGATATTGAAGAAGCCGACGGATCGCAGGATATCGGAAAATTATATTCCATCATAGAGAGCGGTTATCAGTCAGAACTTGGTACATGGCTGGATTTCTGGTTCAGGGGGAATCCGTCTCCTTTGTACAAAAATGAATTTTCAACGGTAAGCGCTCCCGCCACACGGGCAAATCTGAATAACGCGGTTTCGCATATAACACTCAAAAATTTCAGCGGCAGAAATGCGAATATGATATCCTTTGACTATCTTCGGGACTATTATGAACCCGGTTTTCCCATAAAGATTTCAGAAACAAATTCAACTTTCAACGCGATTGTAGCTGGGAAAGTGGAGAATTTTGATAACTCATTCCTGTTTGGGATTGACAACAAGGGGATTATTTACGCGGTCGGACCGGAGGGGAAGGGACTTCTAAGTGATGATGATACCGGATTGGCGGAAATCACTGCTGCTGGGGGATCTGTAAATCTTGTCTTGGCGGACGCGGATCAGAATGGCCAAAATGATTTTCTGTTTGCGTCTACTGTTGATTCCGTTTATGGGTTTGATCTGCGCTCACCTCTTGCCGCATCACTGTTTACACCGGTTGGTACTGGTTCTGAAATCATTACACCGCTTATTGTTTCAGGGAACGCTGTTTATTTCGGATGTTCAAATGATACCGTTTATACCCTGAATTTTAACGGTGACATATCAGCGAGGTATTCAAATACTGAATTATCAACTGATTTTGTGGTTTACAACGGCCATCCGGTGTTCGCGAATGGTTTTAAGTCCGGTTCTTCCGCGATCGCGCCGATGCTCCGGGCGGATGAATTAAATCTTATCATTTATGATGACGAAACAGGCTTTTTCAGGATATTTGATGTGGACGGCAATGAGCAGCTTACGAATTTTAAAGCCGCCTCGGTACCGACAGGACAATTCGTGGTTGCCGATTTGGATGACAATGGAACGTTTGATATTGTTTATGCCGGTTCTGATAAAATATACGCTATAAATGCCAGAGGTTTCAGCCTTGATGGATTCCCAATCCGCGCGGATTTAACAAATGGGGAAATGTTTGTCGGTTCACCTTTAGTACTTGATGCCGATGGCAGCGGCGATGCGGATCTACTCCTTTCCACCGATAAAGGACAGGTCAGAGGATACCGGCAGAATGGCCGTCTGCTGCAGGGTTACCCGTTGGCAGCCGGAGGCGTTCTGCATGATTCACCGGTTGTTCTTCAACTTGATGGGGACGAACAACTTGAACTGGCCGTTAGAAATCTGGAAGGATCGCTCTATGTCTGGCAATTGCCGGTTACAGAAGCTGAAGCGGACATAAAATGGGGTCAGGCAAATCTTAATGAATATGCGAATGTCCTGCTTTCTGAAGGATTAATTTATAAGCCGATATCGTCTAAACTGATGCCTGCAAACAGGGTGTATAACTATCCGAATCCTAATGAAGGTGGATTTACAAAAATCAGATATTACCTTAACGAACCGGCGACCGTCAAAATCAGGATTTTTGATACGGCGGGTATGGCGGTTGCCTCCTTTGAAGGTCCGGGATATGCTGGTGCCGATAATGAGGTTGTCTGGAATGTCTCCGGTATCGCATCCGGCATTTATCTCTGCCAGATTGATGCTAAAGCCGATGGAAAATCTGAGTCGAAAGTTATCAAAATTATGGTTGTTCACTAATGCGGGAAGCTAGATGCAGCGAAAAGTAATATTTTTTTTAATCGTTCTTTTAATCAGTACCGGCTGGTCACAACAATATGAATATCATCATCCGGAGCTCAAATGGGAGACCTTTGACACGGATCATTTCACCGTGCATTTTCATCAGGGGACGCGTCAGACCGCATTCATTGTCGCTAAAATTGCCGAAGATATATATCCCCATATAACCGGACTTTATAATTATAGGCCGAAAGGGAAAATACACTTCATCATAAAAGATACCGATGATTATTCAAACGGCGGGGCATTCTTTTTTGACGATAAGGTAGAAATCTGGGCATCTAATCTTGACTATGTCATGCGCGGAACAAAAAACTGGCTTCGCGATGTGGTGACACACGAATTCACGCATATGATTTCGATTCAAAAGGCAGTGAAGACGAATACATTATTCCCTTATGGATTTTTCCAGGTGTTCGGTTATGAAAATGAGCGGCGCAAAGATGTGGTGCGCGGATTTCCTAACACAATCGTTTCTTATCCCATAAGCTCAATAAATATACCCGTGTGGTTTGCGGAAGGCGTTGCCCAGTACCAGGCGGACAGCAGCCGGTATGATTACCGGGATCCTCATCGGGAGATGATTGTACGAGACAGGATACTTAACGATAAATTACTGACGTACAATGAAATGACCGTTTTCGGGAAAAACAGCCATGGGAATGAGTCTTCTTATAATCTGGGATTTTCGTTTGTAAATTATCTGACGGATCGTTTTGATGAAAAAATTCTGGAAAAAATTACCGAAATATCATCGCGCTGGAATTCCTACACGTTTGAGGGAGTGATCAGAAAGGCGACCGGCGTCCAGGTGGAAATTCTGTACTCGGACTGGAAGGATTCCCTCCAAACAGTTTATGAACAAAGAACGGAAGAAATCCGCAAGAATCTGGTCAGGGGCCGCGCCATAGAGAAAGAGGGTTTTAGTAATCTTTATCCGGCATGGTCACCGGACGGTTCAAAAATTGCTTATCTTTCAAATGCGGGTGAAGATTATTTCGGTGAAAATCGTCTTGTACTTTACGACAGGAAAACCGGATCAAAGAAAAATATTACCGGGTTAGTATCATCTTCTCTTTCATGGTCGCCGGATGGAAAATATCTTGCTTATGCCCGTCAAATCCGCGGTAAAAATGAGTCGTCATTTTACGATTTATTTCTGTTTGATATACAGGAAAACAAAGAAATTCGTCTCACGAAGGGACTCAGAGGAACCAATCCCGATTTTAGTCATGACGGCAAACGGATCGTATTTGTAACATCAACGAATGGTCTGAATCAGCTTAATATTTATGATTTGCCCGAATCATTTGACCGGAATGATGAGCAGGTCATCTACGCGGATATGGAAACCGGTAGAATGGTTCCGGAAAAGACGAACAAGACCGGTTTAAGGGAAATCCGGATGGTGGGCGGTAAGATTCAGCAGGTTTTAGTATTTGAGGATAACAGGCAGATATATCACCCACGCTGGTCAAACGATGATTCTGAAATTATTTTTGATACAGCAATCGGTTACGGACGTAATTTAGGTGTTTATGATCTGAATAAAAAAAGTTTCAATATTTTCATGGATGCGCCGGAGGAAATTCGATACCCGGTATTTAAACCCAATTCGCCATGGTTGTATTATTCGGCAAGTACCAGCGGAATTTATAACATCTACAGATATAATCCGGAAAGCGGTAAGAAAGAGCAGTTGACGAATGTGACAGGCGGCGCCTTCATGCCGTCGGTAAACGCGGAGGGCGATATTGTTTACGCTTGTTACGACAGTCTCGGCTATCACATATATGAAATACAAAACCCGATGCCTGTTCCGTCTGAAAAGGCGGTCTATGATAATCATTATTCTGCCATGATTCCCGCGAAAAATTTTGACGATTCAACATATCCTGAATATGAAGTAAAGCCGTATAAAAGAAAATTTTCAGGAATTCATATTTTACCGCGTGTGCTTATCGACTATAAAACAATTAAACCCGGATTTTACGTCGTATCTTCAGATGTTCTTCAGAAGACTAATTTTATCGGGGGCGCCGCTGTTAATTCTGATCTGGATTATGATTTATACGCCTATTTTGAGCTCAAGGAATTATTGTCGTCACTTTTTTTTGAAGTATATAATTCAACCGCAAACATCGAAGACACACTGAGCATAAGAAGAGGTGAATCGTCATACCTCAGTTTCAAAAGAAATGTAAATTTTAATCTGACAGAAGCAAGGGTCGGTATAAATGCCAGACTGATGGGATTGTTGGATTCGAAAGCGGCGTTTGTTTACCGGTATTATAACGCTAATCTTGATCCGGCTTCGGCATATAGCGAAAATGAAGGATGGGTTTACATTCCGACGATCCGATATAATTATCTGAAAGGCTGGGCTCTCGAGTGGAGCGTTTTTGCCGATATGGTTCATCCCGGCAAAGACGAGGAGATAAATCCGTCGGGGGGAAGATATTTTTTTCTGAAACACAGTTATCAGTCAAATGATTTTTTGGAAGGATTTTCAACCGACAGAAGTCTAGGGCTTGAAGAGTACAGGAACTACACATTTAATCAGATCGAAATGGATTGGGAGGAGTTCTTTAAAAATCCGTTCCTGGCCGGACACGCTTTTAGTCTGAGGCTGAGAGGGGGGTATATAGACCGGTCCGTGGATAGTTTTTTTAATCTGTTTGCCGGAGGACTGATTGGTATGAAGGGGTATTCCTACTATAGTCTCGAAGGTAGAAAAAAGCTAATCGGGACAGCCACATATCGATTCCCGGTTCTAAGCCATATTGATAAACGTATCGGACATCTATATCTTGATAAAGTGTACTTTGGTATGTTCTATGATTTTGGAAACGCCTGGAACGAAGATGAAATTAAATTTGAAAAATTTAAGCGCGATGTTGGTTTTCAGTTGAGATTAGACTCATTTTCGTATTATCTTTTCCCGACACGGTTTTTTGCGGAGGCGGTGTATCCGCTGGATAAAGTTACTAATAACGATACGCTTTATGACAAAGAATGGCGATTCTATTTTGGGGCATTATTTGAATTTGATATACGTGAACGATTCGGCGGTCTGTTCAGAACAAGTAAATCCGGATCTGACCGAAGATTTTAATTAGATTCCGGAAGGAGAGATAATGCGTTATCTTCATATCGTTTTAGTCCTCTTGATGTGCGCGTCAGTATTTGGTAAGGCCGATCCCGGTTCTGAACCAGACACATCTCAGATCGCGATTGCCGGTTCGGCGTCATTGACCCTGAATAGTGACAGGTTCGATCTGCTTGAACAGGTGAAAACAGAAACGCAGGTCGTTGAAAATAAAAATAGAAAATCGGGACTTAAGGCAGCCATGATGTCGGCAATCATACCGGGCGCCGGTGAATACTACGCGAAATCCTATTGGAAAAGCGCCCTGTTCCTGAGTGTCGAAATCCTTGCCTGGACCGGGTATTTCATCTATGAACATAAAGGTGATACCGAAGATAAAAAAATGCGGGGTTTCGCGGACAAAAACTGGAGTGAACAGCGTTACTGGTCAAGGGTTTATGACGAGGCGGTTAAAAGAGATAAATGGACGGGAGATCCGCTTTCTGTAGATGAAAACAGAATTATTTTAAATGATGACTATACGAACGACACCATTTCAGAGTTACGTCGTCTTGAAAGAAGCGGTGAGCTTGGTTTCACCCATACACTCCCGGAAACAAAGACACAGCAGTATTATGAGATGATTTACAAGTATCTTCTGCAATTTGGCGGGGGATGGGTTGATGTACCTTCAATCGACTATTACAATCAGTCGAATTTTACACAGCCTACGCCGCTCATCAGCCGGTACCGGGATATTCGGAATACCAGTAATGATTTTTATGATCTGGCTACGACCATGTCAGGGGTGGCCCTGATGAATCATTTGTTAAGCGCGTTGGATGGCGCGTTGTCAGTGAAGAAGTATAATAAACGTGTCGGATATTCTGTCAGGATTGGCCAACAATATTATGCGGGTGAGAGGATGCGGACTTACGGAGTTTACTTTTCATGGTAATTGGAAAGACCGTTTTGCCAAAATTGATTCAATTTTACAATCACATATGTCTGGAAATGTAATGATAAAGTTAAAGATCTCGCTATTTTTAGGAATATTTGCCATAATACCGGCAATCTTGTCTGCCCAGGAAAATCCGGTCCATATTCCGTTCAATCCTTCCTTATCATATACTCAAAATGATGCTAAAATTTCCGGTTTTGCGGAAATACCTGTCACAGATCGGCTGGTTCAGGAAAATGATGGGCTATTGAACGCGCCACAGAAAAAATCGGTTGGAAAAGCGCTCCTGCTCAGCCTTCTGCTTCCCGGAAGCGGTGAATATTATACCGGACATGGTAGTTCAGCCAAATTTTTTCTCGGCGTCGAACTGCTTGCCTGGGGCGGATGGTTAGCAAATACCCTGCATGTAAACCGGCTTGAAGACGCTTATACGGCTTACGCTTCACAACACGCGGGAGTGAATAAAAACGGCAAGGATGATCAGTATTGGATCGATATAGGGAAATATGATAATATCTATGATTTTAATGAACAGAGGCGTCGCGACCGGGACATTGACGCGATTTATACTGAAAATGATCTGAATTACTGGGAATGGGATTCGAGTGATAACCGCTTAATCTTTGACGGTAAACGCATTCACGCGTCGGAAATAGCCAATCAGGATATTTATTATGTCGCCGCCATCGTTCTTAACCATATGGTAAGCGGAATCAACGCCATGCGCCTGGCCAGAAAACATAACCGCAATATTGCGGAACAAACTTCATGGAACGTTAAATTCTCCTCACATAACTACGCCGGAAATGATCGCTTTATTGGATTTCAAATTTCAGCCCGGTTCTGATTAAAATGAATAAAAAAGTACTCATTACCGGTATAAGCGGCTTTATCGGTCAGTATCTATGGCTGACCAGGCCAAACGGTGTTTTATTGTCAGGGACCTGCAGAGCGCCTGATGAATGGGCTCTAAATTTCTTTGGAAAATCCCTTTTAGATCAACCGAATGTCTTGTCTTATGATCTGCTTAGGGATCCGGTGTCACAATTGGAAAAACAGCATCCTGATATCATTATTCACGCGGCAGCCATGGCCAACCTTGGCATGTGTGAAAAAGAGCCGGAACTTGCCGCGCGGGTCAATTCCGGGGCCACGGAAAAGTTGGCTGTCTGGAGCGCGGATCGAGGCATCCGTCTGATATTTTTATCAACGGATATCGTTTTTAAAGGCGACCATCCCCCTTACACGGAAGACAGCCATCCCGATCCTGTCAATATTTACGGTAAAACAAAACTTGAGGCTGAAAAAGCGGTAACGACCTTAATGAATGATTTTGCGATTGTCAGGATTGCTCTCGGTCTTGGCAGAGGACTCGGTACAACAACCAACTTTATCGACTGGTTTCTCAATCGACTTGATCAGAAAATGGAGATTCCTCTGTTTTATGATGAAATCCGGACGCCGACTGCCGTCCGGTATCTCGCGGATACAATCTGGAAAATAGCTTTAGGGGAGGAGACAGGTCTTTTCCACGTTTCAGGCGCGGATTCTCTCAGCCGTCAGGAACTTGGGCTTTCGATATGTAAATCCCTGGGGAGAGGGCGCGATCTGATAAAGCCGGTATCAATAATGTCCATGGCGGATTACAGACGGCCCGCGGATGTCTCGTTAAAATCGGTCAGATCAGTGGATGGAAAAATCCTTTCTGTTCCCGGAATCAGACAAGTGCTAAATGAAACATTGAAAAAGCATAACGGAATGGGTATGCAGGCAGAGGATGTTAAATGACCGCGCGGGAAATTGCATTCAGAGTGTTATTAAATTTCGAAGATAAAAAACCACGCTTAGATGATTTGCTGGATGATGCGTATTCCAAATACAAAATCAGCCGGCAGGATAGAAAACTGTTAAAGAATATCACATCCGGAGTCGTACGCAATTTAACATATCTGGATTGGATCGCTTCTCAAGTCTATCACGGCCGATACAAAAAAATGCTCAAAAAAATCAAAATTATATTGAGAATGGCGCTTTATGAGCTCATTTTTGTCGAGCATATTCCGGCGCGCGCGACCATAAATGAATATGTCAATCTTGCTAAAAAAACGGCGGGCATGGGTTCCGGAGGTCAGGTTAACGGTATGCTTAGAACCTATGTTCGCGAATCCGGAAATTTGCAGCCGGAAAATTCAATAAATGCGCGAGCTGAACTCATCGCGGTAAAATATTCATTTCCCGAATGGCTTGTTAAACGCTGGATAAGTATCTGGGGTGAATCTGAAACAGAAGCGTTATGTGAAGCCATGAACGCGCTTCCAGTGTTTGATATCCGTATAAACACCGGAAAAATTGCGATTCCCGATTTTATAGATTTATTAACGGAAAATAAAATCGCTTTTCAGGTATCAGAGCACTTTGATGATATGTTGAAGGTATCAGATATTCAGGCTGTCCGGAATAATAATTGGTTTGATGAGGGGCTTTGCAGTATCCAGGACGAAAGCGCCCATATTCCGGTTGAACTGCTTGATCTCCGGTCAGGAGACAGGGTGCTGGATATTTGTGCCGCGCCCGGTGGAAAGTACACCCAGATCTTAAAATATCATCCTGATCAAATTCTGGCGGTAGCTGTGGATCAGGATTTTGAACGTTTGAAAATAGTGAAAGAAAATGTTCAAAGGCTGGGATTTAAGAACCGGCATTTTATCGTGGCTGACGGACGCGCCTTGCCGTTTAAATCCGTATTTAATAAAATATTGCTGGACGCTCCGTGCTCCGGGCTGGGTGTGATCAATAAGCATCCGGATATTAAATGGAGAAGGGATATGAATCAGATTATGGAGTTTGCAAAATTACAGGAAAGTATCCTCTCTCAAGCCGGTGAATTACTTGCCATTGGAGGTCATCTGGTTTACAGCACCTGCACAGTTGATCCGATGGAAAATGAGATGGTCATCCAGGATTTCATGGAGCGAAACGCGGAACAATTTGAATTATCCGAACCACCGGCAAAATTCAGCGGATGGGTTTCTGATTCCTTAATCCGTACCTTTCCGCACCGAGGTCAGAAAGATGGAAGTTTCTGCGCCCTGCTTCATAAAAAACCACTTTTTTAGACTAATCGCTTGATAAGGTGAATTTAATTAAATACATTCAGCGCTCATAAAAAAATGAACTATATTGGCGAATGGACTGACTCAGTCACAGACTATTCTTGCCAACTGATTGAATAATCTGGACGGACGGCAAAAAATTATGAAAGTGCTAAAATTTGGCGGCACCTCCGTAGGGACTCCGGAAAAAATTAAATCTTTAGTCAGGCTTATCGATTATCCTGAAACCAAAATTGTTGTTCTGTCGGCAATGTCCGGTACTACAGATGCATTGGCCGAAATAACCCGCCTGTTATACGATAAAAATTCAGATGCGGCAAACACAAAAATTAACGAACTCGAAGAAAAGTATATACATACGGTCGATGAACTGTTTGATTCTGAAAGTTACAAAAAACAGGGCAACGAAATGGTTGAATCACATTTCTCCTACATCCGAAATTTTACCGTAAAGGTATTTACAAAATTGCAGGAAAAAGCCATCCTTGCCCAGGGAGAATTAATTTCGACCGCGTTACTTCATTTCTATCTGCAGGAGAATGAAAAAGATTCAGTCCTTATCCCTGCATTGAACTTTATGAGAATCGATAAAGACAACGAGCCGGATTATTTTTATATTCGTGAAAATCTGGAACGCGAACTAAAACCGCGTAAAAATACATCCATTATCATTACCCAGGGATATATCTGCCGGAACGCCTATGGTGAAGTGGACAATTTAAAACGTGGCGGCAGCGATTATACCGCCTCGTTAATCGGAGCGGCTCTGGATGCGTCCGAGATTCAAATATGGACGGATATCAATGGATTTCACAATAATGATCCAAGGTTTGTAAAGAACACATCTGTGTTAAGAGAACTGTCATTTGATGAAGCGGCGGAGCTGGCATATTTCGGAGCAAAAATTCTTCACCCCACAAGTGTTCTCCCGTGTAAGGAAAAAAATATTCCTGTTCGTCTGAAAAATACGATGCTTCCTGAAGATCCCGGGACCTTGATTACCGGTAAATATACCCACGATGAAATTAAAGCGGTGGCCGCAAAGGATGGGATTACGGTAGTTAAGATAAAATCAGACCGAATGCTGCTTGCCTACGGATTTTTAAGAAAAATCTTTGAAATTTTTGAGATATATAAAACTCCGATCGATATGATTACCACATCCGAGGTTGCTGTTTCGCTGACCATTGATGATACAACCAACCTGAATGAAATTGAGGCCGAACTGAATAAATTCGGGCAGGTGGAAATTGAGCGGGATAAAGCCATCATTTGCGTGATCGGGGATTTTATCGCCGAAAAAAGCGGCTCCGCGTTAAAAATTATGGAGGCATTAAAAGATATACCGCTGCGAATGATTTCATACGGGGGAAGCAGGCACAATATCTCTGTACTGGTGAACGCGGAAGCAAAAGTACCGGCCTTGAATGCTCTCAGCGGTCACCTGTTTAAAAAATAATATTGACTAAAACCAAAAATTAAATGTATTAATCTCCCATGTTTAAAAAAAATACGATCAATAGATTTAGGAATCTGCCGACACCCTTTTACTACTACGATTTAGAGCTCCTGAATCGGACATTGGATACTGTAAACAGAGAGGCGGAACGCTTTCAGTATATTGTGCATTACGCGTTGAAGGCCAATGCAAATGAACGGATATTAAAGATTATCCGTGAGGCGGGGCTTGGCGCGGATTGTGTGAGCGGGAACGAAATCAAAAGGGCTCTTGAAGTGGGTTTTGATCCCGGCCAAATCGTATTCGCGGGTGTGGGTAAAGCAGATTGGGAGATTAATCTGGCTCTTGATCATGATATTTTTTGTTTTAACTGCGAGTCGGTCCCCGAGTTGCAGGTTATTAATGAACTTGCCCGGGGGAAGAATAAAATCGCCCGCGTGGCTTTGAGAATTAATCCGAATGTGGATGCCTCAACCCATCATTACATTACAACCGGCATAGAAGAAAACAAATTCGGAATCAACCGCTGGGAGTTGGATGAGATCATTGAGATATTGCCCGGTATGAAAAATATCAATCTGATAGGACTGCATTTTCATATCGGTTCGCAGATCACCGATTTGGCGGTGTTTAAGGGTTTGTGTATCAGAGTGAATGAAATTCAGCAATGGTTTGCGGATCATATGATAATCCCTGAACATATAAATGTCGGCGGCGGACTTGGTGTGGATTACAAAAATCCGGATCAGAACAGCGTCCCTGATATTGAAAATTATTTTCGGATTTTCTCTGAACTTCTTGAGTTAAGGCCGGAACAGAAGGTCCATTTTGAACTGGGAAGATCAGTGGTGGCGCAATGCGGAAGTCTTGTGACCAAAGTGATGTACGTAAAAAACGGGGTGAAAACAAAATTTGCCATTGTGGATGCCGGAATGACTGATTTGATACGGCCGGCTCTGTACCAGGCCTATCATAAGATACAAAATCTAACTTCGTCCCGGGGGAATGATCATTATAATGTTGTAGGACCTATTTGTGAGTCATCAGACAGCTTTGGGAAATATATAGAATTACCGGAAACTACGCGCAATGATCTTTTGGCGATCCGGTCTGCCGGCGCTTATGGAGAGATAATGGCTTCCCGTTATAATTTAAGGGATTTGCCGGCGGCGAGATATTCAGATGAATTTTGATAAGATGCTTGACTTTGTTTAGGAATTGTCTGTAATATTTATCAAGGATATTATCGTAATATTATAAATATACCGACAATACTAATATTGTCATTTTCTATTATTGCTCAGTGGGAAAATAAATTACCGCGTTTCTTAATAGACAATAAATAGATATCTATGGCTAAAAATGGAAGAAGTCTTAATTTATAAAATTAAAACCGTCCGGAATAATGACTTGAAAAGATAAGAATATTTACTTATATTCTGCGGTCATAGTCGGATTTTAACGATACTGGTTCTTAATATGTTAGAAGATTTGACGCTTAAGCTGGAATCGACGTTTCGGAAGTTGCGCGGTTACGGAAAATTAAACGAAAAAAACATCGCTGATTCTTTAAAAGAAATCAGGCGCGCTCTATTAGAGGCCGATGTTAATTATAAAGTTGCAAAAGATTTCATTGCCGCGGTTCAGGAAAAGGCGGTTGGTGAAGATGTTCTGCGTAGTGTTACACCGGGTCAGATGATCGTAAAGATTGTGCATGATGAGTTGGTGAAACTGCTTGGTTCTTCAACGGTACAGCTCAAAACCGCAGGCATTCCTCCCACCATCATAATGATTGCCGGGTTGCAGGGTTCAGGGAAAACAACATTCTCCGGAAAGCTGGCCGGGTATCTGCGTAAGCGAGGCCGTAAACCGCTGCTTGTGGCCGCTGATGTTTATCGGCCGGCGGCTATTCAGCAATTAAGGATACTTGGTAAAAGTCTTGATATCCCGGTTTATGACGAGGGGATCGGAGATCCGGTAAAAATAAGTTTCAACGCCATAGCGGAAGCGCGAAAAAAATTCTGCGATACGATTATCCTGGACACGGCGGGACGGCTGCACATAGATGAAAATATGATGAATGAACTCGTGCAGATCAAAAACCGGATTCGCCCGCATGAAATTCTTTTTGTCGCTGATGGTATGACAGGGCAGGATGCCGTAAATACGGCAAAAGAATTTTCGGATCGCCTTGATTATGATGGCGTGATTTTAACAAAGATGGATGGTGACGCCCGGGGCGGGGCGGCGCTTTCGATAAAGGCTGTAACCGGTAAACCAATTAAATTTATCGGCGTCGGTGAAAAGCTGGATGCCATTGAACAGTTTCATCCGGACAGGATGGCTTCCCGTATCTTAGGAATGGGTGATGTCGTCACTTTTGTTGAGCGCGCCCAGGATACGATTGACAGTGACAAGGCGGCCCGCCTGGAAGAACGGCTGCGGAAAGCCGAGTTCACACTGGAAGATTTTTATGATCAGTTACAGCAAATCAAGAAAATGGGTTCGTTGGAATCGCTCTTGTCAATGATTCCCGGAGCGGGAAAGCAGCTTAAAAATGCAAAAATTGATGAAGGGGCTTTCGTGCGAACCGAAGCTATTATCAATTCGATGACTATTGAAGAACGTAATAAACCGCAACTTTTAAACGGAAGCAGGCGTAAAAGAATTGCATCCGGTAGTGGAACGCGGGTTCAGGATATTAATCAATTGATTAACCAATATGAACAAATGAAGAAAATGATTAAACAAATGAAGGGTAAATCCATGAGAGGATTTGGTGGAATGCCTTTCGGGCTTGTTTAATGTTATTTAATTAATGGAGGTTTAGTTTGGCTGTTAGATTGAGATTGCGCAGGATGGGGCGGAAAAAAAGCCCATTCTATCGAATAGTTGCTGCGGATAGCAGAGCTCCTCGTGATGGGCGTTTTATCGAGATGCTCGGAACGTATGACCCTCTTCAGAAGCCTTTTCAGGTTGAATTTGAAGAGGATCGGGTATTGTACTGGTTGAAAAATGGCGCCGAGCCTTCCCAGACAGTGAAAAATCTTTTCCAGAGAAAAGGGTTCTGGCTAAAATGGGATTTGATGAAAAATGGCGTTGATGACGCTAAAATTGCAGAAGAGTTTTCGAAGTGGGAGGCTCTGCAGGAGTTGCGTGAAAAGCGTCAGGCAATGAAAGAAAAAGAGGATGAAAAGGCAAAAAAGGCGAAGAAGACTGAAGAGCCTGTTGCTGAAGAAAAACCTCAGGCGGAAGAAGTTAAGGCTGCCGATGCCGTAACAGAGGAAACTCCATCTGCTGATGACGTTAAGGAAGATGTGTCAGAGAACCAGGAAGAGAACAAAGCGGAATAAGAATAGAAATTGTTTTGTTGTGATGTCTGTAGAGATTCTAATTATTACTATCTAGGCGAAACTGGTTTACTATCTTTAGGAGGTATGGGATTATGAAAGATTTTGTTGAGTACATCGCGAAGCACCTTGTAGACAAACCGGATGAAGTACATGTTGCTGAAGTGGAAGGCGAACGCGTTACCGTATATGAGTTACGCGTAGGTGAAGGTGATTTGGGTAAAGTGATCGGTAAAAGAGGACAAACAGCAAAATCAATCCGTACCCTGTTGGCGGCTGCTTCAGCAAAAGCCGGCAAAAGAGCAGTGCTTGAAATTCTTGAATAATGTACGTAATCGGTAAAATTATTAAACCTCAGGGTATAAAGGGTGAACTGAAAGCGGAGATCATTACGTCTTTCCCTGAACGCTTTACCGGATTGAAAAAAGTATACATTAATAAAAAAGAATCACAAGCCTATTCGATAGAATCAGTGCGTTTGTCGGATAGGTTTGTTTTTATTAAGCTGAAAAATATTAATACTCGCGATGAAGCCGAAAAATTGCGAAATGAATATCTCTATATTCCACAGGATGAATTAGTGGATCTGGAGAAAGACGAGTATTATATTCATGATTTGCTCGGGATAAAGATTTATGATGAGCAGAATAATCTGCTTGGTGAATTGGTGGATGTGGAGTCTATAAGCAGTAATGATGTCTATACCTTGAAATCTGTCGATGGCCGGGAATTTTTAATTCCGGCAATTAAGGATGTCATTATGGAAGTGGATATCGCAAAAAAAACAATGAAAATCCGCAACCTGGAAGGGTTGCTTGAATAACGGTCTTTGAGATGCGAATTGATATTATAACCGGATTCCCAAAATTAGTTGAAATGCCCCTGGATGAAAGCATTATTAAGATGGGGCGAAAAAAGGGCGTGGTGGATATCAGGGTTCATGATCTTCGTGATTATACAGATGATAAACACCGTACGATTGATGATTACCCTTATGGCGGCGGACCGGGGATGGTACTCAAAATAGAGCCTGTTATCAGATGCCTGGATGATATTTTTAATGAAGAAGCTGATAAAAACAACGCGGAAATCATTTTAATGTCTCCGCGTGGTCAGATGTATCATCAGGCAATGGCGACGCAGCTGAGTATGAAGCCGCATTTGATTCTCATATGTGGCCATTATAAAGGGATAGATGAACGGATTCACGAATTTTACAAGGTGAGAGAAATTTCTATCGGTGATTATATTCTCAGCGGTGGTGAAGTGGCGGCTCTGGTAATTGTAGATTCAATCGTCAGACTGCTTCCCGGAGTTCTAAGAGATATTGATTCGGCCTGGACGGATTCGTTTTCGGATCAATTGCTGGACGCGCCTTACTACACGCGTCCGGAAATATTCAGAGGCGTGAAAGTACCGGATGAGCTGCTTTCCGGGAATCACAGTGTTATAGAAAAATGGCGTACGCGGGAGCGGGAAACGGCGACAAAAGAACGCCGCCCGGATTTATATAAAAATTATTTGAAATCATTTAAATAAAAGTGTAGGTGAGACAATGGATTTATTACACACTGTAACAGCAAATCAGTTACGCAATGATATACCTCAGTTTAAAGCCGGTGATACTTTAGGGATTCAGGTGCGGGTAATTGAAGGTGATAAGGAAAGAATTCAGCTATTCGAAGGTGTTTGTATTAAACGCAGCGGCGGCGGAATTAATGAGACCTTTACCGTCAGAAAAATTTCTCACGGCGTTGGCGTGGAGAGAATTTTCCCAATTCATTCCCCAAGAATTGCTAATATTGAAGTCAAAAGAGTCGGAAAAGTTCGCAGAGCTAAACTTTACTATTTGCGTGAGCTTAAAGGTAAAGCCGCCAGAATTAAAGAGAAATAAGAATCCGCTGGGATACCGGCGGTTTCTTTTAATCTGTGTGTGATTCACCTTCCGGACGCGACCGGTCAGTTTGGTTTTTCCATCACTATTATTAGTTGCTCTGTCTGGCGTTGCTCGAAGTATATAATTCGGCATGAGTCGGAATAGTGAATTTCTTACCCGGTCGTTTATTTTTATTGATCACTGATTATATAGTTGCAAAGCAATGTCAGTTTTGTGATGTTGGGTCATCATCCTCCCCGCCATTCGGCGAATATTTTATTTATACCACAAAAATTAGAAATAATAACTTAAAATCGTTATTTTTTAGTCAACTTATAAATCATATATTGATTATATTAACAATGAATACCAAGCCGACCATACAGAGGAGATTCCGGTTTCATGCTGAAAAATAATTCACTTCTGCTCTTCTTTCCCATAATATTTTTTTTATTTTACGGATGTGCAACGCGAGGAAATCCTTCAGGCGGTCCTCTTGATCGCACGCCTCCGTATATCTCAGTGATTTACCCCGATTCAAACGCGACAATGGTGAGTGGTCTTAAAGAGATCTCGATAGAGTTTTCTGAACGGATGAACGAAGCAACGCTTGTAAACAGCTTGTTTATCTCACCGCCGCTTAAATATGATATGAATTGGTCAGGCAGTCGAAAATTACAGTTAATCTTAAAAGATACCCTGAAATCGGATCAGACCTATGTTGTTTCAATCGGCACAGACGCGAAGGATGAGCGCGGCAATAAAATGCGGTTAAGCGCGCAGTTCGCTTTTTCGAGCGGTGAAAAAATTGATCAGGCTCATATATCAGGAAAAGTGCATGGGTTATCCGGCAAGGAGACGGTTTCCATATTCGGTTATCGTCTCTTAAATGACTCATTAGACGGTTTTAATAAAAAAGAACCGGATTATATCTCGCAGACCGGTGAGAATGGTTCGTATAGGCTCAATTATCTGGCTAAAGGAATTTACAGGGTTTTTGCCGTGGAAGACCAGAATAACAATCTTTTGATCGATTCAGATTTTGAAAAAATCGGCATCCCTTACTGTGACGTGGTACTGGATTCAACGCATCTTTCGTTTAAAGGATTGGATTTCAACATGTCAAAAAATGATACGATTAAGCCTTTCATAACCGGGGTGAGAGCCATATACAAACATCATGTTCAAATCCGTCTGAGTGAAGCGGTAGTAACACCGGATTTGGCTGAAATCACCGTAATTGACAGTTTGTCATCTGCTTCGATGAGATTGCTCGGCATATCACAAAATATTGAATCGACTAATATTCTGGATCTGTTCACGGAGCCCATGGACAGCAGCGCCAGATATTTATTGTCCGCGGCTGTATTGGCGGACAGCTCAGGCAATAAGGCGTTTTCAGATAAATATTTTCCCTTTAATGCGGTCACACGAGAAGATACGATGAAGTTCCGGATGGTTCTGATGACTCCGGCAGACAGCGCGAAATCGGTAAGACCGGAGGATCCGGTTTTTATGGAATTTACAACACCTGTTGACTGGGAATCTGTCAGGAAGTACTTTTCACTTATAAAACTTTCCGGCGATACAATAAACGGCCATTGGAAGTTTAATTCACAATATGATGCGGAATTTATACCTGAAACGCTTTTTGAAACTGATTCAAGCTATATCGCTGTGTTGAATCCCGGCGGAGTCCGTAATCTTTGGGGAGAATCTCTTGCAGATTCTATTCAATCCCATTATTTTACTATCATCTCATCAAAAGAGCTCGGTGAAATATCAGGTAAGGTCAGAACGGCGGGGGAAGATGGGATACCGGTGCATTTGCGCTTTGAGTTTTTAAAGGGAAGAAATAGAGGATATTCGCTAAAATTAAAGGAAGCCGGTGATTATATAATGAAATATTTGCCGGAAGGAAACTATCTGATTAACGCGTATCTGGATATGGATAATTCAGATACTTATTCACACGGAAAACTGTTCCCCTTTGAATTTTCCGAACCCTTTATTTATAACTCAGATACCGTAAAAGTTCGTAAGCGATGGGAAACAGGGGATATCAATATCAGCATACCGCATGGGAATAATAATTGATGGAACGCTTGATTGAATTTGCAAAAATCGAAGCAACCGGCAATGATTTTATTCTGGTTGACGCGCGAAAATTTTCAATGGAATGGTTCAGTGAATCAATGATTCAGTCCATGTGTCACCGACATTTCGGGATCGGCGCCGACGGAATTATCTTCTTATCCGACCACCCTTCAGAGAAATACACATTCCATTATTATAACTCGGATGGGAAAGAAGCGGAGATGTGCGCCAACGGAAGCCGCGCCGCGGTTTTGATGGCATATACCCTGGGAATAATCAGAAAAAATGAATGGTTCAGGTTTGAAGCATCGGACGGGCTGCACCATGCCAAAATGGATTCAACAAAAGATATTACTGTGGAGGTAATCGTCCGGGATGCCGCGGAACACATTGAAGACAATATATTTAATATTCCGGATGGAATTAAAACAGCCGGTTTCATTAATACCGGAGTGCCTCATCTCGTATTGAATGTAAAAAACGATCTGAATGAGATTGATGTGCAAAAAATTGGCGCCTATCTCAGAAGTCATTCCCGTTTTGGAGTTCATGGAACAAATGTAAATTTTGTTAAATGGATCAATACTCACAAATTACAGGTACGTACATTTGAACGTGGTGTGGAATCCGAAACCCTGTCCTGCGGAACCGGAATCACGGCGAGCGCGATTCTTTTCTGGCCGGAGCAGGAAGCATCTCCATTTAAAATGCAGGTCGAAACAAAAGGCGGATCCGTAAATGTTCTGAAAGAACAGGGCAAAATCTATCTGGAAGGACCGGCAAATATTGTTTTTATCGGGAGTTATCTGTTAAAGACATGGTAGGCATGAAGAATAAGTATATAGAAGTCGGGAATCATATCTTTGAAGGATATGATAATTAGAGATCAATTAGCTTGGAGGCTGGCATGAAGAAGTTATTCGTTGTTGCCATATTATCTCTTTTGGTATCATCTTGCGCCTGGTTTTCGAAATCACCTGATAAATCAATGGAAGAAACGAACGCGGCTGAAGAAAGACGCTTGCTTGAAGCTGAAAATTTTGTGGCGGATGGTGTAGCTTTTCACACGGCGGGAAATGACAGTATGGCGGCAAAATCATGGGAAAAAGCGCTTGAGATCATACCACAGGATGCTGAAATCCATAACTTTTACGGAATATCACTGCACCGCTTGAATAATATTGATGGAGCCTTATCCGAATTTGACAAAGCTGTTGAGTTAAATCCCAAATATTTTGAGGCCTATAATAATCGCGGGTATATGCTGTTTTTAATGAACCGTTATGATGAGTCGCTCTCTGCTTTCCATAAATCCCTGGAGGTTAACCCGCATTATGAACCGGCAATTCGCAATGTCAGACTAACCGAAAATATCATGAAGGGTAATCTAAGTCGCAAAGCCTTTGAACTCTCTGAGGAAGCCGCGAAGGTGGAAGATTACGCCGAGCAGATCAGAAAATACAGAGAAGTATTAAAGATAGATTCCACCTATTCAAAGGCGCATAATAATATTGCGGTTGCTTACTACTATGAGGATTTTGCGGACAGCGCGTATTACCACCTTGAGAAAGCTATCGAATATCAGAAAAACTATTCCGAAGCGATCAATAATCTTGGGTACCTGTATAAAGTGGATGAAAATTATGATATAGCCATTAAATTATTCCTTAAAGCGCTCACACTAAAACCCAGATATATCGGCGCATTGAACAATCTTGGAGAAACTTATACATTAAACAGAGAATTTGAGAATGCAAAGAGGGTTTTCTCGACGGTGCTGGATCTTGAACCTGATAATGAAGTTGCCAAAAAATGGCTTGCGGTGCTTCATGTTAAAGTTGAATAAAAGCGATAATTAGGAGGATGAATGTATATTGTTCTAATGGCGGGCGGAGTGGGAACCAGATTTTGGCCTAAGAGCAGAGAGGCGCGCCCGAAACAATTCCTGAATATTTTTGGCGAAAGATCTATGCTGCAGATGACCTACGACAGAATTAAGGGGATTACGCCTGACGATAAAATACTTGTAATTACAAATATGGATTTTCGGGATCAGGTACTTGAACAGCTGCCAGAGATTCCTGAAATAAACGTAATAGGTGAGCCTTTCGGACGGAGTACCGCTCCCTGTATCGGAATGGCAAGCGCGATTATTATGAAACGCGAGAAGAATGATTCTGAAGTGATGGCGGTACTTCCCGCGGATCATCTTATTGAAGATGTGAATGTTTTTCGCGAGACGCTGATCCTGGCTGAGAAACACGCCCAACGAGCCGGGACACTCATAACAATAGGAGTAAAGCCAACCTATCCGGAAACAGGGTATGGTTATATACAAAAAGACGCGGAATCCGTATCTGAAAATCATCACAATATCTATAAAGTCAAAGCTTTTGCGGAAAAACCGAACAGGGAAACAGCCGACCGCTTTCTCCAAAGCGGAGATTTTCTCTGGAACAGCGGAATGTTTATCTGGACAGTCAGCGCAATCATGAATGAGTTCGATGAGCATCTGACTGAGTTTGCCGAAAGCGTAAACAAGATTTGTGAAAAAGTTGATACAGAGCAGTTCGATGACGCTATGCTGGATGTTTATTCGAGAATAAAATCAATTTCGATCGACTATGGTATCATGGAAGTCGCGCAAAATGTTTGTGTCATTGAAGCGGACTTTAAATGGAATGATGTAGGTTCGTGGGAATCAGTACATAATATTTCGACAAAAGATGATCACGGCAATGCAATCAGCGCAGCGGATCAGGTAGTTCTTGATGCCCGGAATAATTATGTCTCCATGACTAATGATAAGCTGATAGCGCTTGTAGATGTATCTGACCTGGCCATTGTAGAAACCGATGATGTGCTTCTGGTCTGCAGGAAGGAAGGATCACAAAGAGTGAAGGATATTGTGGATGCATTGAGACGCAGGGATATGACAAAGTATTTATAAAATCATCACTTGATATGCGATCGTTTTTTACTAAATTTGTATTGATGAAAGAACCAATACACGCGATCCCTATGATTAATAAATAAAAAAAACGGTTATTTCTTTGATAGAGAATGAAAAGACATTGCAAATCTTGGTGGATTATCTGAACCGCCTGGGTATCACAGTAAAATATGACCGGGGAAATTTTAAAGGCGGCCTGGTGCGGTATCATGATGATTCCTGCTTTTATATTAACCGACGTATTGAAACTTCGGTGAAAATTAATCTGATTATTGATGAATTAAAACAAATGCAGATAGCGGATGAAAACATACCTCCCGAAATCAGGAAAATATTGGTATTTAAGGAAGGGCATTAATTAATTTGATTAAAATATTCAATTAGTTATATTTAATTTGACAATAAATGATGGAGGAAAACGTGGATTTTGAAGGAAGAGGATCTGCGCGCATCGATTCTGAAAACCTGCTTGCCTTTCGATTGTTTGATACTGACGGGCGTGTATTTCATGAGGGCATGGTTAAAACTCTCGATATCAGTCGTACAGGTGTCTCCATTCAATCTCCGGTTCCCATGGAAAAGGGATTAAAAATCGAAATAACCATTGGAATTGGCGATGATGTGGTGAAAGCCAGGGGGATTGTCAGAAATCAACACCAACTCGATGAAAATACTTACCAGGTCGGAATTGAGTTTGAATTTCTCTCGGAAGAAGATTTAAATAAGATGTCGGTGACGTTTCCATCTATTCTAAAGTAAAACATGGCGTTCATAAGATTTTGTATTATAATCTGCCTGCTTTTTATGACGGTACCTGATCTGCGCGCACAACTTGCGATGGAAGATCGCGATAAAGTTGTTTGCGGTGACCCTATTCTTCCTGATTCGGGCAGGGTCCGGGAATATTTCAAAAGAATTGCTTTGGAATCACCATCCCTTTTTAAACAATTTGATCTTTCCGTAAAATCAACCTATGATATTGGAGATGAACGGATTTTTAATGTTTTAAATCTTGTAAATCCGGATAAAATAAAATTTGATCAGGTTACCGCCGTTTTGAAAGCGACTAATTCCGGTGTAAATATCTGGGTGGATAAGAATGAATTGTCGAACAATCATGTTACCGAGGCGGTTATTCAGAATATTATCGACGGGCTCACGGTCAGCACGCCTCCGGAAAGCGCGGATCCCTCATCGGGCATCGTTGAAATTGAAACAGATATCTTTGGAAATCCTCCGGATATTGATAAAAACAGCACGGTAGAATTTCTTCTTGTGGATATCAAAGATGGATGGAAAGGCGAAGGCAGCTATATAGGCGGATTTTTTTATTCACTGGATCAACTGGTCAATCAGACCGGCTCCAACAAAGCAGATATGCTTTATATTGATACCTATCCCGGTATATTTTATGAAAATGAGTACGGGTCATCTTATACCACCCAAAAAGCGCTGGCCACGGTTGCCCATGAATTCCAGCATCTGATTCAATTTAACTATGATAAAGATGAATCAGATTTTATAAATGAAGGCTTGTCTGAGCTTGCCAGTTATGTCACCGGTTACGGATTACGCAATCCGACCCCATATCTGATGGATACCGGTATCAGTCTTAACACCTGGGATAATACGTCCAACGATGCCAGTCTTAAACATTACGCGAAGGTCGCTCTATGGGATTACTATCTGTATGAAAAGTATCAGAGTGTCTTTATACGAAATCTGACTCAGGATCCCAATAATGGCATAACCGGTATTAACAGCGCTCTCTCAAAAAGCGGAATGTCAGAAAAATTTGATCAGGTGCTGAAAGAATTTTTTTTAACACTTGTCTCAAACAATCCGGATGTGTTGCCTCAGTATAGCTTTAACAAGACTGATCTAAGGTATCTTCAGGCAAAGCCCAAAAAACTCGCGGACCATTATCCGGTAAGTTATGATATAGAAACAAAACCTTATTCGCTGAATTTGGTGTCCTGGACAAACGGGGACACGCTTAAAATTGATATGAGCGGAGCGTTTTTCGGGGATATTTACCTGAATAAATCAGGTGTGAATCAGTTGACTCTTTTGGAAAACGCATCCGGATTTCCGTCGATTGATCCCGAATTTGGGACATCTCATCATACCCAGACACTTTCCTTTTTGAATAATACCGAAACTACGGGACGAATAACCCTGACGGGTGAGGCCCGGGAAAAATATTATATTACCACCCTTGAATATGGAAGTGAGAAGCCGACTTTTAATATTTCATCGGAAAACAATATTAACGCGATTCATTTTGCAGCGCCCTACGATTCCACATTGATAAAATCGATCAGATTTTATAACGGCGCGTCAGTTCCGGTGCGCGTACATATTTATCAGCAGGCAATCAAAGCGGGTCAGGTTCCACTGTCTTATTCAGTGACCATTCCAAACACCTATGCCTACGAATGGGTGACAATCGATGTGGAAGATTTACAGATATATCGGAATCAGAACGAATTTCTGGATGTGGGAATCGAATATTTTGATGAGGGCAGCCTGGGTTATGAAGCGGTAAGCAATCGCGCCGGTTATTCTTTTATTAAATTTCCCGATCAGCCGTTCAGGATTTTAAGTGATTTCAAAGTAGGGGATAATCTAAATCTTTCGGGAATATGGATGATAGAGGTTGATGCGGCGGTTCCTGTTTATCATCGTCCGCAGGGGGATGAAGCAACAAAAATCACTTTGCTAAGCTGTTTCCCGAATCCATACAATCGAACGGTAGCATCGACAATAACCTTTGAATATGAATATGAAGGCCGGGATCCTGTTAATCTTGATATTTTTAATATTCTGGGACAACGGGTATATTCATTTAGAGATACAGATTTGACCGGTAGGATTGACTGGGATGGCACTGATCAGAAAGGCGCGGATGTGGCGTCAGGAACCTATATTATCCGGTTGATGACAGCCGGGAGCGCGGTGTTTGCCAAACTAATGATCATTAAATAATTGCACTTGTTTAGGTGGATGTAATATTTATTAAAAGAATTATGAACTTATGGATGACTGCTGTATATTAATACAGCCGGTTTCTATGGATAATCTGAATGTGGAATAGCGAAAAATCATTGCAAATGCAATTTTTATACATGCTTAGGCATAAAAAATGAATATATTTAAGATTAGGGATTGCATTTTAATCAGGATATTGTAAATTTGTATGGTCTTTTAGCTATATCCGGGGGAAAAGACATTACAAACTGTGTGGCCGTTTGTTTAAATACAATGTGATACCGGATGAATTATGTTCTTTCACTCTTTACTCCTGGATGCTCGTGAATATTAACAGAAACGAAACCTGATCCGCCAGCGGAATTATCTTACTCCAGTATTGTAACGAAAAGTATGGTCATAAAATATTGATGGTTCTGTAAATGTAGTCCAAAAATTTTATGAGGAAACCATTTATGAAGAATTTTTACAGTACGATTATTTCTAAAACCTGCCCAAAAGCCCATAAATACAAAACACTTGACAATAAATTGTTTTTTTTTTAAAGTGATGATTATCACACACTCGTTAAAAGCTTGAAAATTAAGATAAGTAGAATAAAACCAACAGGAGGTGAAGTATGACATGATGTGTAGCCGCATACATTGACTATTAATTAGCGCATTTAAGTCATTAATTTGTGGAGGTAGTAGGATGTTCAAAAAAATGCTTTTATTATTGATCGTCTTAGCCATGCCGATGTATATTTTCGCGCAATCGTCCGGAAAGATCATTGGTGTGATTAAAGACAAAGATACGGGTGAGCCATTACCCGGGGTCAATGTTTTTCTGCAAGATACATACATCGGCTCAACAACTGATGTCGATGGCTATTTTGTACTCTTAAATGTACCGGTTGGTACCTTCAACCTGGAAGTCAGCTATGTTGGGTATCAAAGTATTGTGTTTGAGAATATTCGTGTTTCAGCAAACGTGACGACGGAACAGAATGCTTCGTTAGCGCCCACAACCCTTGAGTTGGGTGAAGCGGTTGTTGTAACGGCAGAACGTCCGTTGGTTGAAAAACATGTTACTCAGAGTATCTCAAAGGTCACAGGTGAAGATCTTGCTTCAATACCTGTTCGTGGCACGCAGAATATTCTTGCCATTCAGGCAAGTGTTGTTGTTCAGGATGGTAATGTTCATGTTCGCGGTGGTCGTGCATCCGAAACCGGTTACTATGTAGACGGTGCCGCCACAATGGATCCTGTAAGCAGAACGAATGCGGTTCATGTTATTCAGGAATCTGTTGAGGAAATCCAGGTACTTACCGGTGGTTACACGGCTGAATTTGGTGACGCTAACTCCGGTATTGTTCGTACGGACATGAAAACCGGTGGTTCTGACTATCATATTTCATTTGATGCCCAAACCGATAAATTTGCGGATAGCGGTGACGAATTTTTGGGTACAACAAGCTATCGTGAACATATTCTTTCCTTAACCGCCAGCGGTCCGATAATGGGCAAAAACATTCGTTTCTTCGTTGCAGCGGAAAATCAGGATATAGGAGATACCGTTAAGCGGTATAGCTCCGGGTTTGAGTTTAATAATCTTGTGGATAGCGAGCCAAAGAACGCAAATGTCATTGACGGAAATCCTGATACAGTTTCGACGCTAAATTATCCGGACGGATATACACCAAGGAATGAATTTGAGCGCTGGTCAGTCAATAGCACATTATTGTTTGATTATAATCCTTATAAGTTCCGTGTAAGCGCAATCTATAACTGGAGCAAGGATTATACAGACGATACTCCGATGCTGAGCACATTAAATACGCGTGAGCAGGCTCTGAACAATAATCAGGTTCTTTTGTCCGGAAAGTTTACGCATGTTTTGAATCCGACCACTTATTATGATGTCAACCTCAGCTACTATTATGACACCAATGAGATGGAAGACGATTGGTTTGGAACAGACTGGCAGTCGTGGCAGGACAGCGCTAAGGTGTCCGATTATACAGGAGGCAGGGTAACCTACCGGGATAAATGGACTGAAGATTATGATTATTTGTTCAATGGTTTTCAATTCACAAGAGACGGTACGGTTGAAAGGGCATATTATAAAGATGAACAAACATATATCGGCGGCAGCTTCGATTTTGTAAGCCAGCTTACCAAAAATCATGAAGTCAAGGTTGGTATGAATGCCCGGAAATATACGATCCGCAGATACCAGATGGACACAGGCGTGATGAGGACAGTGGAGCCTGGCGGCTCTATTGAAAATGTGTCGGATCAAAGATTAGCCGCATATGCGGGAAATACGTATGGATATGATCTTCTGGGTAATGAGATTGATGACGGATTTGACGGACCAAAAGAACCGTTCTTCTTTGCCGGATATATACAGGATAAAATTGAGTATAAAGATTTAATTGTTAATGTCGGTTTGCGGTATGATTATTTTTATACCGATGATCGTGTGTTAAAAAATCCGGATAATCCGGATGTCAATCCTGAAACTTTCCAGGTAGCGTTTTATGAATGGGAAGAGAAAGATCCAATGACTTTCCTGAGCCCGCGTATAGGGATTTCTTTTCCCGTGAGTGAAAAAACCGTGTTTTATACTCAATATGGTATTTTTTACCAGCTTCCGCAGCTGAATGATTTTTACTATGGTTCGTGGTCTTATGCATCTCAGATTGGCTCCGGAGGTTATTATTATATCAACCCGGTCGGTTATGATCTCGATGAGCAGAAAACAACATCTTATGAAGTCGGTTTCCGTCAGCAGTTAGGAGAATTTGCTTCATTTGATATCTCCGGCTTTTATAAAAATATTGAAGGTCAGGTTCAGGTTGGCCGAACTGAAGCAGCGGCGGGGTCGGATATCAGCACCTATCTGAGCCTCGAAAATGGCGATTTTGCGACAACGAAGGGTCTTGAGTTTAAGTTAACCATGCGTAGATATAATCGCCTGCAGGCGCAGTTCAATTATACCCTGACTGATGCCGAAGGCGTCGGATCTAACGAAACCTCATATATGTCGGCTGTTTATAATGTGTCTGAAACTCCAAAAACACTAAACCCGTTAGATTATTCGCAGACGCACCGCGGTTCAGTCAATCTGGATTACCGGTTTGGTAAAGGTGATGGCGGGAAAGTTTTCGAACAATCCGGAATTAATATGTTGTTCAATTTTAGCAGCGGCCATTCATATACGTATGTATATTATTCTCCGGGAGGTCAGGTAAGCCCCTATGACGCAGGTATTGATTATATGCTTGATACGCGCACAAGGGAAGCTCTGGAACCTGTGAATGCATCAACAACTCCATGGACTTATACGGTTGATCTTTACATGGACAAATCCTTTGACTTAATGGAAAAACTGAAGGCCACTCTTTATATGAGGGTGACAAATTTATTCGATACGCAAAACACAATAAATGTATTTCCTGCCACGGGAAATGCTGAAGACGATGGATTTCTTTACGACCGTGCGCGTTCACAGACTTATATTGATAAATATGGCGGTCAGGATTATATCGATATGTATCAGGCAATTAACCTGGATAATGGCCAGGCTTATTGGGACGCGACAGGTAATCAGCTTTATGATCAGCCAAGACAGATTTTCTTTGGAATAAAGCTGAATTACTAATGGAAATATGGATAATTGTGATACAAATTATTTAAGATTAAGTTAAGGAGCTAACATGGGTAAAAGGAATAGAAATGTTCCCCTGATGTTGTTGCTGGGGATGGTTTTCATTCTCTATGGCAGCAATCTTTTTGCAAGGGGAGATATAGGCAGCGAGCAGAATAATCAGGTGAGCTTGTTAAAAACTGCCGCTGACAAGGTAACCCAGACGATGTCTAATATCGGTAACTGGGGGTATTGGATAAATTATCACGGTCAATCTGCTCATGATCCATTCGTAAATGGTTCGGGTGGTTACTATCCACGTGGAACCGCCGCCGTTCTATATATGGACGGATTTATTTGGGGCGGATATGTAAGAACCCCAACCCCAACTGTCAACCCGCGTGTCGGAGGATGGGGATTTTCAATTGGCACCCAGGCGGGGTGGATTGACGCTTCAGGGAACGCTGTGGATCCGGCGAATCCAAGAGTTCGCACATATCGTATCCGCACAGACTGGGAGACCTTGACCAAGGATGATGTTAGGAAAGATGCCTCGGAGCTGAATGATGTAAAAGAAGAAAACGTGACGGAATCCATGACACAGGCCATTTTGGATCAATATGCAGCGGATTGGAATGAATGGCCGGTAGATCTTGGTGCTCCATGGGTTGATAAAAATGACAATGGAGTCTGGGATGGCCCGGATATTGATGAGCCGGGTATCGCGAATGCCGATCAGGTAGTTTGGCAGGTGATTAATGATCTTAACTCCAGTAAAACAACAGCTCTCTATGGTTCTCCTCCGATCGGGTTAGAAGTGCAGATAACTTTGTGGCAATATAACCAGGCCGGCTCTTCGCTTGGACAGATCCTATTTAAGAAATATAAAGTAATTAATAAATCCGGATTTGCTATTGATTCCATGTTTGTCAGTCAGTTCGCGGATCCGGATCTTGGGAATGCCGCAGATGACTACGTGGGGGCAAATGTCGAAAAGAGTTTGCACTATGTTTACAATGCGTACGCAACTGACAGTGAATATGCCAATTTTGGTCTGCCTCCGGCAGCGGGCGGTTTCGATTTCTTTCAGGGACCTATCGTGCCATCAGTCGGAGATACGGCGATTTTTGATCTGAAATATAGAGAGGGTTTCAAAAACCTGCCAATGACGTCATTTGGATATTTTGCTGCCGGCGGTACTATCTCGGACCCGCCGATGGAAAAATATGAGGGCACATTACAATGGTATAATATGTTAAATGGCTATACCCCTACAAATGATTTAGATAATCCGACACCATATACTCATGTGACCGGGCCGAATGCCGGTGAACCGACAAAGTTTCCGTTGGATGGTGATCCTGTAACCAATAGCGGTGATGTGGATACTAATCCTGGCGACAGGCGTATGTTTGCCTGTTCAGGGCCATTCACTTTGGCCAACGGTGATACTCAGGAAGTGGTTCTTGCATTGGTTGGCGGTATTATCCAAGGAGAAGGTGGGACAAACCGTAATGCTGTTGCACAATTGTTGTTAACTGATGATTATGCTCAGTTTATTTATGATAATTTATTCCGCGGAATACCAAAACCTCCTGAATCACCCAAAGCGACCGCGACAGCGTTGGAAAAGGAGATCGTTCTTAATTGGGGATCGGATCAGCAAGCGGTAGTAGCAACAGAAGCTGATGATCCGGTTTTAGGTTTTAATTTTGAAGGATATAATGTTTACCAATTGCCAAGTTCGAGAGCTACAATTAGTGAAGGCAAGAAAATTGCAACCTTCGATAAAAATAACGGCGTACAGATTATTCGGGCGAAAAAATTCCTGGCGTCGTTCGGTGATGTTGTTGAAGTACCCGTCCAAAACGGAACCGATTCGGGGATCCAAAGGTACACGACCATCGATTGGGATTATTTAATGGATAGACCTCTGTATCAGGGAAACTCTTATTACTATGCAGTTACCGCCTACAATTACAGCAGTGATCCCACAGTTCCTGAACCTTCCCTCGAATCATCGATTAATATTATGACGGTTGTGGTCCAATCAACTACTCCCGGTGTAAGATATGGCGCTGATGTCCAAAGTGAAGTACCCGTTAATCATGTTATGGGTTCAAGCGATGGCCAAATTCAGGTTACTGTCGTTGATCCTAAAAATGTCAATGGTCATGAGTATAAAATATTTTTTACTGATGACGGTGATACTAATTCAACTACATATGGTCAAATACTCTGGAGTGTGGAAGATTTGACAGCAGGAATTACTGTTGTTGAGCTTCAGCCACAAACTTTAGACTTTTCCGATAATGATCAAGGGATATTTGATGGTCTTCAGGTAAAAGTTGCAGGACCTCCAAATGATTTTAAAAGCATTGTTGTTACAGCGAATGCAAATGGACCATTAGAAGAGCCATTTCCATCCGGATTTCCTTATTATCAGGGAGGCCCGGGTTTGATTTCAAGCAATGATAACTATGACAACCAACAGGCAAATAGTGATGCCACATGGTTCCTGCATCAAAATGACCCTAGTGATGGTTCATATTCTACGTTTGTTGCCAAGGTTACTGGATATTCCGGAGGATATGGTGAACCAAATATGGGAATGGCTTTCTTTATACCGCGTGATTATGAAATTCGATTTACGGCTACGGGGAGTAAAGCATTATATAATTGGAGTGATCCTGTAGTGATGGGAACTGTCCCATTTGAGGTCTGGTGTGTTGGAGATGTAAATGATCCAAATGATGATTATCAGGTATTTGTGATGGTCAATGATGCTGATGAAAATGGGGAGTTTAATATACTTAATGAGGATCATGCGGCATCAGGCGCTAGCAATGATCCATATACTGATAGTTTTTATCTTGTTGAACCGCTCTCCAGAGATGCGGCAGGATACGATGCCCTGGTAGCGGCGGCTGAAGCTGATCCTGTTGGCGCAAATGCTGAATACTTGTGGGCCTACCTGACTGATTATGATCCATGGAACTGTGTTGCCGGTTTTATGAGAATGGTCTTTGTCAATTGGAATGGTGGTGATGTTAGTGGCGGGAGCTATAATTCTGATATGCCTGAAGAAGGCACAGTAATAAGAATTATCACTACTAAACCCATTACAACTTCTGACGAATTCTCCTTTACTGCGCCGGAGAATACTTATAGTACATCATTGGCGGCAGAAGATGTTAAAAAAGTTAACGTGTTCCCAAATCCTTACTATGCATATAATTCACTTGAAGAAAATCGATTCAGTCGATTTGTTACTTTCACTCACCTGCCTCAGGAAGCCACGCTTAGAATCTTTAACCTTGCCGGTTCTCAGGTTCGTAAGCTGGAGAAGAATGATCCAAATCAGTTCCTGAAGTGGGATCTGAAAAATGAAACGGAATTGCCGGTTGCGAGTGGTATCTATATTATACATGTAGATATGAAAAAGCTTGGGACAAAGGTTCTGAAATTGGTAGTTATTCAGGGTGAACAGATTCTGAAATACTATTAAAATCAAATCAAACAAGCATGATAAGGAAATAATTTAGGAGTGAATAATGAAATATAAGATGAAAATAAACGGGACCATGGTTCTCGTGTTCTTTCTTCTCCTTGCTATGCTGCCCCTTTACGCTGGCTCTGATGCGCGAGTAGGTACAGCAGCAGGCGTCCAGGTCCTTGTACCGGTAGGTGCTCGTGATCTGGCCATGGGCGGTGCAAACATTGTCAATACTCAGGGTGTTGACGCCATGTATTGGAATCCCGCGGGTTTGGCGAATTTGGATGGTAAGGCGCAAGGTGCGTTCTCGAACATGACCATATTCAGTGATATAGGTGTGAACTATCTTGCTCTCGGTGTGAATATGGGCTCGTTGGGAAATTTGGGATTTGATATCAAAAGTTTTGATTTTGGTGATATCCCGGAGACAACGGTTCTGGATATGGATGGGGCTTCAGGAAAAACATACTCACCCACCTATTCAACTGTTGGGCTTACGTATGCCAATAAATTGACCGAAACAATCAGGGTTGGTTTTACCGGTAAAATGATATACGAGTCAATTCCCCGGGCTGAGGCCACCTCTTTTGCCTTCGATATTGGTATTCAGTACATGAACCTGGCCGGATTAGATGGCGTTTCATTTGCTGTTGTTGCGAAGAACATTGGCCAAAATATGAGTTATGAAGGTTCCGGCTTCTTGTATGCGGTGCAGGATCCGGTAACAGACAGAACTGATTATGTTAGCCGCGAGACTTCATCAGATCAATTACCCGCCAGTATAGAATTTGGCGTGGCATATACCTACAAACTGATGGAAAGGAACACGCTTCTGATTTCAGGTGACTTTGCGAACAATAATATCGATAACGACGAATTAAAATTCGGTGTCGAGTACAGTTACAATAACTTTGTCGCATTGCGCGGTGGTTATGTCAATAAGCTTAGCGTTGATTCTGAAGATGAAGATTTTGATTTCAGCTTCGGGGCGGGTATAAATTACAAGCTCGGCAATACAATGCTGACACTTGACTATGCCTTCCGTAATTCAGAGTATTTCGATGCCAATAACATGTTCACACTCAAAGTTGGGTTTTAATAACTGACTTTTGGTTGAAGTATCAAAAAAGGCCGGTGGTTTTTCCACCGGCCTTTTGTTTTATATAGTCAAACGTGGAAGTAAGAAGTAGGAAGTGGGAAGTAAGAAGTAGGAAGTAGGAAGTGGGAAGTAAGAAGCAGGAAGTGGGAAGTAAGAAGTGAGAATTGAAGAGCGTTAAGAGGAAAGAGTTATGAGTTAAGTGTAGGGCGAGCCAAGCGAAAATTGGATCTCTAATCCCGGAGGGATGTCTATTGAGAAAAAAGTCAATAGGGTGTTCTTCTCCATTATGAATTTTAATTCATTTTTTTTTACTTTGACTTTTGGTCGAACGGTCTGCCAATGCCGATAATCTTCTTTTTTGTTTTGTGTATTTATTATTTACCTGTTTTTTTTAAATTTTATACTATGCGTCTATTTGAGCTCTGCCATTTTCCATGAAAAGGCGGCTATGGCAAATTACGAGTTTTATTATAGATGGGGACGGGTTAACCGAAATATGGGCACTTTATCTTTGTGCATCATCCAGAATGAACTCTCATCCCCAAACTCTTAAATACACTTAGAGCACTCCTGGTCTTTATGGGCTTAACAGCGACCACACCACATTTCTATGCAGCTGTTATTTCATCTTTTCTCCAACGATACGGTTCATATTTCCGGCCATTTTTGAGCATACTTAAACTTACCTTTGCCAGGTAACGGCTTACCATCTGATGCGCCTGTTT
>JBFXLE010000007.1:0-183657 GCA_050173015.1 Calditrichaceae bacterium
TTAAATGCAAAAATATTTTTATGCTTTTTTACAAAAAAAAATCTGGTGACGACTTACTCTCCCGTCCCAGCCATAGGAACAGTACCATCAGCGCTGGCGGGCTTAACTACTCTGTTCGGAATGGGAATTAATTGAACCGTCGTTTTAGCGAATTGGCCAACCGTTTCTCATAAGGCTGTTCAATCAACAAATAAGGTGGATCACGATCTAATCAATACTTTTAATGATCTGTCTCAGGTGGAATTCAACCGAACCTTCGGTTTCGGTTATATCTACCCGTTTTCGCCAGGTAGGCGACAACAACAATTAGTTTCACCGCTAATATATGGTCCGCGTTGTTGGTACATCTTAATAGAATGAGAGTTATTATCTAAAATATTCAACAAAATACAAGCGGATTTCCCTGCTGGAATAGGGACGGTAATCCTGATTTTCCAAAATGTTCTTCCAAAGAAAATCAATATATAGTTTTTTCGCGAAGGACCATTTTACTCCGGCATTTAAATAGCCTTTTCCTGATCCAATACTATTGTCTTCGTTATCATTTATTGCTAAATCATATTCCCCGAAAATACTTAATTCATCATTGACGCTTTTCTCAAACCCGAAGAATCCGTTGATATCCTTATCGCCGTCTTCATCTTCGAAACTGTAGTTTAGGCCGCCATGAAGGGCAAACACACCAAGAAAACGATAACTTTTGCTAAATGTGGCAAATATGCCTCTTGATTTTTCAGTATAACGGCTCAGGGAATCTATGTAAGCCCCATTGCCCTGATTATCATACCCTATACTCACCGCGGGAAAATTTAATTGCTCATCAAACAACCTGTAACGAATATTCACCCCTACCTGTGGATTCCAGTCAATCTCTCCCGCTCCGATTATATTCTTGCCTCCGTAGGAAATTCCCATCATCAGTCGGTTCGTCAGACCAACTTCAATATTACCAAGTATTCCCCCCTCAGGATAGGCTCTCAATCCCGCCATAAAACTTCCCCGGTCCAGAGTTGCCGAAGTCGGACAATCAATAATAAAAATTGATTGAGCAGGTATAATTTCCTGAGTTTCTGCCGATGATACCAATAGAATCAGAAACAATACAATAAACTTTTTCATAGTCGGTTTCCTGTCAGTAAGTGGAACAAAATAAGATAACATTCATACAAGATTATTGTCAAGGTAATTACAGATGAAATTGACATTTTGCGGGTCCTGTGGAATTAACCGCCCTGGTCGATCGTTAGACCTTGACAGCCATTGGCGATTATCCTATATTTTGAAATGATGGGAACTCAAAAACCTAATATTGTAAGGAATTTTTAATAATGGGAAATAATTTTACGAGCCGGGTGCAGAAAGTCATTCGATATTCTAAAGAAGAGGCTATGCGACTTGGACATGATTATATAGGTACCGAACATCTGACTTTGGGAGTTATCAAGGAGGGTGAAGGAATCGCGATTAAAATATTGCAGAATCTTGGCTGCGATCTTAATAAACTGAAGAAGGCAATAGAGGATGCCACTGCCCCATCCGGCGGAACGATGACAATTGGCAATCTTCCCTTGTCAAAAAGAGCGGAAAAAGCTCTGAAGATGACCTACATTGAGGCAAAGAATTTCAATAATGATGTAATAGGCACGGAACATTTACTGCTTTCCATCTTAAAAGAAAAAGACAGCCTTGCAGCACAGATTTTACTCACTTTTAATGTGGATTACGCGGCCTGTTACAATGAGTTAGAAAACATTTTATCAGGAAAGCCAACCATGCCGCAGCCAAAACAGGCACCCAAGAAGACCAAAACACCGGCTCTTGACCATTTCGGTCGTGATCTGACTCAACTGGCCATTGACGGAAAATTGGATCCCATTATTGGAAGACAAAATGAGATTCAGCGGGTTGCCCAGATCCTCAGCCGACGCAAGAAAAATAATCCCGTGCTTATAGGGGAACCGGGAGTCGGGAAAACAGCCATCGCCGAGGGGCTCGCTCTCAGAATCATTCAGAAAAAAGTGTCGCGTGTTTTACATAATAAACGTGTTGTGGCTCTTGACATGGGATCAATTGTCGCCGGTACAAAATATCGTGGTCAGTTCGAAGAACGTATGAAAGCAATTATGACAGAGTTGGAAAAAGCCGAGGATGTCATTCTTTTTATAGACGAATTGCACACCATTGTCGGCGCCGGTGGCGCATCAGGCTCACTGGACGCGTCAAATATGTTCAAACCCGCCCTCGCCAGAGGTGAATTACAATGTATCGGTGCAACTACTCTTGATGAATACCGCATGTATATTGAGAAAGATGGCGCCCTTGAAAGACGTTTTCAAAAAGTAATGGTTGAACCTACAACCGCGGATGAGACACTCGAAATATTACGTTCTGTTAAAGACCGATACGAGAAACATCATCATGTGGAATATAATGATAATGCCATTGATTCAATTGTTCAGGCCGCGGACCGATATATTACAGATAAACACTTCCCTGATAAGGCGATCGATGTATTGGATGAAGCCGGCTCAAGAGTTCATATTGCCAATATCGTGGTTCCGAAGGAGATTCTTGATCTTGAAAGTGATATAGAGCGAATTCGCGCCGAGAAGGAATCCCTGGCAAAATTGCAGGATTTCGAGCGCGCTGCAAAACTTCGTGACAAAGAAAGAAATCTAACAGACAAGCTTGATGAAGCCCGTCTGCGTTGGGAAGATGCGGAAGAAAGCAAAATAGCCACTGTCACCGAGGAGGATGTCGCAGCCGTTGTCGCCATGATGACCGGAATCCCGACTCACCGCATCGCGATGAGTGAATCAAAAAAACTGCTTAAAATGGGTGAAACTCTTAAGAAAAAAATCATCGGTCAGGATGATGCCATTGAAAATATCGCAAAAGCAATACGCAGAGCAAGAGCGGGTTTAAAAGATCCTTCCCGCCCTATCGGCTCTTTTATCTTTCTTGGGCCAACCGGAGTCGGGAAAACATATCTTGCTAAATTACTGGCGGAATATCTTTTCGAAAACTCCAACGCGCTGGTCAGAATAGACATGAGTGAGTATATGGAGAAATTCAACGTTTCAAGGCTTGTGGGCTCACCTCCAGGATATGTTGGTTATGAAGAAGGCGGCCTTCTGACCGAAAAGATTCGCCGGCATCCTTATTCTGTAATCCTTTTGGATGAAATTGAAAAAGCTCATCCAGACGTATTTAATATTTTGCTTCAGGTAATGGATGAAGGGCAGTTAACCGATTCACTAGGCCATAAAGTAGATTTTAAAAATACTATATTGATTATGACATCCAACATTGGTGTTAAACACCTTAACAATATTTCAAGTTATGGATTTGCCAATACTGCCAATGAAAATAAATTTGATCTTATGAAAAACAAGATTTCCGATGAAATGAAAAAATCTTTCAATCCGGAATTTCTTAACCGCATAGATGATGTGGTAATATTCAGGCAGCTTGAAACAGATGAAGCTGTTAAAATAGTCGAAATCACATTAAACGAGGTCATGCATAAATTAAAAGAACGCAATATTGAATTTCAGCTGACCGACGGCGCAAAGAAATTTATTGCTGATAAAGGATTTGACCCTTTATATGGAGCCCGGCCTTTAAAACGCGCCATCCAAAGATTCGTGGAGAATCCCATCGCGGACGAAATACTCAAAGGCACTTTTACCGATGGCAGTGTTATTCAAATTAAGCTAAAAAATAAAAATGAATTAAGTTTTTCTGAGATTGATCGCAAAGAAGGACAAACCAAAGATATAGAAGTCGATTAATTCTCCGAAATATCCTTTCACAGCCCGGGTGATTTTTCACTTGGGCTTTTTTGTTTTTAGAGGTATATTCCGAGGCAGCGTAAAAGTTATTTAAATGACTTTTACTTGTTTAACAGACATTTAAAACGCAAACAACGATTTAGTTTATTTTGACCTTCTCAAGGAGCGTTTATGGATTTAAAACTGGATTATTCCAATACTCTGGCTGATAATATTATGGACAAGCACGGATTATCTATAAGCGAAATTGAAGCGCTTACATCTTCCGGAAAAGATATATTGACAAGATTAAGAAAACAAGCTAATGACTCCAGCCTGGGATTTTATAAACTTCACGAGCAAACCGATGTCCTGACCGAAATCGAGTCCTATGCCCAGGTTGTGCGCAGCCGGTTCAAAAATTATGTTCATATCGGAATCGGTGGTTCGGCGCTCGGCCCAATCGCCCTGCAAACATCATTGCTTGATTCTTACTACAATTTCAACAGCGAACCAAGAATGTTTTTCCCTGATAATGTGGATCCCGACTGGCTTGATGATCTGGCAAAAACAATAGATGTATCTAAAACCCTTTTTCATGTCGTTTCCAAATCCGGTGGCACTGCCGAAACGGCCGCGACCTCCCTTTATTTTATGGAGTTTCTGACAGAAAAACTTGGCGATAACTTCTATAAGAATCTTTTGTTTACAACAGATCCCGTCAAAGGCCTGCTGAATCAGATTGCCCGCGAATATCCCATCAAATGTTTTAGAATTCCACCGGGTGTGGGCGGGAGATTTTCGGTGCTCTCCCCTGTCGGTCTTATCTCGGCGGCAATCGCGGGGATCGATATCCGCAAATTATTAGCCGGCGCTGCGGAAATGGCGTCTAAATGCGACAACGATAATTTAATGGAAAATCCCGCTTATATCTACGCCGCGATCCATTACCTCTACATGAAGAGAGGGAAAAATATCAGCGTAATGATGCCTTACAGCAATAAATTGAGGGATCTCGCCGATTGGTACCGACAAATCTGGGCTGAAAGTCTTGGAAAACGGTATAATCTGAACGGAGAGGTTGTTGAGACCGGTCAGACCCCCGTGAAAGCGTTGGGCGCGACAGACCAGCATTCACAGGTCCAGCTATATGTGGAAGGTCCAAACGACAAGGTTTTTTCTTTTTTAGAAGTCGAAAATTTTAAAAATAACCTCACGCTTCAAAATCATTTTACGTATATCAGCGAGTTCGACTATTTTGAGGGAAAGTCCCTGGGAGAACTCCTCAATTCCGAAAAGCGCGCGACTGAACTGGCGCTATCAAATAATGAGCGGCCGAACCTGACAATAAAATTTTCTGAAGTCAGTGAGGAGAACATCGGCGCGTTTCTGTTCCTTCTGGAAGCCGCTACCGCTTTTGCCGGAGGCCTGTTAAATATAAACGCTTTCGATCAGCCGGGCGTGGAGGAAGGTAAGATCGCGACATACGCGTTGATGGGACGCAAAGGGTATGAGCAGAAAAAGAAGGATATTGAAAGCCTGTTAGGAAAAAAGAAACTTTATCAAATCTGATTCATTTTTATGGGTTTAGCGGACTATTCCACTAAACCCATTCAAATTGATAGAAATTTTCCATTTTTCCCGAAATACTTATGGATGGTCACGGATTCAATTAAAAATAGTAATTATATTATCACTACATCTGTCACTTCAATTTTGTTACTTTTCATTTTGTATTGGGAATTGAATCGATACAAATTCGGAATTATTTGATTCTCTTTCATGTTTTACCGATATTTCGCAGTCAATATTAACAATTATGATCGAATAACAAATAAAAGGAGTTCATTATGGCCCACATTGTGCCGGATAAAAAAAAGGATTATGCGATCATTTTGGGCGCTTCCAGCGGTTTTGGTGAAGCGGTATCTCTTGAACTTGCCGGTAATGGATTCAACATAATAGGAATTCATATGGATCGCGGCAGTGGTCTTAAAAAAGTGGAACAGATTAAACGGCAGATTACCGATTTCGGGGTAGAAGCTTTATTTTTTAACATTAATGCCGCATCGGAAAAAAACCGTGAAGAAGTGATCCAATCCGTTCAGTCACATTTTTCGGACACCGGTTCTGATAAAAAAATTAAAGTTCTGCTGCATTCCCTCGCCTTCGGATCCCTGGCGCCTTTCATTCATAACAACCCAAAAGACCGCCTTACGCAGAAACAGATGGAAATGACATTGAATGTGATGGCACACAGTCTCATTTACTGGACACAGGATTTATTCCATAATGATCTCCTCGGTAAAGGCACAAAAATTTTTGCCATGACCAGTTCCGGATCCAGCAGAGTGATTCCTTTTTACGGAGCCGTATCCGCCGCGAAAGCTGCTCTTGAATCTCATATTCGTCAGCTGGCGCTCGAACTCGCGCCCTTTGCGATGACCGCCAATGCCATCCGGGCCGGTGTTACTTATACTCCCGCCCTGAGGAAGATCCCCGGGCATGAAACGATGATCGATCTGGCGTTAAGCCAAATTCCGTTCAAAAGACTTACCCAGCCGTTAGATATCGCGAAATTCATTTCATCATTAGTGACCTCCGATGAATTATGGGCCACGGGTAACATCTTCAACGTGGATGGCGGAGAAATGATCTCAGCTTACCATTCAACTTTCACTCAAAAGTAAACCTGTTAAACATATCTGATAAAGCCCGATCCGTTCTACGACCGGGCTTTTTTTTTCAATAAAATATGAAGTTGTAAAATAAATTCGATTTCTTTAAATTAATTTACACAGAATTTTCAATTTGATATCAACCGTATCAAAATAGGAATTATCATGAGTTATCATTCCATTGTGTTTGTAAAACAGGTGCCTGATACAGCTAATATTTCCGGGCAGGTTATGAAGCCCGATGGCACTGTGAACAGGGCTAAACTTCCTGCTATCTTCAATCCCGAAGACAGGGTCGCTTTAGAATTAGCCCTTCAGTTGCGTGACAGATTCGGCGGCAAAGTAACAGCGATTTCGATGGGTCCGCCAAAAGCTTCGGAACTTCTGCGCGAATGTCTTTATATGGGCGCTGATGAGGTGTATTTAATCAGTGATCGAAAATTCGCCGGAGCGGATACACTGGCGACTTCCTATGTTCTGAGTGAAGCCGTGAAAAAAATCGGGAATTATGATTTTATTTTCGCCGGAAGACAGGCCATTGACGGAGATACAGCCCAGGTAGGTCCTCAGACAGCGGAAAAACTGGGTATTCCGCAGATTACCTATGCGGAGGAGATTATTGATCTTCAGAAAAACAAGCTTACAATAAAAAGAAAAATTGATGGCGGCTTTGAAATACTTGAGAGTAAAACCCCGGTTCTGATTACGGTGATAAAAGATGCGGCGCAGCCCCGCCCTTTTAAAGCCAGACGAGTTATGGCCTATAAAAATGCGCGCTCTCTCATGGAGTTGGAAAAAATGACTGAGTCCAACTCGCTTCTTTATATAGATGACCTCAGAGAAGAATACATTACCGAAAAATTGTACATTCCTACTCTGACAATGGATGATCTTGATGTGGATCCTGATCGCTGCGGATTAAACGGTTCACCGACAAAAGTGCATAAGGTGGAATCGGTTGTCCTCGCCGGAGGAACACATGAAAAGATTGATCCGACTAAAGACGGCATGAACCGTCTGGTTGACAAATTAATGGAAGATCATATTCTGGGATAAAGGTTTGACTTATGAACAAATCAAACGAAGTATGGGTATTTGTAGAGCAGCGCTCGGGTAAACCTGCTGACGTAAGCTTTGAACTGTTGTCCAAAGGCAGAAAACTCGCAGACCGGTTGAAAGGTACCCTGAAGTCTGTAGTCATCGGCGAAAAAATGGAAAACGTCGCCAAAGAATGTTTTAAGTACGGCGCAAAAGAAGTACTTCTGGTGGATCATCCCGGTTTACGGGACTACAAAACGATGCCGTACAGTAGAATCATGAGCGGACTTATAGACGAACATAAGCCAAGGATCGTACTGTTTGGCGCGACATTTATTGGAAGAGATCTTGCTCCCCGCGTCGCATCATTCACCAAAAGCGGTCTGACTGCTGACTGTACCGATCTTCAAATATCAGATGTCACGTACCTTAGAAATGAATTCAAAGACCTGCTGCTTCAGATTCGTCCCGCTTTTGGCGGAAATATTATCGCCACCATCATTACTCCCGATACAGAAGTTCAAATGGCCACTGTACGCGAAGGTGTGATGGAAATGTCCCCTCTGAATAAACCGGTCAACGGTCGAATTGTAAATATTGAATATAAGCCCTCAGATATCGATGATCTGATCAGGATTGTTGAAAGACATCATGAAGAAAATAAAATAAATCTGAAAGCGGCTCCGATCATTGTCGCCGGAGGCTACGGGATTGGTTCCAAAGAGCAATTCAAACTGATACACGATCTGGCCAATGTTCTGGGTGGTGAAGTCGCGGGCAGCCGGGCGGCTGTAGATGCCGGATTCATTCTTCCCGAGAGACAGGTCGGCCAGACCGGTGTCACGGTGCGGCCAAAACTGTATATCGCATGCGGTATATCCGGCGCCATTCAGCACAGAGCCGGCATGCAGGAAGCAAATAAAATCATCGCGATCAATACCGACCCGGAAGCGCCGATATTTGACATCTGTCATTACGGTATTGTTGGGGACGCGGCGCAGGTTATTCCCATGCTTATCGACGCCTATAAGCATAAATTAAAATAGAGGATATCATGTCTAATTTTTTCACAGAAAACACTGATTTGCTCTTTCAATTTGATCAATTAAATATCGAAGAAATCGTCGCGATCACCGAAAACAATTTCGAACAGGCAAAAAATTTTAATTATGCTCCGAAAGATTATCAGGACGCAATTGATAATTATAAAAAAATATTGGAAATCGTCGGGGATATCGCCGGCAATTTTGTCGCTCCCCGAGCCGCTGAAGTTGACATTGATGAAGCGCAAATTGTTAACGGCAAGGTAGTTTACGCGAAGGGAACCCGTGAAGCGCTTGATCAACTTTCAAAAGCGGAATTGATGGGTGTGACTCTGCCGCGTGAGTATGGCGGTCTGAATTTTCCCACGACAATTTATATCATGGCCATTGAGATGATATCCCGGGCCGACGCGTCTTTAATGAATTTATTCGGCCTCCAGGATATCTCTGAGACTGTCAACAAATTTGGCGATGAAGATCAAAAAAAAGAATTTCTTCCCCAATTCTCCAGCGGAAAGAGCACGGGGGCCATGGTGTTAACTGAACCGGACGCGGGTTCAGATCTACAGGCGGTGAAACTGCAGGCATACCAGGATGAACAAGGGAACTGGTTTTTACGGGGAGTGAAACGTTTCATCACAAACGGCGGCGGAGATATTCTTCTCGTCCTGGCCCGTTCGGAACCGGCCACCAAAGACGGACGCGGACTAAGTCTTTTCGTCTGTTACGGAGGCGATAAAGTTAAAGTCCGACGCATCGAACATAAGCTGGGCATTCATGGTTCCCCGACGTGTGAACTGCAGTTTAATGACACGCCCGCGCAATTGATCGGTAAAAGAAAATTTGGTCTGATTAAATATGTAATGGATCTGATGAACGGCGCGCGTCTTGGAGTCGCTGCCCAGGCTTTGGGGATTTCACAGGCCGCTTATGAAGAGGCTTTGAAATATGCCCGCGCCCGGGAACAATTCGGTCAGGCCATTTACAATATTCCTGTCGTGACCAATATGCTGATTGATATGCGCGTTTCTCTCGAAACAAACCGTTCCCTGCTTTACTCGACATCCAAATGGGTCGATCTTCGGAATAAACTCGAGGAACATATTGAGCGTCTCAAAGCGGATGGGAAACCTTTTACCGATGAATCCGCCCGTTTTAAGGATGCGTCCAAAATTGCGGCCCTTCTCACCCCTATGACCAAATACGTGCTTTCGGAAGCCGCGAATAAGATCGCTTATGATTCTCTTCAAATACATGGCGGAGCCGGTTATATGAGGGAGTTCAGCGTTGAAAGACTTGTGCGGGATGCCAGAATTACAAATATCTACGAAGGTACTTCCCAGTTGCAGATCGTCGCGGCAACCGGTGGCGTGATCAATGATATACTGGCCGACTATTTCTCCGGTAAGGAAGAAAAATCCTATAAAGGAAATTTGACCCGTCTTGCTGATTATTTAAAACAAATTCGTGAAATATTCCTGGAAAGCCTTAAATATGTTTCTGATAAAAATGATAAATATTACCAGGATGTCGCCGCGAAAGAGCTGGTTGAATTGTACAGTTATCTTTTTGTAGGTTATCTGGTCCTTGATGAAGCTGAAATTAATCCCAAAAAGGTATTCATCGCCAACCGCTATATTGTGAGCGCCCTTGCAAATGCCAGAAAAAACGCGGACTCGATAAAAAACGAACAGTTTTCTGATTTACTCCACGCGGATGAAATACTATCCTGAATGATGCGGACTGAATAATGTGGGAAACGGTAAAAATTAGAATTGATGAGAATCGATATACCACCGGCTTGCTGACACCGGGATCAAACCTTAAAGCGGGAATTATTCTGGCGCACGGAGCCGGGGGTGACATGCACAATGAATTGCTTTCCGCGTTTCATGAATATTTTGCCGGAAAAGATCATTCAATCCTTCGATTTAATTTCCTGTACAAAGACTTGGGAAAAAAAGCGCCGGACCGGCAACCTGTTCTTATTGAGGTCTACCAAAAAGCGATCGCTTTTTTTATGAAATCGTGCGACACAAACGGAAAATTAATCATCGGCGGAAAATCGATGGGGGGACGCGTCGCTTCTTATCTTACTTCTTCTATGGATATTTCGGGATTACTTCTACTGGGATATCCTCTTCACCCGGCCGGGCATCCTGAAAAAATCAGGGATGAGCATCTCTATAATCAGAATCTGCCCATGTTATTTATCCAGGGCACAAAAGATGCTCTGTGTAATTATGATCTGATGACGGATGTTTCGAAGCGTATTGGGCCATCCGCGACTTTGATTCCTGTTAAAGAAGGAAATCATTCTTTCTCCGTACCGAAAAGGACAGGCCTTTCGAAGGGCGAAATTTTCAAATCGATCATCCATAATACAGACAAATGGATTCAATCAAATTTTATCATATAATTTAATATTCTATAATTCCAGGTATATCAAAAGACCTGCTTCAATAATTACATCATGATTCGTATCCAGAAATTTGGAATCATCATGGTTATTTTATAATTTTACCGATTAATTGTGTACTAAAATCAAAAATTAATATCAAGAAATAAATATGTTACAGATTCAGAACCTGAGTTATTCAATCGGCGAACGGGATTTGCTTAAAGAAATATCCTGGATTATAAATCCCGGATTACGCGTCGCCTTGATCGGACCAAACGGCGCCGGAAAAACGACACTCCTGCGAATATTGAACGGTGAATTGGAGACATCCCGCGGAAACATTGTTAAACCGAGGACTTATAAAATCGGTTATCTGCCCCAGGAGGAGATCTCTGTCGATACGGGATCCATTCTGAGTCTGGTCCTCGAAGGCCACCAGGAGATCATCGAAATCGAAGATGAGATGAATTCGATTCATTCGCGACTTGAATTTGAGGCAGGCGATCAGACATCAATACTCGAACGACTCGGGGATTTAGAATCCAGATATTCTGTTCTTGGCGGTTATGAGCTTGAATCTCTTGCCAAAAAAATATTAGTCGGATTGGGATTTAAGCAAACCGATTTTCACCGCCCCGTCTCTGACTTCAGCGGCGGTTGGAGAATGCGGGGTTATCTTGCCAGAATCCTTATCCAGCAGCCTGATCTTTTACTTCTTGATGAACCTACAAATCACCTTGATCTGGAATCGCTCGAGTGGCTTGAAGTTTATCTCAGAAGCTTTTCCGGCAGTATGATCATCGTCTCGCACGACCGGTTTTTTCTGGACCGCCTGGCCCAGGAAATCGCGGAACTGGAGCGTGGAAAACTAACGCATTACGCGGGAAATTATCGGTTTTTTGAAAAAAAGAAGGCTTTGATTCATGAGCAACTTCTTAAGAAATGGGAGGAACAGAAAGAGGAACGGGAACGGCTGCAAAAATTTATCGATCGGTTTCGTTATAAAGCTACAAAGGCCGCTCAGGTTCAAAGCCGTGTAAAAAGACTGGAAAAATTAGAGGAAATTGAAATCCCAAAAGAAGCCAAAGCCATTCATTTTAAAATCAAAGCGGATGTGGTAAGTTACCGGGAAGTCCTCCACATTGGTGATCTGGATTTCCGGTACGATACGGAGTGGGTGCTTCGCGGTCTCAATCTAAATATCGTACGAGGCGAAAAAGTAGCGCTTGTCGGCGTTAACGGCGCCGGTAAAACCACTTTAACACGATTGATTACCGAAGAGTTAAAACCGGTTTCCGGAACACTCCATCTTGGTGAACGCGTTCAGACCGGATATTACGCGCAACATCAGGTCGATACTTTAAATCTGAATAACTCCATTTATGAAGAAGTCGCGTCTGCGGCCGCGCGTTCGTTTCAGCCCAAATTACGGGATATTCTGGGAGTGTTTCAGTTCAGCGGCGGAGATATTGAAAAAAGGATCGGTGTTCTCTCCGGTGGTGAAAAGGCAAGAGTTTCCCTGGCTAAAATTTTATTATCTCCCAGTAATTTTCTAATCATGGATGAGCCCACAAACCATCTCGATTTAAAGTCGAAGGAAGCCCTGGAACAAGCTCTGATAGATTATGACGGAACATTGTTACTGATATCCCATGACCGTTACTTTCTGGATAAACTTGTGAATCGTGTGATTGAACTTAGGGATGGTAAACTCACGGAATATTTAGGCAATTATTCCGAATATCTTTCCAGAAGAGAAGACACAACGGACAGTACACCCGTGGCTGAAACATCGAGGCCGGAAGACCCCGGAAAACCTGTTTTAAAAAAATCTAAAGAACAGAAACGGCTTGAAGCAGAGGCCAGACAAAATGTAAGCAAAGAACGAAACAGGGTTAAAAAGGAAATAGACCGCCTGGAAGAAAAACTCGACACTTTAACAAAACGACAATCAGATCTTGAAAGTCAGTTAGCTGACCCGAAAACCTATCAGAACGCAGATCTGGTTACAAGTTTACAGCTCGAATACAACCGGATTTCCGAAGAGGTTCCCGTATTGGAAATAAAATGGGAAAAGGCGCAATTGGAATACGAGTCAATTCTGACCGCGATGGAGCAAGCCTTAAATCAATAACACTCTCAATTATCAGAAAAAGAAATATTAGTTTGCGATTACTGATCCTGCTTTTTAATTCAAAATGAAGCAGAGATTGTTACAAATATGAATTCTGTTAAAGAACGGAATAATACTTGAATATCTTCAACATGGCCGTAAGTATCACCTATTTCGCCGAACTATCGTATTAATGTGACTCATATCCTTTTAATCCGCCCTTTGGCACAATTAGCTTAAAAACATCTCGGCAGATTTCAATCATTTCTCCATCCACATTGATAAACTCGGAACCATTTTTTTTGAATAGCGGAATATTTGAAAGTTCAAAAACTTCTTTTATCTTTTCAATATAGTATTTCCATTCCGTATCTGTAAACTCTTTGACCTTTCCATGGGTGTACTGAGCCTCCATTAACCTGTTTTTGGGATCAAAAAAGACAAAATTACCACGGGAAGCCCCGCCGAGCATTTTTGTCCCGAGATAGGGTCTTTCATTCAGACATAATTGTCCACGGGTATTAAAGTGCATTCCGCCAAAGAAAAAGTTTCCGCCCATTAATGATTCTCCGGCATATTTTGTCGCCGATCCGAGAATAAATACTTCAAGATCCTGGCACCGACTGTCGTTGACAGAATTCGTCCAGCAACGATCAACCACATTCCCCATGATGAATACTTTTCCTCCTTTGGAAGCGTATCCGCAAACCTTTCCCGCATTTCCATATACATACAAATTTCCGTGATGCATACCCATGGCGCAGAAATTTTGAGCATTTCCATGAAGCCGGATCGTTCCACCCTGCATAAAAGCTCCAAAATACTCACCCGCGGATCCGTACACATCCATTACCACATCATCCGTGTCACCGCCGCCCATTACCGCTGTCGAAATCAGTCTTTGCCCGGCTGCCCTGTGGATGAGATATTTTCTCCATCCCATATCATAAGCTCTGTTTAAAAACGCTGCAAGTGACAGCGCAGGATCTGAACCCTCGGGCAAAAAATGACCGGCGTCTACTACAATGACATGATTATCACCTGGTGAGATATTAAAAGACTCCGCGCCCTCGCGATTAACCTGAACAAGACCAGTGAACTGCGGCTCTTTTGATCTGTCCAACAACTGATCAATAAAATATTGTGACATATCGATCAATGAACTTTGAGCTTTATCACCCGGGTCTAGTGTTCGGATCGAATCCCTAAACCAGGTCATTGTTTCAAGATTTTTAAGAAATGCTCCAGTATTATCTGTTTCAGCCACTAATTTATTCAGAAGCCAGCCAAGATCATTGAATGTGATTACCGATAAATTTTTTCTAAAAAACACTTTGAAGTCTTTTTCCCAACCTATAAACTTAGTGGCATCAGAAGGCTCAACCAGTTTCGCGCGTCTGATACTGTGATGTTTTCCCATTGACTCAATACTGATTTCCTTGCCGTATCTATCGATAAATTCGAATCCTGTAATCTTGTTACTGTCATCATAATGGTAGCGGCTGATCATTCCCGAACTAACCAATACTTTATCCGGCATAACGCCGTCGATGAGTCCATCTTTATCCAGTAACTCCAGTATTTTATTCAGCGCCTGTTCTTCTGAAGCAATCATACTAAAAACACGGTCTCCATCTTTCCAGAACGCGCTGACATTGGGGCGAAGATCAGCAGGATCTTTTAAATCGACACGTTCAGTTATTTTTTTCTGCGGATCATGACGAAGACAAAGATACTGGTAAGGCCCGTCCGGTGAGCTGGCGAATTCAACCCGCTGAATCTGTTCCAGCTTTGGTTTCAAATCGGGATCGATCAGTTTTAAATCATCCCCGGTTGTGGGTGAAAAACTTTCAAACATCGCCCAATCGGGATACGCCCATTCATCCGCGATCAGATGAAATTTCAGCGCTGCGACATCTGTATCGGTGGATGCAAGGGGTGACAGACCAAATTGTTCCACCCGCTGCCTGAGCGCTTCATAATTTGTTGTTTCACCGTTATGGGTCAATGCGGTATGAAGTTTTGTGAATGGATGCGCGTTCATCTGTTCAACGACAGAACCTGTTGCAAGCCGCACATGTATGATGTTATTGGGCGCGTCAGGAGTCTGCCAGGGTATTACACGTCCCGCCGTTTTCCAGGTTGCAAAATTTTTCCCGCAGGACATTACCGCAGCGATTTTAAATTCTCTTGTTTTATACATATGTTTATTGTGTTCAAAAGGATATTCCCTGATAAATTCTCTCAGCAAGGACAGGAGATCGATACTTAATTTTTCATACTCTGACTGATTTATATTTTTAATGTCAATATCCACATTGCGTGATTCCGCGAATTTGTTCAATCTCTCCGCGTCTATATTCGAAGTGTAAAGAATACGCGTTAAATTAATGGAATGATCAAAAACATATAAATCTTCCGCTTTCTGGAGAAAATCGGGCTGATCTTTGTAATTTTCTTTTGTCACGTTTGGAAACTGATGTATCAGAAAGTGCGACCAGTCATATTTGAGCAGAGTATCTTCCACATATTTATAAATAACGTCTTTCTTTACGCGCGTAAAAAATCTGAAAATATCACCAGGATCGGTATTTTCATCTCCGAAATGCCTGAAATCAATCTCTTCGCCTTCCTCATCCAGTTTATAAATGTCCCTCACTTTTTGCACATCTGTTTCAGCATAGAAATCAAAAAACGGATCCAGAAATACAGATTTAATTTTGTGCATGATTTCTTCTCTCAGATAAAGGGTGAGCTTTCGAGCTTCTTTCCTGAGAATAATTTCATCAAAAGCGCGGCCCTCCGCCTGCCACTGAAGAGACAAATTTGATTCAATGTCTTTTTGTAATACCCCCTTCACCATAATACTATAGCCGTATTCATTCTGATGATCCGGGAAACACAATGACTTTGCCACACCGACGCCATCCATCCCGCGGTTGCGCATGGCGTTCAAGGCGCTGTCAAGAATGTATCCCGGGACAGGCATTGATCCGTTAATAGCCGCGACTCCGCAATTGCTTTGTCCCGTGGTGTGTTCCATCCGCTCAACAAAAAGCCTTTCATCCATTTCAATTTCTTTTTGAATTTCTTTGTTAACCCGGAAACGATGATCTACCCGTTCCTTAAGCCCAATCCAGTGTAATTTATCAAACCGGCCCCGCAATTCACGAATGTCTTTAAATCCAAGAGCGGCGATTCCCCGAATAACGTGCATTTGCATCATGGTAAAAGCATTAATCATCTGGATTGTATTTTTTTCTACATCACGTAGTTTCTGCATCGTCAGATTACTCGTGGCAATACCTCTTGAACATCCATCATGACAATTCCTGTTTCTGTCACATCCGATAGCAACCAGCGGAGCTGTACCCCAGATTATACCATCTGCTCCCAATGCAATTGACTTTATTACATCTTCATAAGTTCGGATACCGCCTGACACCAAAAAATTAACATGGTTTCTCAAACCGTCTTTGACCAGCCTGGAGTGAATGAGGGGAATCGCGTATTCGATATGCATACCCATTTGTCCCTTGATAATATTCGGGGACGCGCCCGTCCCCCCTCGTGGTCCATCAAGCCAGATTTCAATTTTCATTCCGAATTTACGGGCATATTCTTTTACTTCATCGGTATAATCTTCAGGATCAATGTCACCAAACCTGGTCTTTATGATCTCTTCCGTATTGTCCTTCGCGATTCTTCCCAAGCCGGTTGCAATAAACTCAATGTCGATCGATGGTGACACTTTCACCGAAATGACCGCGCCCGGATTGATCATATGCACTACATCAATAAACGCCTTGACATCTTCTATTGAATAACAATTGTGAAACGGAAACGGAGATATGATACTGGAATAAGAATAATTTATCACTGTTTCACAAAGCCCGATAAGATTTTCAAAATCTATATCATCCAATACTTTTTCTTTATGTAATCGATACACCGCTTCCTGGAATTCAAAAAGTATCTCTTTCAGATTTTCAGTAACCGTCTGTAATTCCTGCGCTTCATCGATGATTTTCAATCCGGATTGTGCGATATCTTTTAGCGGGTGACTTTCTTTCTTTATGATTTTATTAAGCTGCCCGAAAAGCCCTTCAATCCTTTGCGCATTGATTTTCTCAACGCCTTCAATCCCGCGAAGATAGGAAACAAGTTTATTGACTTTCTTTGCCAGAATGTGCCCGCCGATGCCCATTTTCGCGCCCTGGCTATAAGCGATAACAACTCTGCGAGCTTTCCGGATGGTTTCCTTTGTGACGCCGAATAATCCCGTTTTCATCTCCGTCGAAACAAATGGCTCGTCATCTTTATCAACAACGACCATAAAATGAAACGGCTTTAATGACGGATAATGTTTAATCTGTTCAAAGATTTCCGGATTTGATTCTTCTGTTATGCCTTCCGTACGCAGGATTGATCTGATTTCATCAATCGTATATTGCTCTCCGCTTACAAACAGCGGGCGAATGAGCTGGATGACATTTTCTGAAAAGAAAACCGGTTCGCCCTTTGAATTAAGAAAGAAGCTTGTAGGATACCCCCCTTCACCGGTATCATATTGAATTCCGAGTTCCCGGGCAGCTATAACATGTGCTCTCCAGGTATCAAGCCCAATGGAGCCGACTGATTTTCCTCCAAACATCCAGGGAGCTTCTAAGACAAGATCCTTATCCAATGACAAAGCCGTCCGGACTTCATTCAACGCTGAATCCGGTATATCCATCGGATCTTTGTTATAAAGGATTTTCATAACATCAAAACCGTCACCCAACAAACCCGTCGGTTTAACATTCCTGAAGTCAAGCATTGAAAGATCACCCGATGCCATTTTACCAAGCGATTCTATAAGAGATCCCGGCCACACATAATCCCTTTTGTAGAGAGTTTGATTTGTATCTCCCAACCGGTAAAAATTGTGTGGTGAATTGAGCGGCTTGATTTTATCCTTCAAATTTTGATAGGTCCTGATGTATTTATTGTCAATAAATTCACCGGCTATGATTTCCCCGTTTAATTTCTCATACCCCCCAATAAGTGACTCGTTCTCAAAAACATCTCTCTGCAGGCGGTTTTCGAGCTGATGGAAATCGATCAGCCGGCCTTCTTCACCAACCGTTTTCTTGATATCTTTAAAGCCGGATGCTCCCAATACTTCAAGAATCTGAACTTTTCTGGACTCAGCCTGATTATTCAATCTCTTAACAGCCTCCTCAATATCAAGACTAAGCAACTTTTCAGTGGTGGTTTTTTCTTCAACTATAGCTTTATAAGAAGTCGGATCAAGCGCGAGCAAAGCGGCAAAATCGATCATTGTGCCTTCCGCACCCCGTTGAATTGTTTTTTGAGAGTCGGATGCGAGACGAATTCCTCCGGATGCGATGAGGCTCAATTCATGCCTCCGGCCGATCCGCATCAGATAATGATGAAGTGCCCTGACGGCGCCGGACGTTACAAAATATTCATCTTTATTTCGCATCCCGTGTATATGCAGAATATCAATTCCCTGATCCAGCAGATGGTTCACCTTTTCCTTGACTTTTCTCGCAGGGCTCAGCGAGCCAATCAGATCATACTCTGAAATTTCAATATACCCGCTTATCAGCGGTGCTTGTTTATCAGCCGCTTCCACTGATTCACGAATATAACTGAGCGTCCGTTCGATATTTGGATGATACTCAACTTCAAAAACAGGCATCTGCCATAAATCGGTCAAAAACTCGCGATTTGTACGCGGATTGACGATCAGTCGATGGATCAGTTCATGATCGACCCGCGGTATAATGACCCGCGGCAGATGTTCATATTCTCCCTCTTTTATAATAAAATTATAATTTTCCAGAAGTCTTTCGAGTTCGATCGCCACAAGTGTCTTCTGCTTTTCAGCCACTTTGATCAAGGCCAGCTCGACCCTGCCGTTACTTTCCAGACTGACCGTATTATATAAGATGGGACTCATCAGCTTAATTGTCGGGTAAGGCTCATTGAGCAGGCTGCCCTTGTTGTCAAATCTGCAATAACTGTCCCTTTTCCCCAGAATAATAGAAAGCTCCTCATCCGGGTCTCCCTCATGCAATCTGTTTTGCGCGGGACCGACAATATGAAAATGCGCGAATCGCTCGGCATCAAAACCGATTCCCATATGCCGGTCTCCCTGTCCCATCCCGGAGACAGGAATCTGGCCGTTAGAGGCTTCTTTATCAATTTCCATGATAATATCTTCGGTGACATAGCGGTCCGCCATTTCAGTCAATTGATTTGAGCGATGGACCTTGGTTGTGTCGTGGATCCTGTTTTGCTCTTTCACCCAGTATTTTTTCTCTTCAAGATCGGGGGCGTTGTATATCAGCCTGTCCATATATTGCCGTTCTTCCTGAGCGACTTTATTCTGCGGACAATAATTCACACAAGCGTTGCATAAAGCGCAGTTCAGATCCAGTAATTCAGGTATCTGACGCGGTTTCCCTTCACGGGCTCCGTACATACAGGCGTTTTCGTCGCTGCACATGCCGCAATGGATACATGTGGTTGAATCTATAAATAACTTTCCGTATTCAAATCCCCGGGGATAAAGAATTTTTAACCCATGAGAAAGATGAGATTTTTCATCTTTTTGCTCAGCTAAAGTATGCTCAGTATAAAGAGGGCTCTCCTTCATCACCTGCCAAAAACGGTCAATAAATTCATTTTTCTCCTGATGACTCATTGCAAGGGCTTCGATAAACCGGTTATCTTTTTCCACTAAATCAAATAATTCGGTCAGTGGTATATCTGTTGGACATACATGAGTACAATTATCACATCGTGTGCAGATCAAAAAACCGGCCGCTTCTTCTTTTGTGATTGATTCATCTTCAACAAGCCTTAAGGCCGTTTTTCGCCTTGTGATCGGCGTGGCTAATCCATAAAGGCCAAAGACATCTGAAGTGGGGCAAACGCGCTCACAACTGTCACATTCTGCGCAGGGGGCGATTAATTCAGCCAGCGGTTTTTTATGAGCTTTCAGTCCCGGCGGAACCATTTTGGGGAAAATCGAACCGCTGACATTCCATACCAATCTTTCAAAAGGGTATGACAAAACATATCTTTTGCCCTGCTGTCTTTTATGAGATGTGTTTACAATCCAGTGATTAAAAATAGGGGTCAGTCGTGAAAATATGCGGAATGCCAATTTTTGGTTCTTTGTATTGATAAATTTTCCGCGATTAATCAATCCATGTCTGTCTGACTCCGATTTTAGATTGCTCAGGTAACGAAACTTCTCTCCGGCGATCTGTTTCCACTTCTTGAAAAAGGGGAAATTCCAAATTCCAATACCGTATGGCCGGGCGCCAAAATATATAGCGACTTCTGTCATCAGGGGAACCAGCGCAAAATAGAGTTTATGTCTCAGAGTCCTCGTATCGGCCAGAATTAAAGATTGCAGAAGCAGCTCACCCGTTGACAGCAAATGAGCCTCCGTTTTTAAGTCAATATTTAATAGTTTTTGCAAAATTTGCCTGATCATTGTTTGATAAGCCAAAAATGCATCCAATGGGATAATAGTCTCACTCACCAGCATGGAAGGTCCTTTTTGCTTCATTTGGACCGGAAGAAAACGGTGGTTCCATAATTTATGAGCGAGGATGGTTGATACTTGCAAATAGGTGAGCTGATGAAATCTGATCTTTTGTCCGGACGCGGCAAATAGCCTGGTTTTTAACGCTTTCTGATAATCATCTTTTTCATCAAACTGCATAACAATGATATGATCATAATCACCCAGCTCCTGCAAATACTCATAATCTTCTCTAGCCTCAGCAAGCCTGATCTGATCATTCCGGCGCAAGGCTTCGGATGATCGCTTCTCTGAATGCTCATTCTCAATAAGGAAGGTTTCTTCAATATAAGATTTGTCAAAATAGATGACAGAGGTGGGTTTGATCTCTTTTTCCTTTAATATGCGCATAAATTCGCACGCGTCTTCGGGATCATTAAAGGAAAAAGCAAATGGTTTGGAAAGATAACTCTCTTTTCTTACTCTGAGTATGACTCCGACAATGATCCCTATTTGCCCTTCACTCCCAAAATAATGATTGAAATCATCCTGATCATAATCTACAACCTTGAGTTCTCCCTGCGGAGTTATGAGGAGAATTGAAATTATTGATCGGCTTATGTGCCCGTATTTATAGCTGCCGAGACCCAATCCTCCGGTGGCAATCCAACCTGTTATTGTGCCGCTGTTCTTATTAGTGATCTCCTGCCGAAGCGCGAATCCCCTTTCTTTAAGATAGTTCCGCGCATCAGGAAAAATGACACCCGCGCTAAATCCAAAGACCCCCTTTTCCGGATCAAGGTATTTGAAATCCAGATATGATAAATCCAAAATGATGTCATCGTTGATCGGCACCGCTCCGCCGAAAGGCCAGGTTCCCGCTCCGCGGATAGTATAGTGGATATTGTTTTTATGAGCCCATTCTACAAATATTCTGGTATCCTCAATGGTTCCGGGGCGGACAATAAACGAGCATCTCACGTTTAGCAGCCATTTTTTAAAAAGTCTGGGGACCATATGCGTGCCTGTATCGGCCGAATAGATTTCACGCTGTACAGCTCCCGGGATAAATATTTCAGTTGCCGGACTGAGTAGTTGCCCGAGTGTTTCCATTTGCCCCTGATATTTTCTGGGAACCGATAGATTATCTCTTACTCCGTCCAGTATTAATTGCCGTGATTTTTGCTGTTCTCTTACCTTGTTCTGGCAAGATTGATTAAGCAGGTAGGAAAATATTTTGTCCCGATCGCCCGCCGGAAGTGCATTCATCATTAAAAATTCTCCCGTGTTTGGAAGTTTGAAGTACTTCAAAGGCTCGTGTGATTGATTAAATATCTTTTTCTGACAATCATTTAAAAACTGGAACTTATCCAACAATCAGAGGGGAAACTATGATCGAAATCAACAATAATGCAGAATAAAAAATATACGCGCTCAGGTTCCATATTCCGGCGGATAGAGATGCCCTGTAACACAGCCGGCAGTTAAATCATCAAGCGGGAGACTTATGAGAATCAGTAGAAAAATACAAAAAAAGGCGGCAATTTTATATGCCGCCTTTATAATTATTTCGCGTTCTGCAGATCTTTTACACGATCCGTTTTTTCCCAGGTAAATTCTTTTAACTCTCTCCCAAAGTGCCCGTATGCAGCAGTTTTTCTATAGATTGGCCGTCTCAGCTGAAGAGTCTCAATAATGCCGGCAGGAGTAAAATCAAAGATGTCACCTACAATTTTTTCGATTTTCTCTTCATCAATAATGCCTGTACCGAACGTTTCGATCATCAAAGAAACCGGTTCTGAAACGCCAATGGCATATGCAACCTGAATTCCGCAACGTTCTGCAAGTCCGGTCGCCACGATATTTTTCGCCACATATCTGGCAAAATATGATGCAGACCGATCCACTTTCGTAGGATCCTTTCCACTAAAAGCTCCGCCTCCATGGCTGTACATACCACCATATGTATCAACAATAATTTTTCTGCCGGTAAGACCGGTATCTCCCTGCGGTCCTCCGGTTACAAACCGGCCGGTCGGATTAATAAAATATTCTATACCAGCGGATTTTTGTAATTCGACCGGAATTACTTTTTTTATAACTTCTTCGATGACCGCGTCTCTGAGAATGGCAGATGAAACATCGGGATTATGCTGAGTAGAAACAACAACCTTCTCAACACCGACGGGTATGCCGTCCTGATATCGTATAGATACCTGGGATTTACCATCCGGCCTCAAAAATGGCAGGATACCCGACTTGCGCACCTCCGCCAGTTTAGCTGTAATCTTATGGGCCAGAGAAATCGGCATCGGCATATATTCCGGGGTTTCTTTGCAGGCATATCCGAACATCATACCCTGATCACCGGCACCGGCCTTGTCAACTCCCATGGCAATATCATTGGACTGCTGATCAATTGATGTCATTACCGCGCAGGTTTCGTAATCGAAACCATAACTCGCGTTTGTATATCCTATATCTTTTATAACTTCCCTCGCCAGCGCCGGAATATCAACATAACAATCGGTAGTAATTTCCCCGCCGATTAGTGTTAATCCGGTTGTAACAAATGTTTCGCAAGCGACTCTCCCGAACGGATCCTTAGCCAGTACCGCATCTAAAACTGCATCCGATATCTGATCAGCTATCTTATCCGGATGGCCTTCGGTCACTGATTCGGATGAAAATAAATAGTTCGCCATTAATCACTCCTTCAACTACAATATGAATTAAGTTTAGCTGTTAAATATAGCGAATTTTTGACTATAATTCCAGCCAACCTTTTCCGGAATCAATTCTCAAATTTTGCCAGTTGACTCTTTAAATAATCAATGTTTTTGATATCCTGCGGCGATTTCTTGTAAGCCAATGCCAGATAATAACTGACCCAGTCGCCCAAAATAATCAGGGAAAACACTTTTTCGAGGTTCGTTTCACCGGCAGAATATATATCTACAACTTCAACCCCGCGATCCTTGATAATTTTTTTGGATAGTTCTATCCTCTGTTTTATGCGCGGCAGAGGATTCTCATTTTCTACAAATATGACGATAAAATCTTTGACACATGGCTGTTCAAGCTCCCATCCGACTATTTCATTGTGATTAAACTCGGGGAGGACATTTGAAAACGCCAATGATTTGCCGTTTTCCTGCATCTGATTTTGCCAACGTCTTGAAATTGAACTTAAGTATGGCGCCGTAGAATAGATAATTGGAATTTTTTTGTGAATGGTCTGAGCAAGCTCCCTGGAAAGAATATGACTATCCGTCATGGTATAATCGTTTCTTTTTGACATCTCTTTTGTAAACTTTATAAGCTGACTCAAATCCGGATCATAATCATTTAACAGCCCCAGGTTACCTAACATATGATAAAGGGGAAAGAAAATATATCCCAGAGCCTGACGGGGAGGATACCCTTCAGGTATTTCAATGATACCCCAGTTCTTTTCTTTCGCTCTTTCTTTTAATGTACCACCGGAAGTAATAACGACGAATTGCGCTCCTGAATCGGCGATACTATCTATGGCCATGAGTGTTTCCTCGGTATTCCCTGAGTAACTTGCGGCAATGACGAGCGTATTCGAATCGCAAAATTTTGGTGCGTAATATCCCCTTGTTACGCGAAGGGGAATATTTAAACTATCAAAAAGAACATCATTTAGAATATCCCCGGCAATGGCTGATCCACCCATTCCAAGATATAATATATTCTGAATGTTCTCTGATTTTAGTGAAATATTCGCTTTAACATACAAATCATTACTTTCCTGAATCTGTTTGTAGAAGTTGTTCAAATAATTTTTGAATCCGGATTTGTCGATTGAGTACATTGTTTGACGTCTCCTATTTTATAAATTTTAGATTCGGCACATTGGCTTTAAGGAAAGCCTGACATTTTATTTCGATCTGTCTTGCCGTATGTAATTTTTTTACAGACTTGTATAAAGCATCACATTTTTCCGTATCCAGCGAACGCACAATTTTTTTTACTTCGGGAAGCGCGTGCGGATTTACGCTGATGCATCTTAATCCTAAACCCAATAAAAGCGGAATAGCCTCAGGAACGGATCCAAGTTCCCCGCATAGACTTACATCAATATTGTGTCTATTCGCGGCTTTCACGGTTTTTGCGATCAGCTCTACAACGGCCGGATTAAACGCGCTGCAGGACCGGGCAACTTTGTCGTTTGTCCGGTCTATGGCCAATACATACTGGGTCAGATCGTTTGTACCTATACTGAAAAAATCAACATATTCTGCGAGTATGTTTGCGGTAATAGCGGCTGATGGGGTTTCAATCATAATACCAATTGGCACATCCTTGTTAAATGATTTCCCTTTTTGATCCAGCTCCTGCTGAACTTCACAAATTAGTTCTTTTGTCAGCAATATTTCATCAACGCACGATACCATAGGAAGCAGGATTTTTAAATTTCCATGAGCGCTCGCTCTTAACAAAGCCCTTAGCTGAGTTTTAAAAACGTCCGGCGTGTCGAGACAAAATCTGATCGCTCTCCATCCAAGGAAAGGATTAAGTTCATTTTCATGTCCGTATCCCGGTTTTATTTTATCTCCGCCAAGATCTATTGTTCGAATTATTACTGTTTGAGGAGAAAGATGTTCCACTAATTTTTTGTATACTTTATATTGAACCTTTTCCGACGGATTATTCTGATTTTCAAGATACATTCCTTCTGTCCTGAAGAGTCCCACTCCATCGGCTCTGTTTCGTTTCACATCAGCTATTTCGTGATCGAATTCAATATTCGCCAGCAGTTTAATCTGCTTATTATCCAACGTTATTGACGGCTCTTTTACCTGCTTAAATAAATCACCTTCAAACTGTATATGCTCCTTCTGCACTTCCCGGTAATGCTCCATCGTCTTTTTATCGGGATTCAGCACTATTTTTCCTTCAAATCCGTCAATAATAACATAATCATCATTTAACAGAAGTTTTGAAAGATTTGTCCTGTTCACAACCGCCGGGATTTTTAAACTACGCGCCAGAATAGCGGCGTGCGATGTTTTTCCACCCTGATCGGTCAGAAATCCAAGTAAAAAATTCCTGTTAAAATTGATTGTATCGGACGGAGATAGTGATTCCGCAATGACGATTGACGGAGATGAGAGCAAATACTCGGTATGAATTCCTAAAATCGCATGAAGAAGTTTTTGTTTCAAATCGATGATATCAAATGCGCGTTCACGAAAATAGATATTTTCCAGATTAATAAAATAATCACTTTTTTGTGAGAGAATTTTGGAGATTATACTAACAGATGTCTGGCCGGAATTTCGAATTTCATCCTCAATTTCTTTGATCAGGATGGGATCGTCCAGAAAGGCTTTCTGGCTGTCAAAAATATCCGAAAATTGTTTTCCATAATGAGTTTCGCTGCTGAGCCGGGCGGATTCTAACTGCTCCTTCACATTTTGCCTTGCTTCTGAAAACAAGTCGATTTCTCTGTTGACATCTGTAGACCGGATATCAAGACGGGCAAAATCAACAGACGGTCGACGGAAAACATATACATACCCGAGTGCAATACCCGGTGAAATTGCATATCCGTCCAGCACGACCTCTGTTCGGGATTTTTTTAGCGAGTTGTTCCCATTATTCTTCATAAAAATTTTTATCAATTAATTCCTTGATTGCGTTCATGGCTTCCATTTCATCATCTCCATCAATCTGCAGAACTAATTCACTGCCGGTCTCGGCGGCTAGCATCATGACACCCATAATACTCTTGCCGTTTACTTCCAGGCCATCTTTTAAAATTTTAATTTCTGATGCGAATTTGCCTGCAATTTTAACCAGGTGCGCCGCAGGTCGAGCGTGTAATCCATTTTTATTCTTTATTCTCAATATTTCTTCTATCATATAATAACCGCCATAATTCCTATCATGAATGCTAAAATTAAGGGTAGTAAAATCGGACTGTAAACCGCCATTTTTTTATTCCGCAGATAAACTGCAAGCCCGATACTGGAAGCAAACACCAATAAACCGGTAAGATCTGAATGCAGATTTTTTATTGCAATAAATCCTATAAAAGCGCCGATTGCAACGGTACCAAGATGGAGAAAAAAGTTCTTCAGCAATGCAAAACGTTCTATTTTTATTTGCTTATAGGACTGATATCCTTCTTGATACCCTTTTATAATTCCAAAAAATCTTACATAGATATGCGGAACATTAAAAAGGATAAGTAAAAGTACAAGAAAAAGCAATTGAACCTTTAAATTTCGTATCATTATTATTCCGGCTGCTCCAAGGACAAGAGACGTCGGCTTTATTATTCCCCAGAACAATTGATCCCCGACAGCGCCAAGCGGACCGATTAGCGCGTTTTTAAATTTTTCAATCTGTTCTGTTCTTAATGACGGATCATTTACTGAATCTTCTTCAAGACGCGCGATTGCCCCAAGAGCGAATGATGCAAAATACGGATGGGAATTAAAAAATCCCAGATGCCTCTTTAAAAAGAGAGCATATTCTTCTTTGGTTGTGTAGAGCCTCTTTGCAACCGGAATCATTGCAAAACTAAATCCTATTGACACCAGACTTTTAAAATTCCATGCTGTCTGAAAAAAGAAAGAGCGGAAAAACATCGATATAAAATCACTGTATTTTAGTTTTTTCACGATCCAAACTTCTTACGTTAAATAAAATATGATGATACCGATCATCCCGCCGATTAATAAAACAATCCGGCGGTTCATGCTTTTATAAAGCGGCAATACCAGCCCCGCTCCGGCGCCCAAAACAGCCCATTCAGTATATTTCGCGTATTCATTAAACCTTGTAGGCGCCAGACTTATAAACTCGACAGATATATAATAGCCGATATACAATGTAATAAATATGAATATGAAAAAAATTGCCAAATTAGTGATCAGTGATAATAAGTTCAATCTCCATAAAACCCCTAACTGACCTTTTTCCGCTCTGCCATAAGCATGATTTAATAAATATACATTCCAGTTCCTGATAAGCTTCACCATCTCTGAGCCAAGATAACTCAACGCAACCCCGTAAAGAACAGAAAGCAGAATAATTAAATTTGAATATACAGGGAATTTTTCATCAAGCAGTATCGCCAATGCCACCGCTACCATGGAACCTATATTTCCTGCGGGGATTGAGGCTGCTCCGACCGGTAGATTTCCGACCCACAAAAGTTGCAGCAAAAAACCAATATGAAGACCCAGTTCAACATTTCCTGAAAACCATCCTATGATCGTCCCGGCAATTATCGGTTGTGAAACCAGCATCTGAAACGCGATTGTGGTATCAAGGTATAAAAACGCGCCCAGCAAACTGACTGAAAGAAGTTCTGCCATCAAAACTAATTCCTGCTCCGGTTTAAATTTGCAAATATTTGTTTATGAACCAACGTTTCCTACTCGATCAAATTCTCTGAAGCACTGTACAGAAAATATTGTTCAGGAAACTATTAATCCTAACATTGATCAATTAAATCCAGTGTATAGTCTGACCGGAATTATATCCCTGTATTGCTTATTCTCATAACTATCAATCCAGATTTCACCAAATAAGTAGTAGCCGTCCGGCGCTACGGGAAGCGTCCCCAAAATGGAGAAATCAACACTTTTCTTATTCAATGGGTAAAAACTATATTGTCCGCCGGAGACACTGATTTCATCTGAAAGATAAAAAGACTCTTTCAACTCAATATTCCAGTTTTTTGATTTTTTTTCTGCAAATGCCGGAATCAGTTCCAGCGTATAACTGCCAGAATTCTGCGGAATAAATTCAATTTTATTCTTTCTGTAGCTAAGACCATCCTGAACCAGCGCTTTTCCGGAATTATCTTTAATATTTATGGCAAAATCCGTGAACATATTAAACACTTCGGGTTCCATTTCCAATTCAAAAACAACTTTTTCATAATCGTCATTCACACCGAAAGTGTATTTGTAAATATCCGATTCACTCTCGATATATTGAACTTTCTGAAACCCGCTCAGGTTTCCGCTTATCCGCGCTTCTACCTTTTGATTATAGTGATTAAGCACCTCAAATTTTCCGGCCGGATCGGATCCATTTGTGATGCTGACAGTTGAGATCGTCTCAGGGAAAGTCTCCAATCCGGAAAAAGCAATATCCAGCCTTGCTGATGATCTTTTTTCGTTACTGAAGGGAGCGTACAGATCGAGCTCCCAAATACCGGGTTCCAACATACCGCCCGAAAGCCGCATTGTCTGCTCATCTCTGATCCTGGAATCGATCCGGAGGTGTTTGCTTTGTTCCCGGCCTTCAGGATCAAATAAATAGCCGATGATATTTGCATATTTTGAATTGATATTCTCTAAATTTATTGTCGCCGATGAAGCCATAAGCGGTACCTTAAAGAAGAATCTCTCAATGTCCCCGGATTCAATATTAACTTCCGGCGAGGTCCAGTGATATTCATTTTCATCATCAAATGTTAATGGAACCACAATGGAACAATACAAATCAAATTCTTTGTTTACCGAAGTATTTCCACTAAATGCCCCACCCTTCCTAAAAGCATTGATCCTGCCGCTGTATAATCCCGGTTTTTGTAATTGACTTTTGTCAAAATATACATCTACCACCGCTGCCTGAGATCCTTTGATGTATGTACTTTTTTGATTCACTTTTATCCAGGGTTGGTCAGACACCAGATTAAATGCTCTGTAAAATTCATTCTGTGCATCCGCTGTCATGGATTCCGGAAAAACAGGATTGATATAAAACTTTTGTTTATCTGTATTCGTCGGGATATAGGTCCCTGTTCTCCAGTAAGCCGCCGGCCCTGTTTCACCTTCAATGGAAGGACAAACGGTGCTGATTTCGTACCCGTCAATTTCTTTGTCCGCCTGATTTTCCAGATATCGCTTATAATAATCAAATGCTCTTGGAATATTAATCACTCCGCTGCCCTGATCAAGCGGCGTATAATTTGCCATAAAATCAGCAGAATTTTTGAGAGCCTTTTTAATGGTCGCTCCGTTGATCTCCATTGATGGATTTTGCTGATAGGCGGCTGACATGATAAGAGCCACCGCGCCCGCGGCCTGGGGAGATGCCATGCTTGTTCCCCATTTATTTTCTGATGTCGAATATGGCGGGACGGTGGCCGACGCGGCGCCGGGAGCAACCAAATCAGGCTTATTTAATTCCCCTCCGCGAGAACTGAATATGAATATCTTGTCCTCTTTCAAAACTGATTTATACACATCCCGAGCGCTCTCTTTTGTATTCAGCGCGCCAACAGTTAACACCCTTTCTGCGGCGGCGGGAAGTCCTACGGTGGATATTCCCGGCCCATCGTTTCCGGCGCTTATGCAAAACAGAAGTCTTTCATTCTCCCTGAGAAGGTCATCAAGGATATATTCCATATCGGCATGCCCTTCGATCTCCGACCCGATACCGAAACTCATATTAAACACTACCGGTCCATCATAGGTTTTGGCGAATTCCACACCGTATTCATAGGCCCGAATCATACTTCCCGTGCGTGTTGAACCTCCCGCAAGTGTTCCGTCACCAAGTTTCAGACTTATTATATTCGCCCCCGGCGCAACTCCATTCAATCCATTCTGGCCGTTAATTTTATACCCCGCGGCAATCCCGGCCACATGTGTTCCATGACTTGATCCATCATAATGAAAATTTACCCGCTGCTCCTCCGGGAAAATATTGAGGGCGAACGTTGCAAGGTTCTTCCATTTTTCTGAATCTCTTCCTTTAAACTGAAATGACTGGTGATTTTCTTTATAATTTTTTATGGGATACTCATCATCAATATTTCCGTCCGCGTCGAGATCAACATATGCCTGCCACCCGTTTGATCCGTTAAATACAATTACTCCGAATTGCTGATCAGTTTCACCATTATTATTAATATCGGGCAGAACTGTATTTTTAAACCGTTCTTCATCGAGCGCGCCAATATAATAAACGGAATCTGCCGGTTGATCCTTTAAATTCTCAAAACCGAACAATCGGAGTCCATCCGGATGCTTTAAATAACTTTCATTATCCTGAATACCTTTTTCCGCCGTTTCCAGAAAAACATCTCCTTCACCGGTAAAATCCTGCGCGTCAATAACCTTAACGTTACCATCAGGTGTTTCTTTCAGACCCGCAACTCCCATATCCACACCGGTATCTAAGATGATGACGACGACATCCTTCCCGTTATATTCCGGATGCGTCTTAATAAACTCTGTGGCTCCTGTTCGTGTCACATTGAGAAAACTCCAGTCTTCTCCCCGAACAAGGGTTACGCACAAGAACAAAAAAAACAAACTTATCTGATTGATTAAACTAGATTTAAACATATTGGCTTTCCGTAATAATTTGACGATATCGAATTAATATTACATGAGGGATTGTTCGAAAGAGGGTTGTTTAATGGCATTCGAAATCCATTTCCAATATCAAATTTTAGATTTGATTATGAAGATTTATCACAATATACGATACGGGAAAATGCAATTCAACCGGGAAGTCCGCTTATTATTTACTCTGTCCGTCCGAATGCGCTAATTCCTTGTTCAGGAAGGAACTATCCACATCCATCACACAGCGGAATCCGAGGAAATCAAATTGACAGGTCGGATCAAACCAGGTCCGGTATGTCACTCTCAAATAATCACCGCTGCGATTCCACGATGATCCTCGGATAACCTTATATCGTCCCTGATCCGCGCCTTTAGGATTTTGTTGATTAGCAGTATTAAAATATTTTTCTTCATACCAGTCAGCGCACCATTCAGTTACATTGCCAATCATATCATATAATCCGAATCCATTCGGCACGAATGAGCCAACCGGCGCTGAATTTATATACCCGTCATAATACCCTTCTACCACGGGATAGAAAAATTTGACTTTTTTCATCGTTTCATCAGCCACATTTCCAAAATTTCGGCGATATTGACTTGTTTTATCAGAAGTATCTTCCCGAATATTCCCCGCTGCCCGGGCGGCGAACTCCCACTCAGCTTCCGTAGGCAGTCTTTTACCCACCCACTTTGCGTAATCATTCGCCTGTCCCCAGGTCACATTTACAACCGGGTGATTCTCCTTATTCCATTCCGGCTGGACCGGCATTTTGCTGCCTGTGGCAATACAATATTCTCTGAATTGCGAAACAGTAACTTCATGGGTATCCATATAAAAAGGATTAAGATATACAGAATGCACCGGGGATTCGTTACTTTTTTCAGTGCTCCCCATCTCAAACAGCCCTCCGGGAATATAGGACATTCCCTCCACCGCTTGAGATTCTCTCCCGCGGTTAGTACCGGTTATTTTTTCTTTCTCCGGATTATGCTCGTTCATTCTAAACAGGTCAAGGCTGACTGTGCAGGAAACCAGCATTAAAATTGGTAAAAACAGGATTGAAATCAACAAACGTTTCATATTTAAAAATATTCAGTTAATGATGATTATATTGACAAACAAACATTATTCAGTATCGTCAGAAATATATGCCATCTTTATTAATTTCACAAGAAAAACATCATAATCAACGCTAATTTGATTTTTAATTTTGTTCGGAGAGGACCCAAAGTGCTGTTGAAGATAGGTTTGTTTTTCACTTAAAATGATGCATTTTGTGACAGAATCGGAAAGTTTTTCACCACGCGGGAACAGAGTCAGGAGAGAACAGAAAGAGTATTCTGTTTTTTAAAAATTCAATAAACAATAAAAAAGGGGATTTGTTACCCGGCGGGTGAGTAACAAATCCCCCAAAGTAGGGAATAAGAACTAAAATACCTTATTAATTATGTATGGTAGCATTAATTGGGGCCATCGTTCTGTTTTTTCGACCTCTGGAAGGATTGACCGTTTCCAGCATGCCAAAACCAAGATCGTTCAGCTGTCCAAGACCTAAATCATATATAAGCTGCAAAACTTCAGGTTCTGCTTTTATATGAATTGGCGCCAGTATCCCCCGAATTTGTTCAGGAGCATCTTTTGAATTTTCAAGGGTAATCACTTTTGTGATTCTATTGTTCTTTCTTCGGATATATTCTCTGTCGAATTCAAGATTTAATCGAATATTATTCTTCTTTTGTTTTTTTATCAGGTTGTATTTATAAATGAGATCTTTTTCAATATAATCAAGATATTCATCTTCTCCCGGCAGCAAGTATCCACCGTTGAATTGATACATTGCCCTGTGCCTTTTGTTAAAGCGCTGTCGATATACCGCTACCGGCGACATGCATGTAAATTGCGCTTCCGCTTCCTTAAATTCGGGCGAAGGTATGAATTCAATTCCCCCGACATCAAACCAGGCGTTTTTAATTTTAATTTTTCCTCTGTCCCTTAATTCTTTGGCGATGAGCCCAAGAAATTGATAGTATGGCGAAGAAATGTACCAGTAAAATTCACTTGACAAAATGCCGATCTGAAAATCCTTAATCTCGCGTTCCGGTATGATTAACTGTGAGAAGGTATACATATCGAATTTTGCATGCACTCCATCGATCCCCGGCAGCAAAGAGTTTAGGTACCGGCGATACTCATATGTGAGCTGATTTATCAGTTTTACAAGATAGTAGTTTGTATTAATTGGCAAAAAGGTTCTGGCCCGCTTGTTCTTGAACGTGATTTTAATTCGCATAAATCTCTCTCGTTTCACTGAATATTAAAATAATTTCATATGAGTAATATTGCAACGAATGTGCCAAATATGGCACACCACATTAAAAACGACTCAATATATTGATTATTAACGAATTATGCCAGAGACAAACGAGGTAAGAAGAAATTAAAAAGTGGGGATATTATCCCCACCACCTAAACATACAAGGGATTTTTTACCTTCTATTTGCTTAATAATTGTTTTTTTACATTCCTGGCGATATCTACAAACGCCTTTGTCTGCGGACTTTCGCTATCGCCCGCGACGATGGGCACACCCTGATCCCCCCCGGCGCGGATAGCCGCATCTATTGGTATTTCTCCCAACAATGGAGTGTCGAGTTTTTCACATTCCTTTTTCACACCGCCATAAGAAAAGATTTCAGTCCTTTCCCCACAATTGGAACACACAAAATAACTCATATTTTCGATGATTCCGAGGATCGGCACATTCACTTTCCTGAACATTTGCACGCCCTTAACAGCATCAAGCAATGCGACATCCTGAGGCGTTGATACGATTACTGCCCCATCGAGCGCGACGGACTGAGAAAGGGTTAATTGCGCATCGCCCGTTCCGGGAGGCATATCGAATAACATTATATCCAGCTCCGGCCAGGCAACATCATTCATTAGCTGCTGAAGTGCTCGGTGAACCAGCGCGCCTCGCCAGATAACAGCATCATTATTATCCACTAAGAAGCCAAGCGACATCAAATGAACACCAAACTTCTCGATTGGATAAATCTTAGTTCCGTCATAGTATGGCTGCTCTTCCACCCCGAACATGAGCGGGATGCTCGGACCGTAGATGTCCGCGTCAAGTAAGCCGACCGATAAACCTTCTTTGGCAAGAGCAACAGCCAGATTCACCGCCACCGTTGATTTCCCGACTCCACCCTTACCGCTGGCGACTGCTACTTTATACTTTACGGATGTCAGGAACGTTGATTTTTGCTGCGGGGAAGTATGAAATTGAGGCGGTTCCTGGCTTTCCAGAAGAACAGTAACCGAATGGTCTTTATATTTATCGGAAAAAACCTTCTTAATCTCAGATTCAATTTCCTGACCTACCGTTGTATCCTTTGATTTTATAAGTAATTTAATCGTGATCAGGTTATCTTTAATTTCAACCGCGTTAATAATCCCAAAAGACACAATATCTCTGCTGAATCCCGGATATTTAATCTCTTTAAGAGTTTCAACAACCATATCTTTATTTACCATTTGTTTCTCCTTACGATCCTAAATTTGAAAATTAAAATAATATGTACGGATACCCGTAATGTTTTGATGCAATTATCGACAGAATGTAACAAAAACAATTAAATTTCTTACCAGGACAAAGGTATCCCATTCTACTTCCGGGATATCGGCGGTGATAATGGAGGCGGATAGCAAAAACTTCATCACGTCAAATTAACAAGGTCGACTCATCAGATATTAGATTACCACTTCCAGGTCCAAAACCGAATCAGTTTCAAGGTCTAGTGAAACCACTTTGACCTTATCAAGTTCTATATCATTGATTAATGTCAGTTCAACTTTGAAATTTTTATGCTCAACATCCTTTGATACTAATTTACCCATACCATTGATGACACCCGCTTTTTCTTTATCGTAATAACTTATTAAAATGGATTCGTTTAAATCCAGTGCATCAAGAATTTGCAATAATTCATCAACGTTTTTCTTCTCATCGATTATAAGCTCGTCGAGATCCTCCTCGATACTCATGATATCGCCGTCTTTATATTGAAAATCTATGGTGCCGCCTCCGCCCTTCAGGTAGATGAGCCGATTATCCATATCTTGCTTTATACTTCGTTCGACGTTGACAACCCTGCCCGTAAAGTACTCATTCCGAATATCCAGAATCTGAACCGTAATCGGAGATTCTTCAGGAGTCCCATCGTATTCAACTCTTCTGATGTTAACTTTTTTGTTTCTGCCGATCTTCTCAACAAGTTCTCTAACCTCATCCGGAGGCAGAGCGCCGGGGCGGTGTTTGAGATGTTTTTTTGATTTAAATAGCTTAATAAAGAAACGTGCATTACGGTCACTGTCAAAAAACCAGTTTCTTTCCTCTGATTTATATGTATTCATGCACCCTCCTTTAAATGGCTTATTTTAGCAAATATAGTAGAAATTAAAGCCCAAACCTCATAAAATCAAGATTTTAAACTTATTCACCCTGATTTTAGGATAAAATTATTCACGGTGTTATTTATAATTTCTTGCCTCATTGATCAAATGTCTGGCATTTTCAAGCGCGTGATTAGATATAATCTCCCCGCCAAGCAGATTCGCGATCTCTTTTTCCCGGCTGTCTTCGCTCAGTAAACTGATACCAACAAAGGTCCTGTTACCCTCAACCGATTTTGCTACTTTATAATGTGAATCAGCAAACGCCGCGATCTGAGGGAGATGTGTTACACACAGGATTTGATGGAATTTTGCCAGTTCGGTCATTTTTTTTCCGACAATCTGAGCAATTTTCCCCGATATACCGTTATCAATTTCATCAAAAATTAAAATCGGAAGCTGATCCTTCTCGGCAAGTATCGTTTTCAGAGCCAGCATGATTCTTGAGATTTCACCGCCTGACGCGATTTTGTGAAGCGGCTTAAAATCTTCCCCCGCGTTTGACGCAATCTCAAATAATACCTGATCAAATCCGCGTGAAGTAATAGCGAGGCGCTTACCTTCAACCATAAACTGTCCCTCGGGATGTTCATGGAAAATTTGATGAACACGAAAACGCGCCTGCGGCATACCGATTTCTGTCAATATACCCGTAATCTGATTTTCCAGATCCGCGGATTTCATTTTTCTGTTGTGACTGATGAGAAGCCCTTTCTCTATCAATACTTCCTTCAATTTTAGAATCCTGCGTTCACATTCAGCCAATTCTTCATCAAAGTGATCGACCTTTTTCAAGAGCTCCGCTATTTCTTCACGATGTTCAATTAATTCCTGAACATTAATTTTTCCATATTTCTTCAATAAAAATTCCAGTTGAGCAATTCTCTGTCTTATGAACTCGGCCCGGTCGGGATCGAATTCTAGACCGGCGATATACTGGGCGCTAAAACGGCCGATCTCTTCGATCGCTACCCTTGCATTTGTCAGGGATTCAAGGATATTTTCGAATTGAGGATCCAACTTTGCAATTTTTTTGAGATTCTCTTCGGCCTGAACGATTAAATGACCGGCATTCCTTTCGCCATCATAAAGCGCGTCATTCACCACGCTTCCGTACTGATGCAGATCTTCCACGTGGCTCAAGATCTTTAATTCCGTGCGAATATTCTCAATTTCATCGGCATCGAGCTCTGCTTTTCTTAATTCATCCAGCTGATACCGGTACATATCCTGCATCTGAACTGAACTTGCTTTTTGAGCTGTCAAATCATCACGTTCCGAGACAGCATTTTTATATTCATGCAAATAATTTTTAAAAATTCCAAGCAGGGGATCAAGCCCGCCAAAATCATCCAGATAAACAATATGATTCTCGGGATGCAGCAGTCGCTGATGCTGATGCTGGCCGTGAAGATCAATAAGGCGGGAACTTAGCTCGTTCAATCTGCCTAATGTAATAGGAGTATCGTTAAGGAAGATTCGCGCGCTCCCGTTTACATTTATCTCTTTTCTTAAAATAAAAGTGGATCTGTGATTGTCATCCGAATCAAAATCACTGATCAAATCTGATAAATCGGCGGCTGAATCAACGTCAATTTCTGCTTCTATGATGGCCTTTTTTTCACCGGATCGAATCAAATCGGAACTGCTGCGGTCACCACATAACTGGCCCAGCGCGTTGACCAAAATCGACTTTCCGGCACCTGTCTCACCGGTAATGATGTTCAAGCCCGATTTGAAGGAGACTTCGGCTTCATCAACCAGAGCAAAATTTTTAATATAAAGATTTTTAACCATAGTTTATTTTCTTATTACCGCTATCTTACCTGATGCGGATGTTCCGTCTTCATGGTAAGCTAAATAGAAATATATACCTGAAGCAACAGGATCTCCATTTTCGTCTTTTCCGTCCCAGGTTGCTCTGCTGCCAAAAACCTGATTGTTTTGACTGGTCAACTCACGAACCATTATTCCGTTCAAATTATAGATTTTCACAGTGGAGCTGAACTTCAGTTCTGTTATTACAAAGTTCCGGTTGCTTCCGTCAATCACAAAAGGATTTGGCCCGGCATTCATACGGTCATAGTTATTCTGTATTTCAGCAAAACTGCCCCGAAACACGGACAATCCATGTTCTGTCGCGATGACCGCCCTGGAATCGACGGGGTCAACATACACTCCGTGAACATCATTGTTGACCAGGCCACTGTTCAAAGTTGTATATCCGACCCAGGCGAAGGAATCCCAGGCGCTCCGTCCGTCTTTCAGAATACTCAATCCACCTTGTGTCGCGAACCATTTATTATTGTATGTGTCCACAAATATATAATTTATTCTATTTTCAAGCGGCCCGCTCAGTCCTTCCAGATCCCCCACATGCCTGTAAACATTAACACCATCAAACGAATTTAGACCGGCGGTAGTACCGATCCAGACGATTCCGTCCTTATCCGTCGCAATGGACAATACGGTATTACTGTATAAATTATTTTCAATATTTAGTTTATACAATCGGTCATCGTTCTTGTTTCTCAGGGTATTATTGTAATCCAGTACGTAGGCGCCATTATTTAAAGTTCCAAACCAAACCCTGCCGAAATCATCAAACTCGATACAGGATATGCCCTGCTCATCGGCAATAATGCCATCATCGGCTCCAAAGTAGGTCCAGTTTTCCTTGTTAAGGTCGATAAATCCATCAGCGTTGTACGGCGCTACAGCCATAATATTGCCATTGGATGCAAAATAGTTTCCAAACCACAGATTCCCGGACAGATCTTCCTTGATGGCGGTAATCACCTGGTAATCTGAAGCGCTAACCGGCGCAGGACTAAAAAAACCGCGATGTTCATCCGGAATGGGTTGAATACTCAACTCATAAATGCTGTCACCGGTAGTGATTTTAACAAATCCATCCGTATAGTAATCATTAAAAAACTTTAATTCTTCATTTCTCATGACGGCAACTCCGCCACCCCAGGTGCCGGTCCAAATATTGTCGTATTGATCTTCATATATCACATCCGTGTTCCCCAGTCTCCCGAGTTCCGAACCGGTAAAATCCACGTTTGTCCAGCTACCCCCGTCATTAAAAGAAAACCCATCACCGCTCTGCAACTTGAACTTACCGGTACTGACCCAGATTTTACCGCGGCTGTCAGTAATCACATAACGGAGCGCGTTACTCACAGGGCCATCCAGTAAAAGCGGTTTATTCCAACCGGCGCTAAAAAAGCCTCCGAATCGAAGCCCGATCCGGATGATACCTGATGAATCCATTTGCATGGCTGAAATAACATTCAGGAAACTGCCGGCAAATTGTCTGCCGTTTTCTTCTGAATACGAATAATAACTGCCAAAATAGGACGCGAAGATATTCTGATCAGATTTGGTAAGTGTATGAACGGCATCATTACCCCAGGCAGTTTCATTATGGAGCTGCATGGAAGTATCCAACGAAACAAGCCCGGCGCCTGTGCCAATCCATATTTTGTTATTATGAACAATCATTTCGTAAATATAATCAGATTGTAAGCCGTTCGATGTATTATATACTTTCCACAATGCCGGGTCATTTATGGTATTTTTTGAGAAATCTGATGGTGCGGTCAGCAGTCCCGTTTCCGTTCCGAGCCAGATGCGGCCGGAATAAATTTGCAGGGATGTCGTTTTGCCGGGAAGTATGGGAAAATTGATAAAGGAATCTTTATATTTGTAAATATCTCCATTCCACAAAAAAACGGAGACACTTTTTCCCGCGGCGACCCAAAGAGTATCCTCATTGGTCAAAATGTCAGAAATTTCGTTTCCGCTAATCTGGAAAAGCTGTGACCATTGATCTGATGATTGACTATAGATCTGAATTACTCCGTCCTCACCTCCGGTGACTACATTTCCATAATTATCCAGTGCAATCGCCCTCATGTCAATGGAATACATCCCATCAACATTTGTGAAGCGCCTGATTTGATTGTCCGTTTTACCGTAAGAATACACCCCACCCGTCGTCGCAACCCACACTGTTTCATGATCCTCGACAAGATCACGCACATCATTCATATTGGTAATCGTTTCCCAATCGCGCAAATCAGCCGCCCACGACACGGTTATGAGTAGAAAAAACAGACTTACATACTTCATTCACCTTCTCCGGAAACGATTATAATTTTCCCATAAGGTCAACCATCTCAATTGCCGTTAATGCGGCATCCCAACCTTTATTACCCGCCTTTGTGCCTGCTCTTTCGATTGCCTGTTCAATAGAATCTGATGTAATAATACCAAAGATAACCGGCTTTCCCGTTTCAAGCGAGACACTTGCGATTCCCTTGGATACTTCAGCTGAAACATAATCAAAATGAGGCGTCGCGCCGCGAATTACCGCCCCAAGACAAATGACACCGTCATACTTATCCGATTCAGCCAAACGTTTGGCGATAACCGGTATCTCAAAAGATCCGGGCACCCAGACAACGGTGAGATCATTATCCAGTCCTCCATGACGAATCAGGCAATCCGTCGCTCCGGAGAGTAATTTGTTTGAAATAAATTCATTGAACCGACCGACCACCAACGCAAACTTTTTTCCTTTTGCCGAAAGATGGCCTTCTATTAGTTTGGCCATTGTACCTCCTAGTTCACTTCAATTTGAATTTCAAAAACAGGTCATTTTTTTGATAAAAACAGATGCCCCATTTTATCTCTTTTTGTTTTTAAATATCGTTCGTTGACTTCATTGGGACAAATTTCTATCGGCACCCGTTCCACAATTTCAAGATCATATCCTTTAAGACCGACAATCTTTTTCGGGTTATTCGTCATAAGCCTGATTTTTGACAATCCCAAATCCTTCAATATTTGAGCTCCGATACCATAATCTCTTAAATCGGCTTTAAAGCCAAGCATCTCATTTGCCTCAACGGTATCTTTGCCCTCCTCCTGAAGCGCGTACGCCAGCAGTTTATTCACCAATCCGATCCCGCGCCCTTCCTGACGCATATACAGAACAACGCCTCTGCCTTCCTTTTCGACAATTTTCAAAGCAGTCGCGAGCTGATCACCGCAATCACAACGTCTTGAACCAAAAACATCACCGGTAAGACATTCTGAGTGTACGCGCACGAGTACAGGATCTCCGTTTGATACATCACCTTTGACGAGAGCGACATGGTGCTCGTTCAGATCAAGAATATTTTCAAAAAGGTATAATTTAAACTTGCCGTAACGCGTCGGCATATCCACCACCACCCGTCGCTGAACAAGTTTTTCTCTCTGTCCCCTGTACTCAATCAGATCCGCGATGGTTATCATTTTCAATTTATGCTTTTTGATGAATTTTTTCAGTTGTGTCACACGAGCCATACTGCCGTCTTCATCCATTATCTCACAGAGGACGCCCGATGGTTTCAGACCGGCCATTCGGGCAAGATCAACCGCCGCTTCTGTATGCCCGGCTCTTCTGAGTACGCCCCCCTGTTTAGCAATTAAGGGGAAAATGTGTCCGGGACGAGCCAGATCTTCAGGTTTTGTTGCCGGGTCAATGGCCGCTCTAATTGTACTGGAGCGGTCAAACGCAGAAATTCCGGTTGTGGTACCATGCTTATAATCGATGGTCACCGCAAACGGTGTTTCATGGAGGGCGGTATTCTCCTCAACCATATAATCCAGCCGTAAATCACGCGCCCGCTGATCGGTAATCGCTACACAAAGCATCCCGCGCGCCTCACGTGTGATAAAATTGACATCTTCGGGACGAATCAATTCTGACGCCATAATCAGATCGCCTTCATTTTCACGATCCGCGTCATCAACGACAACGACCATCCTGCCATTCCGAATATCCTCAAGGGCTTCATCAATCGAACTAAAAGATACACCCTTTTCATTTATCTTTTTATCTGACATTGTTAATACCCTAACTTTTTGAACCATTCATCCGAAAAAACCGAATCTCCGGATTGTGATTTTTTTGAAATCATTAAATTTTCAACATATTTAGCGATAACATCCGTTTCAATATTTACCTGATCACCGATATCCCTGAATTTCAAATGAGTATTCGACCAGGTGTGAGGTATGACTGAGACACCGACTCTTGAATCATTCAATCTGGCAATAGTCAAACTGATACCATCGATGGCAATGGATCCTTCCGAAATCAGATATTTAGTTAATTCCTTCGGGACATCCACCTCCAGGAAATAATTTTCTCCCAGTTTGTTTATTTGAGTTATCGTCGCCACACCGTTCACATGCCCCTGAACCAGATGCCCGCCAAGCCTGTCCATCAGCCTTACAGCCCGTTCAAGATTTACTAAAGTTCCTTGCCGTAATTTAGAAAAGGTGGTTTTTTTTAATGTATCGCCAACCGCGTCAACACGGAAACTTTCCGTGTCACAAGCGGTAACGGTAAGGCAAACGCCGTTCACAGCGACCGAATCGTCAATTTTAACATCGTTCATAATTGACTTCGCTGAAATTTTAACGCGTTTACCACCGGCTATCGGTTCAATTCCGGTAATTTTTCCGATTTCTTCTATGATTCCTGTGAACATGGCTATAATTTATTAATTTAAGACTATCATTTCACTTAAAAAAATGTCAATCCGACTTCTTTTTTAATTCTATCTTAATATCATTACCTAATTTTTCGATCGATCGCAGTTCAAATTCCGTCCGTGTATCAACATCAAAGGCGGATAATCCTCGTCCAAACAAAACCGGCGCCTGCAATATGATTAATTCATCCAGATGATTATTACTTATGAATGAACTGAATAATTCCTGTCCGCCTTCAACCAATACCGAAATAATTTTTTCCGTGCCCAGGATTTTAAGAATCCGGTTAAGATCAAGATGGAATTTTCGGTCCGACGGTATCCTGAAAATACTAATTCCTCTATTTTCAAGAGATCGAATTTTTTGAACATCGCTGTCTTCCGCCGTAAAAACCCAGGTACCTTCCTTTCCCTCATCATTAAATATTTTAGAATCCGGCGGGCTGCTCAGACGCCCGTCGATGATTATTCTGTATGGATTCCGCCCCTGAACCTTTCTTACCGTCAGCTGCGGATTGTCAGAGCTTACGGTGCCCGCGCCGATCATCACCGCGTCATAGCCGGCCCGCTGTCTGTGAACATATTCGACGGCTTCATTACCCGTCAGCCATGTCATTGTTCCTCTGCGCTCGGCAATTTTCCCGTCCAGTGTTTGCGCGATTTTCATTGTTACATATGGCATTCCGGTTTGAATATATTTGAAGAAAAAACGGTTGAGATACTCGCCTTGCTTCCGTAGTACACCGGTTGTCACTTCAATTCCTGCATCAGATAATTGTTTCACTCCCTTCCCGGAAACCATAGGATTTGGATCGGGATTGCTTATCACAACCCTTTTTAATTTGTGCGAGATAATTAGGGGTGTACAGGGTGGGGTTTGTTTTTCAGTATGACAACACGGCTCAAGGTTGCAATAGAGTGTCGCCCCCTCAACGGATTCGATCGCGTTCTGAATCGCGTTCAGTTCCGCGTGCGCGCTTCCGTAATGCTCGTGCCATCCTTCCGCGATGATCTTTCCATTTTTGACAATGACGGCGCCGACCAGCGGATTCGGACTTACTTCACCCTTACCACGGCACGCCAATTCAAGGCACCGCCGCATGTAAACATGATCATCAGCTATTCCTGCTGTCATGGTAACCTTCTTTTCAAGATGATTTATCCGGGATATGTTAATCAATCAGCAAATTTGCCGGAAAACAGTGTTTTCCCCGGAAGAGAAAGGTAATGATCTTTACTCTTTGGTTCAAGCTATTTGCCGGTAACATTAATAATACAGCGGCTATTTTTCGGCTATCGTTGGGAATATCCGGATTTGCCCGGGATAACCATTACTTTTCGCCTGACGGTACATCTAATATGGGCGTTCCAAAGTGATTCCGCTGAAAACCGAACGCGATTGAAAGAAAATTGCTTAGCAGGAATCCCGTTACTCCCCAAATGACATCACTTCCGGCATGATAATAATGTAAGCGCCAGGTATAACCATTCTTACTATAGGCTCTCACTTCAAAAACATCATCACGTACCAAAAAGCTCAAAGGAACATGAATTAGCCGGTCAATTTCTGCTTTATTCACGGTAAATGAGTATGGATAATCAAATATACCGACATAGGGGGTGACCAGGAAATGTGTATTCGTGAGAAAAATATCGGTTTGTCCGAGTACAGATATATCATTCTTTCGGATACCTATCTCTTCCTCCGTTTCTCTTAACGCGGTTTCGAGAAGATCCTTATCCGTCTCATCTTTTCTGCCGCCGGGAAACGAAATCTGTCCCTTGTGATGTTCCAGATTTTCAGTTCGTTTTGTAAACAAAAGATGTGCTTCGCCATCCTTAAAATAAACAGGTATTAATACAGCTGCATCCACTGATTCTGTATTTTTATAGATATACTCTTTTGTCTCATGACGATCCAGCCGCATTGTTAAATGTGAAACGAGTTTTTCTTTCGAAAAGAAAAGTTCATGTAAATAATTTGAGTCTGGTGAAGGACTACCTGAATTCTTCATCTTTGATGCTATAGTCTTCCAATTTATTGTATAATGATCGCCGGCTGATGCCCAGCATTTCAGCCGCTTTTAATTTATTGCCTTTGGCCATTTTAAGGGTTTTGATGATGGATGCGCGTTCAATTTCAGGAAGCGGAGTACCGGCCGGAAATCTGATCTCCTGCCCGGGCGCCATACCTTTGATGATCATCGCGGGCAGATCTTTTTTCCTTATTCTGTCTTTCGCGGATATCATCGCCCTCAGAATGATATTTCTAAGTTCACGAATGTTTCCCGGCCAACTGTAGTCGGTAAGTAATTCTTCCGCGTCTTTGTCAATTCCTTTAATATTTTTATCGTATTCATTATTGAACCGCTGAATATAATAATTTGCGATAAGCAGAATATCTTCCGGTCGCTCTCTCAGTGGAGGTAATTCAATACCGTAAACATTCAAACGGTAGTAAAGATCGTCTCGCAGCCTGCCCTCATCAATCAGATCAACCGGGTTTTCATTTGTCGCGGCAACGATTCTCACATCCACCGGTATTTCCCGGTTTCCTCCCACCCTGTCAATTTTTTGGCTTTCCAGTACCCGGAGCAGTGAGATTTGCACCTGCTCACTCATGGAACTGATCTCATCCAGAAAAAGTGTGCCGTTGCTTGCTTCTTCAAACTTTCCCTTTTTTGACTCAATCGCGCCTGTAAAAGCGCCTTTTTCATGGCCGAATAATTCCGAGCTGATAAGATCTTTCGGGATGGCGCCCGTATTCACCGCTATGAACGAATTTGGGTTTCTTTTTGACGCGTTATGAATTGCTCTCGCGACAAGCTCCTTACCGGTACCGCTCTCTCCGATAATTAAAACCGGGACATCAATATCGGCTATTTCGTTTATTTTTTTTACGACATTTTTAATCCCGCGGGATTTTCCTATAATTTCCCCAAAATGAATGTATCTGTCCGGAATAACACCGCCGCTCTCCTTAGCGGAATCTATACCCGGAACACGTAGCGCGCGATGAACAACTTCTTTTAATTTTACGGGATCAACAGGCTTAGGAATATAATCCAGCGCGCCGAGATGAATGGCTTCGACGGCATGCTCGATCGAGCTGTAACCGGTAACCATAATCACCCGTAAAAGCGGATCAAAATCGTTTATCATTTTGAGCAGTTCAAGTCCGTCGATCTCCTGCATCTTGTAATCAGTAACAATCAGATCATAACTGTACTTTCTGATTAAATCCATTGCAGCCGCGGCGCCATCCGCCTGATCGACACGATAATTCTGATCTTCAAGCAGTATAACCATACCTTCGCGGTGGGACTGATCATCATCAATAACTAGCAAATGTGGCTTAATCATCCGAATCTTCTTTATGCAATTTTATTATCAACTTTACGTAAAATAACGAGTTCACTGCCAATTTGCAACGGATTTACATTCTCTGATCATCCGGCTTCTTCGGGTTGTTATAACCTAATTCTCTTCAGCCGGAGACTGTTTGTCACCACTGAAACCGAGCTCATCGCCATAGCGAGCGCGGCAAATACGGGATTAAACATTATTCCCCACAGTGGATAAAGAGCGCCTGCGGCAACCGGAATCATGATTACATTGTAGGCAAACGCCCAGAATAGATTTTCTTTTATAACGCGGACTGTTTTCGCGGAAAGCCTGAAAGCCGTGGAGAGGGCCGTCAAATCACCTTTCATCATTATGATATCAGCCGATTCAATCGCTACGTCGGTGCCTGTACCAATGGCGATTCCCACATCCGCTCGCGTAAGAGCGACAGCATCATTGATCCCGTCTCCGACCATCGCCACCTTACGGCCTTTCTCCTGCAACGATTTGATGATATCCTCTTTTCTTTCCGGTGTCCGCTCGGCATAAACCGTATCAATTCCGGCTTCATCGGCTACCGCTTTCGCGGTTCTTTCATTGTCCCCGGTTACCATGCTGACATGGATGTTTCTTGTTGTAAAAAATTTGATGATCTCAGGAGCTTCCTCTTTCACCTGATCGGCCACCGCGAGCAGACCCGCCATTTTTTCATCGATGGCCACAAATACCGGTGTCCACATTTTTTTAGATATGTGATTCAACTGTTCCAGAATGTTTTCTTCAATCGCTATTTTTTTTCTCCGGATGAATGCGGCGTTTCCGATGTAAATATGTTTTCCATCCACATCACCTTCCATGCCAAAACCCGGTTTTGTTTTAACATTAAGAGCTTCCTGAAGCTCCAGGTCACGGCTGATCATTTCATCCAATATTGCTTTCGCGATAGGATGATTGGATTGACTTTCCACCGAGGCGGCATACATCAACACCTTGTTTTCATCGTAATTAAAAGATGATGTCTGCGCGATTTTCATTTTCCCCGAAGTGATGGTTCCCGTTTTATCCAGTAAGATATCATCAATTTTATGGAAGATTTCCTGACTTCGGGCATTTTTTATCAGAACACCTTCGCGGGCGCCGCGGCCGGATGCGACCATAATTGCAGTAGGGGTGGCCAGTCCTAAGGCGCAGGGACAGGCGACTACCACAACGGCTATAAAATTAACCATTGATACTGAAAAAGTATGACCGGTAAGATACCACACTAAAAAAGTTAAAGCCGCTAAAATTAAAACAACCGGTACAAAAATCGAAGCGATTCTGTCCGCCAGTTTTTGAATCGGCGGTTTACTTCCCTGCGCTTCCCTTACGAGCTTGATAATTTGCCCGAGCGCGGTGTCCATTCCCGTTTTGAGTATTCTCATTTTAAAAGGCGAATCCATATTCACCGTGCCACCGAGCAGTAGATCGCCACTGGTTTTATCGACTGGCAGACTTTCACCCGTAAGCATGGATTCATCAATTCCGGCATTCTCATCGAGCAGGATACCATCCGCCGGGATATGTTCACCGGTTCTTACAAGACAAACCATTCCCGCGCTCAGTTGAGCGCTGGGTATCTCGTTTATTTCTGAATTTGTAACCTGCAGGGCTATTTTGGGTTGAAGGGATGCCAGATTTTTGATCGACGCGCCTGTCTGTCCTTTGGCTTTAGCCTCAAGATACCTCCCAAGGAGAATGAATGCAGTAATCATAGCCGCCGTGTCATAATAAACATGATGGGTTTCAACCCCGGGAAACAAAGTCAGAAACGCGCTGTAAAAGAACGCGGTTCCCGAACCGATCGCGATCAGTGAATTCATATCCGCCGTGCCGGCCTTTAGAGCCTTCCAGAATCCCGTAAAAAATTGCCTTCCCGCTCCGAAAAGTACAATCGATGTTAAGACAAGTGAAATATAAAGTCTGACATTTGATTTGACTGTCGTGACAAAGGGGAATAGCTCCGGCATGGTAAGCACAAAGACAACCGCCGAGAGGAGCGCGGCAAGAGCAAATTTAATAAGTGTTCTTCGGGCTTTTAGGGACTGGTTATCAACAAGGATATTCTCGATCTCGGATTTCCCTTGCCCGCTAGTAATGTTTAAACCGAATTTATCCGACAGAATTTTCCCGGCCGCGGTCAGATCAATCGCTCCCGGAATAAAACTAAGGGTGATGGTTTCATTCGCGGTATTCGCGGTGACATCCAGAACGCCGAACATAGTACCGACAAATTCTTCTATTTTTGCCGCCACCGAAGGGTCCTGCAACCCGGGGGCCGAAATGATCTCTTTATTCTTCTTGACCTTATAACCTGATTTTTCCACACTTTCGATCAAATCCAGTGTTGAAAGTGCATTCGGTTTAAACCCGACCGCCGCCTGCTCGGTCGCAAAATTTACATTTACCGAGGACGCGCCGGGAAGAACGGACAGCCCCTTCTCCACACGAGCCACACAGGTCGCGCAAGTCATACCTTCAATCGGTATAAGTTTATATATCAGCGAATTGGGATCCGCTTGCATTTTATTCCGGGTATTAGCCATATACTTATGATCCCGCATAGTTGGATTAAAAAATTATCTTTCGAGAAAATCTTTAATTTTCTTTATCAGCAATTCTTCAGGCTCGAGTATAAATTGTGCCGGGCCATAATGGCTTCTGATATTTTGTTCCGCCCAGTCCAGCGCCAATTCTAGTTCCACCCTTCCCAAAACCAATCCGGCGCCTGTGACAGGGTGACTGATCCTTTTCAGGAGAGCCTCTTCTTGCGGCATGGGAATGCCATGTTTTTTCAGCGCGTTCTCGCTCCAGCCGCGCACAATATCGACTTCTGATGGCAAGAGACGAAACATACGACTATCCCGTCAGTCTTTTTTAATCATATATATGGATACCGCTATCTGTTGATTCCCCTGCCGCACCGAATCCCTGATTTCATCATAAACATAACCGGCTTCCCGCAGCATTTTAAAAAATTCTTTCGCGATATTGCGGTTCGGTTCGGCGATAATTATAAGGCCTCCCGGCTCAAGGAACTTTCCCAGAAGACTGATAACCGGATGAAAAAATCTTTTCTCATAAAGAATATCGGATGCTATGATCACATCAAACAGCCGGTCAAGTTCCGGTTGCCGCCAATCGAGAATTCTCGTTTCCGGTAAAGATAATTTATTTAACTTAAAATTTCGAAGGGACATTTCCAATGCCGGTTGTTCATAATCCGTCAACAACAGTGAAGCGGGATTCTGCAACGCGATAAAGAGAGAGGATAATCCCAGACCACATCCTAATTCCAAAACCGATTTGGTGCTGATCAACGCGGGATGAGCGGCAATAAAACGACTGATGGCAATCGCGGATGGCCAAAGCTCCGCCCAATAGGGCAACCGCTCATCCTCGTTAAAAAGGTCATCGCTCACCTGATCAACCAGATCATCGAGATTCTTGACGCGCTCAATCACAACCTTCTGATCATTTATCCGAAACTCCTCGGTCACGAGATCCATATCAAAGGGAGAATTTGTCAGCCTTTTTTTTGTTTCCAAAAATATTTTCTCCTGATAATTATATTGATTTAATAACAGGCGCATAGGGTATGCGCATATAAACCGATTAAATGGCGGATTCAGTTCTTCCGGGAATAATCATTTTATTAAGGATGATGATTATCCAAAAAATGAGCTACCGCTTCAGCCGCCCTTTTAGATGCTCCGGGCTCCCCTAATTTATCTCTTACGACTTTGAGAGTTTCGCGGATTTGTGAATTTTGTTCCTGATCCAGCATTTGCGCGACATGTTCCGCTGCCTTCTGCGGCGTAAAATCCTTTTGAATCAATTCAACCGCGACCGGAGATTCGGCCACGATATTCGCCAAACCGATATAATCTATTTTAACAAGCATGCGTCCCAGCCAGTAGGTAATTGGATTTACATGATAAACGATCAGCATGGGCACGCCATAGTAAGCCGTTTCTAAAGTTGCTGTCCCCGACGCTACGATCACGGCATCAAACCGCTGAAGACATTGCTCAATCGGTTCTTCAACAATTTTTATAAAAGTATCTGTCTCCACGAGATGATCGGCGTACATTTGCTTTGGCAGATGCTTCACTTTTACTATCTCTGCCGTTTTAATCTGATTGTTTTTATACAAAATTCTCGCGGTTTCAATCATTTTGGGTAAAAGGGAAGCCACTTCCTGCCTACGGCTCCCCGGGAGTAAACCAAATACAATATTATTCGCGTCAATTTTTTTAGATTCATTCGGAATATACGCGGAGTGTTTGTCAACTAAAGGATGACCGACATATTCCGCGTCAATCTGATACTGTTCATAAAATTTTTGTTCAAACGGAAAAAGTACAACCATCCGGTCCACATATTTTCGGATTTTATCGATTCTGCCCTTACCCCACGCCCATAATTGCGGACTGATGTAGTAAATAACGGGAATTCCTAATTTTTTTAATGATTTTGCGATTTTTAAGTTGAACCCCGGATAATCTATCAGAATAGCGCAAACAGGACGTTCGCGTTCCGCCCAGTCAATTAAGGTACTATGCACCTTCCTGATAAACGGCAGATGTCTAATGACTTCACCAACTCCCAGGAATGCCATGTCTTTAACGTGAAAAAGAAGCTGCATCCCTTCATTTTCCAGCATATCACCACCGATCCCGGAGATCTGAAGCCCGGATTTTAGTTTCTTTAGTTCTTTGATAAGCGCCGCGGCGTGGTGGTCACCTGAGACTTCACCCGTTACAAGAAGAATTTTTTCCATTTGATCCATACAATCCTGATATAATGAACTTTTTCAGTATAAAAATCACGAGCAAAATTAGAATAAAAATGCGCGTGAATCAATTATTCTGTGATAAAACCGGGGTAAACCGCGGAAAAATTTTTCAGTTTGAAATATTGGATATAAAAGCCACAGTTCGAGATATCCCTAAATCTCTGAGGTAAATAAGTTATAAACAAAAAAGCGGCCGTTTCTGACCGCTTTATTTGCTGATTAATTTTATTCACCGATTGAAATATCATCCGGTAACTCATTGACATCATCATCCTGGTAGGGAAAATATTCCTTTAATTTTTCACCGACCTTCAATGTGCCGATAACGATACCTTCCGCGAATTGTCCTTTTGAAAAATGTTCACGCATCTCATCTTTAACATCTCTCCAAAAGTTTTCCGTTACTATTTCATTAATTCCCTCATCACCATAAATGGCAAATTTTTTATCTTTTACCGCGAGATAAATTAAAGTACCGTTTCGTAACTGTGTCTCATGCATCTTTAATTTTTGAAAGACTTTTACCGCCCGCTCAAGCGCGTCACCCTTGCATCCCGATTCAAGGTGAATTCGAATTTCACCCGAAGTCTCATTTTCCGCTTCTTTGATGGCCTGAATGATTTTCTCTTTCTGTTCTTTCGTAAAAAAATTTTTCACATTCATATTTTAATCCCGTGTTTACCTTTATTCATACTGCCGCATTACCAGCTGCCGCTCGCGCCCCCGCCGCCGGACATTCCTCCGAATCCGCCTCCGAAACCTCCGCCGCCGCCGCCAAATCCTCCACCGGAAGAACCACCACCGAATCCGCCAAAAATGATAGGTCCGCCAAACCCGGAACCTCTTCTCCGTGATCCGTATCCCGTAGATCCGCCGCCGCCAAAAAATTTAGATATCAGCATCACCAAAATGAATAAAATGATATAGTAAGTGAAATTCCCGCCTTTGTTTTTATTTTTTGATTTGACCGGGATCTGATATTTCCCTTCCGCGGCCGGTATTAAAACAGAAAGGGCGGCCTCGATACCATGATAATAATCACCCTGTCTGAAATACGGCGCCATATAATCACGGATAACCGTCCCCGACTGAGCATCTGTGATAACATCCTCAAGACCATAGCCGACCTCGATCCGGACTTTCCTGTCATTTATAAAAATGACCATTATCACCCCGTTGTCCTGTTCAGCCAGGCCGGGTTTCCATTTATCATACAATTTTAAAGCAAAATCTTCCAGATAGGTATTCTCCGGCATGGACTCAAAAATCGCTACGAAGATCTGGTTAGAGGAACGCTGTTCGAGTCCCTGAAGCATTCCGGTCAATGTCTGCTTCTCGGATGCTGACAATACATTGGCATAATCGTTAACCCAAGACTGCGGCTTTTCCGGAAGCACATCCTGCGCGAAAAGCCCGCTGAATAAAAATATGGTAAAGAACAATAATTTTAGATTTCGAAACATCATATAATCCATTTTTATGATATGTTAAAATTGAATTTTCGGCGCGTTTTCGCTTCCCGCATCCGCCTGAAAATATACTTTTTGCTGAAAACCAAACATTCCCGCCAACATCACCGCCGGGAATTTACGAATGGATGTATTGTAGCCCTGAACCGATTCATTAAAACGGCCGCGCTCTACCGAGATTCGATTTTCGGTGCCTTCCAACTGAGTCTGCAGATCCGCGAACCGCTGATCGGCCTTCAAATCGGGATATCGTTCAACTACCACCATCAACCGCTGTAAGGCTGAAGTCAATGCCCCCTGCGCCTGCTGAAACTGGGCAAAAGCCTGTGGATTATTCAATACTTCCGGACCGATATTAATCTGACCACCAACTTTTGAACGGGCGTTAACAACCGCTTCAAGGGTCTCGCGTTCATGACTCGCGTATCCTTTCACGATTTCCACAAGATTCGGGATCAAATCAGCCCGCCGCTGATAGACATTTTCAACCTGTGCCCATTTTTGATTCACGTTTTCTTCCAGCGTAACAAAATTATTGTAATAACCTTTCAGCGAAGTAAAAAGAAAAATTACCACTAAAACTATAACGCCGATAATAATCCACGACTTCTTCATTTGGCCTCCAAAAGAATTAACTTGAACTGTATTGTTAAGTAATATAGAAAATTAGTGTAAATCCCGCCTGAATTAAATTTAGTCAGAAGGATCCAAACAACGGTTCCACTTTTTAATCAACCACTATTTTGAATTTTTCAACTATAGAATATCGCTGACAAATATCCGACCACCTCAGATTTCTGGCCGGTAACATCACCCGAGTTCCTGTAAATCAGCACCTTTGATGATTTCGCGCCGAGATTCCTGCAAATCATCATGGTCGCCATTACCGGTCCGCCGCCGCACATTTCACAGGAATTCCTGAGCAGGTTCTCATTAAGTTTTTCCGCGTCGAATTCGTTGATATTATCGACCACCACATTGTCAATCATGGCCGCGCGATCATAATGATGATAATGCGAAAGATCCGAACTGGCCACGACAAGCGCTTTTTTGCCTTGCAGGACTTTGCTTAGCGCTTCCGCGAGCAGCTTTACATTCCCCATGTCCTGATTTCCCATGACAACCGGAACCAGTTTAAACTCACCCAAAACCTGCTGAAGAAAAGGAAGCTGGACTTCCAGCGCGTGTTCATCGATCTCGTGACCAATATCCGAATAGATAATGGAAGAATGCATTTCCGCGATTTCGGACGCTAATTTCCGGTCAACCGGAATATCACCCAGCGGAGTACTGTACCCGTAACCATTGTAAACCGATACTTCTTCAAAATATGTTCTGTGACTCGGCGCGATGACCACAACAACATCAAATTCCCGATCCACTAATTGTCTGTACGCTCTTGCCGCTACACCACCCGAATACATGTATCCCGCATGGGGCGCGACCAATCCGTAAATCTGATTCACATCTTTGACCGCGGGTGAATTCTCCAGATATACAGCCACTTCACGTTCGAGCGTGCTCTTTTGCTTTGAATAAAACAAACCGGCAACGGCTGGCTGCCTGATTTTATTACTTTTTTCCATGTGACCCGACCTGACTGTCTTTGTTTTTGTAAGACATTAATAAATGAATAGGTTAGATCAAAATTTCTATCTGATCGATAATAACATAATGAGACCACTATCGCAATATCAATATATAAATATTCCGAATGAGCGTAAACCAAACGGCAAGCGGATTTGTTCCATTTATCAGCGGTGGATGGAAATTATGCTGTTTCTCCGGGCGCGCGCTTAGGCGCGCTCCCCACGAGGATTAAAAGATCATATTTATTGGTTCATACTTGTCCTGAGCCGGAAACATGATTAAAATGGGCATAGTCTAAAAACAGATGGAATATGAAAGAATTTTCCCACAGACAGAAAATTATCGTTATCGCGCTGATTATTATTCTGATAACCTCCGCGCATTATACAATGAGTCATGCGGTTGTTTATCTTCATGATATTTCCAGGAGAATGTACTATCTGCCGATTATCCTCGCCAGTTATTGGTTTGGGAAAAAAGGGGGGATTTATTCGGCCGCGTCTGTCACCATTTTATATTTTCCACACGCTTTATTTTCATGGTACGGCAGAAATCCGCGCTATCTCGACAACATGATCGAAATTGTATTCTTTAATATTGTCGGCTACATGATCGGCACCTACATAGAAAGAAAAAACGATCAGAAAAGATCGGCAGAGAAAAGCGCGCGCGAACTTCAGGAAGCCTACTCCCTTTTACAGAATAACACGGAAAAAATCATTCAACTCGAAGACGAATTACGGTTTGCCGATCGTCTCTCTATTCTGGGAGAACTCTCCGCGAGCCTTGCCCATGAAGTGAGAAATCCGCTGGGAAGCATTCAGGGAGCCACGGAAATCCTTCAAAAAAAGATATCCGAAAATGAACCGGAATATGAATTTATCAAAATCCAGCTTGACGAAATCAAACGTCTGGACAAAGTGGTTGAGAATTACCTGAGTCTGACCCAAAGAGATCAAAAAGCATACATAAAGGTAAATCTTATCGACTTAGTTTCTAATTCAATGGCCCTGGTACGCGTATCAGCCGGTTCACGTAATGTCAGTCTCACCACTGAATTCCCGGATGAAAAGCAGATTTTTGTTCATGGCGATCCTGTTCAAATCCAACAGGCGCTGCTTAATGTGGCGCTTAACGCGATTTATGCCGTGTCTGATGGGGGCTCTCTCAAGTGTGAAATATTGCTAAACATGGAAGATGATCATGTGGTCGTGGTAATTACGGATTCGGGTCCCGGAGTATTAAAGGAGATTGAAGAAAATATTTTCGATCCGTTCTTTTCAACAAAAGAAGACGGAACCGGCCTCGGGCTCGCGATAGTCAAACGGATTATGACTCAGCATGGAGGAAATGTCTGGTTTAACAATCAGACGGAAGGCGCCTCTTTCTTTCTCCGGTTTCCCATCTGGAAACCCGAACAGTCGCGGGAATGATCTAAAAATTTACAGGACAAATATCATCATGAAGTTTACCATTCTGCTTGCCGATGACGACACGAATCTGCTACGGGTGACCGAATATCAGCTGGAAGACGCGGGGTTCAATGTGCTGACCGCGTCTGACGGCGAATCCGCCTATAATTTATATCATTCTCAATCGGCTGACCTGGTTTTAACCGATCTCAATATGCCCGGAATGGACGGACTGGAGCTTATAAAAAAAATCCGTATTACAGATACAAGAACCCCCATAATCGTGATAACCGCATACGGCTCTATCGATAATGCCATAAAATCAACTCAATTCGGCGCCGATGACTACATCACAAAACCATTCAGTTTTGAAGCCCTTAAGTTTTCAATCGATAAAAATCTGCAAATCAAAAAAATCAGCACAGAGAACGAGAATCTTAAACAACGCCTTTCCGACAAATACACACCGGAAAACATGATAGGACAAAGCCCGGGGATGAAAGCCGTCTTTGAAATGGTAGATAAAGTTTCCAACAGTGACGCCAATGTGATTATACTTGGTGAAAGCGGCACGGGAAAAGAACTGGTCGCCAGGGCTATACACAATAAAAGTCCCCGGAGCGGTCATCCATTTGTCGCGGTAAATTGCGCGTCCATTCCTCATAATCTGATGGAGAGCGAGTTGTTTGGACATGTAAGAGGCGCGTTTACCGGGGCCATAAAAGATACAATGGGCAAATTCGAAGCCGCCAACCGCGGCACACTTTTCCTTGATGAGATTGGCGATCTTGATATTGATCTTCAGTCAAAACTTTTGCGAGTACTGCAGGACAGGGAAATACAACGGATCGGAGATGCCCAGACCCGTAAAATAGATGTACGCATATTGTCGGCAACGCACCGAAATCTGGATGACATGGTTGCCGGAGGCGAATTCCGGCAAGATCTGTTTTTCAGATTGAATGTTGTCCCGCTTACCATTCCTCCCTTACGGGAACGCAAGGAAGATATTCCCTTATTAATTCATCATTTCATCCAGGGTTTGGAACCTTCCAAAAAAATCACCATTTCCGATCAGGCAATCAAAGGACTTGTCAATTATCAGTGGCCCGGAAATATCAGAGAACTCGAAAATCTGATGGAGCGCTTTTCAATCCTGTTTCCGGGAAAAGAGATACAAACCGGACAGATTCCATTTATCGCCAAAAGTTACCGCGCGGATGAAAACTCCATTACAATTCCTTTTACCGATGATGGGATCGCTCTTGATGAAATTGAAAGAATGGTCATCATCGAAGCGCTGAAACGAAACGATAATAACCAGACAAAAACAGCATCATTCCTGAAAATCCCCCGCCATGTTCTGATTTATCGGATAAAAAAGCTAAATATAAAATGAACACGATTACCCGCTTCACTTCCCCCGCCGGTGATTTTTAACCTGTTTTGAACATCCGCCGTGAGTTGATGACTATTCTCCAGTTTTATTGTACAATATTCTACAAATCCGCGCATACTTATTAAAAACCATTTCTGCCTTAAATTGCTAATCAAATGTTTTTATTACACTTGCCATTCGGGTTATCCAAAGAATTATGACTGGCATCATTCTTGAAATAGTAATCAGTATGAAAAATTTACTGATTATCACAGCATTGGCGGGTGTCATCATGTTTTTCCCTGTCTCAATCAATAACAGCACCTGTCTTTTCGGCTACCTCACCGGAAGTTGGATTCACAGCGCGGATCATGCTCACGGGATGGGTTCTGTTATGCTGAATCATTATCTCAGAAATTTTGTGTTCTTCTGGTGGGGTTCAATCGCTCTTGCTATTTATCTGTTGACCCGAAAAAAGAAAACCGATGAAAAAAAGGAAATACAATGATTTACAAACGGATTCTCAGGATTTTTATTTTTTTACTGATCATCACCGGCCAGATACAGGCGCAGGCAAGTCTTGACCAATTGATTGAAGAGGCTCTGCACGCGAATCCGGATATTAACCGGGTTAAAAATGAACTTAATGCTCGGAAATTCAACATCGGACCCGCCGGCAGTCTGCCGGATCCCGAAATAACATTTGGCCTGAATAACCTGCCTACGGATACTTATGCTTTCAATCAGGAACCCATGACTCAAAAAACCATCGGTCTGATGCAAATGATTCCCTTTTGGGGAAAGTTGAACATGAAACAGGATATGGCTGAAATTGACGCGCTGATTGGAGCGGAACGTTATGATGAATCCAAACTGCAAATTATAAGGCTCGTAAAAAACACCTATTACGATCTCTACTATATCTCAAAAGCCATTGAGATAACAGATGAGAACAGGCAGCTTTTGGAAAATGTACTTCAGGTGGCAACAATTAAATATCAGTCGGGCAAGGGTATCCAGCGGGATCTTCTGCAAAGTCAGCTGGAACTGCTAAAACTGGATGAAATGCTTGAAATTCTGAAGCAGCAGGAATCGGTACTGAAAGCGCGGCTGAATATTTTATTAGACCGCGCCCCCGATCGACCGATTGAAAATCCTCAGACGCTCATAACCGGCAGATTCGATAAAAGTCTGGATCAGATCATGGAACTTTCGATTCAGAATAATCCCATGTTAAAGATAAAAGATATGACTACTGAAAAAACATCTGTCGCGGAGAAGTTAAAAAGAAGAGAATATTGGCCGGATATCTCCCTTGCCGCCATGTACGGGCAGCGTGAGAATCGGCCCGACTTTTTATCGGCAACTGTTTCCCTCAGCATACCGATCTACGCCCGTCGAAAGCAAAGTCAAAAAGTTCAGGAGGCAGCCGCCCTGAATGAAAGCGCTAAATTCGATTATGAAGACACAAAGAATGACCTTCTGTATCAGATAAAAGTCATGTATGATGATTCTCAAAAAAATCACAGGCTTCTGGAGCTCTATGAGAATCAGATGATACCGCAATCCCGACAGGCCTATGAATCGGCTATTTCAGCTTACACAAACGACCGCATCGATTATACCTCAATGATCGATAACCTGATGACCGTCTACAAGTATCAGCTGGCGCGTGAAAATGTTTTGTCCGCCTATAATAAAAACATCGCGGATCTTGAATTTTTGACGGGAGAAGGGGTGAAGTAGGAAGTAGGAAGTAGGAAGTAAGAAGTAAGAAGTAAGAAGTAGGAAGTAGGAAGTAGGAAGTAAGATTTAAGAGCGTTAAGAGAAAAGAGTTAAGAGTTAAGAGTAGGGGCACGATGCTCGTGCCCTAAGTTAGAAGTAGGAAGTAAGAATTAGTCTGAACTTTGATTAAAATGATTAAATGATGAGCATGATTTAAGCACTTAATTCCGCGTACTCCCCGTAGGTCATCCTGGAAGGATCTTCTGCTTGATTGGGAAGAGGCGGAAAGTGAGAAAAAAGATAAAAGAAAAAAAATTAAGAATGGTCTGAACCGTGACGCGTCCGCCTCTGGTGGATTAATATAATTAAGAAATTGGAAATCAGAGTTCAGACAAAGAAGTAGGAAGTAAGAAGTAGGAAGTAAGAATTAGTCTGAACTTTGATTAAAATGATTAAATGATGAGCATGATTTAAGCACTTAATTCCGCGTACTCCCCGTAGGTCATCCTGGAAGGATCTTCTGCTTGCTTGGGAAGAGGCGGAAAGTGAGAAAAAAGATAAAAGAAAAAAAATTAAGAATGGTCTGAACCGGGACGTGTCCGCCTCTGGTGGATTAAAATGATTTAATGATTTGGATGATTAAGAAATTGGATATCAGGGTAATCATCTGATCACACAAATCAGAGTTCAGATAATGAAAATGATTGAAGCAAAAATCAAAGGAGTAAGGCATGTCATTTAAAGAAATCTTTTTAAAAAATAAAACCCGGATTATTTGGAGCTCATTCATATTATTAGCGTTCATCATCGGTTACTCGCTGAACAGCGCTCCGAAAACATCAGATGAACATAATCATGCTGAAGATTCACTCCAAAAGAACACGATCTGGACATGTTCGATGCATCCTCAGGTTCAGCAGCCAAATCCGGGGCAATGCCCCATCTGCGGCATGGATCTCATCCCTGTCAGCAATGACAGCGGAGGCGATGAAGGATACCGGGAAATTCGGTTGTCTGAAAAAGCCATAAAACTCGCGGAGATTCAGTTAGCCCGTGTCGAACGGCAGACCGTCCGCGCCAATATCCGTTTGACCGGTAAAATCGGATATGACGAAACGCGCCTTGGATATATCACATCCCGCATTCCCGGAAGGATTGACCGGCTGTACGCCGATTATACAGGAACCACCGTCCGCAAAGGCGAAAAGCTGGCCGATATCTATAGTCCCGAACTTCTTTCCACACAACAGGAATTGATTCAATCCTTAAAAGTATATGATCAGTCCCAAAATGGTTCTCAGGCGATATCAAAAACGGCTCTTCAGACTTTAAACGCCGTGCGGGAACGGCTGCGTTTGTGGGGATTCACAAATGAGCATATAAGCGCCATTGAAAAGAGCGGAACCCCGGCCGAGCATTTACCGATTTACTCCCCGCTGACCGGCACGGTGATTCATAAGAATGCCGTCGAGGGAATTTATGTCAATACCGGAAGCCCGATCTACACGATCGCGGATCTTTCTCAGGTCTGGGTCCTTCTTGACGCCTATGAGAGTGATCTTTCCTGGCTGGCGGTCGGAAACGATGCCGAATTCACCGCTGAAGCCTGGCCGGGAGAGACTTTTAAAGGGAAAATATCTTTTATCGATCCCGTTCTCAATGATAAAAGCCGGACGATAAAAATTCGTGTTCAGGCGAAAAATTCCAACGGCCGGTTAAAGCCTGATATGTTTGTTCACGCGGTTATAAAATCAAAACCGGTCATGGCTGCCTCCGCCTTCCCGGTTTCTCCCCTGATCATTCCCGCGTCGGCGCCGCTTATTACAGGTAAAAGAGCGGTTGTTTATGTCGCAAATCCCGATAAAGACGGGATGTATGAAGGACGCGAAATTGTGCTCGGACCGCGGACCGGAGATTATTACATCGTAAAAGAGGGTCTCGATGAGGGGGAGATGGTTGTGGTTAACGGAGCGTTTAAGATCGACAGCGCCATCCAGATTGTCGCCAAACCCAGTATGATGAATCCTGAAGGCGGCACCCGCCAAACCGGACATGATCACGGCGGTAATTCTCAAAAAACGACTGCGCCGATGAAAAATAATGAAGACAAACAAGCGGCAGAAGAAATACAACGTTTTGATGGAATATCTGCTCTGTTCCTGACTCAATTAGACGGAGTTTACTCAAATTATTTCGATATCCAGTTTGGCTTAAGTCATGACAATCAGGAAAGCGCGCAAAAAGCAGCGAATGATTTGTTGAAAAGTTTGAGTGATGTGGATATGAAACTCCTCAAAGGCGAATCGCACATGGCCTGGATGAATAATCTGAAATTTATCAAAAAAGGCGGGGAAGGAATCAGCAAATCCGGGACGATCGAATCGGCGCGCGCCTCTTTTGAAACTTTATCGAACGCCCTTATTCAGACAGCCCGGCAGTTTGGTACCAGCGGGAAACAGGCCGCGCTGGTTTACCACTGTCCTATGGCATTTGACTATAAAGGCGCCGACTGGATTCAAAACAAGGAAGGCACCGAGAATCCCTATTTTGGAAGTGAAATGTTTAAATGCGGTTCAAAAATTGAAGACTTAACAAAGAATAAGTAAATGAATTCATCCAGGCGTCACCGGTGATTTCCGGTGAGCAATCTGAAATTGAGGAGATATGGAAAACTACAATCCTGTTGATAAAATTATCCGCTTTTGTCTTGAGAACAAACTGGTTGTCAGTCTGTTTTTGATAATGATTATTGTTTGGGGTATTATGGTTGCCCCCTTCGACTGGAATATCACCGGTCTGCCGCGTGATCCCGTTGCTGTGGACGCGATTCCCGATATCGGTGAAAACCAGCAGATTGTGTTTACTGAATGGCCGGGGCGTTCTCCGCAGGATGTGGAAGACCAGATCACCTACCCTCTGACGGTATCGCTTCTCGGTATCCCCGGCGTGAAAACGGTCCGCAGTTATTCCATGTTCGGATTCTCAACCATCTATATCATTTTTAAGGAGGATATCGAATTTTACTGGTCCCGGTCACGGGTTCTTGAACGTATGAACAGTCTCTCTCCGGGTACTTTACCGGCTAATGTTCAGCCTACGCTCGGACCGGACGCGACCGCCCTGGGTCAGGTATTCTGGTACACGCTTGAAGGACATGACGAAAAAGGAAATCCCACGGGAGGCTGGGATCTTCAGGAATTGCGTTCCATTCAGGATTTTTATGTGAAATATGCCCTGCTTTCCGCGGAGGGTGTAAGCGAAGTCGCCTCTGTGGGCGGATTTGTAAAGGAATATCAGATCGATGTGGACCCGGATGCCATGCGCGCGGCAAACGTGAGTATTAATGATGTGATCATGGCGGTCAAAAATTCGAATGTGGATGTGGGCGCCCGCAGCATCGAAGTCAATAAGGTGGAGTATGTCATTCGCGGGGTTGGCTTTGTAAAAACAATAAGCGATCTGGAAAATGCCGTTATTAAAGTGAATGACAATGTCCCGATTTATGTAAAAAATGTGGCAAACGTCGCTCTGGGGCCGGCGTTAAGGAGAGGCGCGCTGGACAAAGAGGGCGCCGAGGCGGTGGGTGGTGTTGTCGTTGTCCGCTATGGCGAAAATCCGCTCGCCGTTATTAAAAATGTCAAAAAGAAAATTGATGAAATTACAGTGGGTCTTCCCCAAAAAACATTATCAGACGGAACGGTTAGCAAGGTAAAAATAGTGCCTTTTTACGATCGTACCGGTCTCATTTACGAGACACTTGGAACTCTGAACAGCGCCCTCTTTGAGGAAATCCTTGTTACGATCATCGTTATCCTGATTATGCTTCTGCATCTTCGCAGCTCCATGCTTATTTCCGGTCTGCTGCCCGTAGCCGTGCTCATGGTCTTTATCGCCATGAAACAGTTCGGGGTGGACGCCAATATTGTCGCGCTTTCTGGGATCGCGATCGCCATTGGCACCATGGTCGATGTGGGTGTGGTGATCAGTGAAAATATTATCCGGCATCTTGAGGAAGCCGATCCATCTGAAAGCCGGCTGGAGGTCATATTCCGGGCAACGAGTGAAGTGGGCAGCGCCGTTTTAACGGCTGTCGCCACCACCGTGGTGGGATTTCTTCCCGTATTTACCATGGTGGCCGCCGAGGGGAAACTTTTTAAACCGCTGGCCTATACAAAAACTTTTGCCCTGATTGCCTCCATCATCGTGGCGCTGACCATTATTCCTCCTTTCGCTCAGGCTCTGTTTACTTTTAAAATTAAAGGTCAAAAGCTGCGCAAATATTTAAATATCGCCCTGATTTTCGTGGGATTCATCCTAATGATTCTGTTGCCCTGGTGGATCGGCATGATTGTGATTCTGATCGGGGTTTATCATTTATTCATTACCGGCGCCGCTGACAAATCCGGATCGGAAGATGAATATATCCGCATGGGTCAGTCCTTAAAAATAAAGAAAAGCCGGCTGCCCTATATTTCAAACGGACTGGTGATTTTGCTTGTTATCATTTTTCTGACCGATCACTGGCTGCCATTGGGCCCCGAAAAAGGACTCGTACGAAATGCCCTTTTTGTTCTCATTCTCATCGGCGGACTGATGTCACTATTTCTAACATTCCAGAAATACTATTCAAATATCCTGAGATGGGCGTTGGATCACCGTGTCGCGTTCTTATCAATCCCGCTGCTGATTACTTTTATAGGTTTTAATGTGTGGCTTGGCTTTGATACTTTTTTCGGATGGCTGCCGCAGGCTGTGCGTGTTTCACGACCCGTATCCGCGGTTGCTCACGCTTTTCCCGGATTAGGAAAGGAATTTATGCCGCCTCTTGATGAGGGTTCATATCTGTATATGCCGACAACCATGCCCCACGCCTCTATCGGGGAAGTACTTGATGTCATGCAAAAACAGGATATTCGCATCAACGCCATTCCGGAAGTCGAGCAGGCCGTCGGAAAATTAGGCCGCGCCGATTCCCCTCTTGATCCCGCTCCCATTTCAATGATAGAAACGGTGATTAATTATTCCCCGCGTTATATCAGCGATATGGACGGAAAAAGTCTGACATTTAAATTTGACGAGGATTCGGTGGATTATTTCCGTTCGGTTGACGGAACTCCACTGCAGGCTCCCGACGGCGATCCTTACCTTGTTCAGGGTTCATTTATCCGCGATGATGAAAACCGCTTAATTCCCCAAAACGGAGGTACCCCTTTCAGACTCTGGCGCCCCGCGCTCGATCCGGATCTGAATCCGGGCAGAGACCCCTGGCCCGGCATCAATTCACCGGATGCCATCTGGGAGGAAATCCTCAAGGCCGCCGAGATGCCGGGAACCACCTCCGCGCCAAAATTACAGCCGATTGCCACACGTATTGTTATGCTGCAGAGCGGAATGCGCGCGCCGATGGGTATCAAAGTCAAAGGTCCCGATCTTCAGACGATTGAAAATGTCGGGATTGAACTGGAACGGTTTTTAAAACAGGTACCATCGATCGAACCGGCGTCTGTGTTCGCGGACCGGATCGTCGGAAAACCCTATCTGGAAATCATCATTGACCGCAACGCCATCGCCCGGTACGGTATAAAACTTAATCAGGTTCAGGAAGTCATCGAAACCGCGATCGGCGGTAAACCGATCAGCACTACCGTCGAAGGAAGGGAGCGTTATCCGATCAGAGTAAGATACCCGCGGGAACTTCGTGATAACATCGAAGCCTTGGGACGTATCCTTGTTCCGGCACCCGGGAACGCTCAGATTCCCATAGAGCAGCTCGCTGATATCGAATATGTCCGCGGCCCCCAAATGATCAAAAGTGAAGACACCTTTCTCACCGGTTATGTATTGTTTGACATGAAACCCGGCTATTCCGAAGTCAATGTGGTTGAACAGGCCAGGGATTACTTAATACAAAAAATTGAAGACGGTGAGTTAGATATACCCGCAGGAGTCAGCTATCACTTTGCCGGAAGTTATGAAAATCAGATCCGCGCGCAAAAAAAACTGACGGTAGTTCTGCCGCTCGCGTTGTTTATCATCTTTCTTATTCTCTACTTTCAGTTCAAATCCGTGCCGACAACCGCGCTGGTGTTTTCGGGAATTCTGGTGGCATGGGCCGGAGGTTTTATTATGCTCTGGCTATACGGGCAAAACTGGTTTATGGATTTTTCCATCTTTGGATCGAACCTGCGTGAATTATTCCAGATGCACCCCTATAATTTGAGCGTAGCGGTCTGGGTGGGATTTCTCGCGCTGTTCGGTATCGCTTCAGATGACGGTGTCATCATTGCCACTTACCTTGATCAAAGTTTTGCCAAACATGAACCCTCAACCATCACCGAAATTCGCGAAGCCACCATCTATGCCGGAAAACGCCGTGTGCGTCCCGCGCTGATGACCATGGCTACGACCATACTTGCCCTGATTCCGGTGCTCACTTCCACCGGCCGGGGCTCGGATATCATGGTACCCATGGCGATTCCATCCTTTGGCGGGATGAGTTTCGCGGTTATAACCATGCTGGTTGTGCCGGTTCTTTATTCATGGATAAAAGAAAGCAGATTAAAAACACAAAATAAATCGTTGTAGAGAATCACTAAGGGGGAAATTATGAAATATTTTTTAATAGCGTTTATAATGCTTCTTACGGTTTTTATCAACAAAACAGAAGCGCAGAACCGGTGGCATTTCAATCCGGACTCGCTACAGGATATCACTGTATCGGGAAAGGCAATCGTGGATTCCTTTTCCATGCATGGAATGTACTTTCTTGATCAGGATGAGGACGGCGCTGCCGACTACCGTTTGATTTTCGGACCGGTCTGGTATCAGCCTGACAGCAGCGAGGCTATGAGACCGATAAATGATGAACTGATTTCTATCGACGGCGGATTGCATGAATCAATGATCGATACGATCCCATCCATCGTGGTTTACAATATAAACGGCCACTTCTGGAGAGAGCCCTATGAGGCGGTCTGGAATCAGTTTGGCGGGCATCATGCAGGCGACGGAAGGGGTCATCACGGTGATTCGCACGGGTACGCGTTCGGATGGACGCAGGATTCCGTACGGACAATCAGCGCCGATGGCGTTGTTATCATCGATTCCACATTTTTTCATAACCACTTTTACCTTGATGAGAATACGGACGGTCTGCCGGATTATCTTCTTAATTTTGGACCTCCCTGGTACACGCCGGAATCCGGCGCGGTTCGACCGGAGAATGGTGAATCGGTATCCGTGACCGGCGGCGCGCTTGATCAACACGGAATTCCCATGCTGGTTGTTTATGAAATTAACGGGCAGATTTGGCGGGATTCCACCAACATCGGACATCATTTCGGGGGTGGTTGGATTGACAGGAATATGAGTGAAGGGCGCTATATTTACACGCCATTCGATTCCCTGGATGGGATGTATATCAATCCCGGCTGGCACGGAGGCATGATGAATCACGATCACGGAGGTATGATGGCCGATAGTTTCTTCTGCCGGATTCTGGAAGTGTACCCCGGAAATATACCCGGTCATGACAGTCTCCATGTATTCGCCGGATACGAAATAGGCTTGTTTAATCCCGCCGGTGAGAATTCAATGTGGGAAAACGGTCATGGAGGCCGTCACATGAATTTCGCGTCCAACGTCGATTTTTCCATGCACTATACCGAAAGCCAGCTTCATGATTATCAGATTAACGAGGACATGATTGAAGCCAGGTACTGGGATGATCAGTCGGGCACATGGGTAAAAGCGCCAAATCAGATTCATGACAAGGCCATGAACACGCTGTCTTTCTCGACCGATGAAGTCAGTAATTACATCATTTTAACCGGATCCATGCTGACTACCTCCATTGACAATCCATCGGCGGGGATCATCAAAGATTTTGTATTAAGACAAAATTATCCCAATCCGTTTAATCCCGAAACAACCATTGAATTTGAATTAAAATCGGCTTCGGGCGTCGAATTGTCTGTTTATAATATATTGGGTCAAAAGATCGCCACTTTGCTTGATAAAAATATGAACGCGGGATTACACAAACTGCAATTCGACGGAAAAAATTTACCATCGGGGCTCTATTTTTACCGTTTAAAAGCGGGAACACAGGAATTTATTCGGAAAATGCAATTGATCAAATAATTTGGCGGGGTTAAAACCCGGCGGATGCCAAATGATATAACATTAAATTCCGGTTTTTGGGGAAATGTAAATTCCGATTGACAATTTGGGCTGAAGCCCACCTTCATTAGGTTTCTCTTTAACCCCCGATCTAAAGATCGGGGCTATGACACACCATTAAACGCTTCCCGTAAAACCGCCTGCATCAGTTGCCCTACCTGCGCTTTGCGGGATTTGACCTGTTTTTCCAGCACGTCGATTTTTGCCATTAGCCGGTCCACTTTTTCGACAATGGCTTGTTGTTCGGCAAGTGGTGGTAAAGCAAATACAGCATTCCTTAAAACAGATTGATTCAAATTATTCATGGTCTGCCCGATAGAATTGCATAACAATTCTTTCTGAAAATAATCTGAGATAAAACCTTGAATGAAAAAACCTTTATTTATGAAATTTGAAACTTTGATAAAAAATGAACCTGTTCCACATAGCCATCCTTTTTCATTTTCAGAAACAACGGCACATTTACTTAAATCACCACGTCTTGCTAAAACGACATCATTCATATCTAAAATATATCGAGACAAGCGGTTTTTAGTGGTCTGACTGACCATCATTTTTTTATTCGCAACTATTTGATTAGCAACAATATTCATTGGATTTACTAATGGTATTCCATCCTGCACATAGTCTGACTTATGCAACATCGTTCCAAAAGGTCCGGTTGAAAATTTATTAATTAATCCCGTCAACCGACACCAAACCCACCCTTCCGGCAGGGTAAACGGTTTTTCTGCTTCGCTGATGGGCGGCAGTTCTTTTATTTTCTTCGTGCCCTTTGTGTCCTTTGCGAGCCTGTCTTTTTCGGCTTTGATTTTTTCCAGCAACGCTTTAGCGGAATAATTGGGATCGTTCTCACAAAGTTCACGAAGTTCACTAAGATTTTTACCGGTTTCCGCGGCCAGTTTGTTCCATTGCTGTTCACGCCATGTTGCGGTCAGTTTGCCTTCCACCGCTTCCTGTAAAATGGCCTGGCGAAGTTGTTTGAGATTGTCAGACTGTTGAGAAATATGAAAATCAATGTCACCAATTTCATTTTCTGTTCTTTTGAAAAATTCAACGATTGATTTTTGTGTATCAATATCTGGTAAATCAATCTTTAATGGTAATAGATGTTTTGGTTTAATTTCTGTTTTTATACCACCTTTAACCTGGTCTTTTAAAAGTTGAATGAACTTAGGACTTTTTAAAAATCGTTTAAAATATTCAACATTAATTTTTTTATCATCAAACTGATAGGAAGAATAATGAATAGTTGCAGTAATATCGACATCACCACCGTAGACAGCCAAAGCGCCTTTTGCCACATTTATTCCGGAAATCACAAGGTCGCCTTTTTTTGCAATAATCATATCCGTCTTTGATGATTTATCAGAAAAATGCATTCCACCAGAGAAATCGATTTTATCCAGTCTTTTTAGTTTAGATACGATCGGATCACTGGGTTTGTATTTACCGACTCGTTCTTTTAAGAATTCGCTTACTTCTGTTACTTGCCAATCAGCCATTATTCAACTCACTCTTCAACTGTTCCAGTAATTCATCACTTTTTCTTACCCCCAGAATTATCCTTACCAGGCTTTTTTCGGGGTAATTTCTTTTTCGCCGCTTCCAGTTTTTTCACCGTTTTATCAAAATCGCCATCTCTTTTATCCTTAGCAACGATACGTTGAATATTGAATTTTTCATACTCATCTTCGGCAAGGGCGGCGGCCAATTCCTGAGATATTTTTCCGGCATGGGTTAAAATATCGCGCTCATTCAATTGCAGAAAAGAATCCAGTTTTTTTCGCCAGTCGCGCATAAAAACCTGTTTATGCCGTTTGGCCTGATCTTCGGCAAAATCCAGATACATGGTTACCACGCGGTTCAGGGCTTGCAGTTCTTCTTCATTCAAATAATTCTTGGCAATCCTTACATCGCCTTTGCGTACCTTTTCACCTTTCCATGAAGTTAACCCCATATTGGGTTTGGAAGCATCCGCGCGGTCATGTACAATTTCAGCGGCGGTTTGTCCGGAAATAGCAAAGTGCAGTTTATTTTGCACTGCCTTAAAAAACTCGGGAGTCTCTTCCGCTATGGGATCATAGTCAACCGCTAATTTGTAAATTTCCTTTATTTTTTGATAAAAGCGCTGCTCGCTGGATCGAATATCCCTGATCCGTTCCAACAGTTCATCAAAATAATCCGAACCGATATTATGGACATTCTTCAAGCGTTCATCATCCATGGTAAATCCCTTGACCATGTACTCGTTCAAACGCGCGGTAGCCCAGCGCCGGAATTGTGTACCACGGTGCGAACGGACGCGGTAACCAATGGCGATGATCGCTTCCAGATTATAAAATTGTGTACTATAATTCTTACCATCAGCGGCAGTTGTCAAGAAATCCTTGACAACTGAATTTTCATCGAGTTCGCCTTCTTTAAAGATATTATTTATATGAAGGCTGATATTTTGCTTGGTGGTCTGAAACAATTCCGCCATTAACTTCTGTGTCAGCCAAACCGTTTCATCCTGCAGACGCACTTCTATTTTAGTTTTACCGGATTCGGTTTGATAGATGATAATCTGCGAATCGGGTTTGTTGGTTTTAGCCATGGTTCAACTCGCTCTTTAACTGACTTAGTAACGCGTCGCTTTTTCTGAATGAATCGTGCAGCATATCCAATAATTCAGCGCTTGTGTGAGTGTGTTCTTCTTCGGCAATATGCGGATTTTTAATATCCAGATTAAAACCATTCTTTTCTAATTCTTCAATAGAAACTTTCCAGGCCTGTTCGTTGGCTTCACGCTTTGTCCACCACCGGCGCAGATTTTCAAATTCAATTTTCTGGATCGTTTTGGTTTTAGAATAAGCCTTCATTCCTTGCGGCAGTTTATGTTCCCAATACCAGATTTCTTTGGTTGCCTGCCCGCCTGTGGTGGGGCCTTTTTCAAAAAACAACAGATTGGTTGCCACGCTGGCATAGGGTTGGAACACAGAATTAGGTAAACGCACAATGGTATGCAGATTACATGTTTCCAGAAAATGCTGACGGATGCGCTGCTTGACGCCATCGCCGGTTAAAGATCCATCCGGCAAAACAATCGCCGCCCGACCGTTTTCTTTTAAATAGCGAATCATCAAAACCAGAAAAAGGTCGGCGCTTTCCGTGGTGCGGTAATTCTGCGGAAAATTAGTTTCCACACCATCGCTTACCGATGCCCCGAAAGGCGGATTGGCGAGAATCACATCCACACGGTCTTTATGTCCGATACCGGTGTATTCGCGATTCAGGCTGTCGATATAATCCACATTGGGCACTTCAATATCATGAAGGATCAGGTTGGTCACACACAGCATAAATGGCAGCGGCTTTAATTCCATACCGTGAATGGTGGCTTCCAGATTTTTTAAATCTTCCACGCCTTTTACATCCTGTTTGCGGATATTCTCTATGGCACAGGTTAAAAATCCGCCGGTGCCACAGGCCGGATCCAGCACTTTTTCGCCTAAACGGGGATTGATCATTTCGGTCATAAATTCGGTTAACGCGCGGGGGGTGTAAAATTCACCGTAATTACCGGCGCTTTGCAAATCGCGTAAAATAGTTTCATAGATATCACCAAAAACGTGGCGGTCTTCGGAACTGTTAAAATCGATTTCATTCAGTTTATTGACCACCTGGCGGATGATGGTGCCGTTCTTCATATAATTGTTGGTGCCGGAAAAGATTTCACGGACAATCAATGTTCGCTTGTTGCCATTGGAAATATCAAGATTTTTCAAGGCCGGAAACAGCGTATTGTCGATAAATTCCTGCAACTCGATCCCGGTCATCCCTTCATCATCCGCCGCCCAGTTGCGCCATTGAATAGTTGAAGGGATTGGCGATTTATAATTTTCATTGAGCAGTTCCAGTTCCTGATCTTTATCATCCAGTATCTTGAGAGAGATCATCCAGCCTAATTGCTCGATACGCTGCGCGTCACCCGAAACGCCCGGATCTTTGCGCATGATGTTTTGAAGTGTTTTTATGATATTGCCGATATTTTTCATGTGGTTCCCTTTATACTCACTAAGTTCACGAAGGACACAAAGAAAAAATTAACTTTAAAATACTCTTTGTGATCATTGTGTGCTTCGTGAGAGTCTACAATTTTCCGTTAATGATTCGTTTTAGCCCGTTTTTTAATAACACTTCGTTAAAATTTATTACCAATCCGAGTTTTAAACCGGATAATTTCAGATAAGTTAGTGTTTGTTTGAAATGAATGTCTTCCAGTTTTTTTACCGATTTGAGTTCTAATAGAACCTCATTTCCAACAATTATATCCGCTCTAAAACCTTTATCAAACTGCAGATTTTCATAGACGACTGGAATGTCTTTCTCTACGTCAACCGATAATCCTGCCTTATTTATCTCATAAGCTAAAACATCACGGTAAACCGATTCCAGTAAACCAGGACCCAGTTTTGTATGAACTTTTAAAGCGCATTCAATAATAATTTTAGATATTTCATTTTCATTCATTTATTCTATCTCACGATGTTCACGAAGGACACAAAGAAAAAATTAACTTTAAAATACTCTTTGTGATCATTGTGTGCTTCGTGAGAGTCTACAATTTTCCGTTAATGATTCGTTTTAGCCCGTTTTTTAATAACACTTCGTTAAAATTTATTACCAATCCGAGTTTTAAACCGGATAATTTCAGATAAGTTAGTGTTTGTTTGAAATGAATGTCTTCCAGTTTTTTTACCGATTTGAGTTCTAATAGAACCTCATTTCCAACAATTATATCCGCTCTAAAACCTTTATCAAACTGCAGATTTTCATAGACCACAGGAATGTCTTTCTCTACGTCAACCGATAATCCTGCCTTATTTATCTCATAAGCTAAAACATCACGGTAAACCGATTCCAGTAAACCAGGACCCAGTTTTGTATGAACTTTTAAAGCACATTCAATAATAATTTTAGATATTTCATTTTCATTCATTTTTTCTATCTCACGATGTTCACGAAGGACACAAAGAAAAAATTAACTTTAAAATACTCTCTGTGATCATTGTGTGCTTCGTGAGAGTCTACAATTTTCCGTTAATGATTCGTTTTAGCCCGTTTTTTAATAACACTTCGTTAAAATTTATTACCAATCCGAGTTTTAAACCGGATAATTTCAGATAAGTTAGTGTTTGTTTGAAATGAATGTCTTCCAGTTTTTTTACCGATTTGAGTTCTAATAGAACCTCATTTCCAACAATTATATCCGCTCTAAAACCTTTATCAAACTGCAGATTTTCATAGACCACAGGAATGTCTTTCTCTACGTCAACCGATAATCCTGCCTTATTTATCTCATAAGCTAAAACATCACGGTAAACCGATTCCAGTAAACCAGGACCCAGTTTTGTATGAACTTTTAAAGCACATTCAATAATAATTTTAGATATTTCATTTTCATTCATTACGACTCTCGCAAAGTTCACAAAGGCCACGAAGAAAAAAGATTTAACTAAAAAACTTTGTGTTCTTTGTGCGCTTAGTGAGTAACTATGCTGCTTCCTTATACAATTCTGTTTCAAGTTCTTTAATCATTTTTAGATAGCCGTTTCTACCGCCAAAAAGTTTGACGATTTCCGCGGGTGTTCCGATTTCACTAAAAGGATCAATACGTAAAACCGCTAAATCTTCGATGTTTTCAATACCTTCCGTTGCGTATTTATCAAGCAGGGCATCAATTATATTCCTTGCCTGTTCGCCATATTTAGTAAAGTAATTGCGTTTCTTCACATTTTCAGCCCGTTCGCGCCTTGTCAGCGCGGGCATATCCCAGGCCACATGACAAATCAGATCAAATAAATCCAAATCCTTTTTAACTTCTTCTTTTAGATTTTCAAGGATAATGCCTTCGGCTTCCAGTTCATCAATCAACGCTTTTTTCTTTTCGGCGGAATTCCAGCTCGACAAGAATTCATCCAGGCTGCGATATGTTTTAAGGATGTTCCTTTTCGTATAGTCTTTCAGGCTTTCTGTAATTAATGTACCATCACCATCCAAAAATTGAACACGTTCATTAAGAACTGAAACATCTACTCCCGCCACATAGATCTTATTTCTTCGTTCAGATACAATTTCTCCGCCTGTAACAGTATGTGGTTCTCCATAATCAGCATTGTTTTCACCCTCAAAGTCAATTTCTTCTCCGGATTCTTCATCTATAAAGTCTTCCTGTCCTTCCGGATTTATATCATCATCAGTGAGCGGTTGATCCGCGTCAACTTCTTTGACCATCACCGGATCGCCGTCAAAAGCAGGATCAGCAAATAAGTCCGTGACATTGCGGAAATCCATAATGGTAAAGTAGGTTTTATCAAATTCTTCATTGATGCGTGTGCCGCGTCCGATGATCTGCTTGAATTCGGTCATTGATTGGATATTGGAATCCAGTACAATCAGTTTGCAGGTTTGCGCGTCCACACCGGTCGACATCAATTTGGAAGTGGTGGCAATAACCGGATAAGTCTCTTCGGGATTGATAAAATTATCCAGTTCACGTTTTCCTTCATCCTCATCGCCGGTTATGCGCATGACATATTTATAGTTTTCCTGTACCAAATCTGTATTGAAGTTAGAGATCGCCTGACGCATGCGTTCCGCATGTTCGATATCAACGCAAAAAATAATTGTCTTGTCGAAGCGGTTCGTTTTTGTTAAAAACTCAGTAACTTTATTGGCGACTAATTCAGTACGCGGATCGATCACCAAATTGCGGTCATAATCTTTGGTATTATATAACCGGTCTTCTATCAGATTTCCGTCTTTATCGGTTTTACCTGATTCCGGCCTCCAACCTTCCAAATCCACATTAATTCCAACACGAATCACTTTATATGGCGCCAGAAATCCATCGGAAATACCTTGTCTGAGAGAATAGGTATAAATAGGATCGCCAAAATATTCTATATTTGAAACATCTCTTGTTTCTTTTGGCGTTGCGGTTAGACCAATATGAGTTGCTGTATTAAAATATTCCAGAATTTCCCGCCAGGCGCTATCAGCGGACGCGCTTCCACGATGGCATTCATCTACAACGATCAGGTCAAAAAAGTCACGACTAAATTCTCTGTAAGCGTCTTTATCTTCATCATAGCTTGTCAAACCCTGATACAGGGCAAGGTATATTTCAAAAGCCTTGTCAATTTGCTTTTTGCGAATAACCGTCATGCGCTCTTTGAAATGTTTGAAATCGCCGCGCTTGGTTTGATTGATTAAAGCGTTACGGTCAGCAAGAAACAGAATGCGTTTGGCAGTTCCACTTTTCCACAGACGATAAATGATTTGAAAAGCCGCGTAGGTTTTACCCGTCCCGGTTGCCATAACGATTAGAATTCTGTTTTGTCCCCGGGCGATGGCTTCAACTGTTCTGTTAACTGCTATTTGTTGGTAATAGCGCGGCTTTCTTCCCGAACCGTCAATGAAATAATCATGGGATGAAATACGCTCTTGTTCGCTTGTTTCAATGCCTTTGAATTTTTTATAGCGGAGCCAGAGTTCTTCCGGAGCGGGAAAATTTTCCAGAGATAACTCTGTTTCGATTTGCCCGGTAGATTTAGTTCGATCGTGTTCCAGAAAGCCATCACCATTGGAACTATATGCAACAGGAATATCCAGAATTTCAGCATAATCCAAACCTTGCTGCATACCAGCGCCAACTGAGTGCTTATTATCTTTTGCTTCAATTACGGCAATTGGAATATTGGATTTGTAGTAAAAAATGATGTCCGCTTTTTTAGCCTTGCCGCGTTTTGTTTTGTTGCCTTTAACATAAATTCGCCCGGCTGTAAAATAGACTTCCTCCCGAACTTGCTTTTGAATATCCCAACCTGCTTTTTCCAGGTTTGGAATAATATACTTGGTGATTATGTCTCGTTCTGTTAAATCTCTTTTTGACGTCATCGCAAATCCAAAATAATTTACTTACCCGCCATGGACAGCGGGTTAAGAAAGGTAGGTAATTTTTTAATAACAGACAAAAATATACTCAGAAAATTTAAAAGCATTTAACAGTTAGCATAAGGGGATTTAAACCCCACGGCCAGTAGCTTCAACTTACTAAATTTTTCTTCGGTTTAAAAGAAATTCAAAAGAACCGTACGCGTTTAAATTCCCTTTAATGCTTTTGTTATGCATTACTTGAATAAATCAACAACTTCTTTTGCAGATAACAATTTTTCATAAGAGGTGTATCTCGGGCTCTGCAAAATTCCCTGCTTTGCTCTGCCATATTTTATAGGCCCAATTGGTTTTGCTGGTGCAATAAAATTCAATTTATATTTTCCACCATCCCCATAAGGTTCAATAGACTCAACTTCAGCGTAATGCGTCACTGCTGAAATAGGAGCAGTTTGATATGCGGCTATGTATTTAATTTCATTTAGTTTTCCACCACCAATTCTAATTGCCCACCAGCAGTTTTCACCAATGAAAACATCTTTAAACCCATCTTCCTGTGCAGGAACGATAATAGTATCTTGCAACCCCTTTTTCTTTATTATATTCTGTGGATGAGACGCAACTTCAATTTTCTTGCCCTTTTCAAACACTCTAATTTCAACCAAAGGCAGAATGCTCAAAATCTCATTAAGAAATTCCTGTGTATCAGCTCGCTCTGCTTCTGTTAATACAGGTTCATTCGGGGTTGCATTATTATCTAATTTTGATCTGCCAATACTTTTTGCTCTATCAATCAAAGCCCACTCAAGCCAAGTAATGTGTGCCCGATTAAGCCCCCCATTACTTGAGACAAAGATCAAAACTTTATCCCAGAACTCTTTATTCTTCTCGTGAGAATCAATTCGGTTTCTTACACCGTCCCCCTGACCAATGTAAAGGGTTGGGAGATCATCACCTTCCTGATATCCAAAGAGAATATAGGCACCGGCTTGGTCAAGTTCCTTTCTGTTTCTATACTTATCCCAGTTATCTCTTGAAATTTCCAATCCAATACCAGTCCAATTCATTTTATCAATAATTTTAAATGTATTTGGGTCCCCATCGGGAACAAATAAACGAATAGTGTAAGGTTTCGACATTTATTTTACCTCAAAATTATAATGCATAACATATTGATTGGACGTCTCAGCTAATTATCATTTTATTCTAAAATTAGAAAAATTAACAATCGTAAACAGTTCACTCCTTCGTTCAACAGAATAAGTGCCTTTTAAGACACACCGCTGACCATTATGACTTTTTATTGGAATTCCGGCGCAAGATTATATCCATATAATGAGCTGACCTCTATCTGAACCACATTATCAACCGTTTGTGTCTGCAATGATTGAAGTAAAAAAATAAAATCGTAATTATTATAAACAAAAGGAATGAAATTTTCAAGGGTGGTTTAACCTACACGTAAACGATATACTCCTTTCCCATAGCAATTTTTGTAAACTCCGGGTTTTAATACATTCACTTATTCCCAATCCCGAAGGGATTACACGTTAATAGAAAAACAGACCCCACATCATCTGCGACCCCGTGGGGGTCGAACTATTACGGCGGAAATCCTATTCTACTAAGCTGTGACACCTCCGGCGTCGGAGTTTCCGGTTTTAACCATTGATAATCGTCATACCCTTTTTCTCTTAAAACAGGGTCAATCAAGTAATAATGGGTTTCTGCTTCATTATAGGCCATTCAATAACTCCAACGTTAAAAAGAAAAGTATCTTTTAGCCACCATAATCTCTTACAAGTTCAAATGTCTTATACCAATAAAAGAATGCCTGCGGATTCGATTTCTTTAATTTGTTTAAACGCGTAAAAAATGGTTGAACAGTGGCCCAATCCTTAATTTGAATCGCATTTTCAAATCGTTCCGGCGTGTTTATTTTGAATTTGATCAGCTTGCTCAAATAAGCCGCTTTTGCCGCGTGAACAATGGCTTTTTCAATTTGATAGGTATCCGAGAAAATGAAAGCATGTATTTGTGAGATGCCGCTTTGCGGTTTTTCTTAGATACGGAACTTATTCAGTCAAGCTATAATGTATTCATTGAAATCATTTGTAGAAATTACTTAAAACCAGAGAACGCCTTTTTAATCTCGCTAAAATTAAGTTTCATAATGTTTACAACATACCTAATTATTGGCAGCAAATCATTTTAAGTGCCAATAATTTGAAATTTAAATATATATGGGGGAAATGAAGATCAACTCCAAAAGCAACTAAAATATTGATTAGACGTCTCTGTAAATTATACTTTTATGCCAATATTGGAAATCCGGCCGAAAATTGTATCCAAATAATGAAAGGATGATTAAGGTTGACTGTTTCCCGGCCTAAAATAACGTCTCCCCTCTGTATATTTATGCGCCCCTCTTATGATTTACCCTTCCCGCTGCATATTTATGCGCTCCCGCTAAATTTTTTGGCTTCCCGCTGAATATTTATGCATCCCGTCAGGGGTTTTTAGCTTCCCGCTCCATTTTGACACGTCCCGTCACGGGTTTGCGGGACAAATGCTATCCGGGCCGCTAAAATCTTTCATCGGGACGGAAAAGTTAACCGGTTGGAATTTTGCAACAGATAAAATCATTTACACTATTGATTCGTTAAGGATCAAATCGTTCGATTTTGATTGACTTAGTGAATGCTAATAACTTAACTTGTCACCTTCTAAAATAATGTACAGTTTAAAATAAAGGCGGGGATCAATAATGCCGGGTACAGTTCTGATTATCACAGGGGTTTTGGCCACCATTGTTTCAATTTACCAGTACTTTCTGGTCACCAAAGAAGAATCGATACCTCTGAAAAAGAGAAAAAACACAGACGCGCATCTCCGGATCGCGCGTTTGAGTTATTATATAATGACCTTCGCTGTTAGTTTGGCGTCCGTCTATTTATTCTATCTTATTTTTTCACACCAGTTTCAATTTAAATATGTGTACAGCTATACCTCCCGTGATCTGCCCACAGGATTTTTGTTTTCCGCCTTCTGGGCCGGACAGGAAGGATCTTTCCTTTTATGGGCGCTGCTTATCGCTTTGATGGGCGCCGCCTTTATAAAAACCGCGAATCATCTTGAAGCCCGATCCATGTTGGTTGTGAATCTTATTCAGGGATTCTTTCTGGTGATTCTCGTGAAAGCCAGCCCCTTTGCCGTCATGGCGCAAACACCGCCGGACGGAGCGGGATTAAATCCGCTTTTGCAGAACTTCTGGATGGTTATTCATCCGCCGGTTTTGTTCGTCGGATATGCCGCGGCATCATTCCCCTTAGCGCTTGGTTTAGCGGCGCTGATGAAAAAAGAATACGACGGCTGGGTTAAATTGGCGCTTCCCTGGGCCGCCTTTACTTCCCTAACTCTGGGAGCGGGTATCATTCTTGGCGCGTTCTGGGCCTATGAGACACTCGGATGGGGCGGATACTGGGGCTGGGATCCCGTTGAAAATTCATCTTTAATTCCCTGGTTAACCACTCTCGCGCTGATACACAGTCTGATCGTTCAGAAGATGAAAGGCTCACTCAAAAAAACAAATTTTGTTCTTGTGATCATTACCTTTATTCTGGTGATTTACGCGACATTCCTTACGCGAAGCGGTGTGCTTTCCGATTTTTCGGTTCACTCTTTCGCCAACCTGGGCATCAACAATTATCTGATTGTGTTTATGTTGACCTTTTTACTGCTCGGTTTCGGTATATTTTTAATGCGCAGGAATGATATTCCGTTCGTGGCGATTGATAAAGCGTTCGCCAACCGTGAAAACGGGTTGTTTGTAAGCATTTATGTTTTTCTCGCTTTCGCCTTCCTGACATTTATCGGGACATCGTCCCCTATTATAACCGGATTTCTGAGCACCCCTTCACAGGTGAATATCAGTTTTTACAATCAGGTCAACCTTCCCGTGGCGATTATTATGGCGCTGCTTCTGGGCATCATCCCTTGGCTGACATGGATTGAGCACAACAACACCGATATCATCAGGCGTTCGCTGCCTTCTCTGGTTTTTGCGATGGTCGCGGGAATCACCGCCTATGTGTTTGGTATCAATAAACCATTAATGCTTATATTCATTGTCACGGCAGCCTTCACCACCTGGACCAATATCTTTGTGATTTTTAAGCAGTGGAAAAAGGGATGGCAGAATACCGGCGCGCCGGTTTCCCATTTTGGCATCGGGATCATGATGATCGGTATCGTTGTCTCCGGTTCACTTGACAAGACGGACCGGCTGTTTTTGACCCAAAATCAACCGACAAACGTACTGGGTTATGAACTAACCTATCTTGGTATATCCGAGAAAGAAGACGGTAAATCGGTTGTTAATATCAAAGTCAGAAATGAAAGTGAAGAATATACCGCTCAGCCGAGACTCTATTTCAGCCCGAAAAATAACGGCATGATGCGTGAACCGGATGTTCGGCCCGGATTTATAGAAGATTTGTATATCTCTCCCCTGGAGAGACAGATTTCCGCCGCGGCGTCAGCGGATCATTCCATGATCATCAAAAAAGGCGAGAGTAAAATTGCCGGCAATTATAAAATAGAATTTGTCGAATACGATATGAACAGCCATTCCGAATCAGGTAATATGAATATCGGCGCTGTCCTGAATATTTCGAACGGGTCCTCAGCGATTAAGGCGGTACCGGTCATGGAGATGAGCGCGCAGGGACGGAGACCTATCCCGGCGGCAGTACATTTGGAATCTGATGGCGGTGAGCCGGCTCACGCGACCGTCTCACTGATCGGAATAAACGCGAGCAACAAGACCGTAGAGTTGTCTATAAAAGGTTTCCCCGGGATGTCGCATGCTTCGGTCGCCCCGGCGGAAAAGCTCGTTATTGAAATCAGTATAAAACCGTTCATGACGATTCTTTGGATCGGTACCATCATCATGATGACCGGCGGGCTTATTTCGGTATTAAAAAGATCTAAAGCGGCCGGTTCAACAGATTAAATGGGGCTCTGCCGGTTATTTTAACAACTCGGCGATCAGCATTACCGCGACACTGCAGATCAGACCGACAATAAAAGACATATAAGCAAGGCGGATAAAGCGGTATTTTTTATCCGCCAAAAATTTTCCGAGCGTATAAATTTCTCTGATTTGCAGTTCATAACTTTTGGAAGGATCATTCATTGCTTCTTCCATGGCATTTTCAAATTGTCTGTAGTCAAGCCGAACAAAGTTGCCAAAAAACAGCAGATTAAATTCGGGGTCATTAACATCCGGAGGTTTTCCCTGTTTAATGGGCACTCGTACCTTGGGCATAACCGTATAAACCGCGAGAACCAGCGTCACGAGACAAAAGGCGATCAAGACCATCGCCGCCCACTTTAAATCGGGATCCGTTACATACCTGGCCGAAAGTGTGATCACCACCGACGCCATAGTCATAAGAATATTCGCCTTGAGATCGGCCATTGAACTGAGCTGCACATGATGGTTTCTTGTCTGTCGAACTAACTGATCAAGGTGAGCGCCCGCATGATGAATCTTCATAAATCCCCCCATAAAAATAGTTTCCAAGGTCATTGTGTTTTGCGTAATTTAACAAAATCTTTTAAAAATTGTAACTACGTTGAATTTTTCATCTCTAACTAATTCAAGATTATTTTTCTATAACATAAGGAGTCAGAACAATGGGATATCATTTTAGCAAGGAAACAGAGTACGGTTTTCAGGAAGCTATCGATCTTATTACCATGAAGCTCAAAGAAGCCGGTTTCGGAATCATTACCGAGATAGATATTACAAATACATTCAAAACCAAACTGAATGTGGATTTCAGAAATTATCGCATTTTAGGCGCCTGTAATCCGGCGAACTCTTACAAAGTTTTACAACATGACGACAAAGCCGGTACAATGCTGCCTTGCAATGTGGTTGTACAGGAAAAAACAAACGGTAAAACGGAAATTACTTTTATTGACCCGATCGCCTCATTCAAGGCTGTGGAAAATAAGGAAGTGCAGAAAATCGTTTCTGAAATCAGTAAAACGATGAAATCTGTTTTTGAACAAATATAAATAATTTTCAGAAAAAATCTCGTTATATCCTATTTTAAAATTTTTTAACCGGCGATTCCAAATCATCTTCAGATGAAGTTAAAAGATTCGTATAGGGTATTTCCCGCCTTATTTGCATCGTTCTTTTTAAACCTTTAAATTTTGAGCAATTATAATCATTATATTTGAAGACGCACGCGAAGAAAGGCCTTATGACAACCTCCATTCAAAACACTATTATCAGGCTCTTTGAAGACTGGGCGAATGAACCTCATTTAAAGATATATCAACTTCCGAGACAGGGATCCGACCGGCAGTACTTCCGCGTTTCCGGCGATAAAAAAACAGCCATCGGAGTGTATAATCCTGATCGTAAAGAAAACACCGCCTTTATCAGTTTTTCAGAACATTTTTTATCCAAAGGGTTAAATGTCCCCGAAATTTATTCTCAGAATTCAGATAAAAACAGTTATCTCATTCAGGATCTGGGCGACACCACTCTCTTTTCATATCTGACAACCAGTCGGGAAACCGACGTGTTTCCACAACCCTTGATGAGCCTTTACAAAAAAGTAATCGACGCGCTTCCCCGATTCCAGATCGAGGGCGGCAGAGAAATCGATTACGGTCTCTGCTATCCCCGAAGCAGCTTCGACAGACAATCGATGATGTGGGATCTTAACTATTTTAAATATTATTTTTTAAAATTGGCAAAAATCCCCTTTGATGAACAGAATCTCGAAGACGATTTTCTTAAATTTACAGATTATTTACTCGAAGCGGATCATGACTATTTTATGTACCGGGATTTCCAGTCACGCAATATCATGATCCGGGATGATGAGCCTTTTTTTATTGATTATCAGGGCGGCAGAAAGGGCCCGCTTCAATATGATCTGGCTTCGCTCCTGTATGACGCGAAAGCCGATCTGCCAAATGAAATCCGTCAGGAGTTGCTTGAGCGGTATATGGAAACTATCGGACAACTTATTAAGTTTGACCGCGATAAATTTCTACGGCATTATTACGGTTTTGTTCTCATCCGTATTATGCAGGCATTGGGGGCCTATGGATTTCGGGGATTCTATGAACGCAAAGAACATTTTCTGCAAAGCGTCCCCTATGCTATTCAAAATCTCGAATGGATTCTTCGCAATACAGATCTTCCGGCCGGGATCCCGGAGCTCAAAAACGCCTGGGAACAAATGGTCCAGACCGCTGAACTGCGTCAGTTCGGACACGCGCATTTGCATCTGAATGTACGGGTACAAAGTTTTTCATACAGACGGGGGATCCCACTGGATGAAAAAGGAAACGGCGGCGGATTTGTTTTTGACTGCCGGCTACTGCCCAATCCGGGGAGATATGATGAATATAAAGAACTGACCGGGAATGATCCTGAAGTCATTGCATTTCTGGAAAAAAAAGATGAAGTCTCATCTTTTCTGTCACAATTAAAAACGGTGATTGACCAGGCCGTTGAATCCTATCAAAAACAAAATTATACGGATTTGATGATCGCCTTCGGTTGTACCGGAGGGCAGCACCGATCGGTTTATTGCGCGAATCAGATGACCGCGCATCTCAGAGAAAAATATAATATCAGCGTTGATCTGAGACACCGGGAGCAGGAGAGGAAGTAGGAAGTAGGAAGTAGGAAGTAAGAAGTAGGAAGTAAGAATTTTAAGAAAAAAGATAAAAGAAAAAAGAGTAGAGGTGCAGCACACATGGGCCGCCCGGGCATATTCACGACAGGCCACCATACTTGTCATCCTGGAAGGATCTTTTGCTTTCTCGGTTGATTCTGTGGTAAATCCCAAATTAACTGACGCGATTCTTCGGGGCGAATTTTCTGTTAAAGCTAAAGCATTAACCCTCCCCTCGATCCCCTCCCTTATGCATAAGGGAGGGGAAGGGCATGATTTATCAGGCCCGGGGTGGGTTAGAAGAAGCTAAAAGTAAGAAAAAGGATAAAAGAAAAAAGAAAAAAGAAAAAAGAAAAAAGAGTTAAGAGAAAATAGTGTAAGAGTTTTTGATAATACCGTTTTGATGCGTTGTTTTTGCAGTAATGAGTTAATGCATCTCATTCCGATGCTTCAATTTTTGAGGGAGAGTGAAATTTTAAGTTCTTAAAACTCGGCAAAAATGTGATTAAAGAAGAAGGCTAAAACTTAATCAATGAAAGCGATGATATTCGCGGCGGGACTGGGAACCAGGCTTCACCCGTTAACCGCCGGAAAACCGAAAGCCCTGGTGGAAATTGCCGGGATACCGATGATTGACCGACTGATCCGCCGCTTAATATATTTTGGCTTCGATGAGCTTATCATCAATGTTCACCATTTTGCCGATCAGATTATTTCCCATATCAAATCAAAAAATGACTATGGAATACGGATTGAAATTTCGGTGGAAGATACACTTCTTGATACGGGGGGCGGGCTGCAAAAGGCAGCCTGGTTTTTTGATGACCAACAACCATTTCTGGTCCACAACGTTGATGTTCTCTCCGATCTTGATTTGAGAAATTTAATGAATCAGCATCAGCAGACCGGCCCTCTCGCCACCCTCGCGGTCAGAGATCGCAAAACATCACGTTATCTCCTGTTTGACAAGAATGACCAATTATGCGGGTGGAGATCCATACGGGAACAGAAAACCATCATTACCCGCCAGTCCGGTGAACTGATCCCCCTGTCATTTACGGGTATCCAGATACTTGATCCTGAAATCTTAGGTCTAATTAATGAAACTCCTCCTTTTCCGATTATTGAATTATATCTCAGACTCGCGGGACTAAACAAACATCTTCAGGGCTTCAGGGCTGATCAGTCAAGATGGATTGACCTGGGTAATACCATAAATTTGGAACTTGCCGAAACGTTATTCAAAAATGATTTCAGGAACGATAAATTCTAATCCTTGCATTTTATATAGAATTCTTTAAGTTTAAACCTAACTATTACAAACATAAAATAATAGTCTAATACTAAATGACATTTTAATCTATATATTGCACATTAATTATTTTTGGGGGATTATCTTGCAGGGTAGTGCAGTGACGGTCATCATGGATAATTTATCCATTCAGGGTATATTAATAAAACAGTTCTCAAATCCGGCACCCGCCGATCATTTAATAAAACAGGATTTGAATGGACTCTCCAGCTGAAAGACGAACACTGCACCGAATTGAAATACCCGGGACAAAAGTGGTGTATAGAAAACCCGGGGGGATTGATTTATTTAACACCTATTCAAAACCTGTTGAATTAATCAATATCTCGAAAGGCGGTATGTGTATCACTGTTACAGAGTCCTTTGATTTTGGTGATTCTTTGGCCATGAAAGTCTATTTCCCCGACGGTGAAAAATTAAAATTAAAGGGCCAGGTACGGTGGCAAAAACCTGAATCATCCAATGGTTCATACACGGTGGGAATACAGTTTTTTGCCTTTGGATATCAAAGAAAATACAACGCCGTCAAATCCCTGGATTATCTTCGTACCCTCAAAGACCAGTCTGTGTCCGCGGCAAAGCAACAAGTAAATGCTGAGGTCTGACAATCCTATTCCCTGCTATCGATTTTATAAATATAACCGTCAAACGCGCAAATATATAACATCCCCGCGCTATCCATCCCAAAAGATGAAATATTTAACCTTGAATCGCTCAAAAGCCAGTGATCCTTCACCTTTCCGTTTTCATACCGAATCGACCAGATTTTTCCCGAAACATAGTCCGCGTACAAATACGCGCCTTTCAGGAAGTATGGTTTCTCATTTGTATAGAAACAACCGCCGGTAATGGATTGCCCCACATCGTGATTATATTCCAGAATAGGTATCTCCAGACCTGTTGTATCGCAATTTTGCGCCGGATTGTAGCAGGCGGTTCCCTCCATAATATTCCAGCCGTAATTTTTTCCTTTTTTAACAATATCGATTTCTTCAAGCCGGTTTTGCCCCACATCCGCTGCCCATAGTTCCCCGGTGACAGGATGAAAGGCAAAACGCCATGGATTTCTTAGACCATAGGCAAATATTTCTTCTCTGTCACCGGCCCGGTTACCCGCAAATGGATTATCGGGCGGAATTGAATAATTTCTCTTCTGATCCGATTGATCGACATTGATTCTTAGAATCGATCCCAAAAGAGATTTTTTATTCTGTCCGTTTCCGTATGGATCACCGGCTGCTCCTCCGTCACCGACGCCGATATACAGATATCCATCGGGACCAAAGAGAACCTGTCCTCCATTATGATTACCAAACGGCTGATCAAACTCCAGGATAATTTTTTCGCTCCCGTGATCTGCTTTACGCGGATCCGTTTTGTCCGCCGTATATCGCGCGATAACAGTCCGTCGGGGTTTCGCGGCTGTGTAATTGAGATAAAAGTAGCCATTGGTTTTATACTCAGGGTGAAATGCCAGTCCCAGCAAACCTTCTTCGTTTCCTGAGTCATTTACTTTCTCCGTAATATCCAAAAATAGTTTTTTTTCACGGATTTCAGGTTGATTTTGAAATACAAATATCCTTCCCGACTGCTCTGCAACAAAAATCCGGTCTGTTCCGTCCGCCGGACTCTGGAAATCAACCGGTCGGGTAAACCTTAACTCCGGATACGCTTTTACTATGCGTATCTTTTCAGGAGGGGAAACCGAGCGGTCATCTGCCAGACATCCGGATGAAATATACATCGTGAAAATAAGCATCATGTAGGTTCGCATATCTCAAAAATCTCCTATTATAAAGTCACATTTTGTTTTGTTATTGTATAACTCTTCTATATCTCAAAGCGTTTGATCGTTAAAAGTTATTTTTCTATATTTAATTAAATCCACATGTATTTATAATTTCACTCTTAATCTGAGAATGATTTATGAAAATTCAACTTCATTGGCAGATACTTATCGCGCTGATTCTCGGCATTTTGTTCGCTTTCATTTCCAGGATTTTTCATTTTGAGACTTTTGTAATCGATGATGTCTCCATACTCGGCACCATCTTTCTTCGCGCCCTGCGTATGATTATAGTGCCGCTCATTGTCTCTTCCATCATCTCCGGAGTAACCAGTATCGGCAGCGCCGAAAACTTTGGCCGGATGAGTTTGAAAACTTTTACTTACTACATTTCCACCAGTTTGCTGGCTATTCTCACCGGCCTGATATTGGTCAATTTAATTCAACCCGGTGTCGGGGCGGAGCTGGGATTCGAAAAAATACCCGACGAACTAAGCGCGAATGTCGAAAGACTCGGCGACACGCTCATGGGAATCATACCGACAAATCCCCTGGCTTCTATGGTCAACGGCGATATCCTGCCAACGATTTTTTTCTCATTATTATTCGGATTTTTTATTACCCGCGCGCCGGAACCGTACAATCAGAAATTAACAGATTTTTTTCAGGGTGTTTTTGAAGTTATGATGAAACTTGCTCATTTCATAATCCTTTTTACTCCGATCGGGGTGTTCTCACTCATGGCAAAAATCGTCGCTCAAACCGGTACTGATGTCTTTCTGCCGCTTGGCGGATATATGATCACGGTTATTCTGGCGCTGTTGATCCACGCGGTAATAACACTTCCGGCGTTATTATATTTTATTGGCGGTATCAATCCTCTTTTACACGTAAAAGCAATGTCCGCTGCGCTGATGACCGCATTTTCGACATCATCTTCTTCGGTTACTTTACCTCTGACCATAGACTGCATCGAAAACAACGCCGGCGCTTCCAATAAAGTGAGCAGTTTTGTTCTCCCGCTGGGCGCTACGATTAATATGGACGGAACCGCTCTTTACGAATGTGTGGCCGCCATGTTTATCGCTCAGGCTTATGGGATTGAACTGGGATTTACTCAGCAGTTCATTATTGTGTTAACCGCCCTGCTCGCCAGCATCGGAGCTGCGGGTATCCCGATGGCCGGTTTGGTAATGATGACAATTATCCTCGGCGCCGTCGGCTTGCCGCTGGAGGGTCTTGGTTTAATTCTGGCCGTGGACCGGGTACTCGATATGATGCGTACTTCTGTAAATGTCTGGAGTGATTCATGCGGAACAATTATAATTGCCAGAAGCGAGGGGGAGCAAAATTTAAAAGTATCGCGGTCCAATTTTTGAATTCAGTACGTTAATTTAGATTAGTTTTGTTTAATCACTGATTATGCCATCTTCAGACTTTCTCGGCTGAAGTCTCTGTATCATTTTATCCAAAGGCTGTTTATATGGAAATTTCTCTTTCATACCGGGACTCTGTAAGTCTGCTCAAAATTCTGAGTGGCCGCCGGGATATTACTCCCACAATAAATTTAAAAAATAATCTGCTGACATATTTTGATGAAGCGAATGAAAAAATATTTGATTTTCGTCCTCCTCTCCCCTTTCCGCAAATCCAATCAGTTAGCGATCCCGCTTATTATTCAGATTTGCAGAATACCCTGCCGCCGCCGTACCTGATTATATTAATTCAGGCCGGTAACAGCGCTCTTGCATATACTAAAGAAGGTAAAATCGAAAAACATAAAGTTATAAAAAAATATATGGTCCGAAAAAAACAGGGCAAATCCCAGATATCCTTTTTGAAGACAAAGGGAAAATCACGGGCGGGCTCAAGAGTTCGGCTTGCGAATACAGTACTGTTTTTCGAAGAGATTAATGAAAAACTGCTGGAGTGGACAAAGGGGAACGATATCGGGCGAATCCTTTACAGCTGGCCGGTGTCCATGACGGCGTTAATATTTAATTCAAAAATCAAGCCTCCCTTTGAAAAAAAAGACAGTCGTCTGATAAAGATTCCGATGGATGTGAATATTCCAAATTTTGCGGAAATCCAGAGGGTTAACCGGTTTGTGATAACCGGAATTCTCAGACAGTACAAAGAAAACTATCTTGTCAAAGATTTGCTGGGAGAAATTGAAAAGGTCTCACAAATATAAAAAAGGCCGGCCCATCATATTGAGCCGACCGTTGTGGGGGTATTAAGATTTTTGACAATAGAACCGTTAGTTGTTTTTACCGGCTTGTTTCACATTTCCCTTTGGACCCGTGCCGTCACACTCACCGGAGCCTTCCCCTAAACCTTCTCCGCTCTGAATTTTACCCTGCATTTTACCATACTGGTTCTGCATTCCTGTTCCATCGGCGGGAGGTGTATAATCTTCATCCTGGCCATTTGGTATGCCGTCGCCGTCTGCGTCCGGAGCGTTGTCATTAAATCCGTCGCCGTCTTCATCGATATAACCACCGACACCATGCCCTCCCCGCGCTTTGGGACCTGTGTAATCTTCATCGATGGCATTTGGAATGCCGTCGCCGTCATGATCCGGCGCGTTGTCATTATATCCGTCGCCATTTTCATCGACAAAATTGAATTTGGATTGTACCTGTGTTTTATTTTGCGTAGCCGTTTTCACTTGATTCTTGTGACGATTCTGATTTTTTACTTCAAGCGAATCCTGTGCGTTGGCTTCAGCAAAAAAGGCAATAAATAGTAAAGCCATGATAATTCCTGATAAACGTTTCATTTTTAATCCTCCGATGATTAATGAATATGTTAATTTATTATCCATTAATGCCAATGCTGTGCCAAAAATTATTATATATTGTTTTTATTGTGTTTAGGGGACTTATTATTAAATGTGATAATATAATAATTCGACGAGATGGTAGATAAAAAACAGATTGTGGTCGAATCTTTCGGAATTTCCCGGCTAAAATGAAGAAGTATTTTGACAAAAACAAAAAAACCCGGCATGGCCGGGTTTCATAAGGGACTATCCTTCAAGCACTTTTTTGATACGATCGAATGCCCAATCGATTTCTTCTTTTTTTATGACCAGAGGCGGGGCAAGGCGAATCACATTTTCATGGGTTTCTTTACACAACAACCCTTCCTTTTTTAATGCTTCACAGAACGGTCTCGCGCCGCCCGCTTCTTTGTTGAGTTCAATTGCGACGAACAATCCCCTGCCCCGGTATTCCTTTACATGCTTACTCTTCAAAGTACGCAGTAATTCGAGCAGATAATGACCCAATTCTTCGGACCTGGATGGCAATTTTTCTTCAACAATCACATTCAATGCTTCCCGGGCGATGGCGCAGGCCAACGGATTGCCGCCAAATGTACTGCCGTGCTGTCCCGGTTCAAACACACTCATTACCTCCTTTTTTCCAACCACGGCAGATACAGGGTAAAAGCCGCCCGACAATGCTTTACCAATGATAACCAAATCGGGTTTTTCTATATCTTCATGCTGATACGCGAACATTTTCCCCGTTCTTCCCAAACCGGTCTGAATTTCATCAGCGACAAACAACACATTATTTTCAGAACAATATTCACTTGCGCCTTTTAAATATCCTGCAGGAGGAATTTTAATACCCGCTTCACCCTGGATCGGTTCAAACATGAAGGCAACGGTATTTTTGTTTACCGCTTTTTTAAAAGCGTCCAGATCTCCGTAAGGCACAACTACAAATCCGGGAGTAAAAGGCCCGAATCCGTCCTTATAATCGTCTTCGGTTGAGAATCCAACAATGGTGGTCGTTCTTCCATGAAAATTATCAGCGCATACGATTATTTCAGCTTTTCCTTCCGGAACCCCCTTGACCTTATAACCCCATTTTCTTGCCGCCTTTATCGCTGTTTCAACTGCCTCCGCCCCTGAATTCATCGGCAGCACCATGTCCTGTTCACTTATTTCAGCCAGTTGTTTATAGAAGTAACCAAGCTGATCATTTCTGAACGCTCTGGATGTTAACGTTACTTTTTTTAGCTGCTCCGCCGCAGCCTCCATAATCCGCGGGTGACAATGTCCCTGGTTCACAGCTGAATAGGCGCTAAGAAAATCCATATATTTCTTGCCTTCCACATCGGTTACCCAGACTCCTTCTGCTCTTGAAATAACGATATCAAGCGGATGGTAGTTATGCGCTCCGTATTGTTCCTCAAGCGCTATATAATCTTTGGTTTGCATCATTACTCCTTTATGATTTCCTTTATTTAATAGATTTATTATGGATTTGACGGTCGTATATCAATTTCACTGACCATTGCCCTTTGCGGCATTTTGATCATGTGTAAAACACTTTCCGCTACATCTTCCGGTCTCAGTATGTTGTTTCGCCTGGGTTCAGGCGTATTATTCTCATCATTAAAAAATTCGGTGTCAACACTACCCGGGCAGATTGCCAGAACACGAATTCCGTTTTTGCGTTCTTCAAGCATCAGACACCGGCTGAAGCCTATAACCGCGTGTTTCGTCGCCGCGTATCCCCCGCCACCGATAAAAGCATTTCGTCCGGCAAGAGAGGCGATGTTCACAATAACAGACTCTCCTGACTTCCGCAAATATGGAAGAGCTTCTCTCGTCGAAAGAAATAATCCCCGCACATTGAGATTAAACATCTCGTCCCATTTGTCAGTAGGCATCTCAGCAACACTACTGAAGTATCCCAATCCGGCGTTATTAATCAAAATATCTACTCCACCAAAGGCATCAACTGTTTTTTTAACAAAGTTTCTGATGTCATCTTCCCTGCTCATGTCACCGGTATAGTCGATGACGCTTGCTCCTTTATCCTTGAGCATGGCGGAAGTTTCCGATAAGCTCTTTGCGCCGCGGGCGGAGATGGCGATTTTTGCTCCTTCCTCAGCGAGAGCAAGCGCGATGGATTTTCCGATTCCTTTGCTTGCTCCTGTAACCAGAGCAATTTTATCTTGAATCTTCATAATTTCCCCCTTCAAATTTATAAATTTAATAAAATTTAATATGGTTTTCTATCAAATTTAACATTATTCGACATGACTAAGGTCATTAATGAGGGATATAATTGCTTCTTCCGTCAGGAGATGACGAAAATCAACCAGCAATCTATATCTGACGGCGAATCTGACAAGTGTATGCTATAAAATATCGGCCTACTTAAATTTATCCGGTTTTATAATGCCGCCTGAAACGACCCATTTCATGCCCTCTTCTACGGTAATATTCAGCGGAATTGTTTTATTCTCCGGAACCATGATAAAGAATCCTGACGTTGGATTTATGGCAGCCAGAACCAGCACATTTAATTTTTTAACCGACTCACCGGGAAACATAATTTCGCCATTAACGAACCCTACCGACCAGATCCCCTCACCCGGATATTCCACAAACACAACCCGTTGAAAAGACTGTTTTTCCTTCTTGGAAAAAGTCTCCATCAGTTGTTTTGACGCGGAATAGACTACTTTTGCAATCGGGATCTTATACATCAATTTTTCTCCCCAGTTCAGGAGCCGCCCAATTAAGATATTGCTCGTCAAAAGGCCTATAAACCAGATAAGAATAATTGTGATGACCAGCCCGATTCCAACCGGCCAGAATCCAAGAAATGGTTCTAAAACGGGTCTGATAAGATTATCCAGGGAAATAAAAATTGCTTTTATTACAATAAAGGTGATTACCAGAGGCACAACAATAAGCACCCCGGAAATCAGATAACCTTTACTTTTGCCCTTAATTTTATAATACAGTTTTGTCATTCTATCTCACATAAAAAAAGCCCGGCACTCGGCCGGGCATGGGTTGATTATTCCTTATTCGGCATATCCTGCCCGGTCGGGACACTCTCTGCCGGCCTCTCTTTCACAATTAATCGAGTTTCCATTCTGGATTCATCGGTTCCGTCACTAACAGTAACCGTGATAGTACTTTCACCCGCCTGATTTTCAGCAGGTGTCCAGCTGAATGCGCCCGATTTTGAATCCAGACTTGATCCCGCCGGCAATCCGCTGGCAGTGTATTTCAGATTATCTCCATCCGGCTCATCGGCTGAATAAGAGAAGGTCAGTGTTGAACCGGCTTCGGTTTCTTTTGAAGCCGGCCCTTTGATTTCGGGTTTTCTGTTCACATTGATTACTGTTATTTTTACCGTTGACGATACCGTTATTTCACCATCAGAGACATTAAATGCCACCTCATATTTACCCGACTGATCATAACCCGGTTTCCAGCTAAATGTTTGCCCATCGAATGTCGCTCCTTCCGGCAAATTCGCTGCGGTGTAATTGAGTGTTGTGCCGGCGTCTTCATCACTCGCTTCGACAGAGAATGACAGAGCTTGCTCTTCATTGACAACCTGGTCATTAACCTGACTAAATACCGGTTTTCGATTTACATTATTCACTGTGATAACCACCGGTGATTTAATCATCTCTTCACCATCAGTCACACTGAATGAAACCGTATATGTTCCTGCCTGTTCATAATTCGGTACCCATGTGAACAATCGGGCTTGACTATCAAAATTAGCGCCATCCGGCAGATTTTCGACTGAGTAAATCAAAGTTGTCCCCTGATCATCGTCCGCCGCGTTTATTTTGAAACTAAGCTCCTTATTCTCATCCACCGACTGATTCTTTAATTCGATAAACTTTGGAGGACGGTTTACGTTTTCAACCGTTATATCGGCAGAGATATTTGACCCTGCTTTTCCGTCACTTACTTTAAAAGTTACCTTATAAGAACCGGCCTGTTCAAAACCGGGCTTCCAGGTGAAAGTCCTTGCCGCCGGATCAAATACGCTTCCATCCGGTAGATTTTCCGCAGAATAGGTCAATGTATTATCCGTATCTTCATCCGTAGCATTAACCGCGAAGGACAGCTCGGAATTTTCTTTAACGATTTGAGCCGCCAATTCCTGCATAACCGGCGCGCGGTTAAGATCATCTATCGTAATAACGCCGGTTTTTGTGTCAGATAATCCTCCCGTATCCGTCACCTTATATTTAATACTGAATGGACCCGCCTGCAGGAAATTTGGTTTCCATGTCAACAGACCTGATTTGCCATCAAATACCGATCCTTCCGGCAAACCAGCCGCTTCAAAAACCAGATTGCCCTGATCCTCATTATCGGGATCACTTGCAGTCAGATTTACCAGCAGTTCAGTATTTTCAATTCCCTTAACGTCTGCCACTGCCGTTAGCACGGGCGGGCGATTTACATGATTCACTGTGATATCAAAAGTCTTTTCATCAGTGAGGCCACCCGGATCGACAGCCGTAATTTTTATACCCGCGTATTCACCGGATTGATCAAAATCAGGAGTCCATGTAAATGCTCCTGAAACCGGATCAAATACAGCGCCTTTCGGTAAATTTAATACCGATAATGTTATTTTCCCGTTATCCTCTTTATCAGGATCAGAAAAATCAATTTTAGACGTCCATTTCGTGTTTTCATCGATAGTTTGTGACTCCATCACCGCAAGCTGCGGAGCCCTGTTAACATGATTCACGGTAATATTCAGCGGTTTTGTCACGGTAAACTCGCCATCTGACGCTTTTAAAGTCACCGCGTAGGTCCCGGATTGTTCAAAAGTTGGTTTCCATCCCAATGTTAAAGCTTCCGGATCAAATATCGCGCCTTCCGGTAATGTCTCGGCCGAGTAAATTATTTTCCCTGCATCTTCTTTATCAGGATCGACGGCCGGCTTGATCACATATTTGAGATCCGCATTTTCATCAATGGTCTGTGCCGGCTGATCCGGGAAAACCGGTGTGCGATTGACATGATTAACCCCAATATTCACATTCTTTTCTACAAATAAACCCTGTGGATCTGTATTTGTCACTTTAATGACATAAGTTCCGGATTGTTCGAATGTGGGAGTCCATGTTAGTTCTCCCGCCACGGCATTGAAAACCGCGCCTTCCGGCATGCCGGCCGCAGATAAGACCCATTTCCCCGCGTCTTCCTTATCAGGATCAGAGGCTTCCGTTTTAAAAGTTAGAAGCGTATTTTCATTGACTGTCTTGTCGGATATCTCCGCCAGCACGGGTACACGGTTAACATGATTTACCGTGACTACTGTTTTCTTTTTATCCGTTAAACGACCGTCACTGACCATAAATTCAACAGGGTAGGTTCCGGACTGTTCGAAAGTCGGTGTCCAGATGAAATCCGTACCTTCCAGGCTTGCTCCTTCGGGAAGCCCACTCGCTGAAAAGACAAGTTTCCCTGCATCCTCAATATCCGGATCAGATCCGCTTAGACTGAACGTCAGAGACACATTTTCATCGACAATCTTCGGTTCAAGCGCTGCAAGTACCGGCGGACGGTTGACGTGTTCCACCGATATATTCATTGATTTGCTTTCTTCAAGACCGGCCACATCTTTCACGGTGAAGATTATATTCTGATAATCGCCGGACTGCTCATAATCCGGTATCCAGCTAAACAGAAGTGAATCCGGATTAAATTTTGATCCTTTTGGTAAATTGGAAGCGCTATACTTTAATTTTCCTGTATCTTCTTTGTCGGGATCGTTTCCTGAAATGGTGAACGTCAGCAAACTGTTCTCATTGACAACTTTATCCTTCAAATCTGCCAAAACCGGCGGGCGATTGACATTTGCCACGGATATATCAACATCAATTGAATCACTCATGGCTCCGGCTCTGAAGATGAACTGCAGCTTTTTATACTCGCCTGATTGATCATAAGTCGGTGTCCAGGAAAATTCTGCCGTTGCCGGATTAAATTCTGATCCCGCGGGCAGATTTTGAGCAAGATAACTCAATTTATCCTGATCTTCCCTGTCAGGGTCACTCCCGTTCAAAGTAAATTTTATCACGCTTGCTTCAGCGGCAGCGATTGGCATTACCGGTTCAAGCGTTGGTTTCCTGTCAACATGACGAACGGTAATTGTCGCGCCTTCACGCATTAAAGCTCCCGGCGGATCATGAATCAGAAAATCTATGGTGTAAACTCCGGACTGTTCAAAATTAGGTGTCCAGTTGAATTTCCTGGTTTTTGAGTCAAAGATCGCGCCTTCGGGTAAACTTTCTGCCGTGTAAGTCAACAGTCCCTGATCTTCCTTGTCCGGATCAGATCCTTCAGGAATAACAAAAGCAAGAGGCTTATTCTCATCTATATCGTAATCGGGGATTTCCGGAATGGACGGAGGCCTGTTCACATGGATCACATTGACGCTAAATGTGGTTGGTGTGGTCAGTTCACTCGCTGTGCGTTCAATAACCTTAATCGTCACTCCCGGATAATCACCGGATTGTTCGAAATCCGGGGTCCATGAAAACGCGCCGCTCAAAGTATCAAACATGGCGCCCGGAGGCAGGTTTTCGATTTCAAAATGTATGGCGTCGCCATCCGGATCGAAAGCTTCTGCCTGTAATGCAAGAGTCATATTTTCATCAACAGTCTGATTTTCTATTTGCGTTATTACCGGCGGGTGATTATGTCGGACAATAATTGTTTTATCGTCTGCGGCAATGTATACATAAACATCGTTTTTCCATACAGCATATACCTTACCTTCAGAAATATAATCCGCTTCCTTGACCGGTTTTTTAAGATCGGTAACATCCACAATTTCAAGTTTTCTTCTAAGTTCATTGGCGAGATAGAGCGAATTGCCGGCTTTATACGCATTATAAACATAACCATCAATCGGTACTTTGGAAATCAATGATGGAAATTTCGGATTGGTCACATTAATTATCCAGAGACCATCCGGACCATTGGCAACATAAGCGGTTCCATTGTCCACCTGGACTGTTTTCGCGTTACTCATCTGCGCGTATTGCCCGAGCCTCACCGGCAAAGCAGGATTTGAAATATCCAGTATAATTAATCCGCCGTTTTTATCGGCTACATATAATGTTGATCCTTCTATATACAGACCCCACGCCCAGCGTGGTGTATCATAGTTTCCGATCAGCTTTGGCGCGTTCAGATCACTGATATCATATATATTTACCCCAAGTAATTCTTCGGCAACATACACATACGGATATTCTGCTACAACCCAAAACGCATCGCCCTTTGTCCGGATTCTTCCAACAGATTCGATATTTGACGGATTTGAAATATCAAGAATTTCGACTCCGTACAATTCTTCGGACATATATGCGTAGTTTTCATGAACAAATACGTTGTGCGCCCGGTGCTCTGATCTGTAAACACCTAATTCCCTGGGATTTTCGGGACTTGTTACATCCAGAACCTGAAGCCCTGACCAGACATTCGTTACATATAAACGAAAATCCTTAAAAAAGATATTTTGAATACCATCAGTCACCTGCTCTCCCGTCAGCAATTTGGCGGGCGGTTTGGAACTGATAAATTCAGCGCTGGCTTTTTGTCCATAGGTGGGATGATTAAGAACTAATCCAAATAACAAAACAAATAGTAGATTCCGGAACATGCGTCCTCTGGAATTCATAGCGTGCTCCTATTTGTGGTATGCTTCAATGCATAATTAATTGAGAATTAATGATTTAAATTCGCGATAATTTACCTTTGTCAGTTTAGGAAATCAAGCTGTATCGTCAAATGGGATTCTTCACAAGTCCTATACTCGGCGATGGCACTTGATTTCTTTAGTAATTAAATATTTTACATAACCATAGAATACAGCCGGTATTCCATAGATTTCAGATTGATCCTACTACAAGTTTTTTGCCAAAACCCCGGGGTCTTTTGTATAATTAACAATACAATAAATCACCGTTTTTAAATCCTGAAATTGTGCAAAAATTTCCCATCATCAGTATTTTATCACCTCTAAAAAATAACCAAATCCCTAAACGCTGTGCATGCATATCTGGCCTGAGAATTGCATAGGATATTCTCTGAACAATTAAAAACAGGAATGACATGCGAAGTATTAAATATATTCTAATACTAGTCTTCATAACCGTCAATTTAGGTTTAGGCGGAGGCCCGGAGAATCCAGCTCTCAACCAATTCCTCATTGGTTTTGAAAAAAGGATCGATCCCGCCGCAAGAAAAGCGTTACTCGATCGATATCAGGGAACAATTATCAAAGAAATAAATGGGTATTCATTCCCAGTTTATTTAGTCGAAATCAATCGTGTTTCAACTGACAGCATGAATCCTGCTAACGTACTCGACAAACTTGAACATGAAAGCGGAATAATGTACGTTTCATTGCGTGAAAAAAATGACGATGAAAAAGAAATACTTGATGTTTATCCTACCAATCCGCTGAGGCAGGGTGATTTCAGGATTACAAAACCTCAAACATCAAAATATGCTTCAAATTATAAACCGCAGACCGCAAACTCATACGAAGAAATCATTTCGCTTCATATTCCTGAACTACATAAAATCGCCCTAAAGTCCAACACGAACAAAAAATCGGCGAGATATAACTCTGTATTCGAAATTAGCATCGATAAAAAAGGCGTGGTTACATACGTGCGTATCGTTAAGAGCGGCATTCACGATGCCGGCCTTAGAAAAAAACTTCGTGATTTCATATACAGCTGGAATGATTTTCCTGAACGAACCGCTCCTGAGACACTTAAAGTTACATTTAAATTTGATATGTAACACTACCGAAGCGATTCGGAACTCGCCGGGTCAACCGGCATCACCGGAACCGCGGTATAAACGAACAAAAACCGCTCAAGCAGTTCACCCAAAACCAGAAACATTCCTATAAAATAAAAACTCTCAATCTTGCCCAGAAAGTGGTATGCCACATATATTAACGGGATGAATAAACCTATAATTATGCGCAGGGCAAAAAGAAAATTATGCTGCATCATCATAATTCGGGCTGTCTGATATGTCTCGGCAGAACGTTTGGTTAAAAATTTAAACCGCGCGTAGATAATCAGAATTTCAAGCAGAAGTACGGTTAGAATCATATTCGCGATCAAATTCTGCATTTCCGGCCCCCTGAACACCCAAATCAAGGCAGAAATACCCGTTTTCGCCAAACCCGCCATAATATTTGTCGCCGTTGTCGGATGTCTCCACGCGGGCAAACCGTCTTTGACCAAAGCGTCCTGGAATCTATAAAACAGATAAATCCCATATCCCGCTGCCGCCAATTCTACTATTTTGATATTTATTCCCGCTTTATTGAAGAGATAAAAACCATACATAAAAAGGATCAGAACACTAAATCCGTAAAATGTGGGCCGTAATTTTATAGCCCATTCAAACCTTGTCAGCTTTTCGACATTCGACTGGTATAAAATCCCGACCGGCGTGATGATCAGAGTCGCGAATCCGGCTAAAAACAACAGCGCCTGATAATAAGAACCTATAATTTCAGGATTTATTTTTACCCGCGAATATATCACAAAAAACAATGTGACAAATCCACCGACGGCAAGGATAAATGCGTTACTGAAGAGAAACAACCAATTTTTAGCGAATCTTTCATTTAGGTCCATATTATTCATGTATAATTCTCTCAAGAAAATGGCGGAAATTATCAGTTAAATTCTTTCTGGAGTACTTTTCAATGCCATTGAATGTAAATTCCGGAATCAACTTGGTCCACTCCGCCAGCACTCGCGCGATTTCACTGATTCTGCTGGGAGGAATAACTCTGCCAGAATTTGTTTTGACAATTAAATCGGCCGCTTCTCCGGTTTCAGGAACAAGCGCGAGAATCGGTTTACGAAGCCTTAGATATTCGTACACTTTACCACCGATAGTCATATCACTTTTGGAGTACTTATCATCCAGAATGAAACAACAAGCATCCATTCCGCTCAAAAGCTCAAGACAGTTCTTATGTTCCTGATAGCCCCATTCTTTAATATTTGACTCAATCCCATATTTTTTCGCAAGGGTCTTTAATGAAATCATTGATTTACCGATGTGGTGGAACTGTATTTTACGGATTTTTTCCGGATATTTTTTTTCAACCAACGCAATCGCCTTAAAAAGATTCTCCGGATTATTGATATGGGAATAAAAAGTCCCGGAAAACGCAAGATTAAAATAACCATCATCCAGATTTACAGGGGAGAGAGAATCAAAATCCTCCTCATCAAACCCGTTCGGAATAGTCTCCCAGTTTGCCGCGTCAAATCCCGGGATTGTGTTTTGATAATTATCAACAAGAGATTTATAGGCGGCAACACCATATTTAACGCGAGAGATACTATCCAACTCGTATTTGTAATCCATTTTAAAGTGAAATGGTGTGGGGTGTATCTTATACGGATTCATTGTCCAGGGATCACGCATATCCAAAATCACAGGTAAACTGACTTCCTGAGTTAACTCGGCCGCCAGAATTGCCAGTGAATACGGAGGGGCGGTTATCAAAATACAATCATATTTTTTTTGATTAATTTCAGTCAGGATTGCATTTTTGGCGGGTGCAATCCAATCCTTTCTCATATCCGGAATATAATAAAAAGCGCTGAGCCATCGTTTCCAATATGAAGCATCCTTGAGAAAAGGAAGATTTTTCAAAACCTGTTTTTCAATGACAGGAAGATTATTTAACACACGTATAATCTCAACTTCACCCGGAATTTCCTGTAGAAGCGAGTAATCAGACGGAACACTCTCCAACTGATCTCCCGCGGTCACAACAGAGAAGTTCCAGTCATCCCGTGAAAGGTACTTTATGAGTTTCAGGATTCTTTGAACCCCTCCGCCGCCTAAGGGTGCAAAATAATAAGAAACAATCAGACACCGTTTATCCAATTCTGTCGTTCCAGTTCCTTAATTGGTTGATAAATTATATTAAAATCATCTTCATTATTTTCAAAATCTCTGTGGGTGGTATCTATAGTCACTACTCTCAGGCCCGCTGTCTTAGCCCTTTCTATCCAGGCGTCATACGCTTCATTCAGTCGGGCAAGATATTTTGGATCGATGGTTTGTTCATAATCCCTGCCTCTTTTTTGAATATGCTGAATCAGACGTTCTACGGGTGATTTCAGATATACAATCAGATCAGGCTGCCTCAGATAACTGACCATTATCGAGAACAAATCCCTGTAATTACTATAATCTTTATCAGACATGAATCCCTGTTTATGGAGCGTGTAGGCAAAAATCTCCACATCTTCATAGATAGACCGATCCTGAATACAGGAATCAGGCCATTCCGTAATTTCCTTTTGACTTCTGAAGCGATTTGACAGAAAAAACACCTGCAAATGAAAACTCCACCTGTTCATATCTTTGTAAAAATCTGACAGATATGGATTGTCAATTACCTTCTCAAAATATGCTTTCCAGCCTAATTTTTCGCTTAACATTTTCGTTAATGTTGTTTTCCCAACTCCGATATTTCCCGCTATCGCGACAAATAGCTTTCTTTTCTCCGGCAACGTTCCTGTCTCCTGTGTTTCAATTATTTACGGACTTTTCTAATCCATTATATTTATTCATGCTTTTTTTAAATCTTGACGGCAGACGTTCCAGGTTATGTCCGTACTGACCGGTAACCCATGAAGCCATTCCGCTCGCGAAATTCGCGCTTTTTCTCACATTTCCGGTCCTTATCAGCGCCGCCAGAAATGCTCCATGGAATACATCTCCCGCATTTGTCATATCTTTCACCCAAGAATTTTTATGGGCGGGGACACTATAATATTGCCCTTCATGCAGAAATATACTTCCTTCACCGCCAAGGGTGATCCCCGCTATCTTGACACCCATTCCGGCCAGATACCTTAGAAACTCTTTGGGCTCAAGATTGCTGTCAACCTGACTCATCATGTCATCAGACACGATAACAGCTCTGACATCTTTTACTATTTTTTCCCATTCCGGCCGTTTACTTCCAATGTCAAGAAACAATCCGGTGTCATTACGTAAGGATTCTGACTTTAAATTCAGTGTTAACTCAAAATCCCTGCCATCGGTGTATATCCAACGAGTATTCCCGGTAACTTTTTTTAGATGTGATTTAGATAGAACGGGTAATATTAACGGCTGTTCTAAAATCACCGTTCTTTCACCCGTCTTCCGATCAATTATTATCACCGCATTGGGCAACGGTACTTTTTTACGAATGGATGAATCATTTACTGCTTTTAACCCGGCCCCGGTTGTATATTTTTCAAAAAAATCCGGATTTTCTTTATAAGCGCTCAGCGGTATTCCCCAGGCAGATTTTAATCCTAAAGATGACATCGTCAGCAATCCAACGGCTGCCGGTCCGCCTAACTGTTCATGCCATTCATAACCATACATTTTACGATTCGGCACAGGAAATTCATCAACCTTTATTAATCGGTCGTGAGTAAGAAGCCCGAATCCCACGCAGTCAAACATCAATTTTAAATATCCGGTAAAAACATTAAACAGCCATAACTAAGTTAAGGATTATCGGATAAATATCCAAAAGGGATTTAGGCATTTGCCCATGAAGAATTTCGGATTTTCCCCAAAATGCGGCATAGGCCGGATTAAAAGTGTGAGACTTGACGGATAAATCTTCAATATTTCCGTGATCACTGATGACAATTACTGCTGTCCTGCTCAAATCTATTATTTCCAGAATGCGCGTAATAAATTTTTCCAATTGCGTCAAAATACCGACAGACATCTTCATATCTTTTTTGTGTCCCGCCTTATCTGTCAGGAAATACTCAAACAGTGTTAAATCATTCTCATCTGAAAGACGCGCCAAATTTTCAGCCGCCTTCTCCACTGTTACTACATCAACTTCAAAACCCATATTCTGAATGATCTCATTTGTGATATCGTGATAAAGAGCCCGGTGATTCTTTAGATCATCGAACTGCTTAAAAGGAAGTCCGGCACTCTGATTCATAATGATGGTGGCGGAGAGGCTGCTCCCGCTAAATATTCCAGGAGTAGTAAAAAAGACCGGTCTGAACGCGTTTACAAAAGAACTTCGGAAATTTCGGTTTGAAAGGTCTTTAAAGATAGATTTTTGTGCCAGCAATTCTCTCAGAGCGGCATTTGGAGCGCGGAACAAGTGATATCCCAACAGACCGGCAGCATTTACCCCGGTATAAATTGATGTCTGACCGGTGGCGCTCTGCGGCAATCCCTGAACGCCGAGGCACGCGTCGAGGCCTATAGAATATCCATCATGCGGTTGTTGTTTTAAATCGGTATCCCGGAAATGATTAAAAATTCCTGTTTTTAAGTGACAGCAAGGATTTTTTTTATCATCATTTTCACCGGTACCGAGTCCGTCAATAAATATCAGAAGGACTTTCACCTAAATTCAAAGAAAAGATTGGTAGAAAAACGTACTTTTTTGCCGTCCACCGTTCCGGATTTAAAAACAAATTTTTCTGCGGCTTCAACAGAGAGCCTGTCGTAGTAGGCATTCAGACCTTTTAAAACCTGAGCTGATTCAACGAGTCCATTCTTACCTATAACCACGCGGACGATGACCTTGCCCTTTTCCCCCATCCCAAGTGTTTTATTTGAAACTTGAGGAGCATGTGTTTTTAAGGCCACCTTTTTGTTGTCCAGGAATGGCTCCAGAAAAACCTGATCATAGTCAATGGACGAAACTTCCGTTTTCTCTTCTACAGGTGCTTTTGGTACTAATTTTTCGGTCGTAAGGGCAATAGGTGTTGTTTCCGGTTTAATTTCTACCTTTGGCGTATCTATGACATCGGGATCAGAAATATTTTGCTGCTTTTCCGAATTAGTTTTATCCTTAACCGTTACATCCCGGGCGAGTGTCGCCGCTGCGGCCGGCTTGTCGGTTTTTACGCTTTCCGCTGAAGTCTGAGTTTTCTGCGGTTCTGATTTTTCTTCCGTCTGATTGGTATTCTGAGATAATAACAAAAACTCCTGCAGGTTCCTATTAGCGCCAAGTATAGGATCTACATCAATTGAACCGAATTTACTCTCGTTGTTGTTATCGTACAGCTTTACAGCAAGCTCATTCCTGCCGGTAAACGTGCCCCAGGAATTATTTTCAGCTTTGATCGGTAAGTTGGAATGATTGTAAACTTCATATTCAGTGTTATCAAAAATTCTGTTCTGCCCCGGATTATGGTTCGAATCTTTCTGAATTGAACCTAGATTTGGTTGAGACAGACTAAATATCACAACGCCAATTTGATTCAAAGTAATTAAATTATCTGACAAAACCGGTTTTGCTCCAAGATTACAGATCAATCCCGCATACCCATTTTCACTTAATATATTTTTGTAGATTTTGGGATTCGCTTTGACCTCAGCGCTGATACCCGCGTTAAAATTAAAGCGAATCTGAGAATTTCTAATCTGTGGATCACTTTTTTTCACCGTTATACCATTGTAGGCATATTCAATCACGGCATACTCAACAATCGAAACCTGTTTGGGATTAAGTATTGTAATTCCGTACCAATCGCCCATTCTGGGTTCATCGCTGTTTGAAGAAAACGAAATCTTATTGCTTATATCACCCTTTGCCATCAGGATACCTTCTATAATCAGCTCACTCCGTGTCTTATCATTTCCGGCTCTGAGTTTATCCTTATTAGGGGCGAATAATATTTTTGTTCCGGGGGCAATATCAAGCCGGGCCGAAGAAACTACCGTCACATCGCCTTCAATAACAACCGTCCCGCTCCAGACAGTGTTTTCAGTAATCTTTCCTCCTGTAAGAACTGTATTCTGGGCATGTAACAGACCTGAAAAAATTAGAATTACAAAAACTATCAATCCATAAATCTTGCTCATAGCAATTCCATTTAATATAAATCAACAAAATTAATGTATCACATTTCCAAACGGTTTCGGCTGATTCACCTAAAGCGAGATCAGCTTCCGATTTCTATAAAATCAGACAACACACGAATGAGATCACTCTCCTTGAATGGCTTAACCAGAAAAGCGTTGGCGCCGATCTCCTCACCCTCCTGCTGTTGAGACATTCCGGCCCTGCCTGTCAAAATGACAATCGGTAAACCTTCATATTTTTTATTTTTCCGTATCGACTTAATCAGCTCGAACCCATGCATTTTGGGCATTTCAAGATCAGTAATCATCAGATCAATTTTCTCTGATTTAATTTTAGTCAACGCGTCTTCGCCGTTGTTTGATTTAACAATAGTGAAATTGTGCTTTTCTAAAACCGAGCCTACGAAATTTCTAACACTGCTTGAATCATCTACGATTAAAATTTGCGGCTTTCGTGATGATATTTTTTTCTTTTTGATTTCTTTCTTTACCGCTTTTCTTTTTTTCGCGGGTTTTGGTTTTTTAATTTTTTCAGCTTCCGGGATAGTAACTCTGGTTTTACGACCTGAGTATTTGTCAGCGATACTCCCGAAAAACTGAAGTTCTGCCGTCCGGATCACCGCGGAATAATCAAGAATCAATGCGACTTCGCCATTACCTAATATGGTGCCTCCGGATACATATTCAACATTCTGCAAATGGGAGCCAAGAGTTTTAATGACAATCTCCAGTCTTCCAATAATTTCATCCACACCCAGAGCGATGCTCACTCCCGCGTCATGAAGTACTACCGCGTTGAATTTATTTTGCCCGCTCTCTTCCTTTTTAAATTCGAGCAATTTATCTATTTCCAGATAGGGGAGTAGTTTGCCTCTGATTTTTATATACGTTTTTTCCCCTTCAAGAATCAAGTCCTTTTGATCAAACCGAATCGATTCCTGAATCGCGATCATCGGTATGGCTACTATTTGTCCGGCGGTCCGTATCATAATCGCCTGCGAGATAATGAGCGTCAGCGGTACACGAATACTAAAGGTAGTCCCGACATTTTTTTCGGTTTTAATACGAATATTGCCCTTCAGTTTCTGAATTTCATTAGCAACAACATCCATCCCGATACCTCTACCGGAAATTTCATTCGCCTGATCTCGGGTACTGAATCCCGGATAGAAAATATAATCGAGAATTTCAGCTTCACTTAATTGATCAACCTCTTTACGATCGGCCATTTTTTTGCTGATAATCTTCGACTTGATTTTCCCGAGATCTATTCCCTGCCCATCATCCTCAACTTCAACGACAACCTGATTCCTCTCCTGACGGGCCCGCAGATAAAGATTACCCGATTCGCTTTTTTTTAACTTTTTACGATCTTTCGGCAACTCAATCCCATGATCAATCGCGTTTCTGATAATATGCATCAGCGGATCGCTCAAAGCTTCCACCATCGCCCGGTCAAGATCGACGTCCTGTTCTGCAATAACCAGATTTATCTTTTTATTCTGTGATTTAGCCAGATCCCGGACAGCGCGCGGATAACGGTTAAACAGGTATTCAATGGGAACCATCCTTGCTTTAAGGATATCTCCGTGAAGCTGTTTGCTTAGATTTGAAATTCTACCTACACTTTGTTCAACTCCCTGAGTGAGCCTGTTTAAATCAAGTGAGACAGTACTCACAGTTTTAAGAATATCCTTAAAATTCCCGGAAAGGATCTTTAGATTATCCATCTGTTCAGGGTCAAAACTTTTTAATCCCCCATCAGTAAGCACATCTTCTTCTACCACTTCCTCAACGATATCTTCGGATGAATATATTTTTTTCTTTCCGCTTTCAATGTCGGAAATGATTTTCTTAAATGTATCCAGATATGTGCTGAGTTGCGTTTGGTTAATTACTAAATCCGCAGCCATATCCACCAACTTATCCAGATAATCCGTGCTCACACGAATATTTTTTTCTTCTTCCTTTATTCCTTCTGAACGTTTTGCCGGTACCTTAGCGGCAGGTATTTCCGCGACTCTCAATTCATCCGGTAGTTCCTCCATATTTTGATAGAGGAATAATTTATTATCCAGCTCAGAAATCCTTGCCAGGTAAAGCGGAACATTCTCCCCTTCCCCTCTCTGAATTGATGCAAGAAGATCCTGTATTAAATCGATCGCGGTGAAGGCGGGATTTAGCATTTCACTCTTTGAACCACCTTTTTTTAATTTATAAAGCTGAAAATAATCCTCCAGCTTGTGGCTGACTTCCCCGATACGACTATAAGTGCTCATTAACGAGCTTCCTTTGAGTGTATGCACATTTCGGAGTACGTCGGCCATGATCGTGTCACTTTCGGGCATTTTTTCCAGTTCAAGAAGCTCTTTGTTAAGATCTTCGATCAGTTGACCGGCTTCTTCAAGAAATATTTCTTTGATACTATCCGGAACCGTCTCCGGTTCTTCATTCTCGATCGGCTCTTCCGATAGTTCCGTCTTAAAACTCTTCACGTCTATCGAGTCGAGCAACCCTTCAAGATCACTTTTGCTTATCTTTTCTCCACTACTTAATCTGCTTATATAATCAACGGCAAGCGTGATATTTTCCTGAAGCCCGGAATCAATTTCTATTTCATTGTTCCGCACAGATTCAACCATTGATTCGAGACTTTCCGCTATATGAGAAATGTCTTCGAAACCCATCATTCTGGCAGATAATTTCAATGAATGGGAGGCATTCTCCAATTCATTAAGCGCGTTTTTGTCCTTTGGTTTTTTCTTGATTTTTTCATGCGACTTATTAATTGTCGCGAGGAAAGTCCTGGCCTCATCCTGAAAGATCTCAACCAGTTCAGTATCTGTGTCCTTGCTACTAGAAAACAAAGGCTTCTCATCGTCTGATTCTTCAATCGTGATCTTTTCCGCGGTTTCAGAAACTTCTGAGGACTCCCCATCGACGATTTCTATCTTATCAAGCGTATTCTGAAGCATTTCCATTGTCGTTTCAGTTTCAGTCTCCGGATTTTTAATAAGGGCTTCGAGTGAATTGAAACCGTCATCCAAAGCTTGTGGTACATTTGCGGGAACATCTACCTGAATTTTCCCAAAAATTTCGGAAATCTCCTCGATAAGAGAACTTAAATTAACCACGTCCTTCAAATCCATTAAATGCGCGGATGATTTTATTGAATGCATGGCGTTTTCAATTTCTGCAAATGCTTCTCTGTTGTTTTTATCAGCTTCCAGAAGTGTTAAGGCCGCCCGGGCTATGTTGATGGATTGCATCGCTTCAGATCTGAAGATACTGTTCAAATCTTCTTCACCGGGACCGTCATCGGCTTTATGATTTGCCATTTCCGGCAATTCTTCAATTATTTCAGAAAGTACCGAAATAATATCATCCGATGCAGCGTATTTACCTTGATAATTCAGTCTTTCCAATAACAATCCGAATGACTTCTCAATCTCAAAAACAATATCCTTTGAATACTCCTTTGCTGCTGCTCTGCTGACAATTTTTTCAAAGAATTTAACGGGTTCAAGATAGTTGTCACACCTCGTATTTTTAAGATCTCTGCCAAAAAGATCAAAAAATGAAACCAGTTTAGCGCGATCCGCTTCGGAGTTTTTCAGAATGGACTTACCTAAACTGCCCTTTAAGTGCTTCCATTTACGCAGCATCGATTCCGCGAGAGCTTTCACCACCTGTTCATCATTATCGATTTCATACAATTCCGGCTCCGGGATGAGCAGCTTATGAACAGAATCGAATATATTGGATAGATCAGATGAATCGATTGATTCCAAAGAAAAATCTTTTTGTCCGGTTTTTTTCCATGAAGTCTGGATGTGAGCAATGACCTCTTTCATGTTCTCTCCGGAATAGCCATTTATTTTGCCATAAACAGTTTCCATAGGTTCAAGAAACTCAGAAATCATTGAAGAAAAACCCATTAATGCGGATGCAAATTTTAACCTTCCAAGTAAATCGAGAACGCGATTAAAAGCGTCTTTTTCGTTTATTTGGAGATGTTCGTCCCGGATTTTCTTCGCGACCTGATTAAATAACTCCCCAAAGATTTTGCCCATCGCTTTTTTGTCTTCAAATTGAAATTCCGGTAATCCGGCGGGCTCCATTTCCGGCGCGATTTCCTGGGGCATCTCTTCTTCCGGTATCTCCGGAATTATGTCTTCAAAAGTATCTCTTAAACCCGAAATTTGATCCTGAACAGATATTAAAAGCTCATCGTCCTTTGAAATATTCAGAAATCTGTCTACCGGTGTGAAACGGTTAAGAATTGACTCGATGCTCAGGAATGTGGATTCACTAAAAATTTTATCATTGTTGTTTGCATAATTTAGTTCACGTATTATTCCTGAAGAGAGATTTTCAATTCCACTGTAACCATGAATCATGCTTACTTCTTTTAAAGATTTAATTTGTTTTATAATTGTCGCAATAAAAGCACGATTTTCAGGTTCGTTTCTTAAACTTTCAAGAATGTTAAGCACTTCGGAAATATTATCGTTCAATTCTGTCTGAAAATACTCGCCTAAAAGATTTTCCAACGATTTAAATTCTTTTTTACTAATTTCTTCTTTTGTCGCTTTTTTCTCTTCTTTCTTAAGCTTTTCTTTTTTCGGATCATATTCGGGCAGTCTTTGATTCTCTAAAATTGTAAAGAATTGATTACCCGATTTTTCTGCAAAATTCTCGAGTTCACCGACAAATTTATCCAGCTTTTCATCGAGCGTATCCATCATCTCCACGGCGTTCCGCGGATCTATTACATCGGGCAGCAATTCATCCGCCCGCGTAATTAAGTGAACTATTTCCGGATCGTATTTCTTTTTTAGTTTTTTGGCACTTTCCTGAGTATTTTCCATAATTATATTAAAAAAGCTTATATAACTCATACTCTTGTCTTCATCATTCAGAGCTTCAAACTTTTTCTCCAGCCGGCCAAAAAACTCGAGACGGTAAAAATGATCAAAATTAAATAACTCTTCTGTTTTACCTTCCGCTTTTGTCTCAGATTCGACAATTTCAGCAGATTCTTTCTTCTGCTGGTCTTCAGGTTGTTCCAGGCGGAAGTCTTCCAGCACTTTATTAATGGCTGTGATACTTTCCTGATCTTCGGTCATCAAATTGTAAAGATTCACGAAATCGTCAGCAAGATCTGGAAGGGTTTGATATACCATGTCAGGCTCATAATCATTTACCCGTTCGACCATATCAAACAGAAATATTGCGATTTCATTGGTTCCCTGATGTTGCGCCAGTTTTTCCAGGCCATGAATCACATCTTCGTCCTGAAGCAGATATCCGCTTAATTCATCAAGCATCGAATAATGTTTTTCCGGTATAACCGAACGGCCCTTTTCGAGCGCATTTTCGAAAAATTCAACCAGAAAAAATATATTAAATGGGATATCTAAATTCTTTTGGGAAATCATATATTACTCCGGTTTCATTCAGCAAGCCTAAATTTTTCAACAGCCTGATTGAGGGTTTTTGATAAAAATTCTAATTTAGACGCTGATTCTTTTGACTGTTTAGCGCTCTCCGCTGTTTCTTTGGCAATTCCCGCGACATGCACAAGGGAAGCGACAATATCCTGACTGGATTTTGTCTGATTTTGCGTGGCATTAGATATTTCAACCGCGGATGTGGTCGAAATTTCAACACTTCCGAGGATTTCTTTTAGTACCACTCCGGCGCTGTCAACAAGTTTTGTCCCTTCAGCCACCTCCCCGGTGCCGTTTTCCATTGCGCGCATCGTTTCTGAAGTACCCGTTTGAATATCATCAATTAATTTTGAAATTTCTTCAGCTGCTTTACTTGAACGCTCAGCCAAATTGCGTATCTCATCGGCCACAACAGTGAAGCCTCTTCCGGCTTCCCCAGCGCGGGCAGCTTCGATGGAAGCATTTAATGCCAGGAGGTTTGTCCTATTTGCGATATCACTGATAAAATCAGTAATCTCCCCAATTCGTGTGGAGTTTTCACCCAGAAGCCGAACCTTTCTTGAAGCTTCGCGAACCGATTCACGGATACGATGCATTCCCTCGATTGATTTTTTAACAATTTCTCCGCCGTTTTCGGCAACTTCCTTGGTATTACGCGCGGCTTCGGCAGCTCTTTGCGCGCTCAGGTTTGTTTCGTTTACCAATGCTGCCATTTCTTTCGCCAACATGCTCATATTTTCTGTCTGAGAAGCCTGATCCGCTGCTCCGTTTGCCATTATTTCTGTATTTTTAAGAATCCCCTCCGTTGAAGAAGCCACCTGGTCAGAAGCCTTTTTTACATCCCGAATCAGTTCACTAAGATCGCTTATCATCAGATTAAATGAATCGGATAAAGCCCCAAGAGTATCCGCGGTAACAGCTGCATTAACAGTGAAATCTCCATCCGCTGCCGCGCTCACTATTTTCAACAATTCTTTGATCTGTTTTTGTACTTTATCACGTTCTTCTGCCGATTCCTTTTCACCGTCAATTCCACTTTCAAACTTTTTTAGCAGCGGGATAAATTCTGAAAGATACCCTCTGTGTTCATCAATTTTATGGAGCGCTTTTCCGCCTTTCAATTTAACCAACAAACTTTCTGTCAGATCAATACCGTTACTCAGCTTTTTTAATTCGACGATGAGAATCAGGATGGATATAAGCAGAAAAATTCCGCCGCTGATAGCAGGCCATTTGATTGACTCCAATAGTGAAGGCGTGATGGCTGAAATATCTTTTTGAATCATTAACAGTCCGGCAATGTTTTTGTCATTGTTTTTTACCGGGGCAAAACCCGCCACAATCAAACGTCCGTATTGATCCGTTATCGATCTTCCCGTCACCTGATCCGAATTTATGGCTTCATTCATCTCTTGCCACAGATCGTAATTTTTGCCAATCATGTTTGACTTACTGTCCGTTAAAACAAGCTCCGTAATATTTCCTTTTCTTCGTATAATCCTGATTACCACACCATCCGGACCATACGAATTACGTAATGATTCAACCTGACTGTACGCTTCCCGGTAAGCATCCGAATTATAATCGCTTTCTCTTTCAATCTGATTTATCAGATCACCGGAAATAATTCCCCCGCCCAACGCAACAATTTTTTTGATTTCATCGAGTTGTGACTTTGCGAATACATCTGTCTTATTTTTATGACTTAAATAACCTGTAAGACCGACAATAATTATTAAAAGAGGGATCATCAGGACAATAAATTTTGTGATTATTCCAAAACTTGTTTTTCGCATTCTTGCCTCTTTTCAAAATCTATAACTTTTAAGTTCTTTCGAATTTGTCAATGCGGAAATATCTAAAAGATAAATCATACCAAATTTTTTATGATCAAAATATCCGTCCAGATACTGAGCCATCTTAACCGGCATTTCCCGGGTCGGTATTTGTATTTTATTAGAATCAATGTTTGCAACATCCATCACTTTTTCAACAACGATGCCAAACGCGACTTCGTCCTGTTCTATAATTACAATAAGATTGTCTTCCCTGATTGGAGCAACCGGCAGCTTTAGCATCAGCCTAATATCCACAACAGAGAAAATCTGCCCACGAAGGTTAAACACTCCAAGCACGGACTCATTAACATTTGGAATCATCGTAAGCTTTGGAAACGAAACCACTTCCCGCACCTTTATAACTTCGACTCCAAAAAATTTACCTGAAATTTGTAATATGGAATACCTGTATTCCTTTGTAGACGCATTTTTTGAAGTGCTTGTCTTCGACACCAATTATACTCCTGTTCGACTTTTTAAGCCCGGGGTAACAATTCTATAAATTTCCGGTAAATTCTATATTTCAATCCGGGTATTTATTCAGCGATTAAATCTTTAATTTTACCCAATAGTTCATCATCTTTAAAAGGTTTTGGTAAAAACTCATCTGCTCCCTCGGATTTTGCTTTTTCCACCATTTGCGGTGAATCTTTTCCTGACAACATAATTACCGGGATTCCTTTGGATGCTTTGATCGCTTTTAAGATTTCAATGCCATTTATGTCCGGAAGCATCATATCAAGTATCACCAGATCCGGGTTAATTTTATCTATCAGGGCCAGCCCGTCTTTCCCGCTGACTGCGGTCTCAATATGAAAATTCTCATCTTCAAGAGCGATTTCAACCATTTTGCGAATGACAATACTGTCATCAACAACAAGTATCTTCTTTTTCCCTGATACGCTCACTTCATCCTGTTCAATTTCTGCCGATACTTCTTCAACAGATTTTTCTTCCGTGTTTATTTCCGTTTCCGACTCATCCGCTATACTTATCTCAAGATTTTCAGGTTCTTTTTCATCATCACTTTCGTTAAAAACAGACTCTAAATCAAAAGTGTCTTCCTGTCCATCTAAAACATCTTCCTGCAAATCTTCTGTCGCCGGTTCCTCTTCGGATATTAAAAGTTCAACTTCATCAGATTTTTCTACCGGCTCATCTACCGGCTCTTCCTGCGGCAACACCTCTTCTTCAGGCTTTTCTTCAACTTCTGGACCCGGGGTCACATCAACGGTTTTTTCTGATATTTCTGTAACTAATTTTTCTGAAACCAGTCTGTTCAATGCATCCTGAATGATGGTCTCTTCTTCTTCAAGGATTGAAGCAATTTCCCCGGCATCTGTTTTATCGGTAACTAAAAAAAGGACCTTCCAGGCATTGTAAGGAAGTTTAGCCGCGTGAATTTTATCATCGATCTTATCAATGCGTTTATAAAACTTTTCCACTTTTGAATCCTTTCTTAATAGTTAAAAGCGGTTATTCTCTTTTTCGATTATTTCTTCTGCAAGTTTTAAATAGCCAACCGCGCCCGGAGACGATATATCTACCAGCGCGACCGGTTTCCCTAATGACGGCGCCTCTGAAATTTTGGAATTTCTTGGGATTTCTGTATTAAATACCAAATCCTTAAAACTGTGTCTCAGTTCGTCGGCAATTTCTTTGCTTTTCTTCAGCCTTTTGTCAAACATGGTAATCAGAAGTCCGTTCAATCTTAAATCGGGGTTATACTTTGTCCCGATATTACGAATGGCCCTGATAAATTTTCCCAGGGCTTTTAATGAATAATATTCGCACTGAACCGGAATAAGTAGTGAATCCGCGGCCGTAATAGCATTCAGAGTCACCGTCCCCAGACTTGGCGGACAATCCAGCAGAATGTAATCATATTCATTTTTATATGAACTTAGAACACTCCTTAGCAGCTCAGTTTGCAGAGCATTCGTAAACAAATCTATTTCATCTTCTTCCCCGTGAACATTTGCCGGAACAATTTCGAGCATATCAAGACCCACATCGACAATTGCCAGGGACAGAGGAATTCTATTTACAAAAACATCATATGAACCGTAAGTAATGCTTAAATCATCCAGTTGAAAACTTGCCGCGATACTTCCCTGTGGATCAATATCAATTAATAATACCCGTTTTTGGAATATAGCAAGACTCGCACCGAGGTTAATCGATGTAGTCGTCTTGCCGACACCGCCTTTTTGACTTGTGATAGCGATAATTTCACCCATTCTGTCCCAGATTTACCCTTCACTATTTCATCATTGGTATTTTTAATTTGTTTTTTTCAGCAAACCGGATGGCCTCCTCATAACCCGCATCCGCATGTCTGAAAACACCAAGTCCAGGATCATTCGTTAAAACCCGCTGCAACCGAACATCCATTTCATTTGATCCATCTGCCACTATTACCTGTCCGGCATGCTGGGAATATCCAATTCCCACACCACCGCCATGATGAAATGATACCCAGGATGATCCGGAAGCGACATTGGACATAGCATTCAGTAATGGCCAGTCACTTATCGCATCGCTTCCATCCTTCATAGCTTCGGTTTCTCTGTTCGGAGACGCAACAGATCCTGTATCTAAGTGATCTCGACCAATAACCACCGGAGCTTTAATTTTTCTTTCTTTAACTAACTTATTTAGCTCAAGACCGAAGAGGGCTCTTTCTCCATAACCAAGCCAGCATATCCTCGATGGTAATCCCTGGAAATGCACCTTCTCCCTCGCCAGTTTTATCCATCGCGCCAGCGCTTTGTTTTCCGGAAATAATTTTAGAATCAATTCGTCCGTTTTGTAAATGTCCTCCGGATCTCCTGACAACGCCACCCATCTGAAGGGTCCCTTACCTTCACAGAAAAGAGGCCTGATATAAGCCGGAACAAACCCGGGATAATCAAACGCGTTTGCCACTCCGCCCTTTTGAGCCTGCGCCCTTAAATTGTTTCCATAATCAAACGCGATCGCGCCGGCCGACTGCATATCCAATATAGCTTGGCAGTGCGCTGCCATTGCTTTATATGATTTTTTGATATACAAAGAAGAATTTGACTTTCGTAGGTCCAGCGCTTCATCAAAAGACATTCCATTTGGAATATAACCATTTAATTCATCGTGGGATGATGTCTGATCAGTTACCACGTCCGGTATAATCCCTTGCTTTACCATCTCAGGTAGAATATCCGCGGCATTTCCAAGCAATCCAACCGATAGTGGTTTTTTATCATCCATCGCTTTTCGGCACATGGCCATTGCCTGATTGAGGGATGTGGCGGATACGTCAAGATACCCAAACTCAATGCGTCTTTTTATTCGTACTTCATCCACCTCCACACACAGCGCCACGCCGTTATTCATTGTGACCGCCAGAGGTTGAGCCCCGCCCATCCCGCCTAAACCGGCTGTTACCACAAGTTTACCGGTCAAATCCTGTGAAGGATATTGTTTCGCCAACGAGGCAAATGTTTCATATGTTCCCTGCAGAATCCCCTGCGTTCCGATGTAGATCCAGCTGCCGGCTGTCATTTGACCGTACATGATCAGTCCTTTTTTCTCCAATTCTCTGAACTTATCCCATGTCGCCCAGTTTGGCACCAAATTCGAATTAGCAATCAATACTCTCGGAGAATATAGGTGAGTTTTTATTATTCCTACCGGCTTGCCGGATTGAACCAAAAGGGTTTCATCATTCTCGAGATTTTTCAGTGACGTTATTATAGCCTCATATGCTTCCCAGTTTCTTGCCGCTTTACCGCTTCCTCCGTAAACAACCAAATTATCCGGATCTTCAGCAACCTCAGGATCCAGATTATTCATAAGCATACGCATGGCAGCTTCCTGGTGCCAGCCTTTACAGGAAATTTCAGTTCCCCGCGGAGCCCGAATTATTTTTCCCATTAATTCCTCCCGTATCTTCTGCAAACACGATCTTATCTAAATAGTTTTTATTTTCGGTTAAATAGTTATATGAAAACAACGCGTATCCCGCAAAATCCATATTTGACACAAGTTTTACTCTTTGTCTGACTGCATTTTCGTTCTGATTATACGTTGAAATGCCGATGATTATTCTGTCGTTTGATTGAAGAGATTGCGCAAGGCGGATATTTTGTTTAAACGTATCATAATCGGTATTATAATTCATTAAAAGCACTTTATCACATAAATCGTTTTTTAGCCAGGCGCCCCAATCCTGAAAATAACGGTGCCTGGCTTGAATTAAATTCGGTTTTACCGCGACAGTCAATTCGATTTTGTCATTCACCGCGTGGATATGATTTTTTATTTGGATGAGCATATTATTCATACTGTTTCTTAAAAATTCCCGGTAAATTTCATCAATATAGATAAAGGCCTGATACCCCCTCTTTTTTGTAAAATAAGAAACATCAGAATATATTTTTTCAGGATCAATGAAATTCTGCAGCATAAATTCCGTTCGGGAGTGCGGCGAAATAGAATATTTTATGTCAGGATACCTGAAGTAATCTAGATGAATACCATCAACATGATAGATATTAATAAGATCGGATATGAACATCTTAACTTCATGCAGATTGACCGAATCCAGGGGGCTGACAAAATAACCTTCGATTCCTTCTTTTTTCAGAGTATTATATGTCGGAATATCATTATCAGCAGCGGATCTTAATATTGAGTTTGGAGCCCTGTAAAAGATATGATTTTTGGACTCCGGCTCAATATCTCCTGTCCAAATATACAAAGTATTCAACCATGCATGGACCTTAATATTTTTATTTTTTGCTCGCTGAACAAGTAAAGAGAATAGTGCGGGAACATCAGTTTTCTGAAGGGATGAATTATAATTTTCACCCAGCGCTCTTACCTGAACATAGATATCTGTAATATTAAGTCTTTCTGAAACATAAATAATATTATCTATCTCTTCGGTCGAAGACAGGGCATATCGAACCACCCACATAGCGCGTTGATTTTCGCTGGCATGACAAAATGGGTTTGTTAAAAGCAGAAAGAATAAGAGATAAAAAAATCGAATCATAACAGCCTTAACTTTATATATTTTGTTAACTTAAATATATAGCTGGTCATATATCAATGCAAGGCATTATTTACACCTCAATCTCGAGAAAAAAAAAGCCACCCCTTAATAAAGAGATGGCTTTAAAATTCGAATAAATGACAATTATTCTTTTTCTTCTGTCTTACTTTCTTTTGCTTTTTTTGGCTTTTTTTCAGAAGATTCTTCTTTAACAGCTTTTTTCTCGGTTTTTTTCGTTGTTTTTTTAGCTGTTACTTTTTTTGATTCTTTTTGTTCTTCTACTGGTTCTGCTTTTTGTTCGGCTTTCTTAGTTTCTTTCTTTTTGACAGCTTCGCCGGCCTGTTCAAAACCAACTAACTGCAGTAAGCTAATAGAAGCGGCATCCCCTTTTCGATATCCCAGCCTAATGATTCGTGTATAACCGCCGTTTCTATCCTGAAATACCGGCGCCACTTCTTCAAAAAGGACTTTAACAGCTTCCTTATTCTGCAGGAATTTAAATGCCAGACGACGATGATGAAGAGATCCTTTCTTCCCATAAGTTATAAGGCGCTCAACAAATCTTCTCACTTCTTTTGCTTTTGCATCGGTGGTTTTGATCTGTTTGTGCATGAGTACCTGTGCAGCCATGTTGCGCATGAGTGCTTTCTTATGACTTGTCGTTCTGCCTAAATGTGTACCCTTTTTCTTGTGTTGCATTCTGTATGTCCTTCTTTAAGCTTATACTTTTTCTTCAGGTTTTAAATATTTTTCAACATTCATACCGAATTGCAATCCGCGTTCTTCCAGAATTTTACCCAGTTCCATAAGAGATTTCCGACCAAAATTTTTGAATTTTAGCATCTCTTGTTCATCTCTTCGGACCAGATCGCCGATTGTTTTAATATTTGCAGCTTTTAAGCAATTGTGAGACCGCACAGAAAGTTCCAGCTCATCCACACTCATTTTTAGCAGTTTTTTGATTCGCAGGGTTTCTTCATCAATTTCATTAACTTCTTCTTCTTCAGTATCAATATCAAAATTAATGAACAGCTGTATATGGTCTCTTAATATTTTACCGCTATAAGTTAACGCATCATCAGGAGTTATACTTCCGTCTGTTTCAATCTCAAGAATCAATTTTTCAAAATCTGTTCTTTGGCCTACGCGGGTATTTTCCACAAAATACCGAACGTTTAATATCGGGGAGAAAATAGAATCTATCGGTATAACACCAATCGGCTGGTCTGCCGCTTTATTCTCTTCCGCGGTCACATATCCACGCCCACGACCTATTCTAAGCTCCATTTCAAAATTTGCGTCCTCATTCAGACTGGCAATATGAAGGTCAGGATTAAGTACTTCAAAATCATTTGTACAATCCTGAATAGTTTTGCCTGTCAGCTCTAAAGGGCCTTTTAGATTCAAAGTAACCTTGTCCGGGCGTTTATTCATTAGTTTTAATCGTACTTGCTTCAGATTAAGAATGATTTCAGTCACATCCTCATATACGCCGGGAACGGTGGTAAATTCATGTTGAATATTGTTAATTTTAATAGCGGTAATTGCTGCACCCTGCAGAGAAGAAAGCAACACTCTCCTAAACATGTTTCCAATCGTAACGCCAAATCCTTTTTCCAGTGGTTGGACATAGAATTTCCCGAAGGTACTGGAATAAGACGACTCGTCTAATTCTATCCTCTCTGGCATCTGTAAGTTAGTCCAGCTCATTATTCACCCATTCTTTTATTTTTTTGTTGCCACTACTTAGAGTATAACTCAACAATCATATTTTCTTGAACATTTACAGGAATATCCGCGCGTTCCGGCCTTTGGATAAAACTACCTTTTAACTGGGCCTTATCCAGAGTCAGCCAGGGATACATATTCTCCGCGCGAACTTTTTTCATGGCATCATGAACGACAGCAAGCCGACGACTTTTCTCTCTGATCTGAACCTCATCACCCGGCTTCAAAAGAAATGACGGTATATTTACAACACGGCCGTTCACTGTGACATGCTTATGTAACACTATTTGTCTTGCCTGAGATCTTGAGACAGCAAATCCCAAACGATAAACAGTATTGTCCAGACGACTTTCGAGAATCTTTAGCAGATTTTCTCCGGTCACGCCTTTCATACGTTCCGCCTTTACAAAATAATTATGGAATTGTCTTTCCAGCAGTCCGTACATAATTTTTAATTTTTGTTTTTCTCTAAGCTGTAGTCCGTAATCGGAAATCTTTTTTCTTCCCATCCCGTGCTGTCCCGGAGGATAGGGTTTATTATTCAAAATTTTATCAAATTTTGGATTTCCAAATATATTTTCACCGAATTTACGGACAAGTTTCGCTTTAGGTCCTGTATATCTTGCCATTAACTAAACTCCAAATTAGGGTTATACACGTCTCTTTTTAGGTGGTCTGCAACCATTATGCGGGATTGGGGTCACATCCTTAATCGTGGAAATTTCCAATCCAGCCGCCTGTAAAGACCTAATCGCTGCTTCTCTTCCTGAACCCGGTCCCTTTACTTCGACGTCTACACTGCGCAACCCGAGGTCCATTGCGGTTTTGCTTGCATTTTCTGCGGCAACCTGAGCTGCGAACGGAGTGTTTTTCCTTGATCCTTTAAAACCAACATGTCCGGCACTAGCCCAGGAGATAACATTTCCATAATTATCAGTTATCGAAACGATGGTATTATTAAAGGTAGATTTGATATGTGCCTTGCCATGCGGTTCAACACGCTCTTTTTTCTTGACCTTTTTTCTAGCCTTAGGTGAAGCCAAATCACGCCTCCTGAATTATAATTATTTTTTCTTTCCGCCACTAACAAGTCTTTTGCGGCCTTTACGAGTGCGCGCATTTGTTTTTGTTCTCTGACCATGTACTGGTAATCCGCGATGGTGACGATACCCTCTCACAGAATTAATATCCATCAACCTTTTAATGTTCATATTAATTTCTGCTTTGAGCGCACCTTCAACCTTATGCTCTGTCTGAATGATCGTACGAATCTTTTTCACTTCATCTTCAGTCAGATCTTTAACCCGGGTATTTACATCGACTCCGGAATCCTTACAGATTTTTTCTGAAGAGGTTTTACCAATACCGTATATATAGGTTAAACCGATAACTACGCGCTTGTTTTTCGGTAAATCAACACCAGCGATACGAGCCAAAACTGCCTCCTTAAAATTTAACCTTGACGCTGTTTATGTTTTGGATTTTTACTACAAATTACTCTTACAACACCCTTGCGACGAATTATTTTACAACCGTCACATATTTTTTTAACTGAGGCCTGTACTTTCATCTTCAATCCTTATTATTTATAACGATACACTATTCTTCCCCTGGACAAATCGTAGGGGGATAGTTCCATGCTTACTTTGTCTCCGGGTAATATTTTTATAAAATGCATTCTCATTTTGCCGGAAATATATGCTAACACCTCATGTCCGTTTTCAAGGGTCACGATAAAAGAAGCATTTGGCAGTGTTTCCTTTATAATTCCATCAACTCTGATTGCCTCTTGCTTTTTTGCCAAATTAATACTCCTTACTTAATTAACCATTGTTAAAATTTTGGGTCCATCCTTCAATATTGCTATAGAATGCTCATAATGGGCGGAAGGTTTTCCGTCAAGTGTCTTCACAGTCCACTGATCATCCATTATATATACTTTATATGTCCCCAAATTAACCATTGGTTCAATGGCTATGACCATTCCAATCTTTAATTTCGGACCCTTTCCCTTTACTCCATAATTGGGTATTTGAGGGTCCTCATGAGGTTCAATACCAACTCCATGACCAACCAGGTCTCTGACAATTGAATACCCATGTTTTTCTACATGGTTCTGAACCGCTGCTGAAATATCACCAACCCGGTTACCTTCTCTTGCCTGCTCTATTCCAAGGTACAAACTTTCTTCGGTTACTTTACAGAGGTTTTTGGTTTCCGGCGAAACATTTCCTACCAGAAAAGTTTTTGCGCCGTCACCATAGTAACCATCAAGCTCAACCCCGACATCAATGCCTACAATATCACCATCTGCCAATTTTTTTTCACCTGGAATTCCGTGAACCACCTCATCATTTAATGAGATACATGCCGCGGCCGGAAAACCATATAAACCCTTGAATGCAGGTCGCGCATTCTTACTTAATATGAAATTCTCTATTTCTTTATTAAGAATATTTGTGGTAACACCGGGTTCTATATATTTTTCAATGAACTTTAGCGATTCAGCAAGGATGATATTACTTTTTTCTATCTTATTTATTTCTTTTTCTGATTTTATATAAATCATAACCGACTACTTATTTCCGCCCTCTGAGCTTGCCGGATTTCATAAAACCGTCATAGTGACGCATAAATAAATGAGATTCCACCTGTTGCAAGAAATCAAGCGCTACACCCACAATAATCAACAGCCCTGTACCTCCGTAAAATGAGGCGAGACTGTAAGGAATATTGAACCATTTGGCCAGCATCGCCGGTACAATGGCGATAATTGCAAGGAATATTGACGCAGGTAACGTTATCCGTGTCAATATATTATCCAAGAACTCAGAAGTTCTTTTTCCAGGACGAACACCCGGAATAAAACCACCCTGCTTTTTCAAATTATCCGCGACATCAACAGGATTTAAAGCGATGGCGGTATAAAAATAGGTAAAGAAAACGATCATTACACCATAAACAATCCAGTAAAACCATGACTCCATCGAAAATAGACCCTGTAGCGTAATCATGAATTCACTTTCGGGCATAAAAGTCAGCACTGTTGTCGGAACAAACATGATTGCCTGAGCAAAGATAATCGGCATAACTCCGGCGGTATTGACTTTCATTGGAAAATGGGTATTGGTGCCTCCGTATACTTTTCTCCCCACCACTCTTTTTGCATACTGAACCGGAATTTTTCTGGTTCCCTGAGTAAGTAGAACCACAAAGTAGATAATCGCAAAAGCAAGTGCCAAAAGCGCGGCTTCAGCGAGTAGCCCGCGTTCACCACTTGAGAAATGTATATATTCTTCCGATAAAGCGCTCGGTAAGCTGGCAATAATACCTATAAAGATGATAAGAGAAATACCATTACCAATACCTCGATCATCTATTTGTTCACCAAGCCACATGATAAGCATGGTTCCGGAGGCCATGGAAATCATTGTCATTAATTGAAATCCTATACCCGGATCGGGTACGGCGAGCCTGCCGTCCGCAATCTGAATACTCTGCAGAAATATAGCAACACCATAAGCCTGCATGGCAGAAATCAACAATGTGCCATAACGGGTATACTGAATGATTTTTTTTCGGCCTTCTTCACCTTCTTTTTGAAGCTTCTGAAAGTGCGGAACTACGGCTCCCAGCAGCTGAATAATAATGGATGCGCTGATATAGGGCATAATACCCAGCCCGAAAATAGCTGCCTTGCTAAACGCGCCGCCGGCAAACAAGTCATACAGACCAAATAAAGTACCTTGTAAGTTCTTAAATCCTTCTGCCAACACACTTGTATCGATTCCCGGCGTAACGATATGGGTACCGATTCGCTCGATACCTAAAATCATCAATGTAAAAAAAATACGCCTTCTCAATTCACCGATCTTGAATATATTTCTAAAAGTATCGAGTATCATGATAGCGTAACGGTGCCTCCTAATTTTTCGATCTTTTCCCTGGCTGATTTGCTGATGGCATCAATCGTTAAATTGACTTTCGATTTCAATTCACCGTTACCGAGAATTTTTACAGGCACATTTTTTTTACGAATAAGCCCGTTCTGTAATAAAATCTCCCTGGTAATCATCTCTGAACCGGATACTTTCTCAAGATCTCCGACATTTACAACCTGATGGGTTATTTTATTGATATTTGTAAAACCAAATTTTGGTAAACGACGTTGCAGAGGCATCTGGCCACCTTCAAACCAGGCTCTTTGTTTCGCGCCGCCTCTGGAACCATAACCTTTATGTCCTCTACCTGCGGTTACCGCGAGACCTGAACCTTCACCCCGGCCACGTCTTTTTTTCTTTTTGGTTGCCCCACTCGCAGGACGTAATGTACTTAAATCCATAATTGAACTATCCCCTATACAATATATTCTATTTTACTTCTTCCACATTGACAAGATGCTTAACTTTATTAACCATTCCGAGGATTTGTGGAGTGGCATCATGCACCACGCTATGATTTAATTTTTTGATACCCAATGCTTCAATAGTCAATTTCTGACCTTTGGGATAGCCTATTGCACTTTTTTTCTGGGTAATCTTTATTTTTTTTAACTTACTTGTTGCCATTATTAATATCCTTGAAATTAGCTGTTAACCATGAAATAACTTGCCAAGCGAAATATTTCTTCTCTTCGCAACTTCTTCAGCACTCATCATATTTTTAAGAGCATAAAATGTCGCTTTGCTGAGATTGTGCGGGTTTGAAGAACCGATCGATTTGGTCAAAATATCAGTAATTCCCGCCATTTCGCAAATTGCGCGGACCGGACCACCGGCAATAACTCCTGTACCGGGTGAAGCCGGATTTAAGGAGACATAACCAGCGCCGTATTTAGCATTGACCGGATATGAAATCGTACCATTTATCAGTGATACTTTAGTTAGATTTTTTTTAGCCTGATCAGTGGCTTTTGAGATAGCATTAATAACTTCATTGGCTTTACCTAAACCAAGACCTATAATGCCACTTCCATCGCCAACTACAACAATGGCATTGAACGAGAAGCGCCGACCGCCTTTTAATACTTTGGCGACACGGTTGATATAAACCACCTTCTCTTTTAAATCTAATTCACCTGGATTAATTCGTTCAACCACCGTTCACTCCCTATAATTTAAAAATCCAAGCCACCTTCACGGGCACCATCGGCGAACGATTTTACACGCCCATGATAAAGATAACTGTTTCTGTCAAAAACTACTTTTGACACATTTTTCTTTTTTGCTTCTTCAGCCAGCAATTTACCGACAATAAAAGCTTTTTCTTTTTTTGATTTGGCTTTTTTCAGAGCATCTTTGACTGATTTACTTATATCAGACAGCCCTAATAACACCTTTTTCTGGGAATCGTCAACGATTTGCCCATGCATATATCTCAGGCTTCTAAAAACCACTAAACGCGGTCTTTCAGTTGTACCGAATATCCTTTTTTTACTTTTCTCAGGCATCTTAATCGTTCCTATCTACTTATTTTCCTGCCGTTTTTCCAGCCTTGCGACGTATATGTTCGCCGGCATATTTCACGCCTTTGCCTTTGTAGGGCTCTGGCTTTCTGTAACTGCGAAGCTTGGATGCGATCATTCCCACCAATTCTTTATTTATACCCGAAATTTGTATTTCATTCGGACCGGGAACATTTATCGTTATACCCTCAGGTGCAGAAAAAACGATCGGATGAGAAAAACCTAAATGGAGTACAAGACGACTACCCTTGGTTTCAGCCTTATATCCAACACCAACAATTTCAAGTTTCTTTGTAAAACCGTTTGATACACCTTCAACCATATTCGCAATCAGAGTACGGGTTAATCCATGCAATGAGCGACTAACCTTTTCATCATTCATTCTGGAAACCACAATCTCTTTATTTTCAATCACAATATTGATCTGCTCTACGAACTGACGGCTCAGCTCGCCTTTTGGTCCTTTAACAGTCAATATTTTATTATCCAGATTAACATTAACGTTATCCGGAATCTGAACTGGTAATTTGCCGATTCTCGACACTTTATTGTCTCCTATTCCTTCATATTACCAAACGTAACATAAAATTTCGCCACCAACGTGTTGTCTTTTTGCTTCACGAGCAGTAATTACACCTTTAGGAGTTGTCATAATCGCAATACCTAAATTATTTTTTACCCTGGGTAAATTCTCTACAGGAACATATTGTCTTCTTCCAGGCTTGCTTACTCTCGTTAAATTCTGAATGATTGGATTTTTATACTGATCGTATTTCAACCAGATTCGTATAAGACCCTGTTTACCATCATCAACTACAACATATTTTGCTATATATCCTTGTTCGAGCAAGATACGGCTCATCTGACGTTTAACGTTAGATGACGGTATATCCACATATTTGTGTTTGGCATGCAGCCCATTTCTTATTCTTGTCAAAAAGTCTGCAATTGGATCTGTCATTGACATTTATTTATTCTCCTTCAATTGGGTTTACCAGCTTGCCTTGGTAACGCCCGGTATTTCACCTTGTAAAGCTAATTGTCTGAAGCAAAGACGGCAGATTCCATATTTCCGGAGATATCCCCGTGGACGGCCGCATCTATTACAACGGTTATATTCACGCACTTTAAATTTTTGCTTACTTTTAGACTTTTCAATCAAACATTTCTTTGCCAAAGCACACCTCTTATCTTAATTTTCCTGTTTCTTGAAAGGGAAACCCAGTGACCTTAATAGCTCATAAGCTTCTTCATCGGTTTTCGCAGTGCTTACAAAAGTGACATCCAAACCGCGAATTTTATCAATTTTATCAACGTTAATCTCAGGGAAAATTATCTGTTCTTTGATCCCCAATGTATAATTGCCTCTGCCATCGAATGATTTATCAGAGTAACCTCTGAAATCCCTGATACGAGGAACAGCGATACTGATAAAGCGATCAAGAAAATCAAACATCATCTTATTACGTAATGTGACACGGCAGCCTATCTTCATTCCCTGACGAAGCTTGAAATTTGAAATCGATTTCTTCGCAGTTGTTATCGCCGGCTTCTGGCCACTGATAACTGTCAGATCACTTACAGCGCCTTCCAGGACTTTCGCGTCCTGAATCGCATCACCAACACCGACATTAAGACTAATTTTTACCAATTTGGGAACTTCATTTATATTTTTATACCCAAATTTTTTCATCATGTGAGGCACAACTTCGTTTTTATATTGATCGAACAACCTCGGTACGTATTCAGCCATTTTTAACCTCTAAATATTCCGTGCTATACGTTAACTGATATTATTTCGCCGCAATCTTTATTTTTGCAGAACCTTACCTTGGAGCCATCATCCAGAAAACGATAGCCTACACGGGTTGGTTTATTACATTTACCACAAACCAGCACGACATTGGAAATGTGTATGGGGGCTTCTTTTTCAACAATGCCGCCCTGTGTATTTTTTTGTGACGGACGGGTATGCTTTTTAATAATGTTTACACCCTCAACAATTACCCGGTCCTTATCAGGGAAAACTTTAAGTACTTTACTTATCTTTCCCTTATATTTGCCTGAAACCACTTTAATAGTGTCGTTTTTAACTACTCTCATTTATACAATCCTACCCATAGTTATAGTACTTCGGGAGCCAAAGATACGATTTTCATAAACTGCATATCACGCAACTCGCGAGCGACAGGCCCAAAAATACGTGTTCCCCGTGGTTCATTTTGGTTATCGATGATTACGGCTGCATTTTCGTCAAAACGGATATAGGTTCCATCCGGCCTGCGTATTTCTTTCTTCGTGCGAACGATTACCGCCTTCTGAACTTCACCCTTTTTCACGGTACCCCCGGGAATAGCGCTCTTTACAGCCACAACAATTATATCACCGACTGATGCGTATCTTCTACCTGAGCCGCCCAGGATACGAATACACATAACCTTCTGAGCACCGGAATTGTCCGCGACATTTAACCTTGTATATTCTTGAATCATCTTCCAGGTCCTTTTTCAGACATTTATTTAACTTTTTCAACAACTTCCACTAAACGCCATCTTTTGTTTTTACTGATGGGTTTGGTTTCCATTACTTTTACAAGATCACCTTCATTGCATACATTTTGCTCATCATGCACAGTCAGCTTCATCGTCTTTTTTACGAATTTTCCATACAGAGGATGCTTTAAGCGTCTTTCAACTGCAATGGTGATTGTTTTGTCCATCTTATTACTAAGAACTTTACCGATACGAACTTTTCGTAACCCGCGTTCTGTCTTCATATCTTTCCCAATCTCACTTATGCTTTGATATTTATACCTAATTCCTGCTGACGTATAAATGTTTTAATGCGCGCAATCTCCCTACGCACAAATCTGATCCGAATGGGGTTAGTCAGCTGATGCGTCGCTTTCTGAAGGACAAGATTTTCATATTCATCTTGAACTTCACGCAACTTCTCATTTAATTCGTCCAGGGTAAGTCCTTTTATATCTTCTTTGCTCTTCATCGCTTTTACCCCTGTTACTCATTTACAACAAATTTTGTTTTAATTGGTAATTTATGCGAAGCTAAGCGCATAGCTTCTTTGGCCAGTTCAAGATCTACACCTTCCAGCTCGAACATAATACGGCCGGGCTTTACCACTGCTACCCAATATTCGGGAGATCCCTTACCTTTTCCCATACGAGTTTCCGCCGGTTTTTTAGTGACGGGCTTATCGGGAAATATACGAATCCAAACTTTTCCACCGCGCTTCACGTGCCTTGTGATCGCAATACGTGTTGCTTCTATCTGTCTGCTGGTAATCCAACCGGATTCCATAGCCTTTAATCCATATTTACCGAATGCAATATAATTGCCCTTCTGGGCATTACCCTTCATTCTTCCGCGTTGTTTCTTACGATATTTAACTCTCTTAGGCATTAACATTAGAAAGACTCCTAAAACTCATCCTATCTTTTTCCGATTACTTCGCCATTAAAGATCCAGACCTTTACGCCAATTGTTCCATAAGTTGTGTTTGACGTATAAGTGGCATAATCTATGTCTGCTCTTAGCGTATGAAGGGGAATTCTTCCTTCTTTATATTGTTCAGTTCTTGCCATTTCAGCTCCGCCGAGACGCCCGGAACACATAATCTTAATTCCTTCAGCTCCAAGTCTCATTGTCGATGTAATCGCTTTTTTCATAGCGCGACGAAAACTAACCTTGCCTTCCAGCTGCTTCGCAATGTTTTCGGCAACCAGATATGCGTCTAATTCCGGTTTCTTGATTTCATTGATATTGATCTGAACATCTTTACCTGTTAAAGCTCTCAGTTCTTCTTTTAACTTATCAACCTCAGAACCCTTTTTCCCGATCACAATCCCGGGCCGGGCCGTATGAACCGTTAAAATGACTTTCTTCACAGTACGTTCGATCTCAATCTTGGACACCGCCGCTTTCTTCAAACGATTCCTGATGTACTGTCTAAGCTTTAAATCTTCCTGCAGTTTCGCCGCGAAATTCTTTTCGTCAAACCAACTGCTATTCCAGGTTTTGATGATCCCTAATCTGAAACCAACCGGATGAACTTTTTGCCCCAAACCGATTCTCCTTATAGTGAACAGTTTTAAATATGTTCAACAATAATTGTTAAATGTGATGTTCTTTTACGTATTTTACCCGCTCTGCCCATTGACATAGGACGAAATCTCTTCAGAGTTGCCCCGCCATCTACGAATGCGGTTTTAATATAAACATCATTCATATTAATACGCTCGCCTTCTTCCTTGTTGCCAAGATTAGCATAGGCAGCCTGAATTGTCTTGGCGATAGGCTCAGCGGCATTTTTTCTTGTAAAATGAAGTAAATTCAATGCTTCTTCCACATTCATACCGCGAACCAGGTCCAGGACCCGTCGCATTTTTATCGGGGACATTCTCAAATATTTGGTTTTTGCAATAGCTTCCATCTTTACTCCGATTTTTTTTACTTAACACGACTCATGCGTTCAGCCAGCTTACCCCCGTGACCTCTAAATGTACGAGTCGGAGCAAATTCACCAAGTTTGTGACCCACCATATTTTCAGATACATAAACAGGTATGAATTTTATTCCGTTATGAACAGCAATTGTATGACCTACAAATTCCGGTGGAATTGTGCTTCTTCTTGCCCAGGTCTTCACAACTACTTTTTTACCATCAGCATTCAATTTTTCAATTTTACCGGCAAGATTCAGGTCAATGTATGGACCTTTTTTTATCGAGCGTGCCATCTACATAATTCTCCTATTTACGCCGCTTCACAATAAACGCATCAGATTGTTTTCTTTTCTTACGAGTTTTTAATCCCTTGCTTAACTGGCCCCATGGTGAACACGGATGGCGACCGCCTGATGTCTTGCCTTCTCCACCACCCATAGGATGGTCAATGGGGTTCATGGCAACACCTCTAACATTGGGACGACGCCCAAGCCATCTTGAACGACCTGCTTTACCAATCGAAATATTCATGTGGTCAACATTCGAAACCTGTCCAATGGTCGCGTAACAATTCGCATGAATTTTTCGAACTTCACCGGAAGGCAGCTTAACCATCGCGAACTTACCCTCTTTGGCAACCAACTGCGCCGAAGCGCCCGCGCTTCTTACAAGCTGCGCGCCTTTTTTTACTTTTAATTCAATTCCAAATATTCTTAATCCGACCGGGATTTTCTCCAATGGAAGCGAATTCCCGACTTTAATTTCCACATTCTCGCCAGAAAGAACTTTATCACCAACTTTTAATCCATCGGCAGCGAGAACATATCTTTTTTCGCCATCCGCATAATTCAAAAGAGCAATTCTTGCTGTTCTGTTCGGATCATATTCAATTGACGCGACAGTGGCCGGGATATCAAATTTATTTCTTTTAAAATCTATAACCCTGTAACGTCTCTTATGACCGCCTCCACGATGAAACGCAGTCACTCGTCCATTATTATTTCTTCCACCGGTCTTTTTAAGAGATTCGGTTAATGATTTTTCAGGTTTTGACTCAGTAATCTGAGCAAAATCACTCACCGTTTTATATCTTTGACCAGGTGTAATTGGTTTAAAACTTTTAATTCCCATTTATAAACCCCGTATCTCGAATTAGGCGTTACCAAACAAATCTAATTTATGACCGCTTTCAAGCGTGACTATAGCTTTTTTCCATGCAGGACGCCGACCATAAAATCTACCTTTTTTAGTCATTTGCTGACGCATCTTCCCGACAACATTCATCGTCTTCACAGATTTAACCTTAACATCGAAGCGACTTTCAACTTCACTCTTAATCTCAATCCGATTCGATTCTTTATTCACCTCAAAACCGTACTTATTAAGATTTTCCTGCATACCGGCAAGTTTTTCGGTATATAACGGCCTGATTATTATTCTCTTTTTTTTCATTAGCCTAGCACCTCATTAACTTTTTCGAGCGCGCCTTCCTGAATCAATATTGTATCCGCTTTCAATAAATCATAAGTGGAAAACGTAATCGAATCTCTAACCTGTACCCTGAACAAATTCGAAGACGATTTTACAATATTCTTCGATAAGTCCGAAGTGCACAGCAATACGTTCTTATTGTCAAGATTAAAGGCTGATACAAGACTAATAATTTTCTTGGTAGACGGAACTTCGTAATCAAAATTTTTAATGATTTTAATTTTGTCTTCACGAATCTTATAGGTCAAGACCGAACGACGAGCAAGCTGCTTTACTTTTTTGTTAACCTTCATCGTATAAGTTCTCGGTTCAGGTCCGAATACGCGTCCACCGCCTACATGATGCGGCGCGCGGCTCGTACCCTGTCTTGCGCGACCAGTTCCTTTCTGACGGAAAGGCTTTTTACCACCGCCGGACACATACGAACGTCCTTTAGTTGCATGCGTACCCTGTCGTTGATTCGCGCGAATCAACTTTACATCAAGCCAAATCGCATGATCATTCGGCTCAGCGGCAAATACAGCATCGCTCAACTCAACTTGTTCTGACGTCTCTTTGCCATCTAGTTCATATACTTTAAGCTTCATTATACTCTACCTTGAATCTAATATTTGCCTATTTTTTTATTTCCAACAATGTGTTTTTCGAACCGGGTACAGCGCCTTTCAAAAACAGCAGATTATTTTCCGCATCTACTTTTACGATTTGAACACGTTTCAGGGTCGTGCGGGCATTCCCCATACGGCCGGCCATTTTCAATCCTTTAAATACCCGTGAAGGATACGAACTCTGTCCCAGTGAACCGGGAGCGCGCAATCTATCTGACTGCCCATGAGTCTTTGGTCCGCCGGCAAATCCATGCCGCTTGACTCCGCCCTGGAATCCCTTACCTTTGCTTAATCCTGACACTCTTACCTGCATGCCCGCAGTGAATATATCAGCTTTAATTTCAGAGCCGAGCTCAGCATTTTCAAGATCACTGCTTTCGAACTCCCTGATATATTTTTTCGGCGCCACAGATACTTTTTTAAAGTGACCCTTAAGCGGTTTGGATACCTTCTTCTCTTTTGCATCCAAAAAGCTTAACTGTACCGCATCGTATCCATCAGTTTCTTTTGTCTTTACCTGGGTGACATAACACGGACCCGCTTCCACGACCGTCACGGCGACAACGATGCCTTTGTCGTCAAATATTTGAGTCATCCCTATTTTACGTCCTAAAATACCAGACATTATTTTCTCCAAAGATTGAAGCTATTTCAGGTTTTTATTTCAATATCAACACCAGCAGGCAGTTCCAATTTCATCAGAGCATCTACCGTTTTGCTGGTTGCATTTAAGATATCGATCAGTCTCTTGTGAATTCTCGTTTCAAATTGCTCACGTGATTTTTTATCTACATGCGGTGAACGTAAAACTGTGTAAACTGATCTGTCCGTCGGCAAAGGAATCGGTCCGGAAATCAACGCTCCTGTCGATCTTGCCGTTCTAATAATCTTGTCAGTCGATTTATCAATCAGATTATGATCGTAAGCTTTTAACCGAATTCTAATGCTTTGACTGGCCACAACTTTCTCCACTAATTATTTGTTAAATGTGCAACTGAACCTATTTGCACTATGCAATAATCTCCGACACAACACCGGCTCCCACCGTACGTCCGCCTTCACGGATCGCGAAACGCAATTCCTTCTCCATGGCGATCTCTTTCAGCAACTCGATCTCAACCGTTATGTTATCACCAGGCATTACCATCTCTACGCCGGAAGGCATACTTACCATACCCGTAACATCGGTTGTACGGAAATAAAACTGCGGACGATACCCGTTAAAAAACGGAGTGTGACGCCCACCTTCTTCTTTTGTCAATACGTATACTTCACCTTTGAATTTGGTATGAGGCTTAATTGATCCGCCCTTTGCCAAAACCATACCGCGTTCAATTTCTTCTTTTGTCACACCGCGCAACAGAAGACCAACATTATCTCCCGCTTCACCGCGATCCAACAACTTGCGGAACATCTCAACACCGGTAACAACCGTCTTGCGATGAGCTCCCAAACCGATCATCTCAACTTCTTCACCAACCGTAACAACACCGCGCTCAATTCTGCCTGTGGCCACCGTACCGCGACCGGTAATCGAGAACACATCTTCAACCGGCATCAGGAACGGCTTATCAACATCACGCTGCGGAGTCGGAATATATTCGTCAACCGCCGCCATTAACTCAAAAATAGCCTTATTCGCTTCATCATCATCCGGATTATTCAACGCGTTCAAGGCGCTGCCTTTTATGATTGGTATGTCATCACCAGGAAATTCGTATGAAGATAAAAGCTCACGCAATTCGAGCTCAACCAATTCCAACAACTCCGGATCGTCCACCTGGTCAACCTTATTCATAAATACTACGATATAAGGCACGTTTACCTGACGGGCAAGCAAAACATGCTCGCGGGTCTGCGGCATCGGACCGTCGGCGGCGCTCACTACCAGAATCGCTCCGTCCATCTGAGCAGCACCGGTAATCATATTCTTTACATAATCGGCGTGACCGGGACAGTCAACATGCGCATAATGACGATTGGCCGTCGCATACTCAACATGAGCAGTCGCGATCGTAATACCGCGTTCACGTTCTTCCGGAGCATTGTCAATACTGTCAAAACTACGGAAAGATGCTGTACCACCTTTAGCAAGCGCTTGAGTGATCGCTGCAGTTAAGGTTGTTTTACCATGATCAACGTGACCGATGGTACCAATATTTACATGGGGCTTACTTCTATCAAATTTTTCCTTAGCCATTTTTCCTCCAGGACTTTTCTTCTAATTCTATGATCGGGATGTACGTTGCGATTTCTCTATAATTTCATCCGCAACACTTTGAGGCACTTTCTCATAATGTGAGAATTGCATTGTATAAATAGCCCGGCCCTGAGTGACCGAACGCAATGCTGTGGCATACCCGAACATCTCACTCAAAGCAACCATTCCATTCACAACCTGAGCATCTTTTCTTGGCAATATACCGGAAATTTTACCTCTTCTGGAGTTCAAATCCCCTATAACATCACCTAAATACTCTTCCGGTACAATTATTTCTATACTAAATATCGGTTCAAGAAGAGCAGGACCCGCTTTTTTTGCTGCGTTTTGCAAAGCCATCGATCCGGCAATCTTAAATGCCATTTCACTCGAATCTACATCATGGTATGATCCATCGAATAAACGAGCTTTAATATCTTCCATCGGATAACCCGCAAGCACGCCGTTCTTAAGCGCTCCTTCAATTCCCTGCTTAACCGAATTGATATATTCTCTCGGAATCACCCCACCAACAACATTATCGATAAATTCAAATCCTTTTCCAGGCTCATTCGGCTCAACATCAATGATCACATGACCATACTGACCGCGCCCGCCTGACTGACGAACAAATTTACCTTCAGCCTCAACTTTCTTCGTGATGGTTTCCTTGTAAGCAACCTGCGGCTTCCCGACATTCGCGCTCACTTTAAATTCACGCAAAAGTCTGTCCACAATAATCTCAAGATGCAGCTCACCCATACCACTAATGATTGTTTGCCCGGTCTCTTCATCTGTTTTAACATGAAACGTCGGATCTTCATCACTCAATTTCACCAAAGACTGGCTTAGCTTATCCTGATCAGCCTTCGTTTTCGGCTCGACCGCCACTGCAATTACCGGCTCAGGGAAGTTCATTTTCTCGAGTACAATTTGCTTATCTTCATCACAGAGAGTATCACCGGTACGCGTATTTTTCAATCCCACAATCGCAGCGATATCTCCTGTGGAGATTTGATCGATATCCTCCCGGTGATTCGCGTGCATCTGCAGAAGACGCCCGACACGCTCTTTTTTCTCACTTACACTATTATATATATAGGAACCAGCCTTCAAGGATCCTGAATAAACCCGAACAAAAGTTAAACGACCGACAAACGGATCGACCATTATCTTAAAAGCCAAAGCAGAAAACGGCGCATTATCCAACGGTTTACGAGTGATTTTTTCGTCTGTTCTGGGATTTAATCCCTCTACATCCGGCAAATCGTTCGGTGACGGCAAATAATCAACCACGCCATCGAGAAGCCGCTGTACACCCTTGTTCTTGAAAGCGGAACCGCAAAAAACCGGCGTAATCTTTAAGTCAATAATCGCTTTTCTGATAGCGCCTTTTAACTCTTCCTTACCAATTTCTTCGCCATCAAGATACTTAATCATCAATTCTTCATCATATTCGGCGACCGCTTCAATAATATCATTCCTGTACTTTTCAGCTTTTTCAATCAAACCTTTTGGTATCTCACCAACTTCAAACAACGCGCCAAGTGAACTATCATTATATAAAACAGAATTCATCTCAACTAAATCCACCAAACCGGTAAACAAATCGCCTTCACCAATAGGAATCTGCAAAGGAACAGGATTCGATCCCAGCTTTTGTTTCATCATTTCCAGCACATTGTAAAAATCGGCGCCAATACGATCCATTTTATTCACAAATGCAATTCTCGGCACATGATACTTATCAGCCTGACGCCAGACTGTCTCAGATTGCGGTTCAACACCCCCTACGGCGCAAAACAGAGCCACAGCGCCATCCAAAACCCTTAAAGAACGCTCAACCTCAACCGTAAAATCCACATGTCCCGGCGTATCAATAATATTGATCACATGATCTTTCCACATCGCTGTTGTCGCAGCCGAAGTAATCGTAATACCTCGCTCCTTTTCCTGCTCCATCCAGTCCATCGTGGCGGCACCATCATGCACCTCACCCATACGATGCAAGCGTCCTGTATAAAATAAGATCCGCTCCGTCGTCGTGGTTTTCCCGGCGTCTATATGCGCCATGATACCTATATTTCTAATTTTATCTTTATTAACAATCTTACCCATATTTCCTATCTATCCTCTACCACCGGAAATGCGCAAACGCCTTATTCGCTTCTGCCATTTTGTGGGTGTCTTCTCTTTTCTTAACCGTGGTGCCTTCGTTTTTCCAGGCAGCCAACAACTCATTAGCCAATCTTTCCGCCATCGTCTTTTCGCTTCTCAATCTTGAGAAACGCACCAGCCAGCGGATCGCTAACGCCTGACGGCGATTTTCCCTAACCTCAACCGGAACCTGGTAAGTCGCGCCACCAACTCGTCTTGATTTCACTTCAACCATCGGCGCTACATTATCCATCGCCTTTTTGAATACGGTTAGCGGGTTTTCTTTTCCCCTCTGTTCCACCAAATCCATCGCAGCATAAAAAGATTTTTCCGCAACACTTTTTTGCCCGCTTTTCATCATCCCATTTATAAATTTCGCAACTACAATGTCTTTATATTTTGGATCTGGCAATATTGTTCTTTTTTGTGCTCTTCTTCTTCTCGGCATATCAACTCCACATTACCCTAAAATTAAGATTTTGGTTTTTTCGCACCATACTTGGAACGCCCCTGCTTCCTGTCGCTTACTCCGCTTGTATCCAATGTCCCGCGAATGATATGATAACGAACACCAGGTAAATCCTTTACACGGCCGCCTCTGATTAGAACGATTGAGTGTTCCTGAAGATTATGTCCCTCACCAGGGATATATGCTGAAACCTCTATACCGTTCGTCAATCTTACACGAGCAACCTTTCGCAACGCTGAATTCGGTTTTTTAGGAGTCGTAGTGTATACACGTGTGCAAACACCTCTTTTTTGTGGGCATGCACCAAGCGCGGGCGCTTTATTTGTTTTCGTTACAACTTTTCTGCCATGCCGAATCAACTGATTAATAGTAGGCAAACCATACCTCCAAAAAATTACAGACTGTCAATATAATATATTTAATTTACCATTTCAAGAATATTTTTTATTATTTTACACCTGCTCAACAGGTGTATCCACTGCTCCGGCAAGCTCCTCTTCGCCGGCTTCTTCCTGCTCAATAATCATCCGCATGTCATTATATTTGGACAACCCCGTACCCGCAGGAATCAAGTGCCCCATAATAACATTTTCTTTCAAGCCAATCAGCCCGTCTTCTTTACCCGCTGTGGCTGCATCTGTTAATACCTGAGTTGTTTCCTGGAACGATGCCGCGGAAATAAAACTCTTTGTCGTTAATGCTGCCTGCGTAATACCCAACAGAATCGGAGTAAAGGCCGCAGGTCGCGCTTTGCGGTATTTAACAGGATTTTTTTTGTCCTTTTTCAGGTCACGGTTAATTGACTCTACCGTTTTCCGGTCTGACTCTGATCCCTCCCTGTAAAGTGAATCACCGGGATCTGTGACGATAATCTTATTGGCTATACGGGCATTCTCTTCAAAGAAGTCGACCTTGTGTATTTGATCACCGTCCAGGAATCGTGTATCACCCGAATCTTTCACTCTGACCTTCTGGAGCATCTGTCTTACAATGATACCAATATGCTTATCATTGATTTTTACACCCTGTAAACGGTACACTTCCTGGATTTCATTAACCATATATTCCTGCACTTTACCAGGACCCTTAATCGCGAGGATATCATCAGGTGAAATTGCTCCGTCAGTCAAGCGTTCACCAGCTTCAACAAGATCGTTTTCGTGAACCAGAATATGCATCCCATGCGGGATTAAGTATTTTTTGGCTTCATGTTCAGATTCCACATTTATCTCACGAACACCACGCTTAACCGGACCGAATTTGATAAAACCATCGATCTCACTTACAACAGCCTTTTCTTTTGGCTGACGAGCTTCGAAAAGTTCAGCTACGCGCGGCAGACCACCTGTAATATCCCTTGTTTTTCCAATTTCACGTGGTATTTTGACCAACAGATCACCAGCGCTAACCTTATCATTATCATTAACCTGGAGAAAAGCCTTGACCGGTATAATATATTGACCCAGTTTTTCGCCATCTTCATCATGTATGGAGATATACGGATTCAGATTTTTATTTTTCGATTCAATTACTACTCTCTGCTTCCGTCCGGTCTGTTCATCTAATTCCTCCCGGAATGTAATATTTTCGATAAGATCCTGGAACGATACCTTACCAGACTTATCAGCAATAATAACAGATGAATATGGATCCCAGTCAAAAAGTATATCGCCTCGTTTTAAATCATCACCATTTTTGCATTTCAGAGTAGCTCCGTAAGCTACATTATAAGTATTAATGGTTCTGTTGTCAGAATCCATAATCTCAATCTTACCGTTCCTGCCGATAACTACTTCCTCACCAGTCACGCTTGTAACAACTTTAAGATTGATTAACTTAACCTTACCATCCGCCTTTGAAGCGATGTGTGACTCAGCAGCTATATGTCCTGCCGTACCACCAATATGGAAGGTACGCAATGTCAGCTGTGTACCCGGCTCACCGATACTCTGAGCAGCCATAACACCCACAGCTTCTCCATTTTCGACCAATTGTCCTGTTGCAAGGTTACGACCGTAACACATTGCACAGATCCCCTGTTTTGATTCACACGTCAACTCTGTCCTGACCCGAACCACTTCAATTGCCGAGTTCGTTATCTTATCGGCAACCACTTCATCTATGATATTTCCACGGTTTAGAATTACTTCATTTGTAACCGGGTCTATGACATCTGCGGAAGCGACTCGTCCAAGAACGCGATCTGACAATGGTTCAATAATTTCTTCACCTTCCTTAAGATCGGTAATATCTATCCCAAGAATAGTGCCACAATCCAGTTCTGTGATTATCACATCCTGTGCGACATCCACAAGTCTTCTTGTCAGGTAACCGGCATCTGCGGTTTTTAGCGCTGTATCAGCCAAACCCTTACGGGCGCCGTGAGTGGAGATAAAGTATTCTATAACCGACAAGCCCTCAAGAAAGTTGGCTGTGATCGGGTTCTCGATAATTTCACCAGTTTGACCCGTTAACGATTTTTGAGGCTTGGCCATCAAACCACGCATCCCGGCCAGCTGTCTTATCTGTTCTTTGCTGCCTCGAGCTCCGGAATCCGACATCATATAAAGCGGATTAAATCCGTCTCTGTTTCTTTTTAGTTTTTCAAACATAGTCTCTGCAACATTTGCAGTGACCCTGGTCCAGATATCGATAATTTTATTATATCTTTCACCGTCGGTAATAATACCGCGATTGTACTGATCCTGAATTTCGTCAACTTCTTCCTGCGCCATTTTTACAAGAATATTCTTTTCCGGTGAAATGATGATATCAGATAGTCCAACCGATGAACCGGATTTCATGGCATAAGTGAACCCGAGAGCCTTTAGGTTATCAAGAAATTCTGCTGTCACCTTGTTGCCGGCTACGCGATAACAATCTGAGATAATCTCGGTGATAGTTTTCTTTGAAAGTAATTTATTAATATAACCTATTTCATCCGGAACGATCTCATTAAAGATGATGCGTCCGGTAGTGGTCTCAATTATTTCACCTTTGATGCGCACTTTAATTTTTGCGTGAAGACTGATTTTCTCATTATTGTATGCGGCAATAACTTCTTTTTCCGATGAAAAGATCATTCCTTCACCCATTGCTCCGGGAAGCATCTTGGCAAGGTAATAACACCCTAGCACAATATCCTGACTCGGTATGGCAACCGGTTTACCGTTTGCCGGCGAAAGAATATTATGACTCGACAACATCAGCATTTTTGTTTCAACCTGCGCTTCATATGAAAGCGGAATATGTACGGCCATCTGATCACCGTCAAAGTCAGCGTTAAACGCGGAACAGACCAGAGGATGAATTCGAATAGCCTTTCCTTCAATTAATACCGGTTGAAATGCCTGAATACCCAGTCTGTGAAGCGTTGGCGCGCGGTTTAACAAAACAGGATGATCCTCAATGATCTCCTCAAGAATATCCCATACCTCCGGACCGCGACGTTCAACCAGTTTTTTTGCGCTTTTTACGGTTTTCACAAAACGGCGTTCTACAAGCTTTCGGATAATAAACGGTTTGAACAATTCAATCGCCATATCCTTCGGTAAACCGCACTCATGCAGTTTTAATTCAGGGCCAACGACAATAACCGATCTACCGGAATAATCAACGCGTTTTCCAAGCAAATTCTGGCGGAACCTGCCCTGCTTACCTTTTAACATATCTGATAAAGATTTTAGAGGTCGATCACCATCCGAACGCATGGCAGCTGATCTTTTTGAATTATCAAAAAGAGAATCAACCGATTCCTGAAGCATTCTTTTTTCGTTTCTCAAAATGACTTCCGGCGCCTTGATTTCCAGCAGCTTTTTCAGCCGGTTGTTACGGATAATTACGCGTCTGTACAGATCATTCAAATCACTTGTTGCGAATCGCCCGCCTTCAAGAGGAACCAAAGGCCTTAATTCAGGAGGAATTACCGGAATAACATCCAGAATCATCCATTCGGGCCTGTTACGATATTCTGTATTTTCTTCTTTAACACGAAACGCTTCAACAACTTTTAGTCTTTTGAGCGCTTCCTGCTTTTTCTGTTCTGAAGTTTCTGACTTCACCACTTTTCTCAACTGCAGCGCGAGCTCTTCTATATCGAGCATTTTTAACAACTGGTGGATTGCTTCGCCACCAATTCTCGCGACAAATTTCTCTGGATCTTCATCAGTCAGTTCTTCATTCAAATCGCCATGAGCATCCAGCTGATTGAAGTATTCTTCCTCAGTAATCAGCTCTTTAAACTTTAGATTGCTCTTCCCCGGATTAACGATGACATAGTTTTCATAGTATATAACTTTCTCAAGGTCTTTCGGCGACATATCGAGCAGATAGCCGATCTTGGAAGGCAATGATCTGAAGAACCAAATATGAACAACCGGTACCGCAAGGCTTATATGCCCCATGCGTTCACGCCGCACAGCCTTTTGTGTGACTTCAACCCCGCAGCGGTCGCAAATAATGCCCTTATAGCGAATTCTTTTATATTTCCCGCAATGACATTCCCAATCTTTTACAGGGCCAAATATTTTTTCGCAAAACAACCCGTCTTTTTCGGGCTTGAATGACCGGTAATTGATGGTCTCCGGCTTGGTGACTTCACCGTGTGACTGTTCTAAAATATCATTCGGTGATGCCAGGCCGATAATAATTTTGTTGAATTTATTTGGGCTTCTTTTAATCTGCAAAATTACGACTCCTATTTATAAAAAACCTTACGGCGACCAACCCTTGAACTCTACTCAAGTCTCACTTTCAAACCGAGACCCTGAAGTTCACGGACAAGAACATTGAATGATTCCGGTGTTCCCGGGTCAGGGAGATTTTCTCCCTTCACGATCGCTTCATAGGTTTTTGAACGACCTGTTACATCATCACTTTTAACTGTCAGGATTTCCTGAAGTGTATATGCAGCACCATAAGCTTCCAGTGCCCAGACTTCCATTTCTCCAAATCGCTGTCCACCGAACTGGGCCTTGCCACCGAGTGGCTGCTGGGTAATTAATGAATACGGGCCGATTGACCTGGCGTGGATCTTATCGTCAACCAGATGCGATAATTTGAGCATGTAAATAAACCCGACAGATACATCCTGATCAAATCGCTCTCCGGTCCGACCATCCACCAGACGAACTTTACCGCTTTCCGGCAAGCCGGCGTTTTCCATTTCAGCAACCAAATCGTTCATTGTCGCGCCGTCAAAAACCGGAGTTGAGTATTTTTTACCAAGTTTATATCCCGCCCAACCTAAGGTTGTTTCAAAAATCTGCCCAAGATTCATACGAGAAGGAACGCCAAGCGGATTCAATATAATATCAATAGGCGTACCATCGTCAAGGAAGGGCATATCCTCCATCGGGACAACTCGTGAAACAACACCTTTGTTGCCGTGACGGCCAGCCATTTTATCACCTACCGAAAGCTTTCTCTTTTCAGCAATATAAACTTTGGCCAATTGCACTATTCCCGGCGGCAGTTCATCACCGATCATGATCTTATGTTTTTCGCGTTTCAGATCATTCTCAATATCCAAAAGGACCTGTCTGTAATCAGAGTAAACCTGCCTCACAAAGGTATTTTTGGGATCTTCTTCAAACCAGGTTGAATTTATATCTAAATTTTTAACATCAATTTTTGAAAAAGTATCTTTCGTTATTACCGTATTTGCTTTTATTGCATTTTTACCGTCAACATAGCGAATTCCAACAGTTTTCATACCGTCAAAATGACCGGATAAATTTCCCGCCAGTTTCGAAACCACTATTTTGCGTTTCCGCTCGGCTTCCTGCTCAAGCTTTTCAACGATATGCTTCTCTTCTTTCTTTGTGACGGCATCCTTCTTTTTTCTGGAGAAGAGTCTCGTGTTTATTACGACCCCTTTCATCCCGGGAGGAGCTTTCAGAGAAGCATCCTTTACGTCACCGGCCTTCGATCCGAATATAGCTTTCAGCAATTTTTCTTCAGGAGTCGGATCCGTCTCTCCCTTCGGTGTTACTTTCCCAATAATAATATCAGTGGCATTTACTTCAGCGCCAACACGAATGATTCCGTTTTCATCGAGATTTTTTGTTGCCTCTTCGCTGACATTTGGAATTTCACGGGTGAGTTCTTCTTCACCTCTTTTTGTATCCCGTACCTGAAGTTCAAACTCCTGAATATGAATCGATGTGTAGACATCATCCCGAACAACGCGCTCACTCATGATGATCGCGTCTTCGAAATTATATCCCATCCAGGGCATAAAGGCAACAAGCACGTTACGGCCAAGAGCAAGTTCGCCATCATCTGTGGCGCAACCATCCGCAAGAACATCGCCTTTTTTTACCTTCTGACCCGGCGCAACCAAAGGTCGCTGGTTAATGGATGTATCCTGGTTGGTTCTCATAAACTTTGTGAGCTGATACTCAACTATTTCAGATTGCTCTAAAAGTCTTCCCTTGCCGGATGTCGGTTGTTTTGGATTATCAAGCCGGATCAAAACCTTGTCCGCATCGACATATTCAACCACTCCGTCATCTTCCGACAATACCAGAGTACCGGAATCTTCAGCGACTTTCTTTTCCATACCCGTACCGACAATCGGTGCTTCAGGCACGAGAAGCGGAACAGCCTGTCGCTGCATATTTGATCCCATCAAAGCTCTGTTAGCGTCATCATGTTCGAGAAACGGTATCAGCGAAGCAGCCGGAGAGACGATCTGATTAGTCGCTACATCCATATAATCAAGCTCTTCGGGAGTGACCACCGGGAATTCGCCCTTGTATCTGGCCTTAACCCTGTCTCTTACAAAATTACCACCTTGATCCAACGGCGCGTTAACCTGCGCGATAGTAAAACTATCTTCTTCGGTAGCGGACAGAAAAGCGATTTCTTTTGTTACTTTTCCCTTTTTGACAACGCGATAAGGTGTTTCAATAAATCCGAAATCATTGATACGCGCATGAACACACATGGACGAGATCAAACCAATATTTGGCCCTTCAGGGGTCTCAATCGGACAAAGCCGGCCATAATGTGTGTAATGAACGTCACGAACCTCAAACCCTGCGCGTTCACGGGTCAATCCACCTGGACCAAGAGCAGACAACCTTCTTTTATGAGTTAATTCTGCCAGCGGATTTGTCTGATCCATAAACTGAGACAACTGCGATGTCCCAAAAAAGGTGTTTATGACTGAGGAAATGGTTCTCGCGTTAACCAGATCCTGAGGTGTCAGCTTATCGGAATCTCCGATATTCATTCTTTCCTTGATGGTACGCGCCATGCGGGATAATCCCACACTGAACTGTGCTGCCAACTGTTCGCCGACAGTTCTGACACGTCTGTTGCCAAGATGATCAATATCATCAGTAGCTCTGATACCTTCGCGTAATTCAAGCAGATATTTAATAATCGCAAGAATATCTTCACGTGTAAGAACAGTTGTTTCGTAGGGGATATCGAGCTTTAACTTTTTATTGATACGGTAACGCCCGACCGCTCCCATGTCATACCGTTTTTCATTAAAGAACATTCTTTCAATCAGGCTTCTTGCAGTTTCAATATCAGGCGGCTCGCCTGAACGCAATTGTCTGTATATAGCCTCGATTGACTGCACATCAGTTCTGGTCGTGTCTTTTTGAAGTGTATTAAAAATGACATTAGGAGAATTAGTATCTCCAAGTTTAATGATTTTAAGCTTTTTGACTCCAAGCTCCAGACACTGCTCCAACAGCTCAGAAGTGAGCTCTTTGCCTTGTTCGGCGATAACTTCGCCCGTTTGAAAATCAACAAGATCCGACGCCAGCACCTGTCCGGTCAGCATCGGAAAAGCATCCAGAGTTACCTTGACTTCTTCATCCAAACCAAAGAGCTTTAATATCTCTTCATTTGTTGAGAATCCAATAGCACGTAAAAGCATAGAGACAGGAAATTTCTTCTTCCTGTCAATATACACGAACATAACATCATTAACATCGGTTGTAAACTCAACCCATGACCCTCTAAATGGTATTATCCGCGCAGAAAACAACGGCGTACCATTCGGATGCTGGCTTTCGGAGAAGAAAACACCCGGGGAACGATGAAGTTGACTCACTACTACCCGTTCCGCACCATTTATTATAAATGTACCGCGGAATGTCATATACGGCATGTTGCCAAGATAGACATCCTGCTCGATAAATTCTGTGAAATTATCCGTTTCCCCGGTCGCGTCTTTTATAGCCAGGCGCATTTTTGCCTTTATCGGAACCGCGTAACTTACGCCGCGTTCCTGGCATTCCCTAACGTTGTATTTAGGCTTATCTACGTAATATTCCACATACTGGAGCTCAAAATTACCCGCGCTGTCAGTAATAGGAAAAATACTCTGAAATACGGCATTCAGCCCTTCAGCTTTACGTTGCTCGGGACTTATATTCGCCTGAATAAAATCTTCAAAAGATCTTGTCTGGATTTCCAGTAAATTCGGAAAATCCATGACCTGGGGTATCCGCATAAAAGATGACCGTGCAATCGGCTTCTTTTGTTTCAAAGGCTTACCCTCGCATAAGTTTTGTGAAAAAATTAAGAATTTTTAGCGAACAGACTATTTAAGTTCTACTACGCCGCCAACTTCTTCGATTTGCTTTTTGATATCTTCTGCTTCTGCTTTGGATACACCTTCCTTAACCGGTTTAGGTGCGCCGTCAACCAAATCCTTCGCTTCTTTCAGACCAAGACCGGTGATTGCCCGAACAACTTTAATAACCTGAATTTTCTTATCCCCGGCTGCAGTAAGAACAACATCAAATTCGGTTTTTTCTTCGGCAGCTTCGGCAGGAGCCGCAGCAGCAGGACCGGCAGCAACAGCTACTGGAGCAGCTGCAGTTACACCGAATTTCTCTTCGATATCCTTGATTAACTCAGAGATTTCGAGCATTGTCGCACCTTCGAGATAGCTGAGAACGTCACCTCTTTTAATTTCTGCCATTATAAACCTCCAATACTGACTATAAAATTATTGTTTTTATCCCTGTTTCTTATCTTTTACACTATTAATTGTACCGACTAATTTCTGCATATTTGCCTGCAACAAACCAACCAATTTCGACATCGGGGCCTGGAGAGTACTGGCAAACTGAGCAATGAGAACTTCTCTTGATGGCAAATTCGCAATTACATCTGCCTGTGCCGCATCGAAAACCCGACCTTCAAACAGCACAACTTTCAGCTTAAGAAGTTCTTTCTTCTTGTTAAAATCCTTTAACAATTTTGCCGGAAGAGTAGGATCATCGTAGCCGATCACAAAACCGGTTACTCCGTTTAAGAAGGGATCCAGCTCGCTTATTCCCGCATTATTTAAAGAAATTTTCGCTAATCTGTTTTTAACTACTTTATACTCAACACCTGCTTCTCTGAATTTTTTCCGTATCTCTGTTACAGTAGCTACATCAAGACCAGCGAAATCAGCTAAATATACGCTTTTAGCCTTCTTAAACTTGTCTGTAAACTCTTCAACGATCTCAATTTTTCTAGGTGTAGCCATGACCTGATCCTTATTGTCTAATTATATTATGATGTGTACGACGACACGTTTTTATCTAAATAGATACCTGGGCCCATTGTACTTGAAATTGATATTGATCTCAAATATGTGCCTTTGGCGGATGCAGGACGCAACTTTATGATAGCATTTACAAAAGTTTTAATATTTTGAACAATATTATCTTCTGAGAAAGACACTTTTCCAATACCCGTATGGACAATACCCGTCTTATCAACCCGGAAATCAATTTTACCCGCTTTGATTTCTTTTACCGCCAATTCAACATTCGGTGTTACTGTACCGCTTTTGGGATTAGGCATCAAACCACGGGTTCCAAGAATCTTCCCAAGCTTGCCAACCATTCCCATCACATCCGGCGAAGCTACCGCCACATCGAAATCAAGCCATCCGCCTTGTACCTTTTCAATGTATTCCTCTAATCCGGCATAATCAGCGCCGGCATCCAGCGCCTGCTGAACCTTGTCGCCCTTAGTAAAAACCAGCACACGCACTTTCTTCCCGGTACCGAAGGGGAGCGCAACCGTACCACGGACCATCTGATCAGCATGCCTTGGGTCAACACCAAGCTTCATTGCTATTTCTACTGTCTCGTCAAATTTAGCCGTCGAGGTTTCCTTAATGATCTTAACAGCATCTTCTACCGGATACTCCCTGTTACGATCAATCTTCTCTAAGACTTGACGATAACGTTTACTTCGCTTCATCCTTACCTCATTAATAAATTTTATTCAACAACAATACCCATGTTGCGAGCTGTTCCTTCAACCATACTCATAGCTGCTTCAATATCCGCAGCGGTCAAATCGGGCATTTTAATTTCGGCTATCTTTCTAACTTGAGCTTTTGTCACCTTACCGACTTTAACCGTATGCGGTGTCGAAGACCCTTTTTCAAGTCCGGCCTCTTTCAACAACAACGTGGCGGCTGGCGGCGTTTTGGTGATGAATGAAAATGAGCGATCTGCATAAACCGTAATCTCAACCGGGATAATCATTCCGCCTTTATCCTGGGTTTTCGCATTATACGCTTTGCAAAACTCCATAATATTTACACCATGCTGACCGAGTGCAGGTCCGACAGGTGGAGCCGGTTTTGCCTGCCCTGCGGGTAATTGCAATTTTATTTTAGCAATTTCTTTTTTTGCCATAACAAATTAACCCTTAATTATAATACGCATCTCTATTTTTCAAGCTCTACCTGAAGGAAATCAAGCTCTACAGGAGTCAACCTTCCAAATATGCTTATATTAACTTTTACTTTATTCTTCTCTTCGTTTATTTCTTCCACGAAGCCGGTAAACTCATTAAAAGGACCATCGACAACCCGGATGGGGTCACCAACCCTGAAAGGAACACTCACTTTACCCTTCACTTCCTTCTCATGACTTTTCTCGATCTTACCAAGCACTGACCGAACTTCAGAATCTCTTAACGGCACCGGTTCGTTTCTCGGCCCCACAAAACTAATTACACCCGGCGCGTTAACAATTACATGCTTGGTCTGATTATCCAGCAACATTTCAATGATCATATACCCCGGAAAAAAGACCTTGTTTTTAACGCGCTTTTTTCCATCCTTCATCTCAATGATATTTTCGGACGGGATAACGATGTTACCAACTTTTTCTTCGATGCCCTGTAGCTTTATTTCGTTTTCTATATGCGCTTTTACCCTTGCTTCTTTACCCGAATACACTCTCAGCGCATACCACTGCTTGTCGGCCACAGTTTTTCCCTCGCGTTAAAAATTTAATAAAACAATTGAATAAGTTTCGATATTATCGTATCTGCAAAAAATATAAACAGGGTGAATGCGATACTCACCGCAATGACCACAACTGTTGAATTAGTTAATTCAGGACGGGTCGGCCATGAAACCTTAGCCATCTCTACCTTAACATCTTCAATGAACTGCTGTATTTTCTTAATCATATCTTAACCAAACTCCGGATATTTTGGAAAATAAAAAAGTCAGCAGGCCTGGAGGGACTCGAACCCCCAACCCCCGGTTTTGGAGACCGGTGCTCTAGCCAATTGAGCTACAAGCCTAGCTGTTTTTTTCAATTATTTTGATTCTTTATGCATTGTGTGCGCGTTACATCTCGGGCAATACTTCTTGTGCTCTACACGCCCGCTGTGTAATCTTTTATTCTTTGTTGTGGAATAATTTCTTTCTTTGCACTTGGTGCATTCCAAATGTATGATATCTCTCACTATATACACCTATAGTTATTATTGAATAATCTCGGACACAACACCGGCTCCCACCGTACGTCCGCCTTCACGGATCGCGAAACGCAATTCCTTCTCCATGGCGATCTCTTTCAGCAACTCGATCTCAACCGTTATGTTATCACCAGGCATTACCATCTCTACGCCGGAAGGCATACTTACCATACCCGTAACATCGGTTGTACGGAAATAAAACTGCGGACGATACCCGTTAAAAAACGGAGTGTGACGCCCACCTTCTTCTTTTGTCAATACGTATACTTCACCTTTGAATTTGGTATGAGGCTTAATTGATCCGCCCTTTGCCAAAACCATACCGCGTTCAATTTCTTCTTTTGTCACACCGCGCAACAGAAGACCAACATTATCTCCCGCTTCACCGCGATCCAACAACTTGCGGAACATCTCAACACCGGTAACAACCGTCTTGCGATGAGCTCCCAAACCGATCATCTCAACTTCTTCACCAACCGTAACAACACCGCGCTCAATTCTGCCTGTGGCCACCGTACCGCGACCGGTAATCGAGAACACATCTTCAACCGGCATCAGGAACGGCTTATCAACATCACGCTGCGGAGTCGGAATATATTCGTCAACCGCCGCCATTAACTCAAAAATAGCCTTATTCGCTTCATCATCATCCGGATTATTCAACGCGTTCAAGGCGCTGCCTTTTATGATTGGTATGTCATCACCAGGAAATTCGTATGAAGATAAAAGCTCACGCAATTCGAGCTCAACCAATTCCAACAACTCCGGATCGTCCACCTGGTCAACCTTATTCATAAATACTACGATATAAGGCACGTTTACCTGACGGGCAAGCAAAACATGCTCGCGGGTCTGCGGCATCGGACCGTCGGCGGCGCTCACTACCAGAATCGCTCCGTCCATCTGAGCAGCACCGGTAATCATATTCTTTACATAATCGGCGTGACCGGGACAGTCAACATGCGCATAATGACGATTGGCCGTCGCATACTCAACATGAGCAGTCGCGATCGTAATACCGCGTTCACGTTCTTCCGGAGCATTGTCAATACTGTCAAAACTACGGAAAGATGCTGTACCACCTTTAGCAAGCGCTTGAGTGATCGCTGCAGTTAAGGTTGTTTTACCATGATCAACGTGACCGATGGTACCAATATTTACATGGGGCTTACTTCGATCAAATTTTTCCTTAGCCATCGCTATTCCTCCGAAAATTTAAATTTGAAAATGCGCATTACAAAAAACCAGAGCCCACGACCAGGATTGAACTGGTGACCTCATCCTTACCAAGGATGTGCTCTACCGACTGAGCTACGTGGGCTTGAGCCTGATTGCGATTATCTTAGAGAGCGGGAGACGGGATTCGAACCCGCGACCAACAGCTTGGAAGGCTGTGACTCTAGCCAACTGAGTTACTCCCGCTTACTTTCCGTAAACCTATGCGCGGTACAAACATAACCGACAATCTGACTAGACCAACATCGTTTGAGAAGGTCTATGAGGTTGAGCTGGTGAGAGGACTTGAACCCCCAACCGGCTGATTACAAATCAGCTGCTCTACCAATTGAGCTACACCAGCAAAACATACAAAAGTCTGATTTTTAAAACAGTTGTTTAATTTATAAAATATTTTTCCGAAGTCAACATAAAAATTGAAAAAATGCGCAATTTTTATTAAATGTATTGAACTAAATTTTGTACACTATCCAAACGCTCAAATTAAAATGTTATTTATCAGACAGAAACTTATTTTTTACTTTGAATGATAATAAGATTTTGAACATTTATCCGCCAAAAAATTTTTTGCTTTAACAAGACCACATACCAGATAAGATCTGAGCATCTAATAAATTATTTGACATGATAGTTTTAATCGATTAAATTAATTGATTATTTTAAAATTTACAAACAAATTTTTAAAGGAGAAGGTGGATTCATGGCTCACCATAAATCAGCTATCAAAAGAATTAAAACTTCTGAAGCAGCACGCTTGGTTAACCGGCAGCATAAAAGTCGTATCAGAACGGCTATTAAATCAGTATTAGGCGCAGAGAACAAAGAAGCCGGTGAATCCAGACTAAAAGAAACTTATGCTCTTTTAGATAAATTAGCCACAAAAGGCATCATCCATAAAAATAAAGCCGCCAATCAAAAATCACGTCTGGCTAAATTTATCAGTAATTTATAATAAAAAATCCGCTCTAAGCGGATTTTTTATTATTGAATATAATTCTGTATACCTGATCAAAATGCTTTACAAACTTTAGTTCAATTCCTTCATATACCTGCGCTTCCATATCCTTGATGTCGCTTTTATTCTCTTCCGGAAGAATAATTGTTTTTATACCATGTCTTTTAGCGGCAAGCAATTTTTCATTTAATCCGCCAACAGCCAGTATATTTCCTCGCAGAGTTATTTCCCCCGTCATAGCGATATCCGTTGGATAAGCGACATTTTTCAATGCTGAAATGACAGCTGTCGTAAGGGTTATACCAGCTGAAGGACCATCTTTAGGGACGGCGCCTTCGGGTAGATGAATATGAACATCGTATTTGTTGATAAATTCCGGATCGATATTATATTTTTTACTGCGGGACCGGATATAACTCATAGCGATTACGGCTGATTCCTGCATCACATCTCCCAGCTTACCGGTGAGCGTCAATTTATCCTTACCCTGAAGAAGATTCACTTCGATCCTGAGAATATCGCCACCATAAGATGTCCACGCGAGTCCTGTTGCAACCCCTATTTCACCGTTGCTCTTTAATCCCCTCGATGGATATTTGGGTTCACCTAAATATTTTTTCAGGTTTTTCAAAGCCACATTAATTTCTTTTTTTCTTTTGTTTTTCAGCAGTTCCATGACTGCCTGCCGGCAAATTTTGCTTATTTGCCTCTCCAAATTACGTACTCCGGCTTCCATCGTATAATTGACGATGATCTCATTGATAGACTCATCATCGATTTGAAATTCACCTTTTTCCAAACCGTGAATTTTCATCTGCTTGGCTATCAAATGTTTCCGGGCAATCTGCAGTTTTTCGAAATCCTGATATCCCGGCAGCTCAATAATCTCCATACGATCCAGCAACGCATCCGGTATATCGTAGGGATTATTCGCGGTTACGATAAACATGACATTGGAAAGACTATATTCGACTTCAAGATAGTGATCCATGAAACTTTTGTTTTGCTCAGGGTCGAGGACTTCAAGAAGCGCGGAGGCAGGATCACCATGGTAATCATGCCCAAGTTTGTCCACTTCATCAAGCAAAAAGACCGGATTTTTCACACCGGCTTTTTTCATCCCCTGAATTATTTTTCCGGGCATTGAACCAATATAGGTTCTCCTGTGCCCTCGGATTTCGGCCTCATCATGTACACCACCGAGCGAAATCCGTATGAACTCCCTGTTCATGGATCGGGCGATTGATTTTCCGAGCGATGTTTTTCCGACACCCGGGGGGCCGGCAAGACATAATATCGCTCCCTGCATTTTTTTAACCCTCTGCAGGACCGCGATATATTCCAGAATTCTTTTTTTGGGTTTTTCCAACCCGTGATGATCTTCATCGAGGATTTTCTGCGCGGCAGTTATACTCGTTGTATCATTTGTCATTTTGTTCCATGGCACCGAAACCAGCCACTCTATATACGTCCTGATGACATTCGATTCCGGTGATAATTGCGGAATCTTTGCAAAACGCTGTAACTCCTCCATCGCCTTCGCGTGAACATCGGCTGGCATGGACGCGCTTTTTATTTTCTTCTTTAAGTGATGTATTTCCAGGGCAATTTCATCTTCTTCGCCCAGTTCATCCCGGATGATTCTCATCTGTTCCTGGAGATAAAAATTTCGCTGCGATTTCATCATTTCATCACGAACTCTGCCATCAAGGTCCGTTTTAATTGTCAGAACCTGATTTTCTTTTCGTAACAGCTGCAGCAGATGATCCAGACGGGCTTCATAATCCCATCTTTCAAGAAGTTTTTGTTTTTCCGCGATTCGAACATCAAGATAGGTCGCGACAAAATCAATTATTTTTTCTGCTTCTTCCAATTGATTAAAAGAAAACAGGATTTCTTCAGGGATTTCATCATTCATCTTTATATAATCTTTAAAAAGCTCGCTAAGCTGGCGCCTCTTTGCTTCCATCTCTTCTGTTACATCAATAATATCAGGAGGTAAATCCAACTTTGCCTCAATAAATTTTTTCTTTTCACGATAGCGTGATACCTTTGCCCTGGCAACACCCTCAACAAGAATTTTAATTAGACCATTCGGTAATTTTACCATCTGGAGTATCTGGCCGACCACGCCAACCCTGAACAGATCTTTGGGATGAACATCTTCCAAAAGTGAATCTTTCTGGGCCACTAAAAATATACTTTTATTATCCAGCATGGCCAGCTCGATGGACTCAATGGACTGTTTCCTGCCGACAATCAGCGGAACAACCATGTGCGGAAAAACAACAAGATCTTTTAACGGCAATACATGAAAAATCTTTTTGTTAAGCAGATTTGATTCTCTTGGCATGTATACTCTTTGTCCTTTTATTTCAAAAAAAAAGCGGAGCCAAGCCCCGCTCTATATTTGTCTTCAAATAAAATTTATGCGCTTTGCTTTGAAGAAGAATATTCAAATTTCGGTTCTTCCTGCTTCATAACCGAATTGTAGGTTATTGTAACTGATTTTAATTTGGTCATTGATGGCACTTTAAACATCACATCAAGCATGATATTTTCAAGTATGGAACGAAGCGCGCGCGCGCCTGTTTTACGTTTCATTGCCAGTTCAACAACGCCGCGGAGAGCTTTATCATCAAAGATCAGCTCCACACCTTCCATCTCCATCAGTTTCTTGTATTGTTTAACCAGTGCATTTTTCGTATCAGTCAAAATGGAATACAACGCTTTTTCGTCCAGTTCGTTCAATGACCCCAAAACCGGTAACCGACCGATGAGCTCCGGAATCAGACCGTATTGCAACATATCTTCCGGTTCAACCATGCTGTATAACTGCCCTTTGGACAAGGCGTTTTTACTATTGAGATCTTTTTCAAAACCGATATTCTTTTCGCCGACTCTTCTCCTGACGATATCTTCGAGCCCCTCGAACGCGCCGCCGCAAATAAAAAGAATATTTTTTGTGTCAACATTTATTAGATTTTGTTCAGGATGCTTTCTTCCACCCTTAGGAGGTATGCTTGACACCGTTCCTTCAAGCATTTTTAAGATGGCCTGCTGAACACCCTCACCGGAAACATCCCGCGTAATAGAAGGATTACCGTCTTTACGGGCTATTTTATCAATTTCATCAATATATACAATTCCCCGCTGGGTCTGCTCAAGATTATAATTGGCCGCCTGATATAGACGGACAAGAATATTTTCAACATCCTCACCGACGTATCCTGCCTCTGTTAATACCGTCGCATCTGCAATGGAAAACGGTACCTTCAGAACACGGGCCAGCGTTTGGGCAAGCAGTGTTTTTCCCGTTCCCGTCGGACCAAGCAGAAGAATATTGCTCTTCTCGATCTCAACATCAGAGACTTCTGTCCCGGTATTAATTCTTTTATAGTGATTATAGACCGCGACGGATAATATGGTCTTCGCCCGATCCTGTCCGATCACATATCTATCCAGTTCCGATTTAATATCAGCCGGCGGTACCAGCCGGTGTTCATCCAGCAAATTCGATTCTTTTTTGTGCCGGGCAATAATCTCCGTAGCGCTGCGGACACAATCATTACAAATATGTACATCCGGACCGGAAATCAAACTTTCAACTTCCTCAGCCGATCTGCCGCAGAATGAACAACGATATACGGGATTCCGTAGATTCCTTCTACTCATTCTTTTTCTTTCCCTTTTCTTTTGAATTAGATCTGGGTTCCAGCACTTTATCGATGATTCCGTAATCCAGCGCCTCCTGAGAAGACATAAAATAATTTCTGTCCGTATCCTTCTCAATCTGGTTTACTGTTTTACCTGTGGAATCTGCCAGAATTTTATTAAGAATCGCCCGGATACGCAGAATCTCATTTGCCGCGATCTGAATATCCGACGCCTGCCCCTCTGCGCCTCCAAGAGGTTGATGAATCATAATTCTGGAATGCGGAAGCGCGTATCGTTTTCCTTTGGTGCCCGCGGCAAGCAATACCGCGCCCATACTCGCGGCCTGTCCCATACAGGTGGTCACGACATCAGGTTTAATATATTTAATCGTATCATAAATTGCCAGTCCCGAGGAAACAATACCTCCCGGCGAATTAACATAAAGGAAAATATCCTTATCCGGATCTTCCGCTTCAAGGAACAATAGCTGGGAAATGATGAGACTTGAAATATTATCATCAATCGGCGTACCCAAAAATATAATCCGTTCCTTTAACAATCTCGAATAAATGTCATAGGCGCGTTCACCACGCCCCGTTTGCTCTATAACCATGGGGATGAGAGTCATGCTCAATCCTTTCCTGCGTTCATTTTAGTACATCGTAAAATACATCGCCTTATTCAGTTCATTGCAAATATAAAAAGAATCAAGATGTTTAATCCAGCTTGATCTCATTATCTTTGACTTTGCTGTTTTCCACAAGGAAATCATAGATTTTCTTGTCTGCAAGGTCTTCCCTGACTCTTTCCATCAAACCCGGATTGGATTCATAGATTTCCCGAACTTTTTCATCCTTTAGATTTTCCATGAATTTCTTAATATCAGTGTCTTCGACTTCAATCTTCTCTTCTTTAGCAATTTGATCTTTCAGGTAATGCCATTTGATATTAAAAAGCGCTTCAGACTCATAGTGCTGACGAATCGCGTCTTCTTTTAATTTCGGATCACGGGTTTTTACATCTTTCACGATATGATTTAAATAATTTTCGATTAATGCTTTTGGCACATCAAAAGGATTCTCATCGAGAAGTTTTTGGGATAATTCCTGCGCGAACCGCGCATCCGCTTCGTGCTGATAATCATGTTCCAGACGTTCCCTGGTGAATTTTCTTAAATCGTCAACCGTTTGCATTTCGCCGCCCAGCTCTTTAACAAATTCTTCATTAAGCTCAGGCAGCTCCTCTTTTAAAACATTTTTGATAGTAATTGAATATGATTCTTTCTTACCGGCCATTTCCTTCTGAGGAAAATCTTCTGGATATGTTTTGCTGATTGTTTTAGTGTCGCCATTTTTTAGTCCCAGCAACTGTTCCTCCAGATCCGGATCAAACCGACCTTCACCGATACTGACCTGAATATCTTTGTATTTGCGACCAACAACCGGTTTGCCTTCAGAGTCTAATTCCTGCATATCCAAGGTGACGATATGGCTGTTCTCAATCGCGTTTTCTACCGGAACTCTGGTTGCTTTTTCTTTTAACAGTTTTCCAATTGTTTCATCTACAAATTTATCTGTTATTTCATATTTATCTTTGGTGAATTCAAAACCCTTATATCCATTCAGCTCTATTTCCGGATAAGTATCTACATCGATGACAATCTCAAGATTGCCTTCTTTGTTATATTCCACTTTTTTGGCTTCAGGGGTGCCGACCACATCAATTTTATGCTCTTCAACCGACTGCTGTAGCGCTTCCTGAACTGCCGCTTCCAGAGTATAAGCCTCAATCGCATCGGCATACTGCCTTTTCACCAGAGAAAGAGGCGCTTTTCCCTTACGAAATCCCGGATACTGAACTTCTTTCTGAACCTGCTTTGTTTCTTTTACGCGAAGCGGTTCCAGATCACTTTTATCCATTTTTATATTTAGTTCTTTTCTGCAACTGGATATTTTTTTAACTTCACTGCTGACCATTCCTTCAAATTCCTCCTGAAAGTATAAATTAAAATCAATCTTAGTAATTTAGCTTGAATCATTGCTAAATGCAAATTTATCATATGCTCTCCAGCCCGCGTATATCAATGATATTAAAACAAAAACTCAAGCCCGTTTGATATTTCCAAATCGCTGTTTTTGACCTCCCCGGGAGGGTTATTATCGTACCTGTGGTTAATCATGACCGCGATACTCAAACGACTGTTGATAGTAAATGAGATGTTGCCTTCCGATAGAATCCTGTAATCTGAAAAATCTTCAAAAGCCGCCTGAAAGTAACTAATCAACTGAAACCGCACCCGTTCATCCTTTTTCCAGAACAAACCAAGATAGTTAGTCGTTCTAATCAGACTTTTTTCAGGTTCGATATCATCATTATACGATTCATTTTCAAACATTATTCCTGTACCAAGATATGTTTTCAGCTCCTGCGCATCATTTCCGGCGGGTTTCTTTTGAAGAATAGTGAATCTCAATCCTGTACCTGCCAAATTACGGTCACTCAGCATAATAAATTCATCATATTCTTTCTGAAGGAACGATTCCGCTGCTACTTTATTGTTTAGGGTTTTCTGCCCTCTTAAATGTATAAATCCTTTATTAGTATAACGTCTGTCGTCTTTTTCTCCCTGCTGGTAATCCAAAACGCCGAAGAAATGATACTCGCCACGCAAGTAATCGCTTCGAAGTCCCGTTTTTATTTTATACAGATTTGTGTTTCCGGACTGATATGAAATGCTAAAATTTGCTTTGTTGTGGAGCCCCGGGGAAACTTTAAACTTTCTAAGCGCTTCCGTGTTTACCTGCGCTTTCAGGAGAGAGCAGGAAATCATCACTAATAGTACTATTTTAATAATCCGCATAATCCTTTACCATTTTTGAATTAATCTTTTTATGAATTGAATAAATCAGCCAACCGACCGTTACAATCTTCCTATATTTTTACAACGACCTTTCCCATGCTGTTGCGGGATTCAATAAACCGGTGTGATGCCGGTAAATCATTGAACGAAAACACCTTGCCTATGACCGGTCTGATATTATGGTTTATAACAAAAGCTTTTAAATCACCATATATCTCGCTCATTTTATCAGGATCATCCAGGAGATATCCAAGATGCGTGGCCATCACCCCGGTTGATTTCATCGCCATTTTAACCACACTTGCCGAGGGGACATCCCTCCAGGTTTTCCACCATGAGACCGGATTCCATTTTTTCAGATCGAGACTGGCAAATCCGGCAACAATCATTCTGCCAAACGGGTTTAATAAATTCATACCGTTCTTATAAACAGTTCCACCGACGAGATCGAGAACAGCATCCACACCGGGTAGCGTTTCTGAAATTTCCCTGAAATAATCCTTCTTCCTGTAATTAAATCCCTTTTTGGCGCCAAGCGACTCTATAAGCTCGATTTTTTCATCATTGCCAACCATCCCGTAAACTTTACATCCAAATGCCGACGCAAGCTGAACGGCCGCCGTACCCACTCCGCCTGCCGCCGCAGTGATCAAAACAGATTCATTCGGTCGTAGTCGCCCCATTTCAAACAATGCTACCCACGCGGTCATATAATTAACTGGAAACGCAGCATTTTCTTCCGGTGAAAACTTATCAATACCGCTAAGCGCCCTCTGCGAACCAACTACAACTTTTTCCGCGTAACAGCCATATTGTGTGCCGATTACGACCTTTTCACCGATCCGGGAAGAATCAATACCATCCCCCACTGCAGTGATCGTCCCACTCGCCTCCATTCCCGGAATATACGGGCGTTTTGGCGCCCAGCCATACAGTCCTTTACGGGAGAGAATTTCAGCATAATTTATTCCAATACAATCAACCGCCACCTGCACCTGGCCGGCCATAGGCACAGGATCATCTGTACGGGACATCTTCAAAACTTCCGGAGAACCTGTTTTCTTTAGAAAATAAGCGTTCATCACTTTGAATCCTTCCTAAAAAGCAAACCCGATTTTCCAATACGTAAAAATCCCGTCATCCGATCGGGCGACATTTAATGAAGCTGTATAGTTACGGTTTACGGGCGCGAAATAAACACCTCCTCCAAAACTGCCGTGCCAGCCATCCGGGCTTTCACCTTCATACCATATTCGGCCCGCGTCTGTAAATCCGATTACTCCGACATCCGATGGAAAAATAATCCGCGTTCTTTTCAGAAACCAGCGGATCTCTGCCCCCCCTGTGACGGCCACGTCTCCCGCAAAACGCTGGATATTATATCCACGCAATGACTCCACCCCGCCGATGTACGCGGCATGATAATACGGAAATTCACCGGAGACATGCTGGATTTGAGTCCGGAAAGCGATAGTCACTCTCGTTTTTAGAGGAAGAAACGAATTTCCGTTCAAAGTCATACGTGTATAAGCATGGGTATTGTCAAACATTTCCGGATAATGTGTAATAAATCCGTTCAACAATATACCGCGCCGCGCCGCAACCTCATTATCCCGGGTGTCATAGGTAAATCCGGCGCCTAAACCAAAGGTATGATGAATATCAATGCCATAAGGTCGCTGTATTTTGATCAGAGATTCTTCATCAAGTTCCGTAAACAGATATTGATATGAAAGATCAAATTGCACCGATATGGATGGCTGAATTTCTCTGAGTCCTTTTACATCCACGCGGAAATGATTATTTCTGGCGCGATAGAAGTGATCTTCTTCAAGGTTTTCGTCTTTTTTTGAATCATTCCCATAACCAAAAAAATTCGGTTTATCTTCCGGAACCGCGGTTTTGACATCAAATTTTAACCGCATACCGGGGATTATCTCAAAAAAATCTCCCTTGTACTCAATCTGAAAAGCGGAGGTACGGAAGACATAACTTCCCGATAATTTGTGGCGGCTTACATACGGTTCCGCTCTGAATCCGTATTTGGTTACCTGAGCGCCTCCTCCCAGGAAAAGACCGTTATCGCGGTCATATCCGAATATCGGGAGCGGCGCCCAGACCGCTCCGTAATCAAACGGCGGCTGAAGTTCTTTACCCTGAAGTGTATGCTTCAGGCGTGATTCCGGATAACCGATTGGCGGACGCTCAAAGGCTGATTTCTTTTTTGAAAGTACGACTTTCGCAGCCGTGCCTTCTTTAACCTTAATGCCCTTTTCCGTATCATAAAAAAATATTTTCCCGGCAGTTTTTTCTCCGGCCAGCTGATCATCTCCCTTTCCCCCGATAATCCGGATGACAATCTTTTCAGCTCCCGCCCCGGTGACTCTTACTTCGTCATTACCGCCGAGCATATAAATCCTTATCTCATCGGTTTCTTGCGGTGTAAAAATTCTGCTGTAAAAAACCGATTTCTTCTGTTCTAATTCTGATATTGTCAATCGGATTTCACCATTTTCAAGCCTTGAAATCTCCAGCAGTTCAGGACTGTCAGTCAACTGAATATCAACCGCCTTCGTCAGTTGACGGTAATAGGACAACGCTAAATCGACCATCTGATCACGGCGTATTTTAAGACGCTTGACCACCAAGTTCCCGACCTGATTATAAATTTCATCCGGAAGCGCCTTTACCGCGTCTTCCAAAATCAGGTCATCCATTTGTTTAACAAAATCTTCCGATATCCGACGCCAATCTTCTTTCGTTAAAGAATTTAAGAGTCTGGCATCCAGATAGCGCGCTTTATGCGTAAGACTTATGATATCCGGATTGTTTTTGTTAAAGCCATCAATCCCCCTGTCCACCCATCTTTTATCGATTATCGACGGAATGATTCCGTCATAGACGACAAAGGCAAAATCCCGGTCACGCGCGATCGGTTTCCATATATGAATCTCTCCTCTCTTAAAGCGCGCCCAGCGCCACTGATCCGCGTGGCGGTCCCAGTCACCAATAAATATATCCAGAAGCCGGGCGGTAAGATATGCCCGGGCATCAATCTTTTCACCGGGATCTTCATCCAGTTTTTTGCTAAATTTTTCAGTACCAATTATTTTATCGGAATCCGCAAATCCCGGCGTATCTTCTTCGCTCTCATCCGCTCTTTCTTCTATTGAACCCAACAAGCCGGCGAAATCGTTATAATATTCACCTAAGATTTTATCATGAGGCATTACGAAGTAATAAGGTTTTGAATGCAGAACATCGAGCCTGTCTGCCAGCTTATCGACGATCAGCGAGCCGAAAGGAAGCATAAGGCCGATCTGGTCCTTCCCGAAAGTTTCAATGATGGTGCCTTTTAATTCTTCAGGTAAAGCCCTTCCCGGAAACTTATCTACAGAACGAAATACCCATGTTTTTCCATCGGCGCCCTTAAATCGCAATGAATTGGTTTGCAGACCGCCGCCTCTTTTCAAAGGCACCAGTCCTCCCGCGAAAGTATTAAGATCCAGTCGCGGCACTTGTACCGGAGTGTTCCATACATCACGATATCCATTGCCAAGAATCAATCTATGCAATTTACCGGCTTGGTATTGGGCTCCCGGTATAATTGTCACGAGCGAATCGGAACTCGCGCTCAGACCGGTCACCAATATGCCCGTCAGAATGAATATCCGGTACAGAATCGTTGAATAGCTTAGATTCATCATCTTATTCCGTCTATTGCGGTTTAAACCGTGACACCAATCTGTTTAAATGACGACTTAATACTGATTCTAAAAACTTCAAACATTATTATTTCAGGTGTGTGTCACATTATAAAATTAGATTATTCTATTTAAAAATCAACAATTTCCCTGATAAAACCTTGCTAAATTTAACTTGAAGGAAATCATTGTTTGACATACTACGGCATATTTTTTATTTTATTAACAACTACCAGGTCATAGAAGTTCTTAACATTTTAGCCACGCTTTGAACAATCTCATAACTGAGAGATATTGAATAAACCAAAACCATTAATATTTGGAGATTATTAAATGTCTTCTGAACCGATAACCGCCAAAGAATCTTTAAAAAAACTGCTCGAAGGCAATAAACGTTTTGCCGGCGACAACGCTATTCAGCCAAACCAGACATCAAAACGCCGGACGTCTCTGCAGGAAACACAAAATCCCTTTGCGGTTATCATGACATGCGCCGACTCGAGAGTATCCCCCGAGATAATATTTGATCAGGGACTCGGAGATCTTTTTGTCACACGGGTTGCGGGTAATGTCGCAAGTGACTTTGCTTTGGGAACAATCGAGTATGCCGCCATCCAGCTAAATGTGCCATTAGTGCTTGTTGTTGGCCACTCTGCCTGCGCTGCCGTTCAGGGGGCTATGAATATTTCCGGAATTTCCGGTCAGTTTATCAGTGTCGCGAAAGCCATTAAACCGGCAATTGATCGGCTCGACATTCATCTGAGAAACGATATGGAGACAGTGATTAAGGAAAATGCGAAGATGGTAGCCGAACAAATAAGTTCATCCGGACCGCTTATCGCTGATCTCGTTTCTTCAGGCAAATTAACCGTCCTAAGCGCCTTTTATAATTTTTCAACCGGATTGGTTGAAGTTATCTCTTAAGAATCGATCGCAGAATCTTCAAATTAAACTTTATTTTGGGTGGAATATCAAAGCGTATTTTTATTGTTTAATTTGATAATTGAATAATTTAATATTTAAAATTTTATGCCGATATGATATAAAACTCATTAAAATTGTCTATAATAAAATATATCCAGGGGAGTTCATATGGACCACGAAAATTTACCGGAAAAATACCGTTTGCTTAAGGAAAATCGGAAGAACTACATCAAGGCTATGGAAACGCTCGGAGAGGCTGTTCGGAAAGAAGGTCCTATTGATGAAAAGACCACCCATCTCATTCAATTAGCGGGCGCGGCTACTCTTCGATCAGAAGGCGCGGTGCACAGTCACGCCAGACGAGCCCTTGAAGCGGGCGCCACACCTGAAGAGATCTATCACGCGGTCATTTTATTGACTCCGACCATCGGATTTCCAAACGTAGCCGCCGCGCTGAGTTGGGTTGATGATGTCATTGAAAAATAGTATTTCAGTGCCTCTAGTCATTTTAAACCGGATATAATAAATGAAAATATCCGGTGTTTTTATATTAACGGCGATTTATCTCATTTGAATCATACTATTAATGAAACCGGCGCAAACCGTCCCAGCCCATTTTCTTTTTTATCGGTAAGGGTAAATGTTTTTGACTGATATCGATTGGAAACCAGAGTTCCTTGTTTTTATATTTTAAAATATACAACGGACAGGCGGGTGTATCACCCTGAGCAACCAGGGCCGCTAAATTGCCATATTCATCTTTGGCCAGATCCATGATCATAACCGCGTGCCCTTTTCGTCCTTTTTTGACAAAAAAATCTCCGATTTGCAATTCTACAGCGGGAATATCTTTGTAAAAATGATAAAAAGTTTGTGTACCCGAATATTCAAATATCACACGAAGATATTTTTCATAATTATCATGGGAAAAATCCTGACCGGAAATTTTTCTTAAGAAAAAATGCAGGCCCGCGAAATCAGGACGGTAACCTTCTGCCCACTGATTCCACGAAAAGGCCAGTCCGTCCGGCAACGGAAATACAATTTGTTTTTTTAAACCTGAAGTCCAAAGATAATCCGCCCGAATTCGAATCAGAATATCCATACATTGTTCGAGATTTCTGCCCGAAATATCGATGGCGGTCACGGCAGCGAGAGTGGTATCACCGGAGTTGACGCTTATTTTTCCACGATAGTCCAATACAGCTGTTTCAGGTGGCATCAGCGGCAAATTCCGCAAATATTCAGCAAAACCGCCTTTTTCGGCCGGTAACCTTTTGAACCCCCGGGGTGGTGGAAATCTTTCTTCGATGGTCTCAAATTTTTGTAAACCGTATGCCTGGGGATCCTGGTATCTGATTTGTCCGAATAAGCCGGAATTATTCAAAAAAATGAGTAAGAATACCGCTAAATTGACTGTTGTTTTCACACCAAACGGATCAGTCATTGATTTCAAAAGAATCTCCATCCATCCAGGCCGGAAATTTCTCCCGGTATCCGGTCAGCGTATGTTGTGAAAGTCTTGCAGTACTGATCATTTCATTCTCCCGCTGACGAACCAGTTCATTCCCCAGAGGATCAATTATGGAAGAATCACCTATATATTCTATCCCTATGCCATCCCGTCCAACACGATTTACCCCGGCCACATAACATTGATTTTCTATCCCCCTGGCTGCCAAAAGCGCGCGCCAGTGATTCGCCCTGCGCTCCGGCCAATTGGCGATAAAAATGGCCATGTCATATTCATTATTCCGGTTGCGACACCAAACAGGGAAGCGGAGGTCGTAGCATACAAACGGGCGGATTTTCCATCCTTTGAGATCAACAGTTAATGTCTTATTGCCCGCGGAATATGTCTTATGCTCATCAGCCATGCGAAACAGATGACGCTTATCATATGTAAACAACTGCCCGTCCGGCTTAGCCCAAAACAACCGGTTATAAAAACTCCCGTTCTCGTTGATAATCAGGCTTCCAACGAGATCAACTTTTTTCTGAGCGGACTTTTTGAGCATCCATTTTACTGACGGGCCGTCAGGTGGTTCTGCCAGCCGCGCCGCGTTCATACTGAACCCGGTGGTGAACATCTCCGGAAGAATAATTAAATCGTTCGCCTCCGTAATCGATTCAATTTTCGCATCGAAACGTGATATATTCTTTGCCGCGTCTTCCCAAACCAGATCGGCCTGAATAATGGTAATATTTAAATCCTGCATAACTTCTCCGCGGCTCTTTTGAGTGTTTCTTCTTTTTTGGCGAAACAAAATCTTAACACATGGTTGTCATCATTTTGGTTATAAAAAACGGATGTCGGAATACTTGCAATTTGATATTCCTTTGTCAGCCGGACGGCAAAATCCATTTCTTTTTCATCGCTGATTCCCGAATAATCTAACAGTTGAAAATATGTTCCCTGACATGACAAAACATTAAAACGCGAATTTTTTATTAAATCCAAAAAAAGATCACGTTTTTTCTGGTAAAAATCTGATAATCCCAAATAAAGATCTTTATTGCTCAAAAACTCCGCGTAAGCGTACTGTACCGGAGTATTGACCGCATAAGTGATAAATTGATGTATTTTTCTGAATTCATCCGTTAAAACCTTTGGCGCCAGACAATACCCGACTTTCCACCCGGTTGTGTGATATGTTTTCCCGAATGAACTGATGACCATGCTCCTGGAGGCCAGATCCGGATATCGGCTCATACTTAGATGCTCCCGGCCGTCAAAGATGATATGTTCATAAACTTCATCACTGATGATGATAATATTGGTACCTAAAACAATACTTTTTAATAGATGAATATCGCTATTGTTTAGCGTCGTTCCGCTTGGATTATGCGGTGAATTAATAATAATTGCCCTGGTTTTATCAGTAATCGCGTTTTTAACTTCGCTCCAGTCAATATGATAATCCGGCAATTTCATTTGTATAAAAACCGGTTTCCCGCCATTGTATTCGATCACGGGCACGTATGCGTCATACCAGGGTTCAAATACAATCACCTCGTCACCCGGATGAACTATGGAGGTGATGGCGGCATAAAGCGCTTCCGTGGCCCCGGCGGTTATTGTTATTTCATTCCCGGGATCATAATCGGTGCCGTACAATTCTTCCGTTTTCCCGGCGATGGCTTCCCTGAGCGCTGATACCCCCTGCATGGGAGCATACTGGTTATATCCGTTCTTCATATATTTATTCACCAGGTTGACAAGATCCGGACTGGGATCGAAATCAGGGAAACCCTGTGATAAATTTACGGCCTGATATTCAGTAGCCAGTTTTGACATCACCGCAAAAATGGACAGATTTAAATCAGGTTGTTTTGAGTGGATTTTTAAGGAGGATGCAATCATGATTCCGTTTCTTCTCCTGGACCAATATTTTCAATTTTATTTTTATCCCGGATAACCGATCCGAGCCCAAGTGAAAATCCGATGGCATAAAAGGCCAGCCAAAACCCCGATAGACCTCTAAGTTTTATGGCTGAAACATTGCTATCGATATAGCCGCCGCCGGATTTAAAAGACATGGATGAAATAAAATTTACAAAGGAATATACGATAACCATATAAGTAAAATATTTTAACCAGACGGGAATCAAACTAAATAGGTCCACCCAGGGATTTCCCCCGGGATATTCACTTTTGTGATGCCTCATAATTCTGCTTGAATACAGCCATGAAAGGATAATACCTGATGTCATAATTAGAATAACCCAGCTATGTGGCAGATAAAGTTCAAGATAAATAACCAGGTGAAGCACAAAACTTGTTATAAATCCCCCTGCCAAAATATAATTGATTTGATCCGTTTTTAATCGCATGAATTTCCTTAGGCTATGATTTTTATTCTATATTTCATTAATCAAATATAGAATAAAATAAACCTGAAATCTAATTCCGGGAGTCGGACGGATAAATTATTAATTCCGCGCGCCTAAAACATTTTCGCAATTATGGAAATTTTTCACATGAGTTTCCGACAAATGAGAAAACCCGAAAATGGTTCAAAATCCAATAAAGTATATAAAAACAACAAATTAAACCACTTGTGCTTTTTTTCATTTTATTGGCATCATTTTTGTCTATCTACATTGACAAATGTAGATTTTCTACTTATTTCAAATCACACGAAGTGTAAATTGCAATGAAGAAAAAAATTGATATCTATGACGCGGTATTAACGATAGGCACAGTCGCGAAACTCGTTGATGTGGCTGTCCAGACCATTAGAATGTATGAACAGGCGGGCCTTATTCTGCCGGTCAAAACCAGCACTGGTCGCCGAATGTATTCCGCTCGCGATGTTGACAGATTGCGGTGTGTAAGAAATATGATCAGAGAACACGGACTGAATCTGAACGGAATTAAACGACTCATGTCATTATTACCCTGCTGGGAATTTAAAGGCGGTCTTGATGAAGACTGTCGCCACTGCCCGGCTTATTATGATCTCGAAGGTCCATGCTGGACTTTGAGAAATGTGGGTGATAAATGTAAAAACGCGAATTGCCGGGATTGCGAAGTTTACCGTATGGAGCTGGATTGCAAGAGACTTAAGGAGATCGTTTTTGGCCACAAACGACCACTGGATCCTCAGGGGACTAAAAGCGAAAAATAAAATACCTGAACAATTTCACATTAAATAAGCGGTGGCAGGTTAATTAAACCTGTCTATAATTTCAACCATATATTACTTAAATTAGGAGAAAGCAAAATGAAAGTAAAGACGATTAAAGCTTTTGCAATTCTTTCAGTTGCTGTTTTTGTCCTGTCTCTAACTTCCTCAGAAGCTTTAGCGACAAATGGTTATTTTAGTCACGGTTATGGAACTCAAAGCAAGGCAATGGCAGGTGTCGGTGTAGCCCTACCGCTTAATACGATGGACGCGGCTTCAAATCCCGCAACCATGGTGTTTTTAGGCAACCGTTATGATGTGGCAGTTTCATTGTTTAATCCCAATCGTGAATACACTATTACAGGTAACCCTTCAATGATGGAAGGTACTTTTGGATTAGCTCCCGGGACGGTCGAAAGTGACACAAAAACCTTTTTTATCCCTTCTCTGGGCGCCAACTGGATGCTGAATCCGCAAAGTTCATTCGGATTGTCAATCTTCGGAAATGGCGGTATGAATACCGATTATGACACCAACACGTTCTGGGGAACCACTCCTACGGGCGTCAATATTTCACAATTATTTGTTTCAGGTACCTATGCCCGGAAAATTAATGACAATCATGGTTTAGGCATTAGCGCCATATTTGCGTACCAGTATTTCAGCGCTGACGGCCTGGAAGCATTCGGAGGTTTTTCAACCGACGCCTCGAAATTAACCGGAAATGACAATTCCAATTCAACCGGTTTTGGATTTAGAGTCGGTTATATGGGTTATATACTGCCGAATCTAAGTCTTGGCGCTTCCTATCAGTCCAAAATCTATATGAGTGAATTCGATGATTACGCAGGTCTTTTTGCCGAAAAAGGTGATTTTGATATTCCGGCCAACTGGACAGTGGGTCTTGCATATAACGCGACTGACGCGCTGACATTTGCCGTTGACGTTCAGCAGGTATTATACAGTGGAATTAAATCAATCAACAATCCGATGAATCCGGCTGATTTTCAGCAGGGTATTTTGCTGGGCAGCGACGACGGCGCAGGATTTGGCTGGGATGACATGATGGTTTATAAATTTGGTGTTCAGTATGCTGCTATTCCTTCGTGGACATTCCGCGCGGGTTATTCATTTGGTGAACAGCCGATTCCGGAAAGTGAAGTCATGTTCAATATCCTCGCGCCCGGTGTTATAGAACAACATATAACTTTTGGTCTTTCAAAAATGGTTGGTGAAAAAGAAGTCAGCTTGTCGGTAATGCATGCTTTCTCAAATTCTATAAGCGGTGCAAATCCAATGGAAGTACCCGGACAGCAGGAAATAGAACTTAAAATGGATCAATGGGAAGTTGAGATCGGCTTTGCATTCTAATTGAAAGAATAGAATAATTTTACCGAAAGATCTCTACAAATAAAAATGACAAAAAAGCCGTCTCTGCTTTAAAAATCTTGCTGAGACGGCTTTTTCTTTTTTCACGTTAAAAGGGGTCCTAAGAATGAGAAAATTCACTTCAATAATTGTGGTTCTGACTTTTTGTATGATATTACCGGTTCTGCTAATCGCCCAGGATCACATCGAAAAAAAGCAAGGCGTGTATGAGTATGTAGTCACTAAGGCGAATGGTGATTTTAATCAGGTGTCATCTTCCATTGAAAACGCCGTCAATGTCAAAGGTTATAAACTTCTTGCTAAAATGGATACAGGCTTAAAAGAGGAATGCTCGTACAAATCCCGCGTATTTGTAATTTATGATTCAGTCTATGCCGAAAAATTGATGGATATGAATAAATTAACAGCGCCATTTGGCATTATTGACCGCTTCAACCTATTTGAGGATGAGGACGGCATTCATATTAGTATCGTTAACCCGGTTTCCATAAACCGGACAATATTGATGGAAGATGAAAAGAATCTGTCTTTCCTAAATCAACACAAAAATAATCTCAGGGCCGTAATCGAAAAGGCAGTATCCGGAACTATGACCAGCGTCCAGTATGGCGAATTCAGGAAAAAAGGATACATCGGCCGTACCATGGGTGTAATGGCAGGCGGTGACTTCGACGGTAAAATTGAAGAAGCAGCCGTAGTTACAGGAATGGATCTTCCCGTTGTTTTACAAAAACTGCAAAAGGGATTTGAAAAGAGCGACGGTAAATGGAATCTGCATCTCATTTACTCGCTGAATGTTCCCGGAAAGCAACTCGCTGTCCTTGGTTTAAGCAGCTCCGCGGTGGAAGGCAAATCTTATTCAATCGTCAAAAACGGCAATGATAATAATCGGGATGGATTCTCATGTCCGGGTCTGGCTCATGCAGCGGCTTATCCTCTGGAAGTGGTTGTGGTGAAGGAAAGTGACGGTATAAAAATTAAAATTGTTGACGCCATGTTCAGGATGAAAATGTACTTTGAAGATGCCGGAATGATGGCATTCGCGAAAAACATGACCATGCCCGGATCAATTCAGGACGAAATAAAAGATATGATTAAATCCGCGCTTGAACTGTAAACACATTCTGACTGATTAACTTCTAAAAATCCCCGCTAATTTTTAAATCGCGGGGATTTTTTTCTTTTTTCAAAGGATGATTTGATTTTTTACTCGAGTTTTGCGGAATCGACAGGATATCCCTCCTCATTCCACGCAACGATTCCCCCCGCCAGATTGATAAGGTTAGAGTAGCCCCTTGATGCCAGGTAAGTTAGAAGATCAGCGCTCCTGCTGCCGGTCCGGCAATAAATGACAACATCCCTGTCCCCCGGTAATTCATCCATACGACGGCCAATTTCACTCATGGGCAGCCACCGTGATCCCGGGATTCTCGCTTCAGCGAATTCGTGTTCCTCGCGTATATCAATAAATTCAATCCCGTTATCAAATTCGGTTTTAGCCGTGTCAGGCCACATATTACGAAATTTTGAGTTCATACAATTGCTGCCATTCAGTTTATAAGATCCATTAAACAAAAATAACAAAAAATTATTTCTATAATTATCTTAAATTTCTGATCAAACACTGCAATATTGAATTAATTAAGTATCACCACAATGCAAATTCCCGGACTAATTTTGATCAGATATCACCATTGTACTAAGATTTGTAAAAAATCCGTCGTATAATGATATTTTAACAACATGCAGCATTTTTTCAAAAAAACATTCTTCCACCATCCGGGTTACAAAAATGAGAATTAAAAGACGTATTCTTCTTATTAATGATCGAGAAGATGAAATTATATTAAGAATGTTTCTGATCAAAAAATGGATTTCTGAATCAAAAAATGATAAACCCTATCTTATCAGTTTATTCAAAGCTTTAAACTCAAATGAAGCTTTCAATACACTCATCAGTAATGGTTTTGAATTCGACCTTATTATAACGGACCTCGAACGTGGGGATGATGATCCAATAAAATTTATACAATTCTGCAAAGAATTTTTCCCTGATATCAAAGTGTTGGTTTTAAGCTATCACTCTGAGAAAAACCTTCTTGAACTCGGACAGGATGCGGATTTCGCTTTGTCTGCCGCGGAAAGTTACGAGACTACTGTTGCAGTACTGGATCACTTGTTGTTTAACCGACCTCTTAATATTTAAAAAGCTATCAAAAATATATTTTTTGATAGCTTTTGATTATTAAGACGCTTTTCGATTGGCTTCCTACAGTTCTTTTACCTCTCTCACCAGGTCGGTCACCATCTTTTTTGCGTCCCCAAACAGCATCATCGTTTTATGATCATAAAATAATTCATTGTCCTCCCCGGCAAAGCCCGGACTAAGACTCCGTTTTACAATCATGACGCTTCTGGCCTTATCGACATTAAGAATGGGCATACCGTAGAGCGGACTTTCCTTTTTGTATCGGGCGGCGGGATTAACAACATCGTTAGCTCCGATGACCAGCGCCACATCCGTATTTTGAAAATCATCATTAATTTGATCCATTTCAACCAACTGATCGTATGGTACATTCGCTTCCGCCAGCAGGACATTCATGTGACCCGGCATACGGCCCGCGACAGGATGAATAGCATAACGAACATTGACACCCTTGGCCATCAGCAGAGTGGCCAGCTCCTGTAAAATATGCTGCGCCTGGGCTACGGCTAATCCATATCCCGGTATAATAATCACTGACTGAGCGCTGTCCATCACCATCGCGGCGTCTTCCGCGGAATATTCCGTGACCTGTGAACGCTCCCCGGCCGACATCTCTCCGGTTCCCCCTTCTGTACCAACCGCTCCAAACAGTACATTCGTCAAAGAACGATTCATTGCTTTACACATAATCTGTGTTAATATAAGACCGGAGGCTCCCACCAGGGCACCTGAAATAATTAATACATTATTTGAAAGCACAAATCCCGTGGCGGCGGCAGCCAGACCGGAATACGAGTTCAGCAATGAAATTACCACCGGCATATCCGCACCACCTATCGGTATGACCAGCATAATTCCAAGCACAGCCGATATCCCGATGATTATCAGGAGAAAATTGATTAATAATGGATCAAGGACAACAAATACACCGAGAACCACAACCGCGATAATAAAAATCACATTAATGGCCTGATGCATAGGGACTACAATTGGCGCGCCCCTCATGATACCCTGCAGTTTGGCAAAGGCGATCAGACTGCCGGTAAATGTGACGGTTCCGATCAGCAGACTTAGTATCATAGTGATAATCACATCATTGGTCATGCCCATACCGCCTGAATGAATGTATTCGGCAAATGCCACAAATGTTGACGCGACACCTCCAAACCCGTTGAAAAGCGCCACCATCTGAGGCATTTGCGTCATTTCAACCTTTTTGGCGGCAATTCCGCCAATGGCCGCGCCGATAATCAGACCGGCGATGATATATGTGAAGTCCAGAATGGATCTGTCTAGCAGTGTCATGACCACGGCCAGAAGCATCGCGATCATGGCCAGCAGATTCCCTTGTCTTGCTGTTTTTGGTGAGCTCAGTTTTTTCAGACCGAAAATAAAAAGCGCTGCAGCAATCAGATAAACCACATTTGTAATCGTTACCATCAGTTGCTCCCCTTCTTTTCTTTGTCCTTTTTAAACATTTCCAGCATCCGGTCAGTAACCATAAATCCTCCGACCACATTGATCGTGGCGCTGATCACGGCGAGCATTCCCAGGATTTTCCCAAGCTCATCAAATCCGCTGCCGGCGCTGATCAAAGATCCGACCAGGGTAATACCCGAGATCGCGTTTGATCCTGACATTAAAGGCGTATGCAGTAAAGGCGGAACTTTTGTGATGACTTCAAAACCCACAAACATTGCCAAAACGAACACATAAAGAGAAACCATTATCACGTCATTCATTCTATTTACCTCCGCTTGTTACTGCTTTCGCGATTGCATCATTGAGGATATTTCCGTCATGAGTGATGCACGCGCCCTTTGTAATTTCGTCATCAAAATCAAACTGCTCATTCTGATAAAGATGTTTTAACAGATTTGTAATATTTTTGGAATACATCTGACTGGCATGAACAGGCAAAGTCGCGGGCAAATTTACCGTTCCGTTAATAATAACTCCGTTCTTTTCAATAATCTTATCCGCCTGAGTCAGCTCACAGTTTCCTCCCTGTTCCGCAGCCAGATCAATAATAACAGAACCGGGTTTCATCATTTTCACCATTTCTTCCGTAATAAGAATCGGCGCTTTTTTGCCGAATATCTGAGCCGTGGTTATCACGGCGTCGATCTTTGGCAGACGGGCTCCAATGGCTTCCTGTTCTTTTTTGAGAAATTCATCCGATTGTTCTTTCGCGTATCCGCCCGATGTTTCAGCGTCTTCCGGCATCTCCATTTCTACAAACTGCGCCCCGAGACTCTGAACCTGTTCCCTGACCGCGGCGCGCGGATCAAACGCTTCGACTTTCGCTCCGAGACGTTTAGCCGTGGCGATTGCCTGTAATCCGGCCACACCCGCCCCAAGCACGAACACGCCGGCCGGAGGAATAGTACCGGCGGCAGTCATCATTAGCGGAAAAATCTTGCCTAAATGATTGGCTGCAAGCAGCACGGCTTTGTAACCCGCCAGTGTCGCCATCGAACTTAACGAGTCCATACTTTGAGCTCGGGTTATTCTTGGGATAAATTCCATTGCGAATGAAGTAATTTTACGGTCCGCTAATTTTTGGATCACATCAAGATTGTTAAATGGCGCGAGGTAGGATATGAGGTGACCGCCATTTTTTATCATTTCAACTTCTTGCGGCTGTGGTACCTGTACTTTAATGATGACATCTGCCGCCTTGTACAATTCCGCGCTATTTTTACAAATCTGAGCTCCGGCTTCTTTATATTGATCATCACTGAAAGAAGCAGCGGTCCCGGCGCCTGACTCTATGAACACTTCATGATTATTGCGGGTTAGCGAGCTGATCATTGATGGAATAACCGCCACACGCGTCTCACCTTTTGTGATTTCCCTGGGAATTCCGAATTTCAATTTTACCTCCCCTGTTATTTTTGTTTTCCATTTAATATGATATTCATTTGAAGAAAACGAACTGAATATGTTACAAATAATATTTCTTGAAACGAATCTTTTATATAAATCAAACTGACTATCTTTGTTAAATTTCTGCTATTCCTTGGGCCGCGCTTGGACAAGTATTGAATTTATCAGACTAAAAAACGGTATGAAGCCAGTAACCGAGAATCATCAGACTGCCGGTAAAGAAATGGATACCGACCGTTGAAGCATTCACCTTTAACAATTCATACGGCATTCTTTGCCGGTCCGCGTCGACTCTGTTCCAGCGGATCATCCACTCTTCACCCCATTTTACCGCGTGTCTTACAAGCACCAACGGGAGCAGAGAAATCAATACAAATGGCGTGGCAAGAGCGGGGCGGAAGAAGCCAATTATACCCAGCATTAAAATGAACGCAAAACTCATATAATTAAATATGGCATAGTATTTAAAAGGCCGTTCATACAGGACATGATCATCCTTGAAACCGGCCAGCCTTACTACCCAGGTAATTTTTCCCGCTTGTTTATCGGATGGTAAATCCTGAAATTGATTGATCCATACAACCAGCATGATCAATAAAGCAACCGGTATCGACGCGAGTAAGGGCTTTTGCCAGCTCCAACCCAGACTATTGGCATTAAGATACGGCGCGGTTAACACATAATGTGTGCCCAGCACCATCACCGGACCGAATCCCAGCGCGATTGCCGGCTCTCCCCATCCGTGATAGGACAGGCGAACCGGATTCCAGGTGTAAAATATTCCCAACGCGATTCCGAAAAACCCAAACCACAAAAGCGGGCTGTTTCCAAAATAGAATCCGGTGATCATCATATTTAATTCTAATCCGATATAGATCGTAGCGCCAAAGGACACAATCGTGGCAAACAGAACTTTCGACGGCGCCATTAAACCCGCCTGTATCATCCGGCTGCCGCCGTTAAACGGACTGAACACTTTATTATATTCATCCGCCCGGCTGGTATGATCGAAATAATCATTACCCATATTTGTTCCGGCCTGCGCCAGAATCGCCCCCGTGAGAATAAGCCAGAACGTTGACCAACTCCATGTGCCAGACGCGCCTCTGCTGAGCAGATCATTCCACGCGATCACCGCGCCAAGCAAGACCGGCACAATCGCCGCCGTAAAAAACGGAGCCCTGACCGCCCTCAACCACAGTCCTACTCTTGCGTAAACGGACTGCAACAGGTCTGCCATGACATTCACCCGGTTTTCAGGATATTCACGCCATTCAAATTTGTCCTCCGCATAAAAATCAACGTATTTGACGCGGACAGGTTTAATCCGGTAATATCCGACCACTTTGTTTTTGATCAGGAACTGGTCATTCATGTATTCCTTAAAGGCGGTTGTCTTTTCCAAAATAAGATCATGCGCTCGTTCTTCTTCGGATTTATCTTTTATCCGGTGACAAATCCCCTCCATCTGAATACCGCGGATTCCTTCCTGACCGACCGGCCATATAACAGCCTGAATTTTGGGATTAACACGAATCTGTTCAGCTTTACGCGTGGGATTAAAAGTAAAAAAAACAAGATCCCGGTCATCCCTGGCGAAGAATACGGATGCCCCGGAACTGTTATTGTTCACAGACGTCGCGATAACCATCCTGTCCGCTTCGTCCAATAGCCTGCCTATCCTGAGATCAAGTTCATCCAAATTATTCTTCATTGGTTCTCCGTTTCAATGAAAAATTACCGGCCCTTACCTGATAAAATAAATCTTCTGAAAACTATGCACAGAACTTATGATCTACAACTCAAAAACAAATCTTTCGACAAGTAATCATTTTTATATTACAAATCACATCGAGTTTTGAATGGCGTTGACCGCGCCGGGATCTTCCAGTCCGCTCAGATCACCCATCGCCTCCTGTAAATACGCCGCTCTGATAATACGATGCATCACTTTGGCATTCCTGGTTTTTGGAAGCGCTTTTACAAAACGAACTTCTTTTGGCTTCAATGCTTTTCCAAGACCGGTGGCTACTAATTCATGCAGCTCCGATCTAACTTTTTCATCAGGTTTATAACCCTTCCTGAGCACGCAGAACCCAATGACTTCCTGATCCTTAATTGGATGAGGAACACCGATAGCCGCCGACTCCGTCACAGCCGGATGACTGTTTAAGATCGCTTCAACTTCAGCGGGTCCCAGGCGTTTTCCGGCGATTTTTATTGTATCATCGCTTCGACCGAGGATAAACCAAAGATTTTCATCGTCAATCGCGGCAAAATCGCCATGAAGCCACATGTTACCAAACCGGCTCCAGTAAGTATCCAGGTACCGCTGACGGTCATCCCAAAAACCGCGGGTCATCCCGATCCAGGGTTTTCGGATTACCAACTCGCCTACCTCACCGCGAACCGAATCTCCGTTTTCATTCACCACATCGGCATCCATTCCGATTACCGGGCCGGAAAAAGAGCATGGCTTCAGCGGTTTAAAAAAATTTCCGCATAAAATACCGCCGCTTATTTCCGTGCCTCCCGAATAATTAAAAATCGGTTTTTCACCACTTAATATATTTTTAAACAACCAAAGCCATGAATCCGGATCCCACGGACTGCCCGTTGACCCGGCCATCCGCAGGGAGGCGACATCATGTTTTTTGACTGCATCAGGTCCATGAGTTTTAAGTGTCCGTATGAGCGCGGGAGATATCCCCAGATGAGTAATATGATGGCTTTCAATCAGTGACCATAAACGATCGGGTTCGGGATAATCAGGCGCGCCTTCATAAAACACCATGGTAGCTCCAATGATCAGCGAGCCAAATACTTCCCACGGACCCATCATCCAGCCCATATCGGTCATCCAATACATGACATTTCCGGGTTTTAAATCCATGGCGTAGAACATATCCATCGCTGCTTTAACCGGAAATCCGCAATGACTATGCACAGCCCCTTTCGGCTTTCCGGTCGTCCCGCTGGTGTAGATGAGCATCGCCACATCTTCCGCGTCAGTTTTTTCGGTGATCGCTTTGTCCGATTGCCTTGGAATGAGTTCATGCCACCAGTGATCTCTTTCTTCCACCCAATTTATATTTTTTCTGGAGATATAATCGACCACAATCACATGCTTTACCGAAGGGGACTCGAGCAAGGCCTCATCGGCGATGGCTTTCATACCGATACTTTTTCCCCTGCGGTAGTAACCGTCTGCGGTTATAAGCGCCTTTGCGCGGCAATCATTCAATCGGCTCGATATGGCCGAAGGGCCGTAGCCGCTGAACAAGGGAAGTATCAATCCGCCTATTTTTAGTATTGCCAGAAACGCGATAGCCAATTCCGGTATCATCGGCATCAGCAATCCCACAGAATCCCCTTTTTTAAGTCCCAGTGAACGCAATCCGTTGGCGCACCGGTTTACTTCATGATACAGTTCTTCATAGGTAAGAATTTTTACGGATCCTTCTTCATTTTCCCAGCGAATTGCCGCCTGATGACGAACTTTTGTTTTTTGCCATTTATCCAGACAATTATGTACAATATTCATTTTACCGTCAACACACCAGACCGGCAACTCGATACCGCCGCTGGTATCCAGCACATTCGAGTATGGTTCATAGAAATCGATTCCCAGATCTCGGATTACCGCGTCCCAAAACCAGGAAGCGTCATTGATAGACCGTTCCATCAGATGATCATAGTCAGCAATATCATGTTTAGTCATGAATTTTTTCAGATTGCTGTCATCCATCCATTCTTTTACCGGTTTCCAGACTATTTTCTGATCAAAAGGAAAAGAGGCAAGCTGTTTCTGTTTACTGGGCATAAATTTCTCCGGTGTCTTCAAAAGTTAAATCAGGGCATACCCTATTCATGTGCCATTTATTAAATCTGCTCAGTGAAATTTCAATAAAAAAAGTGATTCTTAAATCTAATTCATGATTTATAAATTTTACGTTCCAATGAGAAACGCCTGCCAAGCGTAGTGTACTCCGCTCCGGCTAAACGTCCCACGGGATTTAGCATACCGGTGTCAATCCGTCCATTCTCAAGAAGAGCATCATCCACATGAAACAGAACGATCTCACCAATCACTAAGAAACCGCCACCCTGTTCAGCGGGGCCGATTTCAATGATCTTGTACAATTTGCATTCAAAGCTTATGGGCGATTCCTGCACTCTCGGCGGTTTTACGATCACTGACTTTACCGGCGTGAGTCCCGTTTGTTCAAACTCGCTGATCTCAGGAGGAAACTCTGTGGCGGCGTCATTTACCTGTTCAATGATTCCCTCCGTGACGATATTAACAACAAATTCTTTGGTTTGTTCGATATTGTTCAACGTATCCTTTTTCAAGCCGTCATTTCCCCTGCGGGTCGGTGAAAAACAAATGGTGGGCGGCTGCGAAGTGATTCCCGTAAAAAACGAGAATGGCGCCAGATTCGCCAGTCCATCCGTGGAGAGCGTTGAGACAAACGCGATGGGACGGGGAAGAATGCTTCCGATCATTAACTTGTAGTTTTCTTTAAATGTCTGTTTTTTAGGATCAAATATCATATCTTCCTTCCGGTGTGTTTCGTTTTTTATATCTGTTTATTCTTCAAGCCAGCTCAGAGGATAAGCCGGATCATCAATTTCGTCCGCTTCTTTGGACATTATAAGCGGTTTGAATGTATCCAGCATCACCGCCAGTTCTTCGGTTTTTTTCTTCCCGATTGACTCCTCATAACGCCCGGGATGCGGGCCGTGCGGCAATCCCGCGGGATGAATAGTGACTGATCCCTGACTGACACCTTTCCGGCTCATAAAATCGCCTTCCACATAATACAGTACCTCATCACTATCCACATTGCTGTGATTGTAAGGCGCCGGGATGGATAATTCATGAAAATCGAACAGCCTCGGGACAAAGGAGCAGATAACAAATCCGGGCCCTTCGAACGTTTGATGTACCGGAGGTGGCTGATGCAGCTTACCAACGATAGGCATAAAATCACTGATATTCAAAATCCAGGGATAATAAAACCCGTCCCACCCGACAAGATCAAAAGGGTGATGCGCTAGAGTGAACTCCTGAATGCCGGACCTGAGTTTCAACAAAATTTTAAAATCCCCGGTTTGATCAACCGGGCCTGAAAATTCAGGGACAATGATATCCCGCTCACAATAGGGGGCGTGTTCAAGAAGCTGTCCGAATTTATTGAGATAACGTTTTGGAGGCTCCACCGGACCATAAGATTCGATGACCAGTAAACGTGTATCATCACTCTCATATTTAAGCTGGTGCAGCGTTCCGCCGGGAATAATAATATAATCACCGTCTTCAAACGGCAGATCTCCAAACTGACTTTTCAGCATGCCCCGGCCGCTATGAACAAAGATCACTTCATCCGCATTTCCGTTCCTGTAAAAAAAATCCACGTTTTTTTCCGGAAATATGGTGTACATGACAACATCGCTATTGTAAGCGAGCATCCGGCGCCCGCTAATCCAGTCTCCAAAAGGTTTAAATTTAAAAGTTTCAAGATGCCTGTGGCGATGCGTGGAATCCGTGGCGGGAACCTGATTAACCGGTTTGAATGAACCGACTTTCTTTATTCGGGTAGGAGGATAAATATGATAGGCATTTGAATAGATGTTTGAAAAACCCTCCCGGCTGATCAGTTCCTCGTATCTCAATCCTCCCTCTGAGCCACGATGCTGAATATGCCTTTTTGGTGGTATTTCACCTCTTTTTATATAATATGGCATACGTTTCCTTCTTTTACCTTCAATTTCTACATTGAACCATCTTTAGAAGATCAATGTTTCACTTTCCGCTTAAAATTCCCCGGATTTTACCGTTTGCAAAACACCACTGTAAATTCCATCACGTTTTTCGGGCATCTGCCTGCGTCATATCCCACAAATACAATAACAGACTGCCGGCGCCCAGACAGACCGCTCCCACATCAATCAACCATCCTATTCTTGGTATTTCCCTGAACAGCGCGATAATAATGATTCCGATGAGCAGGGAAAAAATTAAACTTCCTGATTCCCCGCCTTTTTTCAGCAATTTCAGCAAATAATCGCCGATGAATAATCCAGTAATGATAATCCCTATATAAACCGTAACAAGATACGCTGCCGTTAAGATCAGGGCGGCCGGGATGGTAATAATCAAAACCAGAAGTATTGCTATCGCAAGGGGTGTTAAAACAAGAAACAGAAATCCTATGCCGGAGCCTAGCCCTACCCTCTCGGTCATCGAATTTGTTAACTTTTTTAGAAAGGGATTTAAAAATATACTCAGGATAATCCCGACAACAAACATCGCTAAAATTCCCCAATAAAAAAACTTTGTCTGATAAAAGGATGGTTCTGTTTTGATTAAAATTTCAAGATCCGCCGGCCGAAACGGTATTTTTTCGACATCCACTTCTTGTGTTAACGTCAATTTTGTACCCATCGGCGATGAATAATCCGGACCAAAATCAATATGGCGCGCTTCGAGTTCAACACCTTGGCCGATCGTTCCGTTTAAAAAAGAATGCCTGGAGCTACCTCTGACAGAACCATTAATCCGTCCGCCCTCCAGCCTAAACTCACCCGAACCGGTGATTACATTCCCCCTGATTAATCCGCGATCCGTAATCTTGAGACTACCGCTATAAACAAGAACATCACCACCAACCTCACCATCAATGATGACGCTTTCGCCTCCGCTGATCACCATATCATTGACTTTTCCGGTCAGAATTAACCGACGGCAGCCGGCAATGACATCATCTTCTACTACGCCTTCAATGTTCAGTGTTTCACACCCCGTATAGAGGTCGCCTTTAATATATCCCCGGATATCGACATTCGCGGACCCGGCGAATAAATCCGTCAACATGGTGTCACCACTAACAACTCTCACGGACTCCCCGCTTTTAAATTCAGCCGCGAACGAACTCAAAACCAGGGAAAGAATCATGATGTAAAAGAGTTTCATGTTCACTCCTTTTTTTCAGGCTTATATACGAAGATTAATACAATTTATTCCACCGGCGTGCTTAAAATCCCTAAATGTTCAATTTCAAGTTCTACCATATCCCCTCTTTCTATCCAGCCGTCTGCTCGCTCCGGCCTTAATTCCAGAATGCATCCTGTTCCCACCGTTCCCGATCCGATAACATCACCCGGGAACAAGGTAACCCCCTGAGAGGCGCGGGCGATCATTTCTTCAAAACTATAGGTAATATCCGCAAAATTACCTTCGGAAAGCAACCGGCCGTTTTTTTTAGCGGTCATTTTTAGATGATACCCTTTGTTTTTTCTGAATCCTTCGATTTCATCCGGTGTGACCATATAAGGCCCGAGACCCGAAGCAAAATCTTTTCCTTTTGCCGGCCCCAACCCTACACGCATTTCTTTTCTCTGAATGTCTCTCGCGGACCAGTCATTAAGAATTGTGTACCCGGCGATATACTCCGCGGCTTTATCCGGCGAAATATCTCTGCCCGCTTTTCCGATGATACAGGCAACTTCAAGCTCATAATCCAGTTCCCGCGTATAATCAGGTTTACGCAGACTCTGACCATGTCCGAGAAACGCGTTTGGATTTGAGAAATAAAAGACCGGAAATTCATACCATTCAGGAATCATCCGCAAATTGCGGAGCGCGCGCGCTGTTTTGACATGCTGTTCAAACGCGTAGAAATCTCTGAATGACGGAGGATTTATTACCGGTGGAAGAAAAATCACATCGGATGACTTAAAAGCCGCGGGCTGACCATCAACGATGATATCAGCAGGATTTACATTTAAAAGAATTTCAGATAAGCCGGTCAACTTTGAGAAATACCTGCTCCATTCTTTCAATAAACCGTCCACGGTGAAGCTCGGCTCAAGACCGGCATCATAGCTGTTTTTGACTTTTATCCACGTCGCGGCCTTCTCCAGATCAATGACCCGATCAGAAAGATATATGCCCGCGCGCTGCCGGTTATCCGTCTTACTACTGAATGTGAGTAATTTCATATATTTTTTATCTGCAAAGTGAATTTAATAAAGGTGACAATTAATCAGAGTTTTTAAATCAGATACAACCCGCCACGGGAACCGGATTCATCTGTAAACTAATGGATTACATGAACTGAAAAAACCGAAAAAATATTTTTACAGATTTCCTCTGCGATCCTGTTCTCTTTCAATGGCCTCAAACAACGCTTTAAAATTACCTTTGCCAAAACTCTGTGATCCCTTACGCTGGATGATTTCAAAAAACAATGTCGGGCGGTCCTGAACCGGCTTGGTAAATATTTGCAGCATATAGCCAATCTCATCCCTATCCACAAGTATCCCCAGCTTTGAAAGCGCGGTGAGATCTTCATCTATTTTTCCGACACGATCCGGCAGTTCCTGATAATACGACTCCGGCACATCCAGAAACTCTACGCCGTTCGCGACCAATTTTCCCACCGTCTGAACAATATCTTTTGTCTCCATGGCGATGTGCTGTATGCCCGGACCCGAGTAATATTCTACAAATTCCTCTATCTGAGATTTACGCAGACCCGCCGCGGGTCTGTTTATGGGCATTTTTATGCGTTCATTTTCATTCGCGACTACCACAGATCGAAGCGCCGAATGTTCGGTGGAAATGTCTTTGTCATCCGCTGACCAGAAACGGTGAAAACCGAACACCTTTTCATACCATTCCGCTACCCTGTTCATTTCACCTTCCGGCTGATTGCCTACAAAATGATCAATGTAATTTAATCCCACGGATTCTGCGCGCAACGCCGAACGATAGGGAACGTATCCCGGAAGAAACACACCTTTATATGATGAACGTTCAACAAAACTGTGCACCGTGTCTCCGAATGTTTTCACCGTGGCGATTTTGACTTCTCCATTTTCATCGGCGGCAACGGTCGGGTGAAGTGTGGAGACTGCTCCGTTACCCGTCACGTAATCCCACGCGGACTGAGCATCATCTACCCAAAAGGCGATGTTTTTGACTCCGTCACCGTGCATCTTTAAATGTTCATTCAGTTCTGAATCTGCTTTTAAGGGTGAAGTTAATATAAACCGAATTTTATCCTGTTGGAGAACGTATGACACGCTATCCCTGTTTCCGGTCTCCAGCCCGCTGTAAGCGATCGGCTCGAAACCGAATTGTGTTTGATAATAATGGGCCGCCTGCCTGGCGTTTCCAACAATAAAACTTACATGATCAATACCCACTATTTCGAATGGTGCTTTCATGCAATTACTCCTGAAAATATTTTTATTGAAATGTATTCATCTTAACTCACAGCAGGGCGATTTTATTCTGTGAAGAATGAGAAAAGAAGAAAAGTAGGAAGTAGGAAGTAGGAAGTAAGAAGTTAAGACAAAAGAAAAAAGATGAACGCGTAGAGACGCAGCATGCCGCGTCTGGAGTGGGAAGTGAAGAAAGGAAAACGTCTGAACTGTGATGAAAAGGATTAAATGATTCCATGATTAAGAGATGGGACATCAGTCCTCAGCTAATCATATAATCCCGCCATAGGTGGGCGGGTCAGACAATCTTTAATCAGAGTTTAGAAAACAAAGATTATTGATGACATGCGGGATTAATTTATTAAATCTTGTCGAATACTGTATTTCTATTTAAATTCACCGCCTTGTTGTACTATTAAAAGAAAACGACGGAGTCTGTATGCGTTATATTAAACCATCTATTTCGATTATCATACCGGTATTGATTCTGATCATGCCCGGCCAATGGATTCCGCTTGATAATATATCCGTTGTCGAACAGCGGCTTATCGCCATATTTGTCATGGCAACCCTTTTCTGGGTACTGGAACCCATACCTATTTTCGCCACATCTGTGCTGATCATTACCCTTGAACTCGTCATGGTATCAGACAGCAGTTTTTTTCTGTTCAGCGCGCCACCCGAAGCTTCAAATTTCGGAACAGTGCTCAGTTACAAATCCATCATGGCCGCCTTCGCCTCGCCGATCATCCTGCTTTTCTTAGGCGGATTCTTTCTGGCCATGGCGGCGACCAAATACCGGCTTGATATCAATCTGGCGCGAGTGTTACTAAAACCATTCGGAACGGATCCCAAATGGGTGATGCTTGGATTGATGGTGATAACGGCCATCTTTTCCATGTTTATGAGCAACACGGCGACAACCGCCATGATGCTGGCCATTTTAACCCCGGTGCTCGTTACCTTCAGGGATGATGATCCCGGCAAAACAGGATTTATCCTCGCCATACCCTTCGCGGCCAATGTTGGCGGAATCGGCACGCCAATCGGGACACCGCCAAACGCGGTGGCAATGAAATACCTTACCGGAGTCAATACTATTTCCTTCGGTGAATGGATGGAATTCGCCATTCCGTATGTGATTGTATTGCTGATTATTCTCTGGTTCGTTTTACTAAAATTTTTCCCGCCATCAACAAAAGAGATAAAGGTACAGATTGAAAACAAGTTTCTTAAAACAGGAAAAGCGAAAACGGTTTATGTTACATTCATTATAACCATTCTTCTATGGCTTTTTACTGATTTTCACGGCATGAATTCGTATATTGTGGCCATGATCCCTGTTTCGGTATTTCTGGTTTCAAGAATTTTAACCGCCGATGATCTGAAAAGAATCAGCTGGGATGTTCTGTGGCTGATTGCCGGCGGTATCGCTTTGGGAACCGGTCTCGAACAAAGCGGGCTTACCGAACATTTGATAAGTTCTATTCCTTTTGACCGTCTGCATCCATTGCTCATTGTGGCGATTGCCACCATCATTACATTGCTGATGGCGAATTTCATGTCCCACACGGCCACGGCCAACCTGCTTCTTCCGGTGATGGCTGCATTGGGAGCGAATGTGGAGTCCCTTGGCGCGTTTGGAGGCAGTAAAATGATTATTCTGGCGGTGACTTTTGCATCAAGCATTGCCATGTCACTTCCCATCAGCACACCGCCAAACGCCATGGCCTACGCCAGCGGAATTATCAAAACCCCCCAGATGGCCCGCACCGGGGTTTTAATGGGAATGACAGGATTAATTCTTATCTATTTGATGCTATACATTTTAAAAACAATCGGGTTTCTATGAAAACTGTTGAACAAATCGCTGAATTTGACTGGCTTATCCGTACTTATTTTTCCGAGCCGTCCCGCCGTATCCGCCTGAAAAAGGGCGAGATATTGATGGAGCAGGATAAACTTAATAATCGTCTTTATCTTGTCCGAAGCGGGATGCTTTCCAGCTATGTAAAAGAACCTGACGGTACAAAAGAAGAAATTTTTACGGCCGGAAAGAATACTTTTGTGGGAGCGTACAGTTTTTTCTCAAAGTCATTTAAGAGTCTCGCCACGGTGGAGGCGTTGACTGATTGCGAGCTCGCCTATATTGATAAAGATCAGGTTCCGGTTCCGAAGGATGACGCGAAATGTCTCGAAAAACAGTTCATGCCGGTAGCCGTTGTCGATTTAATGAAAAGACAGCAGCGTGTACAGGAAGTAGCCAGAGAAAGAGAACAGGCGCTTAAAAAATTAGTGGATAATGAAAAATACGCTTCTCTTGGGCAGATGGCGGCCGGGATCGCGCATGAACTCAACAATTCCATCTCGGTCATCGCGAGAAATTCAAACTGGCTGGTTGAACAGATCAATCAAAGATGGAATGATGAAAAGGAAGCCGCCATCTTCGAATCGGGCTTTTTAAGGGGACGATTCCTATCCAGCAGCGATGTCCGACGCCGTAAAAAAGAGCTCCTGGCAAATTTTAAATTATCCGATGATTCGGCCTCCCTGCTCGCGCAAACAGGTATAACTGATCATCAGTTGCCTTCATTTACAAAGGACCCGAGTAAAGATGCCCGAAAAATATATGAATTGTGGGAAATGGGCGCTGCATGGAATGATATGATCGTCGCCGCGGAACAATCCACTCATGTTGTTAAATCCATCAAAGAGCTAGGCGTCCGCTCCACTGTCCGCAATCCGGGTCTGGACATCAATGAAAGTATCCGGGACGCTCTCGCGCTGCTGCGTCATAAATTAAAACTGATCACTCTCGATCTTGAATTAAACGATTTACCGCCGATCAACGGCAACATGGGAGAATTTGTTCAGATTTGGACCAATATTCTCCGTAACGCCTGTGAGGCTATGTTCGCGTCGGATAAAACGGATCATCAACTAGCTATAATCAGCAAGCATGAAAAAGCAAACATCAGCGTGATAATCCGCGATAACGGACCGGGCATACCAAAAGATATATTACCAAATATCTTCCAGCCGAATGTCACGACAAAAATTTCAGGATTATCATTCGGCCTGGGACTGGGCCTGACAATTGTTCAGCGTATTATAAATGAATATAACGGCGCCGTTTCGGTTAAGAGTTCTGAAAAGGGTACTAGTTTTTTAATAACCATACCTGTCGGAGGTTGACATGGCAAAACTGAATATACTATGCATCGACGATCAAAGAGAAGTACTGGCCGCTCTTAAAAAGGATCTTGAATATTTTAGCCCGATCGTCAATCTGATTGATTGTGAATCAGCCGGCGAAGCGGATGAAGTTCTTAACGAACTGGATTCCGAGGGCCAATTGGTCGGCGTCATTATCTGCGACCATATTATGCCCGGTGAAACAGGTGTGGATTTTCTTTCGAGAATGAACAGGGATGATCGTTTTATACTGACCCGAAAATTACTGCTTACCGGGCTCGCGACACACCGGGATACCATTCAGGCCATTAACCAGGCCAATATCGACCGGTACATCGAAAAACCGTGGGAAAAACAGGAATTGATTGACGCGGTTAAAATACTCTTTACACTATTTATTATCGAATCCGATGAAGATTATAATGATTATCTCACTTTTTTGGATCAGCCGACCTTGTATCGTCTGCTCCGCAAGCGCGTCTAAAAGATACCGGATTGAGATATAATCCCCGTCTCTCATCAATTGAAAGACGGGGATTTTTTTATTATTCGTAAAAATTCCGGTCCCAGCGGTGTTCTTTAAGCCGCTCAAGCAGATCTTCCGACAGCGCTCCCCGCGTGACACTCTCCACATTCGAAAGTAGATTTTTTTCTTTACGCATTCCCGGGATTACGGTGGTAACCGCTTCAAAACTGATGAGATATCTTAATGCCGCTTCAGCCATGGAACCGGTTTCATTGCCGGTGTCTTCCAAAATCTTTTGAACCCTGTCCCAAACCTGCTCTTTCCGTTCGCCTCTGAAATAACGGTTCCGGAAGTCTTTATTCGGGAACGTGGTATCCGGTTTGATGTTGCCCGTCAAAGCCCCTTCATCAAAGGGCACTCTGGCAATGACGCTGATCTTGTTTTCAAGGCAGAAAGGCAGCAGCTTCTCTGTCGGCGACTGATCAAAAATATTAAAGATCACCTGATATGAATCTATGAGTCCCGTCTTTCCCGCTTCGATGCCGTTCTCCGGCTGATGATCATTGATGGAAATTCCAAAAAACCGCACTTTCCCGTCCTTTTTCAGTTTTAATACGGCTTCCTTCCATTCATCCTGCTCCGCCCAGCGGTCGTTCCATACATGAAACTGCTGTAGATCCAGATAATCGCGATTCAGATTCTTAAGACTCTTCTCTGTGGTCTCAATGATATAATTTTTTGGGAACGAGTCTTTTAGAAGGGACTCGTCTCTCGCCGGCCATTCCATTTTTTTTGATGGAATTTTAGACGTGACAAATAACTCTTTCCCCGATTCTTTTTCCACTTCACCAATCAGTTTTTCACTATGTCCCATTCCGTAAACCAGCGCTGAATCAAAGAAGTTAATCCCCTCTTCAATGGCCCGACGCAAAACTCTCTTTGACTCTTTGTCTTCCGCGCCAATCCACATGGCCCGGCCGATGCCCCAGGCGCCAAAGCCAAGCTGCGAAACTTCTGTTGATGATCTTGCAAATTTTTTGTATTCCATTCTGACTCCTTTGTTTTAGACTGAATTCAAATTCAACCATCCGGCGCCATAATTTATTTCATACCGCGCGCTGATGATGAACGGTTAAAACTACAAGAATTTAGAAAAATGTTCAAATAAATGAGGAAAAAGTGACTTGTCCTGAATAAATTGACAAAAAAGTGTTAATTTATTACCCTTGCCCAAAGGGTGCTACTCTAAACAAAGAAAGGGATCTTTATGGAAGGACAAGATGTATGTCTGCGTTATAGCG
>JBFXLE010000008.1:0-573 GCA_050173015.1 Calditrichaceae bacterium
CGGTCGCTTGATATAAATCCCATAAAAATCCTTAAAAGTATGACTCAGTTTATGGCAATAAATTTACGTAATATGAACTATCCCCTCAACAATAATCTGCAACAGCCTGATGCATAAGGGAGGGGATAGAGGGGAGGGTCAGTCGCTTGCTGAACAGAAAATTCGCCCCGAAGAGTCCCGCAACACAATCGTTGAATCTTAAACTCTTAACTCTTTTCTCTTTTTTCTTTTATCTTTTTTCTTTTTTGTACATCCTTCCAAGGTACCAAAAGATGCCTGCGGCATGACATACGGGTAGATTTACCGGTTTCACCGCGGTTGACTATGACATCGCGTACCCGGATTGGGACGTCCCTACTCTTACACTCTTAACTCTTTTCTCTTAACGCTCTTTAATTCTCACTTCTTACTTCCTACTTCTCACTTTCCCTATTTCGCCCCGAAGAGTCCCGCAACACAATCGTTGAATCTTAAACTCTTAACTCTTTTCTCTTTTTTCTTTTATCTTTTATCTTTTTTGTACATCCTTCCAAGGTACCCAAAGATGCCTGCGGCATGACATACGGGTAGATT
>JBFXLE010000008.1:583-169035 GCA_050173015.1 Calditrichaceae bacterium
GTCCCGCAACACAATCGTTGAATCTTAAACTCTTAACTCTTTTCTCTTTTTTCTTTTATCTTTTATCTTTTTTGTACATCCTTCCAAGGTACCCAAAGATGCCTGCGGCATGACATACGGGTAGATTTACCGGTTTCACCGCGGTTGACTATGACATCGCGTACCCGGATTGGGACGTCCCTACTCTTACACTCTTAACTCTTTTCTCTTAACGCTCTTTAATTCTCACTTCTTACTTCCTACTTCTCACTTTCCCTATTTCGCCCCGAAGAGTCCCGCAACACAATCGTTGAATCTTAAACTCTTAACTCTTTTCTCTTTTTTCTTTTATCTTTTATCTTTTTTGTACATCCTTCCAAGGTACCCAAAGATGCCTGCGGCATGACATACGGGTAGATTAACCGGTTTTCATCGCGGTTGACTATGACATCGCTTGCCCGGATTGGCCCACCTCTACTCTTACACTCTTAACTCTTTTCTCTTAACGCTCTTTAATTCTCACTTCTTACTTCCTACTTCCTACTTTTCTCTCTCTCCCTACTTTCCCTATCTCATCCCTGATCACGGCGGCCTTCTCAAATTCAAGATTGGCGGCCGCGGACAACATTTCTTTTGTAAGACGTTCGATGAGTTCTTCGCTGCTCATATGATCACCATAATTGATCGTGCTCTCGGCCACCTTTGGCAGGCTTTTGCTCACATCCGCCACCGAGGTGGTGCGAAGAATTTCTTCGGTTGTTTTAAAAATTGTCTGTGGTGATATATCATGCGCGCGGTTGTATTCGATCTGTTTCTCCCTGCGCCGTCCGGATTCATCCATCGTTCGTCTCATTGAATCCGTCACACGATCCGCGTAGAAAATGACTTTTCCTCCAATATTTCTCGCGGCTCTGCCCGCTGTTTGCATCAGTGAAACATAAGATCTTAGAAAGCCTTCTTTGTCAGCGTCGAGAACAGCGACAAGAGAAACTTCCGGTAAATCCAGTCCCTCTCTCAGTAAATTAATCCCAACCAGAACATCAAATTCGGCAAGTCTTAAGTCGCGTAAAATGCCAACCCGGTCCAGAGCGTGGATTTCCGAATGCAGGTACCGTACACGAATTCCCGCCGCCTGAAGATAATCCGCCAGATCTTCCGACATCCTCTTTGTAAGAGTCGTCACCAGCACCCGCTCTTTTACGGCAACTCTCTCATGAATCTCATTTATGAGATCATCAATTTGGGTCGAAACAGGCCTAATCTCTATTTCAGGATCTATTAATCCTGTAGGACGAATCACCTGTTCGACGAATACTCCGTCGCTTTTGCTAAACTCATAATCCGAGGGTGTGGCTGAAACAAAAACGGTCTGATTCATCCTTTTTTCAAATTCATGAAATTTTAGTGGTCTGTTGTCCAGCGCGCTGGGCAGGCGGAATCCATAACGGACCAAATTCTCTTTCCTGGAACGGTCCCCGTTATACATGGCTTTGATTTGCGGGATAGTCTGATGTGATTCATCAATAATGACAAGAAAATCTTTTGGGAAAAAATCCAGCAGCGTGTATGGCGGTTCACCGGCTTTACGACCGGAAATATGTCTTGAATAATTTTCAATGCCCGAGCAATAACCAATTTCCGACATCATTTCCAAATCAAAATTTGTCCGCATTTCGAGACGTTGCGCTTCGAGCAATTGATTCTCGGATCTCATCTTTTCCAGCTGCCCGGCGAGTTCCACGCGAATTGAGTCCATGGCCCGCTGCATCTTTTCGCCGGTGGTTACAAAGTGTTTCGCCGGGAAAATGAAAGCTTGATCGATCTTATCCGTACCCTTTCCCGTCAAAGGATCTATTCTCTGAATTCGTTCAATTTCGTTTCCAAAAAATTCAAGCCTGTAGGCGAATTCTTCATATGCCGGATAAATATCTACAATATCGCCGCGTATGCGAAATGTACCGCGCTGAAAATCAAAATCATTTCTGGAATACTGAATATCGACCAGTTTGAGCAAAAAGTCTTGCCGGTTGTACGACTGACCCCGCTCCAGCACAACAACCATATCCTTATAATCGGCAGGAGAACCAATACCATATATACAACTGACGCTCGCGATCACAATCACATCTTTCCGGGCAAGCAGCGAACTCGTTGCCTTCAATCGAAGCCGGTCAATTTCATCGTTTATTGACGCGTCTTTTTCTATATAGGTATCTGTTGTGGGAAGATAGGCCTCCGGCTGATAATAATCATAGTAGCTTATAAAAAATTCAACGGCATTTTCAGGAAAGAATCCTTTAAATTCGCCAAACAGCTGCGCCGCGAGAGTTTTGTTATGCGAGATCACCAGCGTCGGTTTATTTATTCTCGCGATAACATTTGCCATAGTAAACGTTTTACCGCTGCCGGTCACTCCGAGGAGTGTCTGGTGTGAATCTCCCCTTTCCAAACCTGCAACGAGTTCGTCAATGGCCTGAGGCTGATCGCCCTGAGGCTCATAAATCGATTTTAGTTTAAACTGATCCATGGCAACAATTTATTTTGTTTACGTATATAATATAAATTACCTTTCAAAATTAAAAAAAAATAAAGTCTTATGCTAACTTTTTTGGTATCACTCTGTCTATATTGACAGGAGGTAAAATTGAGTTTGACAGATTTTGAACTGGTCCGGGAAACACTTGGTGGATCAACCATCGCGTTTGATGAGCTGATGCGGAGATATGAAAAACTGGTATACAGAATCGCGTTTGGGTTTGGGAAGAATAATGATAATTCAATGGATATCACTCAGAATGTATTCCTGAAAACATACGAGAAACTGCATTCATTCAAAATGAACAGCTCGTTTAAAACATGGATAACCAGGATTGCATTTAACGAGGGTATAAATTGGACAAGGAAGAATCGACATTCATCTTCACAAGAATTATTTGATGAGGGCATCATGAATTATGAGAATAAAAGCATTTCTCAGGAAGATGAGTTTTTGGCGAGAGAAAATAAATCTCAGCTCATTCAGAGCCTGTTCGCCTTAAACACAAGATACAGGCTCGCGGTGGTGCTGCGATATTTTGAAGATATGCCTGTAAAAGAGATCGCCGGTGTTTTGGAGTGCAGTGAAGGTGTGGTTAAAAGTATGCTCTTCCGCAGCCTTCAGCGGCTTAAAAACAATTTGCGGCAATCAGATATTGGAGATAATTATGGCCAAGTGTAAATTATATGATGAATTAATTCAGAAGCTTATCGCCAATGAGATTAGTTCCTTCGAAAAAACACGACTCTTCGAACATATGGGGAGTTGTGAGCGTTGCCGGGAATTGCTGGCAGCGCACGATCTGCTTCAGGAAACTGCAAAAGGATTGGAGATACCGGATACTGACGCATTTTCCGAAATGAGGAACCATGTTCTCCACGACATAAAATTCTCCGGAATAAACAAAAAAAAGATATGGCATCGGAAAATTTTACCCACTTTATTAACGCCGTTCCGGCATCCGGCATGGGCAGCAGCAATTGCCGCCGTATTATTCCTGACGGGCTTCATCGGTGGAAGGTTTATGCAGAAGAACGGATTCGGAGTAGAAAACGGCTTAATCCGGCAAATCAATTATTCCGCGGAACAAAACAGGGAAATCGGCCAGGCCGAGAACTCCCCCTATATTTTCAGTAATGTTAATTTTATAGAAATTGACAATGACAATATCGCGCTCAGTTTTGATGTAACCACTCATCTTGAGATGAAACGCTCAAAAACAGACCCGGTTGTAAAAGAAGTCCTGACGCAGGCATTGCTGAATCCTGAATCAGTCGGCAATCGTCTGAAATCCATCTCCCTGGCTGAGGAAGTTCCTGATCCAAAAATTAAAGAAGCGCTGATATCCGCCATGATCAATGATCCCAATCTTGGCGTTCGGCAAAAAGCGATGCAGGCTCTTGCCGGAATTCCCAATGACGAACGGATTAAAGATGTGTTTTTATCCCTGTTGAAAAATGAGGAGTCCACCAATATGCGACTAATGGCAATCGACTACCTTACAAACAGCAAAACCAGTGAAGACATGCTTGAAAAAGCCATTCAGGGTATGGAACCCGGAAAAGATGCCGCGGTCATTTACAAAGTCAATAAATATTTAAACCAATAAAGGGGATATATGTGATGAGAAAATTAATCATAATCCTGTTGACAATTCCTATTCTCACCGGATTACTCGCCGGCGCGAATCTCGAACGTGAATTTAAACTTCCTATGGGGAAAAATATATCCGTGGACATCAGCACGGGAGGTTCCGTTAGTGTTTTTGGTTGGGATAAGGAAAAAGTGAGTGTAAAAGTCGAATACCGCGGCAGGGAAATCGATGAAAAACTCGTTCAGTTTGAGAGTACTAAATCGGGACTTAACATCACCATTGAGGCCGATAATGATTACCATGGCAGCCTTCATTTTTATATCCAGGCGCCCAGAAAGTCAGATATTGAGATAGAGACGATGGGCGGAGATATTGAGCTTGAAAATCTTGAAGGTACTTTTTCCGGTCAGACCATGGGCGGAGAATTGGATCTAAGGAAACTCAAAGGAAAGGCCGAGCTGACAACATTCGGCGGGAAAATCACTCTTAAAGATTCTGACATCGACGGTGAACTAAAAACCATGGGCGGCAAGGTGCTTTTTGAGAATGTGGTCGGGAATATTAAGGGCACTTCACTAGGCGGTAACGTCACCTATAAAAATGTATCAAACCGTGTCGGTGATTATAAGGCCAGGGGAGATGAAGTTTATATATCAACAATGGGCGGAGAAATTAATGTGGATGACGCGCCCATGGGCGCGAATGTAAAAACCATGGGCGGAGATATTCATATCCGCCGGGCCAAAGAATACGTTCAAGCCAAAACTATGGGTGGTGAAATTGTTATTGACGGGATCGACGGCTGGGTTAAGGCGACTACCATGGGAGGCAATGTATCGGTGGTCATGGCGGGAAATCCTGAGAAAGGTGAACGTCATGTGGAGCTTTCGTCCATGGGTGGTGACATCGAGTTGACACTGCCCAAAGAATTATCTGCTGACTTTGATATCGAACTGATTTTTACAAAAAACAGCCGGAAGAATTATAAGATCCGAAGCGATTTTGATCTTAAAATTGAAGAGTCTGATGATTGGGAATATAGCCGTGGCACACCAAGAAAGTATATCAGGGGCACCGGTTCTGTAAAAGGCGGTAAACATTCCGTTTCTGTTTCAACTATTAACGGAGAAATCCGGATTAAAAAGAGTAATTGATATTTTTTCAATTAAAAAAGCCCGGGCTTGTTTAATTCCGGGCTTTTTTAATAGCCAGGATTAACGGGGGAAGTTTAATTTCCGGCTATTATTCATAATCTCTATACAAACCAACTATTTAGCGGCTACCAGATTTAGTTTGAGTATAAAATCATCATAAATCAGTTTGTCTCCTAAACCTTGGAAAAAACTACCCGAGCCGTATCTCACATTAAATTTCGCCCTGTTTACGGTAATTTGCGCATTGGCGTTCAATTTACCGTTTTTTACATTAATTACAGCGGGAAATTCAATCGGATGAGTGATTCCTTTTATCGTCAGATTGCCTTTGATGTTATAATTATATTGAGAATTTTCCTTATTAGCTGCTTCTTTTACATCTGTGATAACAAACCTGGATACCGGAAAGGAGGCGACCGAGAAAAAATCATCCGATTTTAAATGATTCATTAGTTTATTCTTATATTCCGGATCCTGGAGATCCAAATTCACAATAGAAGCCATATCGATCTCAAACTCACCGCCTGAAATTTTACCTTTTACAAGATTTAATCTCCCTTGTTTTAAGTTAATGGTGCCGGTATGCTCCCCTGTCACTTTTTTCCCGAACCATTCGATACTGCTTTCGGCGGGATTAAAGACATATTCCTGCGCATTTGTCTTTTCTATCGCGAACGAAAAGTTAAACATGAATATTACAAACAAAAAAGTGATAAATCTCTTCATAAGTATCTCCTGTAAATTAATGTATTCTATTTATTAATGTTGTTAACTTTTAATACAAATTATATATTCCCAAACATTTAATGTATATACACTTTTTATAATAAAAAAATTACCCGCGCAGCATATCGAGTAACTTGTTCAACTCATTTACTTCATCAGGACTCAATGTATAAAACTGTTTTTCCCATTCTTTTTCCAGTTCATCAATTTTTTTCAGTACATCCAGACCTTCTTGCGTAATCACCACATCCACCGCTCTTCGGTCATTTTCACATATATGTCGATCCACTAAGCCCTTTATTCTGAGTTTTTCAACCAGTCTTGATGCATTCGACATTTTATCGAGCATGCGGTCTTTAAGCAGATTAACCCGCGCGGGTTCCGGATACTGACCTCTGAGTATGCGAAGTATGTTAAACTGCTGCGGCGATATTCCATATTTTTTTAATCTATTGGAAAGCAGCGAGTTCATCCATCCATGGGTAAACATTATATTAACAATCATTTTTTGATACTCATTTTTAAATGTCTTCTGTTTAATTTCTTTTTCCAGTTCCATTTCCAAATCCTGAAGTTTGTTAAACTTTAATAATGTATGTCTATATTTTTAGTGTTACAACATCTTTTTTGTGCATTAAAATTCCCCACGGCTTGATTGATTATTTTCGTAAATTGTGCTTTTCTTAACAAATGATGAAATATTTCATTCACTATTGACGGTTACAGTTAACAATCTTAAATTTCTGTTAGTATATTACAACTCATAGGAAAGAAACAATGGTAAAATTGGACACTGAAACAAGACAAAAACAAATTATTGAAGTGTCGCTTCGATTAATAAAAGAAGGCGGCATTCAAAACATGACGATGAAACGCATCGCGGATGAGGTGGGAATTTCCGAACAGGCCATTTATCGTCATTTTGACAGCAAACTGGAACTTCTCACCGCCATCATCCGTCAATTTGACAAACATTTTGTCTCGGTTTTTAGCAAAATCAAGTCGATCGAAAACTCAGTTCAGCAGATTACTCAATATATCGATACACACCTGATTTATTTCACTCAAAATCCGGCCGCGGCCGCCGTAATTTTTTCAGAAGAGATTTTTCAGAATGAAGAAACACTTGTTCAGGAAGTAAAAAAGCTTCTTGAAAAGCGCATACAGTTTGTCACCGAACTGATGCAAAATGGCCAGAACCGCGGAGAAATCAAAACCGAATATAGCGCCGACACTCTCGCCGTTCTTACACTCGGTGCGATGAGAATATTGATTACTTCCTGGAGACTGTCCAATTTCTCTTTTGATCTCAAAAGCAGAAGCAAATCGATTATCGATGACTTGATCAAAATGCTTCAGGTTAAGTAGAAAGTAGTATTGGTCATTCCGCGGACAAAACGTCAAAATGAACGACGTAAACATTTCTTCATTCGCCGTGGTCAATTTAGAGAAGAACAGTTTTTACAAACCCTTATTGGATGACTTATGACACCCGATGCAAGGTAACTCATGGAATGAATAGTAACATTGGGAGATTCTGAAATGAAAAAAATTAATGCAGTGGACCGGATCGTTTTGCTTTTGACAGGATTACTGGCTGCGTATCAGGTTGTTGAAGGAATGCACGGTTATGAATTTTGGACTACCTTTTATTATACAACAGCGTTTGGTGTGCTTTTAATCGCCGGTCTGTTGATTATATTGTTTGGATTTGATATTCTCGATAGCCCCATGGTTGTGGTTGTGGCCACCATCCTTCCCCTCACTCTTTCTCTTGGTCTGATATCCAATTATTTACCGGAATATCATAGCGGCTATTCGATTTTCGCCATTGCCGGTTTTATTTTAGTGGCAGTGACCCGATATACCACCGGCGGAAAATCCGCGACTATTTCCCTTGCCATCGTTCATGGTATCGCCGGGATGATCATTTTTCTGTTGCCTATAATCTTTAGCATACGGGGCAATACCAATCCGGTGTTCGCGTTCGTCGGATTAGGCGGGGCGCTTATCGGATTAGGCGGATTATTGCTCGCTTTTTTAAAAGCCGGTAAACCCATTCTTTCGCGTGATCTTATCTTTATGATTCTGCCCCTACTTCTGCTTTTAATGACCGCTTCTTTTGTGATCGGATTTTCAGGAGCCGTCTAAATTCTTTCAGACGGAATATGATCTTAATATTTAATTTCAATTTGCTACGACACCCCGTCTTAAATAAAGACGGGGAGTTTATTCAATAGCAACTTTCAGACAATCAATTTCCTTTAAGTGAAAAAAATATTTTTTTTATTGACATGAGATATTGTAGTTATTAAGTTTCTGTTAGTAGATATAAACTAACTTAAACATTATGGACTAAATTATGCAGAAATTGGATACCGCTACCAGACAGAAACAGATCGTACAGGTCTCTCTTGAAATTATTAAGACCGGTGGCATTCAGAATCTTACAATTAAAGAAATTTCAAAGCATATCGGTATCTCCGAACAGGCCATTTACAGGCATTTTGACAATAAACTGGCCATATTAATCGCTATCATTCAATATTTTAATGAGCACTTCAAACATGTCTTTGAAAGCAGCCAGTATTTTGGCACCCCGCTTCAGCAGATTGAGAAACTCATTAATGATCATTTATTATATTTTGACCGTAATCCGGCTACGGCGGCCGTCATTTTTTCGGAAGAAATTTTTCAAAACGACTCTACCCTTGTGGATGAAGTACATAAACTGGTGGATCGCAGAATACGTTTTGTGACCGCGCTCATTAAAAAAGGTCAGAAGATGGGTGAAATCAAAGATCAGTTCGTCCCGGAAAATCTGGCTTATATCATTCTCGGTACATTAAGATTTTTTGTTACTAAATGGCGTCTGACCAACTTCTCATTTAGTCTTCAGGCAAGAGGTGAGACGTTGTCTCAGGATCTGATTAAATTTATACGATGTCAATAAGCAACGGGAAAATTATTTAGTTAATTTAGTTAGTTTTTATTAACTAACATTTTAAAAGGAGAGTCATGATGAGTTTATTTGATCAACTTACGCTGCTCTTAACCGGCCTGGTCGCGATCTATATTATCTCGAAGTTTTACAGGGATTTTAAAGTTGACGTTGCCAGACCTATCCATGACATCTATTATATGATCGGATTTACCGTATTACTGGTGGCCGGATTATTAATGATATTCCTGGGATTTGATGTTCTCGCGAATCCCCTCGTAGTCGTTGTTGCGGCATTTATTCCCTTCGCATTATCCATCGGTCTTATATCCGAATTTTATCCCAAATTCGAGAAAATGTATCTTATTTTTGCTCTAATTGGTCTGATTTTGATTTTCCTGACACGTACTACAGAGTCAACCGTTCTTAGAACTCTTATCCTCGCTGTCTTTCACTCTGTGGCAGGCATAACTATTTTTTTAGTACCTATTCTCGCGTCTAAAAACCAAAAAACCACCAATCAGTTTATCTGGGTTACTGTCGGCGGGACTTTGATCGGTATCGGTGGAATCGCTCTTGCTTTTCTAAAAGCAGGCACTCCTATCCTGTCAAAAGAACTGATTTTTACCATATTAACCCCGCTTTTATTTCTGATGGCCGTGTCTTTTGCATTCGGTTTTGCAAAAAAGATGGACTATCAAAAATGAATATATGAATAACAACAATTTGAATTAATTAATTAATACTAACTTAAGGAAGGGTTTTAAGTATGAAATCATCAACCGGGTACTTTAATTACCTCTTCAGATCGACAAAAGGCCTTGTGCTGGTTGCCATCTCCGTAGTCTCACTTATTACGGCAATCTGGGGCACTCTGTCCGGTCCCATGGTTGAATGGGGCGTGCGCGATCTGACAGTTAAACTGCTGGGTATGGATATGCATCACTGGGATCGTGAGGGACGCATTATTATGCTCTATCACACCATTGCTATGGCAGTTTTAGCTATCGAAGTATATTTTATTACATCGATCGTTCCCATGAAAAAGCATCAGCAGGTTAATATCAACGCCACCATAACGGTGGGATATTTAACCGCCACCATTTTTGGACTTTGGTTCGCATATTTTGGACATGCTTATATTTTTCACGGTTTGTTTTTAGTCGGTCAGTCACTGGTCTTTTTCGCCGGCGTTTTATTGGCCGCCGCCTTGTGGCCATGGAATAAGGAATACTACCTGGCCGCAGACAGCGATTATGCCCATACAAAATCAGGTATGGACCTTGAACGGGCGGCATTTTTTACGATGGCCGTAATGACATTACTTTCCGCCACATGGGGAGCTGTCACCGGTTCCTACTGGTCAAACGGGCATGAGACATTTTTGGCAGAAAACCTGATTCGCAATCCCCATAAAACAGCTCTGGAACACGCCATTATCGGACATTTGCACATTATGCTCTCGTTAGTGGCAGTAGCCATTACGCTGGTTGTCGGCAGATGGCTGGATTTCAAAGGAATGTTGCATAGGTGGGCCATGTATTTAATGATCCCTGGTACCATTATCCTTACCTTGGGAGCATTGTCTATCGTATGGCTGCCATGGGCTCACAACACTATTTATGTCGGTTCGGTGGGCGTCATGTTGGCCGCGCTGCTCTATGTAATCTATTCCTGGAAAAAGTTAATCAATGACCGTGTTGCCGAACTTGGATTAAGCAACCCTACCGTCTTTCAAAAAGTTAAAGCCCTGCTTCATGATCCACTTAAATTCGGTACAGGCTGGCAGATGGTATTTATGAACTTCACAGTAAGCGGCGTGGGTATCTTTATGGCTGTCAAATTAGATAAAATTTTCCGTGTCTGGCCCGCCCGCGAAGAACGCATTACTCTGACCGGTCACTGGCATATTCTCGCCGCCATCATCGCTACTATCATTCTAATGTATTATGTGGATATGTCCGGCGTAAAAGGGAAAATAAGACAATGGTTTGGCTGGATACTCATTATCGGTTCGGATATCGCTTTTGCCTCAGCCACTATTTTTTCAATGAAACGGCTTTTTGTCACCGAATACGCAAAGCAGCCATTAGTGAACATGACCATGTTGCTTATGGATTTTGGTCTGGGCGCCATATTGATTATTCTGGCTATTTTAATGGGTTGGCGACTTTTTGATTTATTTAAACAGGATGGATTATGGAAAAAAGAAGCGATAAATCCTGAAGTGGACATACAGAGAATTTTTCCCGCGGCGCCTGTAAAAGATCTCAATGTTGAACAGGAGGTGAACTAATGAACAAGCTATTTTATATTTTATCATCTCTGATCTTAATGTTCAGTATTTCATGCAACGCTCAGGACTATACACCGACAAAAGAAATTAAATTCATTGATACCGGGATTGATGCAGAAGCCTGGGTTGAAATTCCGGCAGGCATATTTTTGAAGGGAATGCATCGTCATGAAACAATGATTGAAAATCCTTTTGAAATTATGGTTACCGATGTAACCAACGCGCAGTATGTCAGATATCTTAACGAAGCCTTGGAAAAGGGCACCATAAAAGTTGAAGGAGATTCGGTAAGAGGATACTATCCCGGGGAGCCGTTCGATGGATATAAACATGAATTTGAAGTTCCGGCGGGTGATAAACTACATCTGAATTTAGCAGAGCCCGGTATGCGCATTCTCTTTGATGGGACATCCTTTTCAGTGGTGAGTGGATTTGAAAATCATCCTGTTACATTCGTGACATGGTTTGGCGCTAATGCGTATGCCGAATTTTACGGCTGGCGTTTACCATTGGAAGACGAATGGGAAAAAGCCGCTCGTGGAACGGATGGGCGAACTTATCCCTGGGGTGAAAAAATCTCCCCAAATATCACAAACTATCTCAGTAGTCATAATCTTTTTGAGAGAATGCTTGGCGAAAATACAACCACAACGGCCGTCGGTTTTTATAATGGCAAAACATACGATGGCTACGAGACTCTTGAAAATAAAAGCCCCTATGGATTATATGATATGGCGGGAAATGTCTGGCAGTGGTGCGGGGATGATTATCCCGATTTACACTATCGATATATGCGAGGCGGGAGCCGTGATAACTATGAATATAATCTGTTTACATGGGCTCGAAACAACGCCGGTCCCGACTTCTACAGTATGTATGTGGGATTCAGATGTGCAAGGGACGTTCAACCAACAGAATAATATGATTCAATTATGGATGGTACAAGGTTCCCAGGGAAGGGATTTTAATAGTTAGGATTTCATTATGAAGAATAAAAATATATTTCATGAATCAAGGACTCTTTTCAGGGCAAAGTTTAAATTATACTGGCCTTTGATAAAAAGTCTTCAAACCGGACTATTGGTGATTACCGGAATAACGGGGTACATCAGTGCCAGATGCCCCGTTATAACCTGGGATGTATTTGCCGGTCTGATCGGCAGTCTATTTCTTACGGTCAGTGGTAGCACTGTTCTTAACATGATTTATGACAGAGATATAGACGCAAAAATGGGCAGAACGGCACACCGACCCCTGCCATCCGGCAAACTAAGTGTGAAGGAAACACTTGTTCTGGGATCGTTTTTGTCTTTTGCGGGCTTATTTTGGGCATTTATGCTCTCTGTTCCCTATGGAATGGTCGTTTTCGCCGGGATCTTCATCGATGTTGTCATCTACACCATCTGGCTTAAAAGAAAAACCGCCTGGTCGATTATTTGGGGCGGCGTTTCCGGCGGCATGCCGATTTTGGCGGGAAGAGTACTGGGTCTGGGTCATGTTGACAGCATAGGGCTTTTGTTCGCCCTGGCAATACTTTTGTGGATACCTACCCATATCATGACATTCAGTATGCGTTACTTTGATGATTACAAACGCGCGGGTGTCCCCACTTTTCCATCGACTTACGGCAACAAAAAAACAACACTGGTGATTGCCTTTTCGAGTCTTGCAGCGGCTGTCGCTATCGGAATTGGCGCCGTCGCGCTGGGCCTTTCCTGGGGCTATCTGCGCCTTTTTATAGTTCTTTCGACCGGTATCCTGGGTCTTGCCATAGTCATTGTATTCCGACCTTCGGAAAAAGTGAATTTCGGCATGTTTAAGTATGCCTCTGTATACATGCTCAGCTCAATGATCATGATCGCGTTGGGGGTCATGTCATGAAAAAATTATCCGGCGTCAGCCGGATGGCGCTTTTAATGACGGCAATGCTCGCGGCTTTCCAAATAGTCTCGGGAATTGAAGGCACTCCCATACTTTCAGGAGTTTATTATACTATCTCCTTCGGAGTTCTTCTGGTCGCGGCTTTACTACTGATTTTATTCGGGTTTGAGATCATGGAATTTCCTGCGATCGCGGTGATTGCCACCATCATCCCAAACGCTCTTTCATTGGGTCTGGTCGCGCAATATCTGCCTGAATATCACATTTCTTATCTTGCTGTGGTATTAATCGAACTGCTTTCCATGGCAGTTTCAAGATATTTTTCAAGTTCAAAGCAAATTATAACCATAGTAACATCAATCACTCACGGGACGGCGGGACTTATTATATTCATCTTCCCGCTTTGGCTCAGTATAGCCGGGACCACTAAACCGATTTTTTCGCTTGTCGGGGCCGGCGGGGCCCTTATCGGTTCCGGTGGACTGCTTCTGGCATTTTTAAAAGCCGGAAAACCAATCTTGTCCCGTGATACAATTTTTTCAATCCTGCCTGTCATACTTTTAGTGATGACGGCAGCTTTTGTCGTCGGTATGACTGCAGGTTAGTTTATAAAGTTAAGAGGTATGTTAGTTTTATTGTATTTATTCATGATTAATTTTTTGAGGAGATTTTAGAATGCTAAACAAAACGAACAAAACTCAGCGCATTGTTATGGCTGTTACCGCGGTTATCGCCGGTTTGTTCATGATGTACATCGCGCCTACCCAGGGAATGCAGACTCTAAAGATCGCGCTGGAAAATGTTATGGAACGACTTATCCCGTTCGATCCGGATTTTTATCCGGCTGTACCAATCTTAGGGGCCACATATGGGGTCTGGATGGTAATTCTTTGGCTAGCGGGAGCCTTTGCGATTGTTATCGCGAAAAAAGTCTATGAGGGTGAAGAGTGGGCAAGAAGCACAATGCTTGGTCTGGCGGCAATCCCATCCGTAGCCGGTATGACCATGTTGATACCATGGATGGTGCTTGTCGTTTCCGATTATTCTACCGGACCGGTTCCGGGCATTTTACCTCCACCCGCTGATATTTCGGTGATGCCACCGGTATTATGGACGATGGTTTTCGGCCTGATTTTCTATTATATCTTCCTGCTTGCCGATCAGGATTCATTAAAAAATAAGATCCTTAAACTTATCCCTTACACATATCTTGGCATTGTAGCCGGAATGGTATTTATGAACGGCCAGCATGGTGTGCGCTATTTCATCTTTATTCCGGAATACCTGACACATACATCTTCACTTGAGCCGTTGGGTAATTTCTTTACCAATCTGGACCACTATGACGCGTTGGCTTTGGTCACAACTTCACAGGCAGCCATTAATGCCGGTGAAATTGCAAAAACAACTGAAGCGGTTTATAATCCCAACACATTGACACTTCTGTTGGGTGGATTCATGAACTACGCCTCTTCATATCTGATGATATTAGCAATACCATTCCTGGCGATGAAGAAAAAAATCGGTTATTATACCGTTCTTGCAACCGCATTGGCAACCGCCCTTATCGGTTTTGACGGTTATATTGTACGTCATTCATTTGAATGGGGTGTCGGTGGAGTTATGTCGCTGGCATTGTTGGGCGTTTTCCTGCTTCCTGTATTTAAACAGTTCTTTATTGAAGAAAAAGCAGTTTAACTAAAATTTGAAACAATCGGCGGCTTCGCGTCGCCGGTGTTTCTGCATGGATGTCAACCAGAAATAATTTTTAATTGAAATTTTAGGGAGAAACTCGTGAAAAATATTACACTTTCGATGCTTTTGGTTCTGTCTCTCTCCATATCAACTGCGCTGGCTACAGACGGAGATCAGATGTTGGGTATTACAGCTAATCAATGGGCCCGCGCCGGTGCGATTATTGCAGCGCCGGCTGATATTCCAAGTATGATATATAATCCCGCGGCAATTGGTGAATTAAAATTCAACAAAATCGGTTTTGACCTGAGTCTGGGTATACTGAATCCACCACGTGAAATCACTTCTGTCAAGGGTACTACCGAGAGTAGCGCCAATACCTATCTTGGTATGGGTAACGGGTTCAGCGCGCGGAAATCTGATAAGATTGTATTTGGAATTGCGGCCGGCGGCGTTTCCGGAATGGGTGTTGATTTTCCCTATAGTACTTTCCCTGACAATCCTGAAACACCATTTGCGGAAAACTCATCCATCGTAACCAAAAAAGGGTTGTTAAAAATAACACCTACCGTGGCAATAAATGTGAATGAGAAATTGACAATCGGCGCATCACTGCAAATTGGACAACAATCATTGGCCCTTAAAACAGCCGGATTCACCTTACCGCAAACGGAAGAATATGGATTTGGCGGTGCTCTAGGAGCCATTTATCACATTACTCCTAAACTTCAGGCCGGAATTTCTTATACATCTGAGATGAATATTTCTGAATATTCTTACAACGGCACCAGCCCTTCCGCCGGTGAAGGCGAATATAAGTTTGATATGGATAGCCCGCAGAATGTTTCATTTGGTCTGGCATTTATTCCGAATGAAAGATTGTTGGTTGAAGCTGACGTCAGATGGTATAACTTTTCCGGTGTTCTTGATAAACTGGATCTAAAAACACCTTCAGGAGGCGTTATACCGATTACATTTGGTTGGGACGACCAAATGGTTTATGCTCTCGGAATGGATTTTGCCGTAAAACCCGGGTTAGTCTTAAAAGCCGGCTATAATTATGGCGAATCTCCCATTGGTGAAGAAGACGTGGACAGCAACCTCGGTTCCATCGCCGTCGTCGAGCACCATTTTTCAATTGGTGTCGCAAAAAACTGGAACAAGGCTTTATGTTCTACCCTTTCCTATACACACGGCTTGCATAATGAAGTTGAATCCAATAAATCACCAAATAAAATTGCCGCGGAACAAAATATTGTATTTTTACAATTCAGTTTTCGTATGTAAGTTTTTTGATATTTCGAAGAGCCGTCACTGACGGCTCTTCTTTTGTTAATTGAGTTCACGATTGTATCACCATTTTTAAGTTGATTGCATAGTATTAAAAACCCCGCGGGAGAAATAATATGACTAATTCAAAAAAATACATTTTCTTTTTTCTGACTGCTGCGCTGTTAATGTCGTCTGGCCTCAGCCAGGCGGGAGATGACACTCAGTTTCTGCCTGATTTTTATGACAAAGTTGAACCGATTATTTTAGTTGATCCCCTTGGTTCTTTTCTTGGTGCCGTAAACGAAGGTGAAACCTATGTCTATCATTACGCCGACATTATAAAATACAGTGGACATTCATGCTCCTCTATTGCCGGAGCGTATAAAATGACACAAATCGCGCTAAAAGAACTATACGGGACTGAAACACCGGTTCGCGGTCAGATAAGAGTCACCATGAAGGGAAGCCCCGAGTATCAGGTAAATGGTCCCATCTCACAAGCGATTTCGTTCATAACCGGTGCCGCGGCAGAGACCGGATTTAAAGGCATAAAAGGTAAATTCTTTACCCGTCAAAACCTTTTAAAATACGAACCGGAGAATCCCCCGGCAGAAGGTGTCTGGGCGGAAGCTACTTTTCAGAGGACGGATAATAATCAATCAGTGACGGTTACTTACAGAACGGACCTGATTCCCGGAAATCCTGAAATGGGAAAACTTATGCCGGTTATGTTAAGCGGAAAAGCCAACGAAGAACAGAAAAAACTATTTGGTGAAATCTGGCAGGAAGCGGTGCGGATCGCCCTGATGGACCCGCCGGATGGTACATTTGTTGTTTCAAAATAATCGCTTAAGTCAAAAAAATGAATGCCAAATTATTTAAATACCAAAACTTAAGGGCGAACAAATTGTTCGCCTATTAACTTATGTAGATTTTATATTTTGAGATCTGATATTGCATAATTAAGTTTAGAACGTTATAAAACAGCGGGACAAATCAATATTATTAATGCCGGATCACAGCTTAGAAGCGAATCCCGCATTAATATTATTAGGGTGGTGTATTTATGAAAACTCTTAGTGAAGTCAGTACCAAATTCAGATATGCATTTTATGATGAAGTCGAACCGATCAAGCTTACTGATCCATTATCGGCATTTCTTGGCGCAACGCGTGATTCCGATGTTTTTGCATACAGCTATAAAGATATTGTAAAACTCAGCGGACATTCCTGTCCAACCGTGGCGGGAGCGTATAAATCGACTCAATTGGCATTAAAAAGTCTTTATGATAAGACGACTCCGGTCCGTGGTCAAATAAGAGTAAAAATAGCCGGAGGTCCTGAACAGCTGGTGAACGGTCCCGTATCACAGGTCATTACTTTTATTACAGGCGCGGCTCCGATCACAGGCTTCAAAGGAATAAAAGGAAAATTCAACCGTTACGAAATGCTTACATTTGATGAAAACGTACAGCCTGAAAAAGATGTTTCATCCGATATTCTGTTTGAGAGAACCGATTCGCATAAAAAAGTACGCGTTTTATATCGGCCGCAATTTATATATCAAAATCCGGAAATCGGCCGTCTGCTGCCCTTAATGTTAAGCGGGATGGCCACAGAGTCGGATAAATTAAGCTTTGGTGATTTCTGGCAGGAACGTGTCCGGGTCATATTGCTGGAGACACCACCGGAGGCATTCGAGTTATTAAATTATTAATTCGCGGATGAACTAAATTCTGACTGGGGATATTTGTTGTTAAAAAATATTGATAAAGGTATTAAGAGAAACTGGTTGTTGATCATTTCAGGGATAATGTGGTCAGGGGTAGGAATCCTTCTGAATAGTTTTGCCGGTCGATGGCTTTCTGCCTACAGCAGGTTTGAAATAACAGAATCTATTCTCATTGGCAGCTTTCTAGGTATGCTGATTGCTTTTTTTGGGTTTAAACGGGTGGCCCAAAAAAATATCCGGCGTATTCTGAATCTTCGAGAAAAAACATGTCCTTTCGCCTTCCAGGAATGGAAAAGTTATGTACTGATTATTTTTATGATGAGCCTTGGAATCTATTTACGTCATACCACCCTGATCCCAAAACTGTATCTGTCTATGATGTATATTGGTATCGGATCCGCTTTATTCCTCTCCAGTTTTTTTTATTATTACAGCTATGTCAGTATTGAGAAATGTGACAGATAATTTCAATATATCAGGCAATATGATCCAGAATATAGAAATTTTATAATCAGTTTTTGTTTTTCAAATAAAAAATTTTCTGCATTCTTAACGAACGAATTTAATTGGGTTCGCCGGCGTATACTCATTGCAAGGATCAAAAACTAAACAATGATTGAAAAAAAATCAGCAGAATTCATCAGAAATATGTCCGATACTGATCTCGTTCAGGCTTCTCTCAAAGATAAGGAATATTTTTATTATTTAATGATAAAATACGAATCAAAATTGCTGCTGTATATTAATCGTATTACAAATGTAAATAAGGATGAAGCAGAGGATATTCTCCAGGAAATTTTTATCAAAGTGTATCGTAACCTTCATAGTTTCAGGCAGGATCTGTCCTTTTCCACCTGGCTCTATCGAATTGCCCGCAATGAAATTATTAATCAATATCACAAAAAAAATTCCCGGCCCTTTATTTCTGACTCATCAGGTATTCATGATGATATTAAAATACTAAATGAAATTATTTCTCCAACGCCTGACAGCCATTCAGAATATATAGAACATGAGTGTTCAAAAAAGATAAAAAACGCGCTTTATAATCTGCCTGACAAATATCGTGAAGTGCTGGTATTGCATTATTTGGAAAATTTAACTTACGATGAGATCAGTGACATTTTGCTAAAGCCTGCCGGAACAATCGCTTCACTTATTAATCGCGGTAAATCAAAATTTAGGAAAATCGCTGAACGTCAAGATATTAACCTGGTGAATTATTATGACAAATCTTAGTAAAAAAACACTGGAAATCATCGAAAAAAACAAGATAAATCCCTACCCAAAATCGTATTTTTTACTACGACGTTCGGTAATTTGGACATTATTTTTCATTTCGGTATTGCTAGGATCTGTGGCAAGCGGAATTGCTATATACCAATTAAAACAAACAGAATGGGAACTGTTGCATTATTTTAGCCACGACGTGTACAGATATATATTCATCGCCGTACCATATTTTTGGATCTTCTTTTTATCAGGTTTTACAGGATTTATCTATTATTATTTTCGGCGGATGGGAAAAGGATATCGATATAACTCGATACTTGTTATCCTGAGCAGCATAATTTTATCTGTCACCGGTGGATTAATTCTGAATAGGTCTGTTATCCCATTCAGACTGGAATCATTAATGGAACAAAATTTTACGTTTTATGAAAGTTCTGAAGAACGCAAGCAGGAGGTCTGGTCTTCACCGGGTGACGGCCTTTTGGCGGGAATTATCGAAAAAAATATTTCTAAAGAACAAATAATGTTAACAGACTTTCATGGAGCTACATGGTCAATTGACATATCTGTGGCTTTATTTCGCGGAAAACTGATTCCTGCGGAAGGTTTAAAGGTAAAACTTATAGGTCGGCAGACAGGAAACCAACAGTTCAAGGCCGTTGAAGTTCGTCTGTGGGACGGTCAGGATAAAAGAAACCGTATCCTGCGATAACCATTTTTTCCAAATTACAGTTTTTGAAACTTTTTCTATGTTTTTTATAAAAAGTTGCAAGAAATTTATCAGTCTCCCTGTATTACAAGATGAGAGTTGATAAATATTAGATTTAGAAAGGAAGGAAAATTTGGATGTAAAAATTCTATAAAACCGATTCACAGTCTTTTACAGATATCATAAGATATCCGGTACTAATTGATTCTGATTCTTGCTGACAAAGAAAAATGATCGATTATATCACAGAGCATTAAATTAACATGAATATTTGATTTTGATAAGAGATGAAGGGAGCAGAAAATGACGACCATAAAACGATTCAACCCAGGATTTTTTATTTTTTTAATTTTTTCCTTTTTCACCATTGCAAACGCGCAAACTGAGATTGGTGGATTTTTTGATGTCATAAACAGCACAGATATGGAAGCCGGGCAGAATACCGGATTTACTGTCAACCAGTTTGAGATTGCCATTTCACAATCATATGATAGTCCCATTTCGATAGACGCGGCAATCGGATATAATAAAGATGACGGCAAAATGGAGTTAGCCGACGCTGTAATACACTATACCAGTAAATTAGGTTCAGAGCACATTATTTTCGGAACCGACACCATTCACGCCCATGCCGGGATTTCCATTGGCCAGACCGACGTGCCTTTCGGAATTGATTACCTGTCTTTCGACGCCCCTGTGCGACCGGTAGTGACACAACCTCTTATTTATCAGAAAACCGTTGGTGAATGGTCCGGTACGGGCATCAATATTCATACAACTCAAAAAAATTACAATCTTGATTTATTCTCAACCAACGGCCTGAACGGTGATCTTACGTTTGGGGCGCATTCAGGATTTACTTTTATCGACAACCTGGAATTCGGATTTTCATACGCGGCAGAATTCAGTTCAATCGACACAAAAAGTAACTGGATAACCGGCGTTGACTTCGCCGCAACACTTGGATCGCTTGATATTAAATCGGAATATCTCTGGACAAAAAATCTGCTTGACGCCGCTCAGGATACTATTTCTTCTGACAAAATCTATCAGGGATTTTATGTTCAGCTCTCAAATGATTTTGAAAATGTGATCAATTTGCCGGTTTTTGCGACTGCCCGATTTGGATACTGGGAATCTGAAATGGATCGTGATTTCAGCGGGGACAAGGATACTCAGAACAGAATCACTCTGGGACTGGGGTACCGCACAGATTATGATGCCGAAGTCAGAATTGAATATCTCTCTGATCAGGTTGAAGACGACAGCAGATATAATGTTCTCACTTTACAACTTGTCACCTGGATGGATATGAAATCCCTTGTCATCCGGTGATCAACTGTTGACGCAGATACCGGACGGAATCCGGATGATCATTCGGCACCTATTTTTAAAGTGAGAGCGTCAAAACAAAAAAATGAAAAAGCCCTTTGCCATTAATACCGGCAAAGGGTTTTTTATTAGTTTTTCTTTTTGGATTTTATTCCGGACTTGATTTGAGGCCGGATCATATTCTCCGGGGTAAGCAGATCGTTGAGCTCTTCTTCGGACAACAAATTCTTTTCAAGAACCAACTCATAAACACCTCGGTTTGTATTGAGCGCTTCCTTGGCAAGCTGGGTACATATTTCATATCCCAAAACAGGATTGAGCGCGGTGACCAGCCCAATACTATTTAGCACCATTGAACGGCAATGCTCTTCATTTGCCGTTATCCCGTCAATACAGCGGTGTCTTAGAGTTTCCATACCATTTTTCAGCATCATCATCGATTCAAAAATACTCTGAGCGATGACCGGTTCCATCACATTCAATTCAAGCTGTCCCGCCTCAGCGGCAAGCGTGACGGTCAGATCATTTCCGATAACTTTGAAAGCAATCTGATTGACAACCTCGGGTATGACAGGATTAACCTTACCCGGCATGATGGATGATCCGGGCTGCATTTTTGGCAGATTTATCTCATTGAGCCCGGCGCGTGGCCCGGACGAAAGAAGTCGAAGGTCATTTGATATTTTTGATAGTTTTACCGCCATTCTTTTCAGCGCGGATGAGTACATGACAAATGCGCCGGTATCCTGAGTTGCCTCCACCAGATTGGCGGCAAGTACGATGTCCAGATTCGTAATTTGACGCAAATGCTTTATTACTTTATCGCTATATTCCGGATCTGTGTTTATGCCTGTCCCGATGGCGGTCCCTCCCATATTCACTTCCAGAAACAATCGGGCGTTTTGTTCAAGACGATCAATTTCTTCGCTAAGAGTCACCGCATACGCCTCAAACGATTGCCCCAGGGTCATCGGTACCGCATCCTGTAACTGCGTTCTTCCCATTTTGATAATATGAGAGAACTCATTTGCTTTTTTCCTGAAAGAATCAATCAGTTCCTTTAAGACCTCCAGCAGCTGCTTGTTGCTATTGATTAAGGCGATCTTTAGCGCGGTAGGATAGGCGTCATTGGTCGACTGTGAAAGATTGACATGATTATTGGGATGGCAGAATTCATACTCTCCTTTTTCATGGCCTAAAATTTCCAGAGCCCTGTTTGCAATGACTTCATTCGCGTTCATATTCGATGAGGTTCCCGCTCCACCCTGTATCATATCAACTACAAAATGCGTATGGAATCGGCCGTTAAGAATTTCGGTGCAGGCCTGAACGATGGCTTCGGTAATTTGATCCGTGAGCAGCCCAAGATCATTATTTGCTTTCGCGGCTGCCATTTTGACCATTGCCAGCGCTTCAATCAGACGTGGATAGAGACTCAGAGAAATACCGGTAATATTAAAATTTTCAAAACCTCTTAACGTCTGAATTCCGTAATAATATTCATAAGGAACATCTCTTTCTCCAAGAAGATCATGTTCCCCGCGTGTCCGGCCGGATATATATTGCGCCGCGGCGTTCACAACCCGTGTGCTTGTCTGTCTCATGCGGCGTGAAATAACCCGGGCGACGTGGGATAATATTTTACCGGCAAGCGCGGGCTCTTCATGCAATATCTGAGAAAAGCGTTTTACGTTTATCGTCACGACCGTTGAATCCGTCAATGCTCTCGCCGATGTTGAATGGGGATAGTTGTCCAGCAAAGCGCCTTCCCCAAGGAAATCAAATTCTCCAAAAAGAGCCATCCTTTTTTCGTCACCAAAAGGCCCGGTTTTGAAAAGTTCAACTTCCCCCTCGAATATAAGAAAAACATCCTTCCTGTCAGTATTTTCGGAGAACAACAATGTTGTGCTTTTATATTTTCTTTGATCAGTATTTTCTGCTATTAATCTTATTTCGTCATCTGATAAGTCTTTGAAAAGTTCAATGTTCTTCAGAAATGATTCAATTATCTGTAAATTCATTTAATCCTTCTCCATAGCAAAAAACCCCTTGACAGGGGTTTCTTGCTTGATAATTTTTGGTGAATCTAACGTGATCTAAAGCAACTTTTTCAACAGTGCTAATAATTACTCCATGCTTGGCGCTTCTTCTTCCATAACTGTTGTATCAGCAACCGTAGTATCAGGTGTTACTTCTTCAACTTTCTGCTCTACCGCAGGTGCAACTTCTTCAGCAGCTTTTTTTTCACCACCGCAAGCAATCAGTGAGAACGAAAGCATCAGGCCCATCAAAAACAGAACAACTTTTTTCATCGTAAATCTCCTTATGGATTTGGTTATTGCAAAAACAGGGTTAAAATTTAGCTGAAATCTAAAAAAAAGTCAATTCCAAAATAGAACAAATTACTTTTTTAAAAAAATATATACATTTTATTGTATAAAATTTAGATGTTTTGTAATTTGTAATGATGATTTATTGAATATTTTTCGAAATTTATTCATTTTGTAAAGGGTTAAATATAAGATGCAATCACACGAATTACAAATAAAACGTATTTTATTTGACGCGGATGATACTCTCTGGGAAAATAATGTTTACTACCTTCAGGCAGCTTCAGACTTTTTTGATCTGCTTTCCCGGGCGGGCATCAGCCGTTCCGAAGTTGAAAAAGATTTTGATAAACTTGAGATAAAAGTTGTGAGAGAACGTGGATATGGCAGTGAGAATTTTGTCTATATTTTAAAGGAAATCTATCAAAAATATAGCTCAGGGAACGGCCACAACATAGATCAGGATCGGTTTTCTTCAATCATAGAAACATTTAGCAATCATCCAAAACGCAAACCCTCCCTTTTTTCAAATGTGATTGAAACTATGGATTATCTAAAATCAGGCTACAGCCTGTATGTCCTGACAAAAGGAGATTATGAGGAACAAAGCGGCAAAATTAAGCTTTCGGGCGTTTGTGATTATATTGAAGATTATTTTGTGCCGCACGAAAAAAATGATAATACATATTTGGATTTACTCAACCGTCACGCCTGGAAACCCGAAGAAACCTGCATGGTAGGAAACAGCCCGAAATCGGATATCAATCCGGCCCTCAGGACCGGAATGTATGCCATTCACATCCCCTACAAGGATACATGGAAACTTGATAATGAACCCATAGACCGGGAAAATGAACGACTAATTATCCTGAATGCCTTTTCGGACCTAAGAAATATATTCTAACGTCTGAATTTTATTTATCCCGAAATTTATTATTTCATTTCCTGATACATTACAGGGTGGCTTATTCTCTCAACATTTGAACACATGTTTCAGCTTTCATTAAAAATTCACTGAAAAAATTAAGATCGTCAATTTAGATCAAAGGAGATTGAATCGCTTTTCTCTGTAGATTTTCCCGATGTGCTATTCTTTATGAATCCTTTTTCATATATATAGATTGCAAGATTTTGAAGGGTGTCATTATTTATATTTTTGAACGCCGGCATCATAAAAGAGCCTTCCTTAATTCTTAATTTAATTTTCTCCGTATCCAGCTCCGAATAATCAAATGACGAATATAATATTCCATTACCCTGCCCGCGGTCACCGTGACAGTGCATACATGCTTCCCGGTAAATGATAGCCGGTGAATCAGTCTTAGGACGATAAAGATTCTCACCTTCCGCAAGCAGGATGTACACACTGCTGATAATCACTGTCGTCATGATAACGCCAAAAGGAAGCCATTTTAATATCATCTTTTTCATGAAAATCACTCAGGTTAACTTCAGATTTTTTTTTATTAATTTTTGATAAACCGCCGTAGCAAGTCCGCCTTTTTGAATGAGGCTGTCTCTTAATTCCAGAGGTCTATGGCGATCACCTGAAATTTTTTTCATCAATGCTCTAACTCCGTCAAAGCGGTAGATATTATGTCTTTTAAGTGTAAGTTGCTCCCATTCAGGATCAATTTTTTTAAAATTTACCAGTGAAACACCAAAAATGTATCCTGTATCACGGGTTAATTTTAACACATCCTTGTCAAATCTTCCGAACGGATAACTGACGGATATAATATCAGTCATTAAGAGATTTTCCAACAGTAATTTACTTTGCTTTATTTCCCGGAGAAGTTCATTAATCCCTATGGCGGTTAATAAACGGTGTGAGCATGTATGTGATCCGATTTCGAAGCCATCACGCATAAGTTCTTTTATTTGACCGGTTTCCATATGCCGGAATCTTTTATCTCCAAACTGAACATCCCAGTCATTGTATTTACCCATAAATTCAGCCAGTACAAATATTACGCCCCGTAACTTCATTTCCTTCATAACCGGAACAGCATAGTTGAAAACGGATTCATACCCGTCATCAAAAGTAATGATCAGTGGTTTCGCGGGAAGAGGACTACCCGAATTAAGATCGGTAAACGTGATGGTTTCATATCCATTGTCCCGGATAATCTCCATATCATGTCTAAAATCATCCGGATGCCTCGTAGTAATACCGACATCTCGTACTTTGTCGATCTTATGATAATTGATTATCGGAATTTGGGAGATTTGCATTTTTAAAGATTCAGTTCAAGCAATTCAAATATATTATAAAATTCATACCCGTGCTGATCCGCGGCATAGCGGTTTGTTATTTTTCCTTTATAAATGGATAGAGCGGACAGTAACGCCGGTTCCTTAATCAGAGCGCTTTTTAGGCCGTTTGACGCCAGCAATTTAACAAAGGGTACTATTTTTTTTGTAATAATCCGGCTTGCTGTTAACGGTACAGTCGCCGCGATATTGGGTACACAATAATGGACAATATTATTTACTATATATGTTGGTTTTTCAAGACTTGTGATGTGTGAAGTCTCTACAAGATTCGCTTGTTCAATGGATATGTCAATTAACACGCTTCCCGGCTCCATCGAGGCGACCATATCTTTTGTTATAAATATATTTTTGGAAAAATGTTTTAGAGAGAATATCGCCACTATTAAAATATCAGTCTGCGGAAGCAATTCCTGTAGTTTTTCTTCTGTATAATTTTCAATTCGCAGATTTGGATGATTTACATCAAGTTCATCCGTTTGAACTTTTTTAAGCCCAAGCAGATTAACATTGGCGCCATTTGCGCAAGCGTACATGGCCGCGGTTCTACCTACTTTTCCGGCACCCAGGATTGTTACCGTCGCCGGTTTTACATTATCGGTACCGGAAAGTAATTTTCCTTTTCCGCCTTCTGTTATAGTTAACAGATTGGCACCCTGATGGATTGCCATTTTACCCGCGATTTCACTCATTCCCATCAACAGAGGATATTTTCCATCCGCGTCCTGGATCATTTCCGCGCCAAAGAATGTTGTTTTCGTGTCCATCAACGCTTTCAGCCGATCTGCATTATGAACAAGATTTAAGAAAGATATGAGAATATGGGATTCATTCAACAATTCATATTCGACCGGTTGCGGCGGTTGGACTTTCACAATGAGTTCGGCTTTTTGCAGAACTTTTTCCATCGTTGGCAAAATGGTCGCGCCTACCCGTTCATACTGAATATCATCAAAACCGCACATTTCACCGGCGCTTCGTTCCACAAAAACATCAATACCGTTCCGGATGAGTACTTTTACTCCCTCCGGACTGAGCATGACACGCCCTTCGAATTGCTTAATTTCTTTTAAAAGCCCGACTTTGTACATTGATTTAATTCACAAATGGTGATAGTTTTAGAATATTGAAATTGTCTTTTACAAAAATTTGCCTTGCCACTTCAATCATTGATTCGGGATTGATTCGGTCAATGGAAGACAACACTTCCTCAAGAGGGACTTGTCTTCGGTATGAAATTTCGTTTTTCGCCAGTCGGCTCATTCTGCGGGATATACTTTCCAGACTGAGCACATAGCTCCCCTTTAGCTGTTCCTTTAGCTTATGTACCATTTTTCCGCTTAACGGTTTAGTGTTCACTCTGTCGATCTCTTTATAAAGCATATCTATCGCGCGTTCCTGATTGCGTTTATCCGTTCCGAGATAAATGCTCATGACACCCGTATCGCTATAAAAATCTAACATAGAATATACCGAATAAGCAAGAGCATTTTTTTCCCGTACAACCTGGAACAATCTGGAACTCATTCCGCCTCCAAGATATGTATTTAACGCGATCAATTCAAACCGATTTTTCGCGTGATAAGACATACCTTCAAGACCAATACAGATATGCGACTGATTAAATGGTTCCGGAACATCAATATTAAAACCGGTGACCGCCTCAGGCTGATGAAAGCCGGTCCTGCCGGTATTTTCGTTAAAATGGAAATTCCGTTCGACCTGTTTAATCAATTTATCGTGCTTTACATTGCCCGCGGCACTGATGATAATATTTTCCGGCTGATAATTTTCTGACCAGAATTTTTCGATTGCCGACCGATCAAACTTTGATACCGTCTCCGGTGTGCCCAGAATCGGATATCCGATTGACTGACCGGGATAAAGTTTTTCCTGAAACAAATCAAATATGTATTCTTCGGGAGTGTCTTTAACCGAACTGATTTCTTCAAGTACAACCATTCGTTCTTTTTCGATATCTTTTTCACGGAAAACTGAATTGCAAACCATATCAGACAGAACGTTTATACTTATTGTGAGCTGTGTATCAAGAGTGTGAGTGAAAAAGCAGGTAATTTCTTTGCTGGTATACGCGTTAAGACTTCCGCCTAAATCTTCAAGAGACTGAGCGATTTTCAAAGCGCTTCTTTTTTTTGTGCCCTTAAAAACCATATGCTCAATGAAATGAGCAATCCCATTATTAGTTATATCTTCGGAACGTGAGCCTGTTTTCAACCAGACTCCAATGGAAAGCGATCTCACCGATGGAATGGTTTCGCTAATTACGGTGAGACCGTTATCTAGAACCGTTCTTTTTATTGAATGATTCATCAGTTTTTAGTTATTGCTTTTCACTTGAATTCTGGCGTTTAAGGAATTCTCTGCGGCTGAGAGCAATTTTGCCGTCCGGTGATATACCCTTAACAACCACATCGATTTCGTCACCTTCCTTAACGATATCGGTAACTTTGTTTGTCCTTGCCACATCAAGTTCAGAAATATGAACCATACCCTCTTTGTTGGGCATAAATTCAACAAACGCGCCGAAATCCTTTACGCGTTTGACTGTCCCTTTATATGCTTTTCCGACGACGGGTTCCTCTATCAAAGAATTTACCATTTTAAGGGCTTTTTCGGCAGCTTCCGTATCATCGGATGCGATGACAACCTTACCTGTATCATCTATATCGATGCTCACTCCTGTGACTTCGATAATTCCGCGGATGGTTTTGCCTCCGGGTCCGATGATGGTACCGATTTTTTCTGTCGGTACATAAATTTCCATAATCTTTGGCGCCCAACGGCTCATTTCTTTACGCGGTTCATTTAATACTTCTTCCATTTTCCCCATTATGAACGCCCGGCCTTCTTTGGCCTGGTTCAGGGCATCAGCCATGATCTTTTTGGAAATTCCGTCAATCTTAATGTCCATCTGAACAGCCGTAATTCCGTTTTTGCTTCCGGCCACCTTAAAGTCCATATCACCAAGATGATCCTCGTCCCCAAGGATATCTGAAAGTATGGCAATTTTTGAATCCTCTTTGATTAGTCCCATCGCGATACCCGCGACAGTGCCTTTAACAGGAACACCGGCATCCATCAATGACAATGACCCTGAACAGACTGTGGCCATTGACGATGAACCGTTCGATTCAAGTACCTCGGACACTATGCGAATGGTATAAGGAAACGTCCCGTCTTCCGGAAGTAACGGTTTTAACGCCCGCTCAGCCAGATTACCATGTCCAATTTCACGACGGCTGACACCACGGATAGGTTTTGCTTCTCCCGTGCTGAACGGCGGGAAATTGTAATGTAAAAGATATTTTTTGGAAGTTTCACCTGCCAGGCCATCAATCGTTTGCTCATCTTGTTTGGTACCGAGTGTAACCACCCCCAGTGACTGGGTTTGCCCGCGTGTAAATAGCGCGGATCCGTGGGCACGCGGCAAGAGTCCCACTTCACTGGTTATTTCCCGGATATCTTTAAGACCTCTTCCGTCAAGCCGCACATTGTCATTGATGATCATTGAACGAACTTCAACTTTTTCTATATCATGAATAATGGCCGCGATTAATTTTGCGGATTCGGGATAACTTTCTTCCAATTCAGTGACCGCTAAATCTCTAACCGCTTTTAAAGCCTGCCGTCTCTCAGATTTTTCAGCAATTCTGACAGCTTTCTTAATACCTTCAAGAGTTAACTCGGTCACCTTCTCTTCCAGCCCTTCAGGTAATTCAGCTTTCTCAAATGCGCGTTTTTCGATTTTCAACTCACTGAAAAGTTCCCTTTGAAGCGCCGTGAGTTTTTTAATCGCTTTATGCGCTTCATCAATCGCGGTCAGAAGATCATCTTCAGACACTTCTTTTGCTTCACCTTCAACCATCATGATCGAATCATCTGAACCGGCTACAACCAGTTCTAATTCCGCGTTTTTGATTTGGGTGATTGTCGGATTAATAACATATTCTCCGTCGATTTTCGCGACCCGTACGGTGGCTATTGGGCCATTGAACGGGATATTTGACAGACCAAGAGCGGTTGCAGAGCCAAGGCCGGCCAATACATCAGCATCGTTTTCTTTATCCATTGACAGGACATTGGCGATAATCTGAGTTTCGTTCTGAAAGCCATCCGGAAACAATGGTCGAATCGGCCGGTCAATTAACCGCGCGGAAAGGATTTCCTTATCACTGGGTCTTCCTTCTCTTTTGATAAAACCACCGGGTATTTTTCCTGCTGAATATGTTTTTTCACGGTATTCAACACTTAACGGGAAAAAGTCCAGATGTGGAGAAGGATCTTCCGCCGCTACCGCGGTAACCAGGACGACTGTATCGCCATAACTGACGACGACAGCGCCGTCTGCCTGTTTCGCCATTCTGCCTGTTTCTATTGTGAGCGTTCTGCCACTCAACTCAATCGATTTTCTAACAACCATTTAACCTCCAAAAATGCGATAATCAACTTATCGTCTTATACCTAATTCTTCAATTAATTTACGATATCTCATTACGTCTGTTTTCTGGAGATAACGCAGAAATCTTCTTCTTTGACCAACGAGTTTTAGCAGCCCGCGGCGGGAATGATGATCTTTTTTGTGTGTTTTTAAATGTTCGGTCAGATACTTAATACGCTCGGTCAATAATGCTACCTGTACTTCTGATTTCCCGGTATCGTTGGCATTTTCGCCGTATTTGCTGACCAATTCTGATCTTTCAGCTTTTGTTAAAGCCATGTTTCTTCCTCCAAAATTAAATATTCAAACTGTTTTGTCTATCAATTTCAAGTTGAGCTATCAATTCTTCAACAGAATTGAATTTGATTTCATCGCGAAGGCGTTTCTTAAAATAGACGGTTAATTTATCCCCATAAATATCTTTTTTGAAATCAAATATATGGGTTTCAATATTTAGCTGATCCAAACCAAATGTCGGGCGGAATCCAATATTCATCATCCCCTTGTATATTTGGTCGTTATGTTTGACATCCACCGCATAGACACCTTTTGCGGGGATCAATTTATTCGGGTTCTCCACCTCTATATTCGCGGTGTGAAAATTGAGTTTTTTTCCTCGTCCGTCACCGGGAACGACTTCCCCCGACATACTGTAAAGTCTGCCCAGATATAATGCAGCTTTCTCCACCTCACCTTCGATTAAGGCGTTCCGGATAGTCGTACTGCTGATCACCTGGTTATTTACTTCAAACGGTCCAACTTTTTCGACATCAAATTTAAACTCATCACTCAGCAGAAGCAGGTTTTCAAAATTTCCTTCCCTGTTTTTACCAAAGGCGTGATCATAACCGACAACTACCACTTTTGCCATCAATTTTTCAAGCAGAATTGATTTAACAAATTGGCGGTAATTGGTTTGAGAAAATTCATGATCAAACTTGATAATCACTAACCGATCAATACCGCTTTCCCTGATAATTTCGATCTTTTCGTCTTTGTCGGTTATGAGTTTTACAGCTTCTTTAAACTTACTCTTCACGACTAATTTTGGATGAGGATGAAATGTAACCATTGTGGAACATAGTTTCTTTTCATTCGCTATCGCCATTAGCCGGGCAATAATCTTCTTGTGACCTAAATGAATTCCGTCAAAGGTTCCGACCGTAATCGCGCAGGGAAATTTACTATATATATTTTCTATTCCGTCAATAATTTCCATATCTATTATGCCGCTAACTCTTTCCAATATCCGATAAATTCATTGATAGTAAAACTGTCTTCGAGTTTATACTGACCAATTGAGGATCTTTCCAATTCTTCCAGACAGGCTCCTACTCCCAGTATTTCTCCCAGCTCATGCGCATAAGACCGGATATATGTTCCCTTCGAAACATTAAGATCTAAACTCAGTAAAGGGTTTTCCCAGGATAACAACCGCGCTTCATGAATCGTTATATTTACTGGTTTTCGTTCAATCTCAACCCCTTTACGCGCCAGTTTATATAGTGTCTGTCCGTTTACCTTTTTCGCGGAATACATGGGAGGTACCTGCTCCAGATTTCCGGTCATCTTCTGAATCGCGCTTTCTATCCCGGACAATTCCAGATGATCCGTTGCGGTCTCCCTCACTATATTTCCTGTCCGGTCATATGTATCGGTTTCAATTCCAAATTTAATCAAGGCGCGGTATGTTTTTGAAAGTCCGCTCAGATCAGCCATCATTTTCGTACCTTTTCCCACTCCGATAATCAACAAACCTGTCGCAAATGGATCAAGCGTTCCCGCATGGCCGACTTTTTTAACTTTCAGATAATTTCTGATTTTCTTTACCGCATCAAAGGAAGTCCAGTTCTCTTCCTTATTTATAAGAACTAAAAATCCTTTTTCGAGCCCGTCCCCGGACATAACGCTATTTTTTTTCAGAATCGGAATCATTCTCGATTTTTTTCAAAAGACTATTTATTCGCGCCGCGTATTCTATTGATTCATCATAGAAAAAGCGCAATTCCGGTAACCATCGCGCCGTGATTGTCGACCGGAGCTCATTTCTGATAAAGGATGCAGAACGTTTAAGCACTTTAGATGTCTTCTCTTTCTGCAGGTCGTCTCCAAGCACCGTATAATAAACGCTCGCGATTTTAAGATCGGGAGAAATTTTCACATTTGTCAATGTGATCATTCCTTTTTCCGGATCCTTTACTTTTAAATCAATGATCGAACCAAGCGCTTTTTTCAGAGCGCCCGAATAGCGATCCTGTCTTCTTTGCTGAGCCATAAAATCTATCTATAATCAAATTGATATTTTATTATTTCAAATTCCATCTCATTGTCGAGATCCCGGAATATTTTTTGCATCATCTGATCCGTAAACGATTTATCGGATGAGACAATCGCGAAGGCGATCAAAGAACGCTGCCATTTATCATTATAATCGATTTCCGCGACCGAAACATTGTATTTTTTCCGAACCCGGTCACGAATCCTGTTGAGGACAACGCGTTTATCTTTGAGTGACGCGCTTCCGGGAATCAGAATTTCTGTTGTCAGTACTCCGACAAACATACGCATTCTTTATGCCAAATGTCTCTTAACTTTAGAAATCTGATACGATTCAATGATATCACCGATTTTAAGGTCATTATAATTTTCGATCTGGATTCCGCATTCAAATCCCGATGCTACCTCTCTCGTATCCTCCTTAAATCTTTTGAGCGATGCTATATTTCCGGAATAAATTTCCTTATCATCTCTGATCAGGCGTACTTTGTTATTTCGCAATATTTTCCCGTTGAGCACATAACAACCCGCGATCACACCAAGACGTGATATTTTGAAAGTTTCTCTGACCTCTGCCTGCCCCAGAACCGCTTCTGATTCTTCCGGCTCAAGGAGACCTTCAAGCGCCAATTTCACTTCGTTTATCGCGTCATAGACAACACGATAATGACGGATATCTACATCTTCTTTTTCAGCAAGTTCCTTCGCCTTTGTATTCGTGCGGATATTAAATCCGATTATAACAGCATCTGACGCGGCGGCGAGAAGAATATCGTTTTCAGAAACGGGACCGACTGCTTTACGTATCACATTCACCTGCACTTCTGACGTATTCAATTTTATCAGTGAATCGGCCAGAGCTTCCGCCGAACCGTCCACATCCGCTTTAACGAGAATATTCAGGTCTTTTACAGCGCCAAGCTTGATCTGCTCAGAAATTTGATCAAGTGTTTTCAATTTTACTTTTCTCGAGTCCTGTTCACGTCTTAATTGCTGCCGTTTAACACCGATATCTCTTGCGGCGCGTTCATCGTTCATCACAACAAATTTATCACCTGCCTGAGGAACGCCCATAAACCCGACAACTACCGCCGGCTGGGAAGGACCGACCTTTTTAATACGATCATCCGATTCATTAAACAACGCCCTGACTTTTCCGTAATATTGTCCAGCTATAAAATTATCGCCAACTTTAAGTGTTCCGTTTTGAATGAGAACGGTCGCGATGGCTCCCTTGCCTTTATCAAGACGCGCCTCAACAACGTGTCCGGCCGCATTTCTATCCGGGTTGGCTTTAAGATCAAGCATTTCCGCTTCCAGAAGAACTTTTTCGAGCAATTCAGGAATCCCTTTCCCGAGTTTGGCTGAAATTTCAGCACATTGATATGTGCCTCCCCAATCTTCAACCAGAACATTTCTTTCTGCCAGCTGTTGTTTTATTCTTTCCGAATTGGCTCCGGGTTTATCAATTTTATTGATGGCAATTACGATTTTCACACCTGCCGCTTTGGCATGATCAAGGGCTTCGTCGGTTTGAGGCATAACCGCGTCATCCGCAGCAATAATCAGAATTACAATATCCGTTACCTGCGCGCCTCGTGCCCGCATCGCCGTAAATGCTTCGTGACCGGGTGTATCAAGAAAGGTGATACGTTTTTCATTGTACTCAACTTCATAAGCACCGATATGCTGAGTTATACCCCCTGCTTCACCGCTTACAATGTTACTATGCCGTAAAAAGTCCAGCAACGAGGTTTTACCATGATCAACATGGCCCATAATCGTTACGATTGGAGCTCTGGGCTTCAGACTTTGTTCATCATCTTCTTCTTCCTCGATCTCATCTTCCGCGAATTCAGAAACAAACTGTTCTTCTACTTTGAACCCATATTCTTCTGCGAGAAGAGTAATCGTATCCAGATCCAGTCTTTGATTTATTGATACAACCAGGCCGAGTTCCAGACATTTTGTGATAATCTCCGCGACTGAAACATCCATCATATTGGCAAGGTCACTAGCGGAAATAAATTCAGTTACCTTGATGATATTTTCTTCAATCTCTTCACCATTTTCAACTCTTATCTTCTTATGACGTTTTGGCTTACGCCCCTTACTGTCAATGGATGCGAGTGTTTTTTTAACATTATCCTGAACTTCCTTAAGATCGACCTGTTTTCTTTTCGGTTTCTTGCTTTTGCGTTTTCTTGATCCGCCTTCGCCATCAGAATCAGATCTTGTAATATCAACTTTTCCCGGTGACGGACGTTTTTTCCCATCTTTGCGAATCATTTCCAGGGCTTTTCTGCGTTTTTTCTCTTTCTCGCTAAGAAACGCATCTTCTTCGTTGGTTTTTTTCTTTTCCTTGTCTTTCCCCGGAACCGATTTTTTTACCCTTGATTCATCTTCTGCCTTTACAGGTGCTTCCACTAAGGGTTCCTGATGTTTTTGAACCACATCCGGTTGTTTCCGGTCAGATATATCAGCAACCGGATCAGTTTTTATTTCCTCTTTGGCGGATACCGTTTCTATTTCTTTTGTTTCTGGAATATCAACGACTTTTTTCGGTTTTTTAGCTTTCGTATACGGAGCTCCTTCATCGACGGCTGGCTTATCAACTTTGATCTCGTCTTTTTTCTTTTTGGGCTCTGCTTTCTTTTTATCTACAGGAGGTTTGCTTAAAGCCTCGGCACCATCAGCAATGGACTTTTTAATGGCTTTCATATAAGCAGAATCGCTCTGAACTTCTTTTTCCTGATCAGTTTCCTCAGTCAAAGCGCTTTCCGGCTGGCTCATGCTTTCTTTACGAGCCTTCAGCACTTCGGCTTTCGCCTTGTCCGTTGCAAACTTCTCTAGTATATCGATATAAATTTCTTCATCGATAGGTGTATTCGGCCCCGCAACCTTAATTCCTTTTTTTTGCAGGAAATCACTTATCGTTTCATGTCCGAGATTCAGTTCTTTGCAAATTTTAAATAGCTTGTATTTTTTACCAACCGCCATTTACACTCCAAATTCTATAATATAGTCCTTTTAAATTTCTGAAACAGGTTATTCAGTTTCAGGCTGTCCTTCAGGTAAATATTTTTGAATAATTTCCAGAATTTTTTCGACAGACTTTGGTCCGATTCCGGATATTTTTTTAAGACCTTCTTCCCCAAGTTCAGACACTTCATATACATCCAGAACATCAGCATCAAGAAGCTTATTCTTCAATGCTTCCGGCAGTTCTGTAACATCCTCGATGGCGGTATAGGTCTGACTGCTTTCTGTTTTATATTCTGATTCACGGATCGGTTCGATTTGATAACCGGTTATTTCAGACGCGAGCCGCAAATTTTGTCCACCTTTACCGATTGCCAGCGACATCTGATCATCCGGGATTACCGCAACCGCCATGTTATCATCACGGTTTACAATAATTTTAACCGGCTTGGCAGGCGCCAGCGCCCGTGAAATAAATATTTCAGGCTCGGTGGAAAAATTAATTATATCGATTTTTTCGTTATTTAATTCCTTCACGATGGCCTGAATTCTGACTCCCTTCATACCGACGCACGCGCCGACAGGATCGATCCGCCGGTCGATGGATTCAACGGCGATTTTTGAACGGTCTCCCGCATCTCTGGCAACCCGTTTTATCTCAACGATACCATCGTATATCTCAGGAACCTCCAGCTCGAACAACCGTACCAGGAAATTTTTATCGGCGCGGCTGACAATAATTTCCGGACCGCGTCCCTGATTTCTTACTTCTTTAATGATACAACGCATTGTATCACCTCTTCTCAAACGCTCGTTGTAAATCTGCTCTTCCCGCGGGAGGTAAACCTCTGTTTTATCTACATTGATATAAATTCCGCGTTTCTGCATTTGATGAATATCACCAATGATGATCTCGCCGATTCTATTTTTATATTCCCCGAGAATATTGTCACGTTCAAAATCACGTATTTTCTGATTCAGATTCTGCTTTGCGGTCACGATCAAGCGTCTCCCGAAAGAAATGGGATCAATGACTTCTACGATATCCTCACCAATCTCTGCATCGGGATCAATTTTTCTGGCTGACTCCAGGTCAATTTGCGATACGGGATCTTCTACTTCTTCAACTACAGTTTTCTCCTGATAGATCTCAATATCACCCTTATCGATGTTCACAATAACATCAAAATTATCGGAAACGCCGTATCTCTTTTGGATGAGCTGAATAAAAATATTTTCCAGCATATCCCTGAGATGCTCTTTCTCAATTTTTTTATCCTTGGCGATTTGAGTAATGGCTTCCATTATCTCACTATTCATAACAATCTTTTATCCTCCCAAAGATTACCATTTTAATTTAACTTTTGCCTGATCAATCGCAGGTCGACTTATTTTAATAATATTTTTACGCCGATCCTGTAACCGAATCTCATCAGAATCGAACTCTAACAGCTTGCCGGTATATTCTATTCCATCATGATCAAGATTCATCCGGACTAATAATTCCTGCCCGATATTCTTTTTGAATTCATAATCTTCAACAAGCGGTCTGTCGATTCCGGGCGATGAAACATCCAATCTATATTTTTCAGGGAACAAGTCATCCATATCAATCTCATCTTTTATTTCCCGGGACAAGTTCTCACACTCCCCCATGGTGATTCCCTGCTCACTATCAGCAAAAACCTGAAAGATAGGATTTTTCGCGTCACCTTTATACTTTATCTCTACCAGAACCAAATTTAGATCGCTGCATATTGATTTTACAATTTGTTCCAGTTTCTCTCTAATATCCAAATCAATTCTCCAGATAACAAAAAAGTGGGCTGAGAGACCCACTTAACCGAAATGCAAAATATAAGAGTTATAATATCTTATTGCAAGTTAATTTCGAGATTTACATCTCGCGCGATCTCTTGATCTAAGTCCGTCCAACCGTTTGTATTTTATAAAATGGATAGGACACCAATAATATAATCAAGCCAATCAGAGATTCAATAAAATTCGAATAGAGAATATTAAATAAGATCAGGGCGCAAAGCAACAAATAGATTGTGACGGAAATGACGGCGCCAAGCTTTAATTTCGCCGAATATAACATAATTTTGAACGAAATAGTTCCCGACATAATCGAGAACAGCAGGATGGCCGCCACAACAATCGTTAGGAGCTGATTAAATGTTCCCGAAAGCATTAAAACAATCGACCAGACGCACTGCGTCCACAACGCAGCCGCGGGACTCGCATATTTCTTGTGCTCTTTCACCAGCCCGCTCCATAAATAACCATCGCGGGACATGGCCTGGTAAATTCTGGGACCGGACAAAACCGTTGAATTGAGACTGCTTAAAATCGCGATTAAGATCATTGCCGCGATTGCCTTTGTCGCCTGTGGTCCCCATAGTTTCCCGGCCACAAGACTGGCTGAATTAATCTTATCTGAGAGCTCCGCCGGCGAAAGGACACTTAGAAACACATAATTAATGCCAAGATAAACAGCTACAACGACGATGATTCCTGTAATCAACGCCTTCGGAATAATCTTTTTGGGCGATTCGACTTCATTGGCAATGTAGTTTACGGTTGTCCATCCCATATAAGTGAATAAGACAGCAACCAATCCCACGGAAAATGAATTCCATGAGGGATACACTTCCGCTTCAGGGTTGTTTACAAAACCGGTTGCGCCGTCAATTAGTCCGATAAAGATAAAAGTGATCATCAAAAATACAATGGCGGCCGTTAGAACAATCTGAGTGCGGCCTCCTGTTTGTATTCCCAGATAATTCAGATATGTCAGGATGATAATGCTTAAAATTCCGGCAATTTTAAATCCGTCAAGTGAAAAAAAATAGTCACCGGAAATGCCGATTGAAAAAATAGAATAATTAAGGCCCAAATTTGGAAAAACATCATTCAGATAATGGGCGGAGCCGATTCCAAGCGCGGCGATCGATCCGGTGTAAGTGATAAATATGGCCGACCAGCCAAAAAGATAAGAGAAGTAAGGATGATAATGCTCCTTGAAATAGGCGTAGTCGCCTCCCTGATAGGGCATATGACCGGCAAGAATTCCGTACGTCTTCGCGCCGGTATAGGCATATACGGCGCCAACCCCCCATGCCAGCAAAATAAAATAGGGATTCTGAATTTTTCCCGCGAGATAACCGGTGGTCGTAAAAATACCGACACCGATGATATTTCCTATCGTCAAGGCTAAAGCAGTCCAAAAACCGATTTTTTTTTTCATAGAAAAATTCGCGCTATTTTGACAATCAGGGGCGTTATAAAAATAGCCGGTAAAAAGTTCGCGATATTAATTTTTTTAATATCAAGAATCAATATTCCTAAACCTATGATAATCAGACCTCCGACCGCGGTGGTTTCGTTAATTATTTCTGTTGAGAAAAAGCTGCTGAGATAGTACGCGGAAACAGTAAATCCTCCCTGAATAATAATGATGGTGATAATCGAGAAACCCACCCCTATGCCCAGCGACGCGGTTAATGCAATCGAAGTAAATCCGTCCAGTACCGATTTAATAGCCAATAACTGATAATCTCCGTTCAGTCCATCATTAATTGAACCCAGAATCGTCATCGGCCCAACACAAAAAATCAGACTGGCTGTGATGAATCCTTCCATAAAATTTCCATTACCGTCTATCTTATCCGCAAAGCGGGTTTTAAGAACTGTGGCGAAATTTTCCAGACCTTTATCCACTTTGATAAGATGACCAAATATTCCTCCAAGCAGCAAACCTCCTAAAGGTATCAGAATATTTTCCGTTTTAAGTCCCATTTGGATACCAAGCAGGATAGTAACCAGTCCGATACCATACAGCATTTGTTGCTTGAGCGACTCCGAAAATTTTGACCGTAAAAAATAACCGATGGCGCTGCCGATAAAAACAGTAATCACGTTGATGACTGTACCCATATATTTTTCCCCGGAAGATTTATCTCAAAAAGAACAGTCCAAATATAAAAAAATTAACTACAAATCGTTATTAAAATACAATAAAAAAAGCCCGCACTAAAAAGTCGGGCTTCGGATTGATTAAAATTCTATTCTATTTTTTATACATATCATACTGGTCAGCGACAGCATTCCAGTTGATCACATTAAAAAACGCCTCCAGATAATCGGGTCTGCGATTCTGATATTTAAGATAATAAGCATGCTCCCAGACATCCACTCCCAGAATCGGCCGGCCCTTAACTTCAGCAACATCCATAAGCGGATTATCCTGATTTGGAGTTGAACATACTTCAAGTTTCCCGCTCTTGTTTATAATCAACCATGCCCATCCGGATCCAAATCTTGTAGCGCCCGCTTTTATGAAATCAGATTTAAATTTGTCAAAGGCCCCAAAGGAATTTTTAATGGCATTGGCGAGATCGCCTGTGGGCTCTTTACCGGCCTTTGGCCCCATGAGTTTCCAGAAGAACGAATGATTCCAATGACCGCCACCGTTATTCCGAACAGCTGTGCGGATACTGTCCGGCAAAGTTTTTATTTCTGACAGCAATTTTTCCGGTGATTTATCCTGCAGATCATTAAACTCTTTTAACGCGCCGTTTAAATTGTTTACATAGCCTCCATGATGTTTGCCATGATGGATTTCCATGGTTCGGGCATCGATGTATGGTTCCAGCGCATCATAAGAATATGGAAGTTCCGGCAATAAATGTGACATTTTTTATCTCCTTCAATTTTGAATTTATTTATTATTTTCCAATCGTTATGTGTAATCAAAATTTGGACGAATTTATTCCAGAGATTCTCTGTTTTAAGCAAATTTTAAGGATAGGTAAATATTGGTCAGCAGGGAAATTCTGATCGAAACATTCAGATTTAAAATGGGGGAAAAATATAACGAAGTATTATAAACACTAATATCAATCTAATTTTGCTTTGATTTCTCCTTTCACACCTTCAATTTTAATCAGTTCAGTAGTTATATGTCCCACAAGAATTTCACTGGTCATTTGAACAGGAATTTTCCTGTCATCATCAGTCAACCAAATTTTCAAACTTCCTTTTTGTTTAAATAAACCCTCGCCTTTCATCATAGGCTCCACCACAAGACATCTGAATCGTCCGGCTTCAACTTCGATTATCTCCTTTTCATAAACCTTGACTTCAAGATCATAAACTTTGTCTTTATCATGATTGCTCATAAATATGGATTTCCCGACTTCAATATCCATATTCCGGATAAAATAAAAAGCGGACAGTACATCCTGTACATATTTTGGGGTTTTAATAGAAAAATTTTTACGGCTTTTTTCTTTCATATTTTTTTCATAACGAATAAATTCAACTTTGGCCGTTGAATTTTCAGGAATATAATCCACGAACAGGTCCGCCTTATATCCGCCTTCCCTCAACTTTTTCTCGAAGCGGATTGGATACAAACCATCCGTATCCATATAAGTATTAACGACATCATCAACTTTGTACATCCAGTTAAAGGCTGAAACGCTTTTTGCCGTGGTTTGGATGTGATACACCATACGCTTTTCTTTCTGCTTTTTAGAAAGAACTTTCATTTCGGCTGTTCCCGCTCTGATAAATCCAAACCGTATCTTAAACTTTAGTTTTTCACCGACTTCAAAAGCATGATTGTTTATTTTCGAAGATTTTTTTGGTAGATCGATCTTCTTATCTTGATTCTCCGGTTTAATTGTATCACCGACCGCTTTAATGATCCCTACATCATCCGCTTTAGGGCTGTCAACCGCCGATGAATCGAGGATGATAAGAACGGATTCTGTTGAGTCCTCTGTTTCCGTCATTAACGAATCAGTCAGCGTATCCGGATGCGCAAGGTGATTAATATGTTCGGTGGAATCCTGGGCATGGATATTTATGATCAGGAAAAAGAGCGGTGTAATAACATGCCGAAAAAGCGGTAATTTTTTATTCATGAGCATCTCCATCAAATCAGCAATATATTATCTACGTGAATTATACACAATAAGTTTTAATTCATCTGAAGCAAAATTTGTTATGCCGCCTCAGAACCGGAGCTGTTTTTATCGAATCATTTGCAAAATTATAATTAAAAAACCATCATCATAATTCCCCGTATCGACGGACAAAATTATAAAAAAGCAGAAAGACCGCATTTTTATAAATATCACAGACATTTTGAAAAATACGCATTTTTTCCTAATTTTCAGATCATTTTATTAAACAGATTTTGATATGGAGAAGACAAAGTGAAGATAATGGTTACCGGCGGCGCCGGATTTATAGGATCAAACCTGGCCGATACGCTGCTCGATCAGAATATGGAAGTTATTGCCATAGATAATTTCGACTCGTTTTACGATAGAAAAATTAAAGAAAACAATATCTCGCGAGCCATGGATTATAGGAATTTTCATCTTTACCGGACAGACATACTCGATCATGAGTCTCTGGAAAAAATATTCAGCAAACATAATCCCGATATGATTGTACACCTTGCCGCGAAAGCCGGGGTCAGGCCATCAATCGATGATCCGGCCGGGTATATGAAAACCAATATCGAAGGTACAACCAATTTACTGGAATTATCAAAAACTCATAAAATCGGTAAGTTTATCTTCGCCTCATCTTCATCTGTTTACGGCAACAATAAAAAAGTGCCGTTTTCTGAAACGGATCCCGTGGATGAACCCATATCTCCTTACGCGGCGTCAAAAAAGGCCGGTGAACTCATTTGTTATAATTATCATCATCTTTATAATATGAACATTTTCGCGCTGCGTTTTTTTACGGTATATGGTCCGCGGCAGCGTCCGGAGATGGCGATTCATAAATTCACACGGCTGATCGATGAAGGAGGCCAGGTACCGGTATATGGCGAAGGCATACCAAGAAGAGACTTTACTTATATTACGGATATTATCGACGGCATAAAACAGGCTATGTTGAATGTGAGCGGCTTTGAAGTGATCAACCTCGGTGAATCGCGGACCATCAGTGTCAGCGATTTAATCACAGAAATAGAAAATGCCGTAGGAAAGAAGGCAAAAAGAGTACTTTTACCGATGCAGCCCGGGGATGTGATCGAAACATTCGCGGATGTCACAAAGGCAAAAAATCTTCTTGGTTACAAACCATCCACAAGCATTGCAGAAGGAATTTCCGGGTTCACAGACTGGTATTTCAGTCAGAATAACAAATAGAAACCGATGATTTCATTATTATGACTTTTATGTGCGATCAGCCGTTTCTTCCTCTGTTGTTTTGGTGATAAACTGATTTTTACTTAACGTCCGGTAAATTTCATTGGTTTGTAAGAGCTCATTGTGTGTGCCGACTCCTTCTATCACGCCGTTATTTAAGACCACTATCTTACTCGCGTTCGTAATAGTGGAGAGCCTGTGCGCGATCACAAGTACCGTCCGGCTTTCCAGTAATCGGTCTATCGCTTCCTGCACCAGCCGTTCCGATTCCGTATCCAATGCCGATGTTGCTTCGTCAAGAATTAGTATAGGCGGATTTTTTAACAGAGCCCGCGCGATAGAAAGTCTTTGCTTTTGACCACCGGACAGACGTGTACCCTTCTCACCGATATGAGAATCGAGTCCGTTTTCCAGATTAACGATGAACTCCCAGGCATTTGCAGCCTTCGCCGCTTCTATGATCTGATCTTCACCGATATTTTCAAGTCCGTAAGCGATATTATACCGGACAGTTTCATTAAACAATATGGTTTCCTGAGTCACTATTCCCATTTTTTTGCGCAGGGAATGCAGTGTCATGTCCCGAATATCGATTCCATCCAGAGTAATTTTACCGTCTGTATTTTGATAAAAACGGGGTAGTAGATTAACCAGTGTCGTTTTACCCGATCCGCTATGTCCCACAAAAGCAACCATTTCTCCTTTTTGGATCGTCAGATTAATATTTTTTAATACATTTTCTCCGGATTCATTGTATTTGAATGAGACATTCTCAAGTTTAATATTTTTGTTGAATTCATCATATTGGATTGCATTTGGTTTTTCATAAACCTCAGGCTCGGAATCAATGACCGCGAAAATTCTTTCCGCCGCGGCTAGTCCGGTCTGGATGGTGTTATTTATGCCTGATAACTCTTTCAGCGGCTGAAACATAGTAAAGAGAAAAACGAGGAAGCGGATAAAATCTTCCGCGGAAAGTCCCTGATTAGAGTACACAAGATTACCGCCGTACCATAAAAGGAAAACAAGAATTGATACCTGAAGCGTCTCATTAACCGGTGAGGTCGCATAATTCATTTTCTGAGCGCGAAAATACTTCCTGAAATATTCCTTGTTGGCGTTTTCAAAGTTTTTTTCTTCCCGCGGCTCGTTGGTGAAGGCCTTTACAATACGAATCGCTGAAACCGCTTCCTGAAAAGTTGAAACCACATTGCCGATCTGTTTAAAAACCCGCCTGCTCTTACGGCGCATACTTTGACCGATCTTGACAATCACGTACGCGCTGACCGGAATGATAGTAAGGGTGATCAGTGACAGCTTCCAGCTGATCAAAAACAAGATCACAATATTGGCCAATATCTGTACCGGTGAAAGAATCATATTACCGAAGCTCTTATCCAGTACCGTATTAACCGCGTTAACATCATTAAAAGCCACTGATGTGAGGTCACCGCTATGCCTTTTTTCAAAGAACGACAATGGCAGACGCAGCAAAGTTTTATGCAATTTATTTCTTATATTCACAACAATATTTATTTCAATGAAACTCAATAAAACCCTGCGACCGTATTGTGTGATATTTTTTAAAAGAAATGACAGAAAAATGACAAAACACACCACTATGAGAGTGTCGGAGCGATCGTCCTGAATAATTACGCTCTTAATATATAAATTCATCTTATCATAAATACTCAGATTGGCGCTAAATCCGAACATATTCTTGATTTTATCTTTCTTTTGTTCGGAGGGAATTATAGAATTATCCGCACTTTCAGGCTGAACATTTTCTACCGACACAACCGTCTCCGGTGAAAACAGCTCGCGCATAAAATCAACCGAAATCCATAGTGAGAGATTGTTAAAACCTACGTAAAGTAGGGTCAGGAAGACAGCCAGAATTATGTGCTTCCAGTAGGGCTTCATGAATGCTAATATTTTAAAATATAATTTCATCTCTGCTCTTCAAAGTTCATTTTTGTTAAAAATAGTTATTCGGGCGTCATTCCACCAGTTCGGGAATCCATTTTTTTATGATCTCAGCGGCTCTCTTTCCCGCCTGACCGTCAAGCTTGTCATAAATAATTGTATTGGCTCTCCGGCGTTGTTCACTTTTTTCTCCGGGAGCCGATAATCCTTCTTCGATAGCCCTTTTTAATTGCGCGCTTTCTTCAATTTTTATGCTTATGTCTTCAAGAATGTCAAATATTTCCGGAACGCTTCTTCTTGCCTTTTTAACGCTGAACGTGACTATAGGACGATCGAGCGCGCAGAACTCGGCGATTATTGAACTTACATCTCCGATAAGTATGTCTGAAATCGCAAGATACGGCAAAATATCCACATCTTCTATAAAATAGATATTTTTTAACGACTTAAGCCGATTGACATATTTTTTTGATGTCCAGGCGTGCACGGTAACGAGAATATTATATTGATTTGAAAGACCTTCCAGTTCGTTTATCCACTTTTCAATGGCTGACATACTCGACGCATCATAAGTCGCCGTAAAAATGACTGTCTTTTTTTTGTTGTCAATTCCCGTTTTTGTTCTGACCGATTCTAAATTTTTATCATCATAAACACCGTTGAACAAGGGATCAAGTTTTGGAAATCCGACGGATACGGCTGATTTAATCCCGATTCTCCGGCCTAATTCCACTTCCCTTTCACTTGTCATCATAAATACATCAAACGCGTTGTAATTAGCGGCTCTTGTGAATTTCTTAAAATGGTAAGGACCATGCCTTAATCCGATTTTTACTATCTTGTTAACAGGAAATTTATGCGCGGCATGCCTGAACATGATGACCGCGTCGGGAAATGATGGAATTCTCCCCGGATTGATTCCCCTTGCTTTAAGAAACGGACGGGCTTCTTTCGCCGCCGCCAGATGAACAGGCGGAAGATATTTTTGTATGGTCTCGAACAGAACATAGTCCAATGGTTCTGCAATATAGCACACCACCGCCGGATGATGAACTCTTAGTAATCTCAAGAGATACCATGCGGCTTTATAGGGATATTTATAAATGTAATAGGGTACAACCATTTAAACATCCCCGAATTTTTGCCTGACGCGCGACAAGACCTGTTCAGGTAAGATTTCTTTCATACAATTGTGATGTTTTAGCGGGCACGCGCTTCCACCGTGACTGCTGCATGGCCGGCAATCAAGATCAATTTCAAAGACAATATCGTTTTCCCTAAATGGAAAATATCCTATGGAACGAACGGTGGGACCGAAGAACGCGAAGACATCTGTCTGCATCGCGTTGGCAATATGAAGCGGACCACTGTCATTACAAATCATCAGATCACAATTTTGTATAATCGCCGCGGATTCCAGTATATTTGTTTTTCCGGTTAGATTAACGGCGGCAGATTTTGAATCATTTATGATTTTTTCGTTTAATTCATATTCATTTCCGGCGCCGATAAAGATCATATTAAATTTTTCATCATGCAGCATTCCCGCCAAACGGCTGTAATATTCTTCCGGCCATCGTTTTGTAAACCAGACAGAACCGGGAGCGATTGCGATAACCGGCCGTCCTGGAAACGGTAAACCGGAAATTATTTTCCCGGCGCGCTTATTCATCGCTTCATCCGGAAACAATTCACTCTGCATATCAAATTCGCGGTCAGTAAATACCGTCAACAAGTGCAATATCCTTTTGATCTTATGAACATTGTTAATATGGGGCACTTTTTTCGTCAGATGTTTTGCCGCCTGCCAGCGGTCAAATCCCAAACGCTCTTCTATACCGCCCAATTTCATGAGATAGGCGGTGGTTATAGAACTATGCGGGGATATAGCCAGATCATACTCATTCTTACGGATATTCTTGACGGTACGCCAGAACGCGGTCAATTTATTGTTCCGTTTATCAAATGTGATGACATTTCTCAGATATGGATTATTTTCGAGGACACCTTTTGTTTGTGGAATAACCATCGCATCAATTACGGCTTCCGGAAAAAGTTCACTGACTGCCCTTATTAGAGGTGTAATCAGAATAACATCGCCAAGATATGCTGTTTGTATAATTAAAATTTTATTTGGTTTCATCGTTTTGGACTACTTTCATCATATAATCAGCTGCCCGGCTGTCTTTCAATAAGGCTCTCATAAACCCTGATTGTTTTCTCAACCGTCTTTCTGATATCAAAATTTTCAACGGTGGTCAGTGCTTTTCGCCCTAATTCCTTCCGTTTCTCTTCATCATCAATTAATTTTAACATAGCTTCCGCGAGTCTGGCGGGATTTTGCGGTGGAACAAGCAAACCGTTTACACCGTCATACACCGCCTCAGGAATACCTCCTGTTTTTGTGGCAATGACCGGTAAACCAACCGACTGCGCGTCAAGAATAGATGTTCCGAGCCCTTCCAGCTTTGAAGCCAGGACGAATATATCAAAACTCTTAAGGAAGAGACCCACTTCTTTTTGAAACCCCGCGAATATAAATTTACCGCCAAGTTCCAGTTCCTTTGCCACTGACTTCACCTTTTCTTCATCTGTTCCGCCGCCAAGCGCCATAAATGTTACATTGGGATTCGTATCCGTGACAATACGCGCTGCCCTTAATAAGGTGGGATAGTCCTTATGCCCCACAATGGCGGCGACGGTTCCAACGATTATATTACCGGCCGGAATTTTCCATTCCTGAAGAAAGTCATCGGGAACCCGAATGTTGTCAAATTTATGCTGGTCGATCCCGCTATGAACAGTCGTAATTTTATGCGCCGGTAATCCGTCAGCAACAAGAACTGATTTAATATTATCGGATACGCAAATTATTTTATCCAGATAATTATTATTATATTTCAGAACACTAAAAATATTTTTCCGGATACTGAAATCCACTCTTCTCGCGGCGATCAGTTTTATATCCGAATAAAACATTTTTGCCCATAAACCGATTGCCAGCGCGTGCGCTGAATGCGCGTGAATAATATGAATGCGATTTTTCCGGCAGTATCCCGCAATCTTCCATCCCGAAACAAAATCGTACTCCCCGCGCATCTTTACTGCAAAATAAGGCACCTGGTTTTCGATACAATAAGATTCGTATCGTGAACCGGGCTGACATGCAAGATTTGATGAATATCCCTTTTCAATAAGTGACCGGTGCAGATAAACAGCCTGCTGCTGCCCTCCGCGCCACTCTTTTGCCGTATCGATATGCAATATTTTCAGTGATTTAGTTTCCATAATTTGAGATATTTCAGATAAACGCCGTAAGCTGAATTTAGAGCAAGAACGAGCCCTTCCCGTCCATCCATCATGCCGGCCTGGATGATATACATTTTTATAAATTTTACCATACCCCTGAATACCACGCCGGGTATCGATACTCTTTTACCTTTTCGAGATAATACTTCCGCTCCGATGGATGTGTACCGATCCATTTTGATCAGATGCGAAGAAATGGTCGGATAAGTATAATGAAGCAAAGGTTCATTCAGTTTTCCGATATCACCCTCAATTTCCACAGACTCATGCACATCTTTTTCATTAAAATTGCCATATTTTCTGTTAAACAGACGCAGGGGATAATCACGGTTCCACCCCGAATGCCGAATAAGTTTCCCAAGATAAAATGACATCCTTCTGATTCTGTATCCGTTTTTATGAGTATTGTCTGACAATAACCGGCGAATTTTATCGGCAAGCTCCGGTGTCATTTCTTCATCGGCGTCAATAGAGAACAGCCAGTTATTAGAGGCTGTTGACACCGCGAGTTGTTTTGTCCGGCCAAATCCAAGCCATTCGGAAGAGGTGATCACACAGGAATAATCCCGGCAAATTTCCAGCGTCCTGTCGGTGGAACCCGAATCAATGATCACTATTTCATCAGCCCATCGCACAGATTTTAAACAGCGGCCGATATTTGATTCTTCATTTTTTGTAATTATAACAATTGAAAGTTTTTCCATGTGCCTATCTTAGCCGTATAACTTCAATTTTCTCATCACCCAGCGGATTTGAAACTCCGTGAACCGCGCGGTATTTCCCGTTGCGGATTTCCTTGATCCGGGTCTGGTAATATTCCTGATTAACCCGTTTACCGTCCACATGAAACGTCGGATGATAAAGATGAATCGGGTAGTCATCATAGAAGACATTCTTTCCTATTATACGCGCTTTGTATAAACGTCTCCCCAAATCATCATCTTCATTACCCCATCCCTGATAATTCTCATCAAATCCGTCAACTTTCAAAATATCCTCTTTCCCGATCGCAAAAACTCCGCCCCGTAATTTCGGTTTATGACCTTTGGTTCTTAACGTTTTTTTCAAATAATATTCAAACAAATCCGAATAGTACTGTTTATGGATCTTTTTTCTTTGCTCCGGACTGATCAGGGATGAATAATCCGCATCCTCTATCATCTTTTCAGTAAGCTGGTTCGTCTGATCTTCTCTGAGCCGGACCGGATAAGCGACCAAAAAAACGCCTTTTTCTTGATTATCGGTGAAGGTTTTCAGATAATTTTTTGTATAGACGATATCCTGATCAATAAAAATCAGTTGATCGCCTTCAGCCTCCCTTATGGCGTTATTTCTGCATTTAGCGAGGCGAAATCCTTTGTCATCCTGTCGCACAAACTTTACCGCGCAATCCAGACCGGAAAGAGATTCCTTTATCACAGAAATAATATCTTCGCTTGAACCGTCATCCGATATGATCAACTCATCAATTTTGAATGATTGACTTCGCAAAGCCAGCAGAGCGCTTCGGAGGAAGTGAGATCTGTTGTAAACGGTGATAATCAGCGTTACTTTTCCGGACATCGCATCAGTTTTCATAATAATAAAATTTTCCTTATTCCAAGAACAATTCACCAAGAGTTTTAATGCTTTTTAATCAGATCTTCAGTCAATGCTTTCAGGTCTTCAATCCGGTTTGTCTTCCAGATCCTGGTTCGAATATTTTCCCTTTCTTTCCTGAAATCCAAATCGTTTAAGTTTTCGATTTGTGACAGCAGGGTTTTAAAATCATAACATTTAACACCCGGTGTGATTTCATCAAAATTATAATAAAATTCACGGCTTTTCTGCATATACTCCTTTATATCGAACGGGAAAAAGATGATTTCCTTATCCAGCAGAAGATAATCCACATAAATGGATGAGTAGTCTGTCAATAGCGCGTCCGTAAATGGCAACAGCGGATAAATATCCATCTGATTGCTCAGTTGAAGTATATGTGTCAACCTGCTGAAAAGATCCGCGGGTAACTTCGTATTGCTATGAAATTTAACAAGCAGACAATAATTATGTTTTTTTAGCGTATCATTCAGTCTATCAATATCGATACCTGAATCCTGCAAAAAATCGTTGTTTCCATCCCTGAATGTCGGCAGATAAAAAATAACTTTTTCAAAGGAATTCAGACGATCCAAAATAGACAGCGCCGATTTATCCTCGTGTTTGCTGATAATTTCCCTGAGCCGCGTCTTGTCATAATTGAAAATTGAATTTCTGGGATACGGGCCGTACACCGCGTTTGAATCACCTATCCGGAACGCTCTTTTGAATACCGGCAGCAACTCGGCAGACGGAACCAGCAGGTGATCCGGTCTGCGATACAGCTCCGGAAAACTAACCGCTTTTATCCATCGCATTAACTTTGTTGATGATTGGTATTTCCAGGCAATACTTCCTTTGGTGATGTCAAATTCAATCTTTTTTAAGGGAACCCCGTGCCAAAAGTTTATATAAACCGCGCCCCCCGAAAGCCAATAATTGAGATCGCCAAGATTTGTATTACAAAAATAAAACTTACCGGCCAAAAGGTATTTTATACCTTCCAGGCTAAATCGATAATACGCGTTAATCCCTGATTTTCTAAATTTCTCCGCGCTGTCTCGGCTTTTTGAAAGCCAGACCGGAGTGATGGCCGGGAAATTTTTTTCGATGAACAAATACATATATTTTGTATTGTCATTAAAAGCTCTGTTATATGTTCCAAAAATCCAGACTTTTTTATCCCGGCGGGACAGAAAAGACAAAAAATAAACAAGAAACAAAGGCAGGCGAAACCATTTTTTGATCAGACGTTCGTAATATTTTAAATGCATCAGGAAATTTCCTTACCGGTCACTCTTAAAATTGATCCAATAATATATAATTCCTGAATCCGCCCAGCTGTCTGCCGCGTAGGATGTTTTTTTCTATAAAGGAGATCGTTCGGGTTTTCAGAAGTTCATGCTTATGCGGAAGCCTGTACGCGTTCGGCTTTCCCGACAACTGTAACTTATCCTGCCAGTCAAGCCTGGTAATACGTTCCTTCATAACGGCCGGATGAGTTTCATTAAAATTTTCAAGACGATCCAGCGGGCCATAGTCAAAATATTTCGGCGCTTTATCGTAATATTCCTGCGCCTTATTGCTTCCCCAGTGAACTGAATCCAGAGCTTTTCTTTTATTCTGCATCAGATGCGGCGGCCTTACCCAGCCGTAGTGATAGATTTCCGCGTCCACGCGTGCAACCCTCAGTTTTGACGTGCCCGACTCCTGTCTGGGATTCTCATAAGGGTTAAAATGACGAAATGATTGCGCGCTTTGCCAGGAGTGGACATCCGGAAGATTTCGGATTATTCTTATCTCATTAGGATACCACCCATGACCGCCGTGAAAATGATTATAATCGCCCCAGAAATGCTTATATCTGAAAAGAAGACCTTCCACTTCAGGGACAGTTAGCAATTCTTCACACCGTTTTTGGATTGTCGGGAGGTACTTTTCATGCACCACCTCATCCGCCTGAAGATAAAAAAGCCAGTCACCACGGCAAGCCTGTTGAGCAATATCTGTCTGCATGGCATTGATCACACCTTTTTTGAAATATTTTTCTTCCCAGAGGGTGTCAATAATTTTGATCTTCGGGTCACCAATGGCGGCAATCTGCTCTCTTGTCTGATCATCATCGTCGCCCTGACCAACCGCTATGACAAATTCGTTACAAACGGGCAGTATTGATTTTATGGATTCAACGACAGGGTAATAAAGTTTTGCGCCATTTCTGACAAAAGAAAAACCACTTATTTTCATTTATTTTGCTCTTTATTCAGTGTTTTATATCAGTCCCGTCAGAGCCAGTCCCACGGGATATATTCAAAAAAGCTTAAATATATTAAGATATGGATTTATTTCCAAATATTCACGCTGCTGTTAGGCGATAGCGATGAATTAAACAAGACTATTGTACTCAGCAAACGCTTCAATTTGTTTCAGGATATGCGGGAGTATCCTTTTAATTTCCCGAAATATCTCTGTGTATGTTAAATTAAAAAATTCAATGTCATGCCCGATCGGATCTGCTACAGAGGGATTAGTCAGGCGGTTTTCACGATGCCACTGCTTTATCAGCACGATCTTGTCTTTGTGACCGGGGAAATGCTCCCGCAAATATTTATAGTGATTGTAGGCCATGGCAATCACTAAATCCGATTCTGACATTATTGCTGAACTTATTACCGATGAACGATGCTTCGCGATATCGATATTTTTATCTTTCATTACATCTATGGCAAATTCATGGGCATCAGATTCCGGAATCATGAGTGTTCCGGCGGATCGGACCTTGACCCATTTTTTATACCTGGTTCGGCTGAGAATTTGTTTTAATATCCCTTCAGCCATTGGTGAACGGCAGATATTTCCCGAACAAATAAATGTAATGGTAAATGTATCGCGCCTGGTTCGCCAATTTAAATCGGGTAACAATTTTCCGAGTTGACCAACGGAAAAATCTCCCTGCCTCACGATCAGATATGGATCTTTGGTAAAATCAATAATTGTCGAACCTTGCGACTGTTGAATTTCACCCGCGTCAAGAATGAGATCCAGTTTATTCCCAAACTGAGCAATTACTTCTTTAATCGAATATGCATTACCTTTTCCCGAAATGTTCGCGCTTGTTGTCGAAATGGGGTTTTCAAATCCGGAAGTCATTTCATGACAGATGGGGTAATCCGGAATTCTGAAACCGATTTTTTCAGGAAAGTTTTTACTTTTTTGAAGATACTCAAAAACGGGTAGAGAGATACCTTCCGTATTATTGATAAGCGCGGTCACTTTACCCGGTAATATTTTTTTTAGATGGCTGTATAACTCTATGGGGAGGATTCCGACTAATTCTTCTATTTTATCAAGAGAATTTACCATCAAAGACACGGGCAGTCTCAGGTCTCTCTGTTTTAGAAAATATAATTTATGTACCGCTTTTTCGTTAGTAACATCGATTCCAAGTCCGTAGAGCGTATCTGTCGGATATGCAACAATTCCGCCATTCCCCAGTACTTCGATCGCTCTTTCAATCGCTTTTTTATCGGGCTTTTCCGGATTGATCTTAAAATATTCCATTAATGCAAATCCTTTTACGCAACGCCCTCAGATTTAACGGTACCGTTTGTATTCTCCGCCGGTTGATCTTCTGGCGGTGGTTTGGTTTTCCACCTTTTATGTACCCAAAACCATTGTTCCGGATAAAGCAAAACCCACTCTTCCAGCATACTAGTATGCATTTGAGTGATCGTTTTAACATCTTCGGATGAGCTATCATCCGTGGATGAATCAAAAACTTCCTTGAAAAAGACATCAAATACCCCATAATCTCTGCGGACAGAGATTGTAAAAATCATTGTTGCCTGACTTCGTTTTTTAAAAACCGCCGGACCGGCTGCGGTGGATGAGGGCTGGCCTAAAAAATTGACAAAAATCCCCGATTTTCTGGCATCCTGATCAGCTACTAAACATAAAGTCCCATTATTTTTAAGCGTTTTTAATCCGTCCTTCATAGCATTTTTTGTATAAATTACTTTGCTGCCCAGTTTTGTCCGATTCTCATAGATTAATTTATCAACGTATTGATTGCTTTGTTTCTTCGCTATACCAGCGATCGGGTAACCAAGCATTGAAAGCGCCCCGCCCTCCCATTCAAAATTCCCGAAATGCCCGGAAATTAAAATCACACCGTTCCCTTTCTTAAGAGCATTATCCAGGATATCCCGATCATGAAAACGGATATGTTCATTTATGTTCTCGACCGTGAGCTGTCGCATTTGAAAAAATTCCATCCAGAGATAGACAAAATTTTTGTAAATATTCTTTAAAAGTTCCTGTTCATTATCAGGCAAATTATCACCATAGACCAGACGCAAATTATCCAGAATAACTTTTCTTCTGTAGCGAAATATCTTTGCAACAATGATATACAAAATAAACGCGGCTCTTTTGCCTCCTTTAAAGGACATCCTGTTAAAAAGCCAAAATAAAAATTTAACAATATAGTATTCTGTTTTATGCATATTTAAAGTTAGGTAATTAACATTTTTGAATCAACCAATAGAAGATAAAGTTATAAAATAATTCACAGATTCATCCATTTAAAGTTGATATTATGTAGTTCAACCTGTAAATTTATGAGTTTTTGAAAGCCCGAATATATCACATTACAGAGATGAAGATCTGTAAATTATTGTGATGATGATTATGAAATAAAAGGAGATACATGCCTTATGATGACGAAATTGCGTCAGCTGAGTGGAGTGTTTTTGTGGATTCTGGTCTTTTCTTTTCTGGGATTAATGGTATTTGAATGGGGCGCCGACTATAGCGGGCGTTCTACCCGTGATAATACAGTTGGCTCTGTGAACGGCGAAAAACTCACATTTGAACAGTTTAATGATATGTATCAACAGGCTTTTCAAAATGAGCGCGCGAGGACCGGTAAGGAATTGGATGATACTTCACTGGAAAGATTACGGAATCAGGTTTGGGAACAATTTGTCCAGATGACTCTATTCAGAGAAGAGATGGATAAACTGGAAATTGCAGTTACAGATTCCGAAGTTGTTTACTACATATACAACAGCCCTTTAGAAGACTTCAGACGACACCCTGCCTTTCAAACAGAAGGCGTGTTTGACATGAATAAATATCAGGCTGCTTTTTCTGATCCAAGTATTCCATGGGGTCAAATCGAGGATGTTTACCGTCAACAGATTCCAATTGTCAAGCTGCAAAGTACTATTACAAGTACGGTTCGCGTCACAGACGATGAAGTGCTCAATGAATTTAAAAAATCCAACCTGAAAGCAAAAGTCGAATATCTCAGCATTTTACCAAACAAATTTCAAACCGATGATATTACGCTGAGTGATAAAGAAATTAAGAATTTTTATGATCTGCATAAGGACGAGTACAAGCAAAATGAAATGCGGGATGTCTCATATGTACTCTTTCCCGTTAAGCCGACCGAAAAAGACACCGCCAGAATTTATTCTGACTTCGATCGTATCAGGGAGCGGCTGGCAAACGGTGAAAAATTTTCCAATTTAGCAAATGAATATTCTGAGGATCCTTCCGTAAAAAGCAATAATGGCGATCTTGGCTATTTTGATCGTAATGCCATGGTGAAACAATTTTCTGACGCGGCATTCGATGCTAATATTGGCGATGTTGTCGGTCCTGTAAAATCCCCTTACGGCCTGCATTTGATTTTTGTAGAGGATAAGAAAACCGAAAATGGTATAGAAAAAGTAAAAGCAAGCCATATCCTTCTGAAAATCACCGCCGGACCTTCCACTATCGAGGAACAGGAAAACAAAGCGCGCTTTTTCTCTGAAGACGCGAAGGATCTGGGTTTTGATACCGCCGCGAAAAATTCTGATTACGAAGTTCTTAAATCCGGTCCATTCGAGGAACGCAGCGGTTTTATACCGGGTATCGGCCGCAACCCGTCCCTTATGGGATTTGTATTTACCTCAGACGTTGACGCGGTTTCTGATTCTTATTTTCTGGAACACTCATACGTCGTTGTGAAACTTGACGTAATCAAAAAGGCCGGATACAAAGACCTTGAATCCGTAAAAAGGTTAATTGAGAATCGTATAAAATTTGAAAAATCCACCGAACTCGCGAAAGAATATGCGTCAAAATTAAGTGATAAGGTTAAATCGGGCATGCCGTTCGAACAAATCGCCGATCAGGATACCGATAAAAAAGTGACTTACAGCGAAACAGCACTGTTTGATATGAAACAGAGCATTCCCGGTATCGGCAAAAATATTGAATTCGCCGCAACCGCGTTTACATTGAATATCGGAGAAACCTCGGACTTAGTTGAATCTCCCCGTGGATTTTTTTATGAAAGACTTCTCGAAAAAACAGAATTTGACAGCGCTGCATTTAATAGCCAGAAAAAACAAATCAAAAATCAGCTGCTTGTTGAAAAGAGAAACAAAGTATTCTATGATTGGTATGAAGATCTGAAGAGTAAAGCCGATATAGAAGACAATAGAAAACTATTCAATATATTCTAAAATATTGAGTTTTAAAAAAGCCCCGGAAGTATTACCCCCGGGGCTTTTTTTTTATTCATTCCCTATAAATTTTGTATAAGATCCCATCACATGAATGGATCCCGCTATCCGGCGAATTTCATCAAAGGCCTTTGACACATTTTCATCCCGCACATGACCGTCAATATCAACAAAAAAGTGATAATTCCACAATTCTGTTTTATGCGGACGGGAAGTCAACAGGGACATATTTATGTGATACTTTTCAAATATCCCGAGACATCGAACCAACATCCCCGGTTTATCAGGAGTGCTGAATACGATGGAAGTTTTGTACAGAATTTCGTTTTTCGGGTCTTCGTTTCCCGCGTTGATGGACACCAGCACAAACCGGGTTTGATTATGTTTGAAGTCTTCAATATTCTTCTGCAGGATTTTTAAATTGTATAAATCTGCTGATTTCTCGCTTGCAATCGCGGCGGTATCATACATTTTTTTTTCAGCGATCATTTTCGCGCTTCCCGCCGTATCGTATGTTGGAATAATTTCAGCGTCATTAAACGCGCGCAGAAAAACCTCGCACTGTGAGATCGCGGCCGGATGAGAATATATCTTTCTAATTTCATCTTTCGAAATTTGATCAACAGCCAGAAAGGCGTGGTGAATCGGGATGATGATCTCATTAACTATAAAAAGCCTGTGTTCAAGAAGCAGATCATAAGTACGCGTTATATTACCTATGATGGAATTATCTATCGGAAGAAGACCAAAGTCAACCGTCCCGTTTTTTATCGCGTCTATGACATCATAAGAAGTCCTGGTAGGATATTTTTCAACAACTTTATCCCCGAATAACCTGTCAATGGCATAATCACTATACGCGCCTTTTTCACCCTGGTACGCGATTTTTAACAATGGATGTTCTGACAACTTTATCCCCGGATTCAATACGTAAAAGTTATGATTGATCAAACAGATCAGCTATTAAATTCTTTCCAGGCAAGAGCCGCTGCCCCAAGCACCGCAGAATTACCATTTGATAATCCCGACGGCAGCAGACTGACTTTGCCGCGAAATGTTTTAAGCAGATGTTCTTCCATGTATTTTTTTGTGGGTTTAAATATTAAATCACCCGCCGATGCAAGACCGCCAAATAAAATAATGACTTCCGGGCTGCTGAATGCAATGGCATTTGCCAGACTGACCCCAAGAATCCGGGCTGTATAATCGAAAGCCTCCAAAGCAAGATCATCACCGCTCTGGGCTGCATCCGCTATTTTTTTTGAAGTTATCTCTCCATGCGGAATATCGTACAAAGAACTTTTCTGAATCCGCTTAGCCATCAGTTCGAAGACGGTGCGTCTGATCCCCGTTGCTGAAACATAGGTTTCCAGACAACCTTTATTCCCGCAAAAACACTCTCTGCCTTCAATTTCCACGCATGTATGGCCAAGTTCTCCCGCGAATCCATCCGCGCCGTAAACAAGCTCGCCGTTTATGACAATTCCGCTTCCGAGCCCGGTGCCCAAAGTAATTACCATAAAATTTTTCTTTCCCTTTGCCGCGCCAAAAAGCATTTCCCCTAAAGCGCAGGCGTTGGCGTCATTTGTGATTACAGCCGGAAAATTGAATTTTTTGTTTATGAGTTTAACAAAATCAACCACTCCCCATTTTAGGTTTGGAGGGTTTTCAATCGTGCCCGAATAATAATTTGCATTAGGAGCGCCGATGCCGATACCTTTAATTTCATACTTTTCTTTTAGATTCTGAAATTGCTTTACCGTTTCAGCATGCAGACGCCCGATCAGGATTTCCGCTGATTCATGAGCGTGTGTCGGGATTGAAGCCTCCACGATTATTGTTCCGTTTTTATCAACAAAGCCGAAAGCCGTATTAGTGCCTCCGATATCAATGCCCAGCATAATTTCATTTTTACTCATTTATGGTAATTCCTTTTATTCTGATTTAGCAATCCGTGTAAATATATGATATTTTCATTTATTTTTAAAAGAAAATTATTGAAACAGAGGAACTTATGAATTTAGCGAGAGATCTTTGTCGTTGGATCAACATCTTACCGGGTTGTCCGCCAGATGACTGAGCACAATTATTAGAACCTGACGCGCCGATTGCTTTCAGCCGATTTCAGGGCTGTGAGAATTATTTTTAAATCCATATAGGCCTTTTCAAAACTGCTGTCGACGAGTTCACCATGACGAATGGCCTCGTAAAAATTCAGGTACTCCCCAGCGTATCCGCCTCCGTCATCTGTTTCTTCGATAAGATCGTCATGATTAATTTTTTTTAATGTAATCCGATTGTCCTCCGCGATGACACTTCCTCTGTCACCTAAAATAACCAGTCGATTTTCCTCAACTCCGCCGGTCGTAAAAAAAATGTTGAGAAGACCGGAAATATTCCGATCTGTTCTAAACTGAAACGACATTGTATCCGGAGTTCCAATTTCGGGATTTATGCTCTTTGTCCACGCGTTTCCTTCAGTAATCTCCCCGAGTAGTTCTCTTATAGCGGCAATATAGTGCACTCCGCCGTCTGTTATAAATCCTCCCGGGTACTGATGCTTAATGCGCCATTCGGTTTTGGCATAAGGATTGATTTCACCCTCCACATGGTGAAAAACATTCCAGACCGCCGCGTGGACTGTGCCTGCCTGCCCCTCTTCCATCAGCGCTTTTATACGCTTAAATGTATTCCGGTACCGAAAATTCTCCGCCACTATTTTTACCTGAGGATATTTTTTATCCAGCGCGAGCATATTCTTACCTTGATGAAGATTCGCGGCCAGCGGTTTCTCAACCATCACATGTTTACCTGATTTGAGCGCGTCACGGGTCACGGGATAGTTTAGATGAATCGGTAAAATGATGGATACGGCCTCTATATCTTTATGACTAATCAGTTCACGATAATCCATGACATAGGGAACATTTCCCGCGAGCATGGCAAACTCTTTCGCTTTCGGCTCAGTATGATTACAAACCATTGTAATCTCAAATAAATCGTTCAATTTCCTAAGCGCCGGCCAATGCAGCTTTTTGGCAGCTAACCCAGTTCCAATGATACCGAGTTTAATTTTTGACATAGTTCCGCCTTTGTAAAATATTAAGCTATAACATAAAAACTAATACAATAGTGGCGGGTTTTAAAGAAAAATTAAATTTTGGACCGGGAAGGATTGACCTGCGCGAGTTGTCCGGCGAGAGTTTTAATATATTCTCTGCCAAATTCTTCGTTTTCCATGTTGTCAAGCCAGCGATCCGGAATCCACGCGAATCCATGAAGAGCTCCCATCAATGCGCCTGTCATGGCTCCGATTGTATCTGTATCGCCTCCAAAATTAACACTTTTAATTACCGCCTCTTCCGGATTCCGGTAATATTTTGCCGCGGCATACAGAGCGCAGGGTACCGCTTCCGACGCGCGTATTCCGTTACCCAGATTTTCAACGGCCGAAACATCATCGCTGCGATTGATCAGCTCCCCTATCCTTTTCAACTGACGTTTCATCACATCGGATTCCGCGAAACACCCGAGAGTTGTAAGAAACTGACCAGTATCAAAAAATTCGGCTGACTTCAATTTCAGCAAGAGGGATACCGCCTTTGCCTGCACTAGGGCACCGTCAACGGCTTCCGGATGAATATGTGTGCACATAATCGCGTCATGGACTGCTTTTCTAAAGATTGAATCTTCCGCGCAGTTATACACAAGCCCGACCGGAGCAATTCTCATGGCGCCCCCATTCCCGAATGACCCTTCTGAAAATTGAAGTGTGGCCGTTTTCCGGTAATCTTCTCCATTTTTGATCATTTTCAAAATCAGCCCGGCGCCGGCTCCATACTTTCTTCCGGAATCAAAAAATTCCGCGTACTTCTTCGCGCAATGTTCAGGGTCCACACCAGACATCTCGATAATGGATAATGCCAGCGCCATGGTCATTTGTGTATCGTCGGTATATCGTCCGAATCCGGCAAAGCCGGCCTGGAAGTCGCGTAACTCTCCAAATCTTTCTCTTATCCTCTCCCGGGATCGCCCTTCGGCCACGGCTCCCAATATGTCACCGGACGCGCCGCCCAGCAGTGTGCCCATAAATCGATCATCCCTGTTCATAATCATTTCACATCCCTATTGTCCGAAATAATAGTGTTTAGTATGTTTTGCTCAGATAGCGTGAAAACCATATTTATCGGCCAGAAGTTCCAATGTTTTGGGATTTACGGATAAATTTCCCAGCTCATCACGGCTCACCCATTTCGCATCGAGCGCGTCATCTCCGGGAACCGCTTCTCCCTCAACATAAGTACAATCAAAATCTATAATTACATAATGAAAGTCTATTGATTGGTCAGATCCCGGTTCGATCAATTCAAAGACAAACACCGGTTTACCCGGATCGACTTTTATTCCGGTCTCCTCAAAAATCTCCCGCTTCACCGCGTCCCGCATATTTTCACCGGGCATAATTTTGCCGCCGGGTACAGCCCACTGATTTTGAGCCGGGGCCTGGGCCCTTTTCACCAGTAATATTCGATCATCCCTGAAAACAACGCCTCCGACAGCAACCCGCGGAAATACCTTATTTTTTGTTTCCTTCTTGTCCATTACTCATATCGGCTATTAAATATCATCTACTATCTATAATTGCAGCAGCATTCTCGCGGGATCCTCAAGGATTTCCCTGACACGCATCAGAAAACTGACAGATTCACGCCCGTCGATTATTCTGTGATCATATGACAACGCCACATACATCATAGGCCTGATCACGATTTCACCGTTCCGGACAACTGGCCGTTCCTGAATAGTATGCATACCCAATATGGCCGCTTGAGGTGAATTAATAATCGGTGTTGATAAGAGTGAGCCAAATACACCGCCGTTGGTAATGGAAAACGTTCCGCCGGTCATTTCATCTATGGTCAGTTTACTGTCTCTGGCTTTTGTGGCGAGGCGAAGGACTTCCGCTTCAATCTGAGCCATCGTCATTTTTTCAGCGCTTCGGATTACCGGTACAACCAATCCTCTCGGGGTTGATACGGCAATAGAAATATCACAATAATCGTGATACACAATATCATCACCATCTATCATCGCGTTTATTACCGGAAATTCCTGAAGAGCAATCGCGCATGCGGTTGTAAAAAATGACATAAAACCCAGTCCAATTCCATATTTTTCTTTAAATGACTCTTTGTATTTACTTCTTAACGCCATTATTGCCGACATATCGATCTCATTCATCGTTGTCAGCATTGCTGTGCCCTGTTTGGAAGCGAGCAGTCTGTTTGAAATCGTTTTACGCAGAGTGGACATCCGTTCCCTGCGGTCTTTTCTATCCGTTTTCCCGGGATCGGCAACAGGTGGAGCGGCAACGCTTTCACTCTTTGTTTCCAGATTCCGTGACGGAACCGGTGTTTCTTGCGCGCTTCTGACAGCATTCAGCGCGTCATCTTTTATAATTCTTCCCGATGCACCGCTGCCTTTCACGCTGTCAGGTGATACTCTCGCATCTTTTAGAATTTTTGAGGCGAGTGGCGATATTTTCACTTTTTTATCATCGTCCGAAACAGGCTCTGTTAAATTTTCCACTATTTCCGTACGGTCGTCAGCGGGCTGATCTTTTTTAATCTGGGAAGGAACTGATCCGTTGCCGTCAATCTCAGCAATAATGGAATTAACGGCCACCGTTTCCCCTTCGGCAGACAAAATTTTTAATATTCCTGCTTGTCCCGCCGTAATTTCAACCGTCGCTTTTTCTGATTCAATCTCAGCGATGATCTCATCCTCTTCCACCGTTTCACCGCTTTTTTTCAACCAGGTTCCTATGGTAACTTCATTAATGGACTCTCCGATAGCAGGGACTTTTACTTCTAATTTCATTGATATTTTCCTTAGTTTTTATTCTAAATATCTACTTAACGACCGCTTTTTTTTGCTTCTTTGACAATTCAAATGCTTTCGACAGAATCGCCTGTTGTTCCGCGATGTGCGTTTTATAGTAACCGGTGGCCGGGCTCGCGCTTTCGTCTCTCGAAATGACTTCCAGCGGAACGCTTTTATATTTCCGATTTATAAATGACCAGGCTCCGCTGTTCTCAGGTTCTTCCTGAACCCAGATGAGGCGCTCAGCCTTTTTATACTTTTTGACGATGAACTCCAATTCGTTCTGCGGAAGCGGATAAAGTTGTTCGACGCGCACAATAGCCACATCTTTTCTTGCTTCTTCCTGCTTCTTTGCCAACAGTTCATAGTATATTTTCCCGGAACAGAACAATATACGATTTACATCAGTCGGATCCGCGGATTCATCATCAATGACTCTTTTGAACCCGATTTCTGTAAAATCCCTGAGATCACTGACACAAAGAGGATTCCGTAATAAACTTTTTGGCGTAAACGCAACGAGAGGCACCCGGAACGGATACTTCATGTGCATTCGTAACGCATGGAAAAGATTGGCAGGTGTGGTACAGTTAATCACCTGCATATTATCGTGCGCGCATAGAGAAAGAAATCGTTCAATCCTTGCTGATGAGTGTTCCGGCCCCTGTCCTTCATACCCGTGCGGCAAATATAAAACAAGTCCGTTGCTGCGGTTCCATTTGGCTTCGGAACTGGATATAAACTGATCTATAATAATTTGCGCCCCGTTGTTAAAATCCCCGAATTGCGCTTCCCAAACGACAAGTCCGTCCGGATTTGCGCATGAATAACCGTATTCAAAACCAAGAACCGCGTATTCCGACAGGAGTGAATCGATTATTTGGAACCGGGCCTGGTTTTCGCCCACATTATTCAGGGGAGAATATTCATCTTCCGTCTCTTCATCTCTAATAATAGCATGACGGTGTGAAAAAGTTCCTCTTTCAGAATCCTGACCGCTTATACGCACCGGCACCCCTTCATCGAGAAGAGTTGCATACGCGAGCATTTCGCCGATTGCCCAGTCAAAATTCTGCCCTGCCGTGAAACGACTAAAACGTTCTTCATAAAGCTTCTTAATTTTACTAAAGGGCTTAAATTGTTCAGGTATCGAGAACAGATTTTTCCCGATCTCGAGCAACTTTTTCTTGTCAACTCTGGTTTCCGGAATCGGATCGAATATCTGTCCGGCCTGACGCGTTTTTAGATCGCAATCATCCGAAAAAGTAGGAGAAGTCTTACCATATTTTTTGGCTTTTGCCTGCTCAAGGTCTTCCTGAAGCATCTGTCGGAATTGCTTCTCCATCTCCCTGGCCATATTTTTTTCAACACTTCCCGTTTTAAGAAGTTTTTCGTTATAAATTTCTCTCGGATTGGGGTGTTTCGCGATGGTTTTATATAATTTTGGTTGAGTGAATCGCGGTTCGTCGCCTTCATTATGTCCGTATCGGCGGTAACCAAGAAGATCTATAAACACATCCGTATGAAAAATCTGACGGTATTCCATCGCTATTTGAACAGCAAGAACGACGGCTTCGGCATCATCCGCGTTCACATGAAAAACAGGCGACAGAGTCACTTTGGCCACATCCGTACAATAAGTGCTGGAGCGGCCATCAAGATAATTTGTTGTAAATCCCAATTGATTATTCACCACGAGATGTATTGTACCGCCGGTCCGGTACCCTTTGAGCAGTGACATTTGAATAACTTCAAATACCACACCCTGAGCGGCAATCGCAGCGTCTCCATGAATCAGAACAGGAGCAATTTTGCTCTCATCACCGTCATATTTTGAATCAATTTTAGCTCGTACCATACCTTCAACAACGGGATCGACCGCTTCCAGGTGGGACGGATTTGGCGCGAGTCCCAATTTGACTCTTTTACCGTTTTGAGTTGTCACCTCGGATGTATATCCCAGATGGTATTTCACATCCCCGGCGAAAACCGCGTCGGCATACTCTTCGCCTTCAAATTCCGAAAATATCTCCTCATAGTCCTTGTTTAAGATATTCGAGAGGACATTTAACCGTCCCCGGTGCGGCATCCCGATCATAAATTCTTCAATTCCAAGTTCGGCGCCTTTCTCAATCATGGCATCCAGACCCGGGATTAGCGTTTCCCCACCCTGAAGAGAAAACCGTTTTTGGCCGACATATTTTGTATGCAGAAAATTTTCGAACACAGCAGCCTGATTTAACTTTTGAAGTATCCTTTGTTTTTGTTCGATGGAAAAATCAGGTCGGTTACGTGTTGATTCAAATTTTTCCTGCAACCATTTCACTCTTTCAGGCTTGCGTATAAAAGCGTACTCCGCGCCGATTGATTTGCAGTACGTTTCTTCCAAATGATCAATGATTTGTCTCAAAGTTGCCGGCCCGATACCGATTTCTGTGCCCGCCTGAAATACGGTTTCTAAATCATTTTCAATCAGGTTGAAATTTTCAATGGCCAGAGTAGGGCTGTATTTACGGCGATTTCGTACAGGATTTGTTTTTGTAAAAAAATGCCCCCTTGTTCTGTAACCGTTAATCAGGTTCAAAACAGCTAACTCTTTTTGACTGGATTGGGGCAGGCTCTCACCCGGGGCGTTATTAAGTTTAGCGAATTCAAATCCGTCAAAAAATTTGCGCCAGCTTTCTTCCACTGACTCAGGATTCTGTTTGTATTCCCTGTATAACTGATCAATATATTCCGGGTGCGCGTTATCGATATATGAGTAATTATCCATCGAGTTAAATGTTCCTTCGTTTTATTTGATTTTATAATTGAAGTCCGCCTTCAGATCCGGGCTATTTTTCTGAATGAATAGTATTTCATGATACAACGATTTATCATTTCTAATGTTTCGCTTATTTGATTATGGGTGTTTTGAACCAACTGATGTTATTGTATAAATTCCAAATTCATATACACCAATGCCGAAATACATTCAGGTCTTTGTACATTATGCTATTTTTGATGCACAAGAGCAGCGCAAGGTGCATTTTTTGTCACATATTTTTTTAGAAAATCACAATACAACGCAACAAATGTCCTGCAGGAACCGGACCCATCGATCGCCTCTTTCTCCGGGAATCGGGCATACCGGCATTTAAGATCACACCATTTAATCTTTTTAACATCATCATGATCCGGTAAGCTCATTTATTTAACTCCGGGAATATAAAATAATATAGATCATAACAGCCATTTATTACAATATAATTCCTTGATTGCGGAAAACAAGAATTTAACTATCAGAACTATTGACAAATGCCTTTACTCTGAGTATAATGGCCGCTTTGATTACTACTTCAGTTAATACAGGATTAAGCAATGCGAAGAATTTTTAAAAACAGAACCTTCCGGGACTATTTGTTCATCACGGTCGGCTCAATCTTGATGGCCATCGGAATAGGTGTATTTCTTGTCGACGCGAGAGTTGTCCCGGGAGGCGTGTCGGGATTCGCGATGGCTCTCCATTATCTTTCGGGAAATCAATTACCCGTGGGATTAATGATCTGGATATTTAATATCCCTCTTTACATCTGGGGATTGAAAGCTCTTGGATCAAGATTTGGAGTAAGAACATTTTACGGATTTTCGGTCAATTCCTTCTTTATTGATTTTTTCCGTGGGGATATTCCGGGATTGTCACAATTCGCGTTAAATACAACGGATACAATAAAAGATTTGATGCAGAATGATTTTTTGTTTCTGATTCTTATCGGATCGGCTTTGTTGGGTGTCGGACTTGGCCTTGTTTTTAAATTCAAAGGAACAACCGGTGGATCCGATATTGTCGCCGCGATTTTTCAGAAACGATATGGCGCGAAACCCGGTCAGGTAATTTTGATGATTGATTTTTTGGTAATCATTCTCGCCGGACTCATAATTTATTTCAAAGATTTATCTCCCGACCGGCCGGCCATGTCACTCACTTTTTATTCATTTTTTCTGGTGTTTGTCTCGGCCAGAATAATTGATATTATACTTGACGGGTTTGATTATGCTCGTTCCGCGTATATTATATCGGAAAAACATGATCTGATTGCCGAACAGATCATGGCTAAACTGAGCAGGGGCGCCACGGCCCTGAAAGGTCGCGGATTATATAAAAATGTTGACCGGGAAATTCTTGTCACGGTCATCACACGCAGGGAAATCGGAATTCTTGAAGAAATTATCGAAGATATCGACCCTGACGCGTTTGTAATCATCAATACGGTCCATGAAGTACGTGGAGAAGGATTTCGTCGCAGAATTTAGTGTTCAAGGGATTTCCTTACTATTTATTCAATGAAAAAAAGGCTGGAATTCCATGAAGTCAGGTACCCCGCTACATATCGGAATTGACCTGGGCGGCACCAAAATGGAAGGCGTCGTATTAATGCCGGGTTTTCAACAATCTGAAAATCTGGATGATTTTGTAATAATCCGCGAACGAATTCCCACTTTTGCGGAAAATGGCTATGAATTTATTTTAAACCGGACCGCGAATTATATTTTCGAGCTTGTAAAAGATGCAGGAGCCGAACTAAACCGAACAACTATAGGAATTGGATTACCGGGTGCGGTATCCAGAACAACCGGGCTGGTTAAAAATTCCAACACAACTTGTCTGATAGGCAAAGACTTCCGTGGTGATCTGCAGAATATATTGCAATACCCTGCCGGCTTTGAGAATGACGCGAATTGTTTCGCCCTGGCAGAATCGACCTGGGGAGCGGGCAAAGGAAGTGACCTGGTATTTGGAGCGATTATCGGGACGGGGGTTGGCGGAGGCCTGATTTACAGGGGAGAAATACTTCAGGGAAGACAGAATATTGCCGGGGAATGGGGTCACTCACTTTTAATCCCTGACGGACACGAATGCTATTGCGGAAAGAAAGGATGTGTGGAAACCTATCTTAGCGGACCGGCTATGGAAAACTATCTTCTAAAACCCGAAGGCATTAATTCCCCGGCGAAAGAATTTAATCACCTTTATGACGAGACCAATGATCTCACAAACAGGATTATTGATTCTTATTGTAATTATTTTGGAATAGCTATGGGTAACCTTATAAACATCCTTGATCCTGATATCATAGTGATTGGCGGGGGTGTCAGCAATTTCCGGTTTTTATATGACAAGGGGATTGACGCTGTAAAGAAGAACGTTTTCAATGATGAACTTCTCTCGGAGATTAAGCAGGCGGAATTAGGGGATTCAGCAGGGGTATTTGGAGCTGCCCTGGTTGGTTTGCAACAGGATCAAAAAAAAGGCCGCTGATTAGCGGCCTCATAAATTTACAATCCTTTAAAAAAGCAATTTCATACTCAATGCCGTAAACAGACCATTTGAAGAAGACGGCCACATCGCTTTGTTCATCGCGTAGGAATAATCAAAGCGGAAATGAGAAAAATTCAAACCGATTCCCATCCCATACAGGAATCCCACTCGTCCTCCGACAGCCATTCCCGTCCTCAGCGGCAGCCATTTTAGCGGAAAGTACTCTGCACCCACACCGACCCGTGGGGTGGTCGAGTTTCCGAACTCCTCATTCAATCCCTGTTGCCACTCAGCGGTTAGAGTCAGATTATCAAACATTTGGAATGCCGCCCCCATAGACATTTTTGCCGGTAAGTTGGTTTTGAACGAACCCGCCGAATAAGTCGTATCGACCGAAACAGAATGATCTTCATCAGAATCCTCATAGACATTAGTGGAATCCGATTCAATGATGACATTCATTTCCGTATTCTTATCCCAATTGATGCTGGCGAGGACATTTGTAAAACTTAGCGAAAAGGTCCAGACATCATCAAAAACGGCGCTGGCGCCGAGATCAAAACCAAATCCCCCCCCGGAGAATGGTTCTGATTCCGGAGTCGCGGTCCGGTATTCCATCTGAAGATTTGTTTTTGCGGTTTCTGAATCAATTTTTTCGAGCAAAACATCCGAGGTCAGCGACTGCGCGACGGCAATTCCGAGATAATAATTGACATTCATGCCGACAGCCAGATCGGAAAATCCGGGAAGATAATCTTCAATATCGATCAGATGCGCGTATCCGAACGACAACTTCATCGCGGCATAGGCATCCACATCAAAAAAATTGGAATCGTGATACAAATATTCACGGCTGAGATCTTCTCCGAAGAGGACAATTTCAAACGGCTTTTTTGGCATCGTGGCTTTGCTGCTGCTTATAATCTGACTGCTAAAACCAAACCGGTCATAGGCAATACCAAACAGATTAGTGGTAATATCGGAATATAACTTAAATCCGTCATCCGGAATTAAATCCAGAATAGCCTCTTTGTCTGAACGGTTCCAGTGGCCGTTATTACCTTCATCCGTAAAATATTCATTATAATCGTTAATCGAAAAACTGCTATTGAAAATGGAAGCATTGAGCGAAAAAAGATTTAACTCTAATGTATTCTCCCTTTCCAGCGCGAGATTTGCAGGATTCAACGCCATCGCAGAAATACCTCTGCTTAGCGCCATATAGTTTCCCGCCATCCCAAGACTTGCGCCATCAACTCCCTGCCCGAAGACAGTAGAAGCAATTAATATCATTAAAATGATTAAATTCTTCATAACTTTCCTTATTTTATTAATCCTCAGGATCGATCAGAACATCAATATAAAGTACACCGCCGACTATCAGCTCATCATCCTTACGGAAAGAAACTGACGATTCCGTCGGTTGAACTTCCACCAGGGTGCCTACATAAATCGGATCATACTGAAAGATATCAATCTGTCTTTCAGTCAATTTGATCCGATTCGCGCTTTTCACCCGTGTATTCACATACCCGTCCTGATCTGCAACACCCGGTTCGACACTGCTTGAAATGATGACTTTTTTCGATGAATCTGTTATAACGTCCGAATAAAAATCAGTCGTATCCGTCGCGATGAACAATCTTACATTGGCCCCCAAAGGAAGTCCGTTGTCCAGGTTTAATTGAGCATCCACATTCGTAAAATATTTATCAATATCATCGCGCTGATCCCGGTCAAGATCATCCTCGGTAATTAATTCAATTTCACCTTTATACACAATACTATTCTCAATGATGACGGAGAGGGGTGATTCAATATAATAATTGACCCAGAATTTATCATCGAGAGACACACTTCCGGCGCCTTCTATTATCGCGCGGCCGGAGACGATGATATCTGTCGGCAATATGGCCATCAGATCCACAATACTTGGTGAAGTGGATTCTGAATCGATGATTATCGTCGTTTTTGCAGCATTACCCGATGCACCGCGTCCGACAACTTCTGTGATATGAATCTGCACCGAATCAGTAATAGTGTTGGTTTCAGCAGCCTTGTGATACCCGGTTATATCCAGTTCAAGAGAAATATCATAATTAATTTCATTAAACGCGTCTATAGTCAGGATCAGTTTATCCAAAGTGATATTACCGTCCACATTGGCGACGTCAAGCAAATCATTTTCTTCAACCGGTTCGATATCAATGATAACCGGTTGGATGCTTCCTTCAAAATATGAGAAATAAATGGAATCTGAAGTAAAATCAACTGTCACTGAATCATCAGAAGTGATTTGGACATACCCGCCGCTCTCTTTTGAAACAGCATAAATTTCATAAATTATATTTTCAATCGGCTGGCCTGGATCTTCGTCATGCTGAAATTGGAGATCTTTTAAGTCCAGCAAGATGTTTGTTTGCTGACCCGCGAGAACTGATTCTACAACCTTCTTCGGATTGTTCTGCTGATCCACAAAATTCGGCAAAGTCAATTCAATATCCAGATCCACCGAAAGGTTGTTATTCAGATTGGCGTTTAAGATTCCTTTATCGACCGATGCTATATAGGCGATGTCACCGTCAAGATCCAGTGCAACCGAATCTCTTTCCGAAATTTCCTGAGATGGCACTATAGCTTCCGCGCTTGAAACCTTCATGTCTGAAATCAGCACTTCGCTATAATAGTGGCTGTCCAGATCATCTTGTGTGAGAGTGATAGGACCGCCGGTTCCGGCAATCGGAATAGAATATTCCAGCCGTAATTCGTTCGATATATATTTTCCGGCCAGATCGGATAAATCGCTTTCCCCGAACGTGTTCGAAGGAATCGGATCACTAAAAAGTACGGTATCGATCAGTCCTCCATCCGGATCCCCCGAACGAGTATCATCAAATATAGTGATATACATCCCGCTCTCAATGTCCACAATCAAACTGTTGTAGAATTTAATCTGTAATGAAGCCGAATCGATGGCAACATAATGATAATCATCCATCTCTACGTACTGTGACGCGGGTTCAAGTGTCAGCGGATCTATTTGGACTGTCTGCCCGGCCGAAAGATTCATATCTGAAAATAATTCAGAAAAAGAAACGTTTCCGGTTAGTTCAGCCGGCGGAGCGTTAAGATTTACTGTGCCTATTGATTCCGCGTAATGATCATCATCAGGATCGAACGCCATCTCAGCGGGATCTATCTTTTCGGGTTCCGTAGAATCGGATATACTGATCACAATTATCGAGTCGCCTGTTAACGCGTCAAAACCCGTAACAACCGTAGAATCATTTATTATATCTTCCATGGTCATATTTTCGGCGGGAAATTCGATCGCCCACTGGCTGTTCCAGGTAGGTAGACTCGGCTCATTAACCGTACAGGCGCTAAAAAAACCCGTCACGGCTATCACTATTATTAACCTGTTCAGCATAAAAATCCTTTCAAATCATTAAATATTAAATAATCGGACATACTTTAATTTATATCGACAAAAAACTTTAAGGCTTTATCGTTCTGGCTATTTTTATTAATTTCCGGTAGGTTTTAATATTAAAATAGCAGAGAATTCAAAAAAGTGAATGACCGCTATCACATTTTCGATCATACCGCTGATGCCGGGATTGAAATTTCGGGAAGAACCATCACCGGACTTTTCATCACCGCGGCGGCGGGAATGTACCAAATTATTGGTATCTCCGATGCCTACAGCGGCACATCTATAACCAGGATGAAATTAATAGAACCGACTACGGAAGATTTACTTGTTTCTTTCCTGAACGAATTAAATTATCTTTTAACGGTAAGAAATAAAATTTTTTGTCCCATTATGAATCTTACCATCGAACCTATCGGGAATGATTTATTATTAAACGCGTCAGCCGGAACGTATAATTTAAGCCAATCAGATTTGTCCGGATTAAAGGAAATAAAATCCGTCACCTACCATCAGCTCCGTATAGTAAGGGAACAAGGTGAATATCATGCACGTGTTATATTTGATATTTAATTCGGGGGAATGTTATGAAATTTAAAGAATACACCATTAACAAGATAGATGATTTCCTATACGAAATTCCGAGGAGCGGCGATATGCTGCAGCCCGGCCGAATCTACGCGTCTCCGGCGATGATGGATGATTTAATCCGGGAAAAGGAACCACTCCAGCAGGTAATCAATGTAGCGCACTTGCCCGGGATTGAAAAATATTCACTTGCCATGCCTGATATTCACTGGGGTTACGGATTTCCAATCGGCGGAGTGGCGGCAACCGACTGGCAGGACGGGGTAATTTCTCCCGGCGGAGTGGGGTACGATATTAATTGCGGTGTGAGACTCGCATCAACTTCACTTACCTATAACGACATCATAAAGCGCTTGCCTTCGTTGATTGATGAACTTTTCAGGGTGATTCCGACCGGTCTCGGCTCTTCAAACGCTATAAAAAAGCTAAGTCATTCAGAAATGAAAAAATTGCTGGAACAGGGTGTCGGGTGGATGGTAACACAGGGGTACGGTACTGACGACGATATTGAGAATATTGAAGAGCGGGGACATTTGCTCCATGCGGAAGCATCTGCCGTGAGCAACCGGGCTATTGAAAGGGGCCAGGTTCAGATGGGAACGCTTGGTTCCGGAAATCACTTTCTTGAAGTCGATGTGGTTGATCATATTTATGAAACCGGAGCGGCTGAAACAATGGGATTGTTCAAGAACCAGATCGTCGTCTTAATACACACCGGTTCACGCGGGTTTGGCTATCAGGTATGCGATGATTATTTAAAGGTGATGGGAAAAGCGGCGTCAAAATACCGTTTAAATCTCCCGGACCGGCAGCTGGCGTCGGCTCCGATCCAGAGTCCGGAGGGCAGGCAATATCTGTCCGCGATGGCATGTGCCGCAAATTTTGCCTGGTGCAACCGTCAGGTAATAATGGCTCTCGCCGGAAAAGCATTCAAAAAAGTATTCGGCCTGCCGGATGATACATTAAATTTTCGTCTGATTTATGATGTGTCTCATAATATAGCAAAAAAAGAAATTCATACTATCAACAATGTGGAAAAGCAGGTTTGTGTTCACCGAAAAGGCGCGACAAGGGCTTTTGCGCCGGAAAATCCGGATATACCCGAACGATACCGCGAAATCGGTCAACCGGTTCTGGTACCTGGTGATATGGGACGCTATTCATTCGTTTGCACAGGCACTCATAAAGCCGAATCGGATACATTTGGAAGCACCTGTCATGGAGCGGGCAGGCTGCACAGCAGAAATCAGGCGAAAAGAATGTCCATGGGAAGAAATCTTATCAGGGAAATGAGTGATATGGGTGTTCTCGTTCAGGCGCGCGGTAAAGCGACAATCGCCGAGGAAATGCCCTATGCGTATAAAGATGTAGCTGATGTGGTTAATGTGATGCATCAAAGCGGCATCAGTCTTAAAGTTGCTAAACTAAAGCCGCTTGGCGTTATAAAAGGCTGAACTTCATTGGCTGGATTCCTGACCGACGGGAATGACCACCTTGCTGCGTACAATAAATGCTTCTTTGTAACCGTAATCTTTCGCGATTTCCCTGATTCGTTCCGCCTCGTTTCGGTCAATGGCGTTTCCCACCCTGACTTTATACAGCGGGGCCTCGAATGTGAGATATGTCTTAAACTTCAGTACACCGAACTGATCTGTTGCCTCCTGCTGGACCAGTGTAGCCGTTTCAATATTCCTGGTGGCCAGTATCTGGACCCGAAAACCATCGACTTCTTTAACCGGCTCCATCGACGGTTGATTGTAACCGGCATCCCGGTCCTGCCCCGCCTTTATATCCGCCGGAGAAGTGATTTCCCTGTCCCCGACACTAATATCGTCATCGTTGAGGGTAAGAGGATCAAAAGATTCATCAAATTTCCCTTTCTGAACCTTTTCCTCGGGTATGGATTCTTTGGATGTGGATTTTACGGAAGCACAGCCAAACATCATTATTATAGCCAAAAGTCCTATAATTATTCTCATATTTTCCTCTTAAATAATTTCAAAATTTTCCCGCTGCAGCCAGCCTGTTTTTCCATCAGCCAGCTTAACTTCAAACCACATCTGGTTTTGCCGCTCAATCCTCACCTTGGCCCCTTCATGAACTACAAATAATTCAGTTCCGGTATCCGACGGTTCGGCATAAAGTGTCACTGAAGCGTCTAATATAATGCCGTATTTTTCAGTTTCAAAAATATATATTTTGTTGATCAGAATAAATGAAAACACCATAAAAACCGTTAAAACAACAGCAAAAATGCCCTTAAGTCCTCCATGCCTCCCGCGGGATCTGTAATAAAGCCGCAATCCGCCAATGATAAGTGACAGCCAAAACAATACACTCACGAGAATCGTCAGCAGACTGATATTGAATAAGTTGAGAAGAGCCTCCCACCAGGCGGTCAGAAACAAACGCGGCGGATTTTCAATCTGATCCACCAATCTGGCCTGCACGAGTTTTTGATTCTGTTCTAACGCTTCATCCCCCTTTAAAAATTTTTGGGCGCGTTCATAGGCCAATCTGGCCTTTCCTATTTTCCCAAGGCGATAATACGAATTCCCGATATTGAAATACAGTTCTCCGCTTTCAAAGCCCTTTTCTAAAATCCTGTCATACACCTCGAGCGCCTGATCAAAATTTCCCTGCTGATACAATTGATTACCCTGGTCGAAATATTGCTGTATATCCTGAGCATAACCTGTTGTGAATGAGGTCAGCAGGAGAATAATAAAAAGTTTTTTAATCATTATATCCATTTCTCTAATTTTGTTAGAATAGACTTTGCCCTGTTATAAAGATCATTCTTATCCACATTATTAGCCGAAATGTTCGCGAACTGACGGAAATCGCTTTCTTCGAGAACTTCCAGATATTCCTGAATTTCGCTATCGGCAATTCCCTTATGACACAATGATTTTTCCAGATTTTGTCTTCCAAAATCAGTCAGTTCCAAATTTAGTTTATTCTGGACAAATCCCTGCAATGCCTGCGATATGGAACGATAGAATTCCGATTGATTTTCCAGGGAAATCTTCTTCCTGGCGTCGGCCAGCGCTTTTCCGGCAATTCTTCCCGCCTTTTTCCTTCGCGCCAGCTCCTGATTTCCGGAGAGCCTGACCTGATAGTCATTATAAACAGAAAAACCGATAAACAGCATCAGACCGGAAAAAATGCTTATCCAGAATAAATAGCTCATGTAAGGCTTTTTACCAATGGGGACAAATGTTGAATTTTCTTTGATAAATCTGATATCCTGCCCTAAAAGCGATACTTCCTGCCGGTTAAATTGCTGAATGCCATTCCCGGCGGTTAACTGTCCGCTTTCACCGCTGATCGTTAATTCTATGGGTTTACTGGAAATCGTTATGTATTTTTTTTGCTCAGGATCGAAATATGAGAAAGAAACGGGTTTAATATTATAGTTCCCGGCAATACGTGGAATCAGTATATATTCTGCCTTTTTTTCTCCCCGGATAATAGAGCCACTATTGTTGATATCGGTTACAATTTTAGGTTCATATTTTTCAATATCAGGCGGAATCGCCGGAGCAGGCAGATTGGTCAATTTAATATTTCCGACACCGCTCAATACCTGTTTCAAAGAAATAGCGTTATTAATATTTGAGGCCTGCTTATCCACCGAGACATCGAATTTGAACTGGCCAACCGCTCCCCCGAATCCTTTAGGTTTGCCGCTTTCCGGAAGTGGTTTCACCTTTATTTTCACCGGATTGCTGCTGATCGTTTTCTGAACGGTTGTGCCTAGAGCGTCATTAAAGAAGTTATCGAAAAGCCCTCTCTGACTTTGACGCGACCGGACCACCGCTTCCATCGTAATAAGCATGGGATCGATCGTTAATTCACCTGTCTGAGTCGGAAAAACAGCTACTTCCTTAAGAATAGCGACATTATAATTAACACCGTTGACAATTTCATTCTCGATGACCGGTTGCTGCGGCATTTTAAATTCTTCCGTCCAGAATCCTGCATTCGACGGCATTTTATCGATATTATAGCCGCGGACGTTAACTTTGAAATAAAGCTTATACTCTATAATTATCTGTTCACCTAAATAGACGTTCGTCTTTGATACATTTGTTTTTAGATATAAATTCTCTCCGGCAATATCAGCATCAGTTGTTGTTTTTTGTCCGGACGAGTTTGGAGCGGCCGGCTGACCGGAAGATTTATCCACATTGATAATTATTTCCTCCGACTCAAGAAGCTCACCATCAACGGTTACAGACGCTCTTCCTATTCTAAGATCACCCGATTTACGAGGCTTCAAATAGAATGAAAAGGATTTGGAGGACGTCATATTGCCGTTGATCCATTGAATACTTGTGGATGAATTAGGACCGGAAAGAATGTAAAAATCATCAAATTCGGGAAACGTGACTTCCGGAAGCGATGTTGATTTTCCGGAAAGTTCTACCGAATACTGAATTTGTCCATCAATATTGACATTGTTTTTGTTCACAACCGCCCGGATTGAGACATCTCCGGAGAAGGCTGAACCTGCGGTAACAGCCATAAACATGGCTGTTAAAAATATTCTTTTTAGCATACAATTACCAATCTTTTCCAACCTGTCTGCGTCCTCCGCGTACCGGCGGTTTATTTTTCTGAGATTCCTGCTCTTCGGCGCGCAGCGCGTTTAGAATTCGCTCTGCCTCCTGCCGGTCCATCTGCTCTTTATCTTGAGAGGCTTGTTGCTGTTCCTGCTGTTTTTCTTCTTCTGAAGATTTCTGCTGCTCTTGCTGTTCCTGCTGCTTTTGCTGCTCGTCTTTCTCTTGTTTCTTATCTTTCTGCTGATCCTGCTCTCCGGATTGCTGATCTTCGCTCTTTTCTCCGGAACCTGATTGCTGTTGCTGCTGTTGATTCTGTTGGTTCGGCTGCTGCTCTTGTTTATCGGCCATTTCTTTCAATTTTGCCCTGGCCAGTTCAAGATTATATTTCGCATCTTGATCAGAAGGATTCAGCTCGAGTGATTTTTTATACGCGTCGATACTTTCCTGTAATTTATCCTTCTGAAAATAACTGTTGCCGATATTGTAATATGCTTTGGCTGTCAGTTCTGTATCTTTGCTGCCCAATAATTTTTGATTAGCCTCAATAGCTTCATCATACTTTTTCATTTTATAGAGCGCGTCGCCTTGATTGAAGATAGTTTTTTCATTCTGCGGATCATCAAGGAGCGCATCCTGGTACTTTGCGAGAGCATCCTCATATTTCTCCTGTTTGTACAGAGAATTCCCCTCGTTCACTTTTGATCTGATTCCCTGCCCAAAGGTATTTTGGGTTAACATCAATATGATAAGAATATATAAGAAATTTTTCATAAGCCGTTCATCTGATTATTTGCATATTTTTTTTTACGTACCGGTAAAAACGTTTCGATTCCAAGCAGAACAATCGCAATTAAAATAAAGATCTGAAACCGGTCTTCATATTGGGAAAATTGTCTGGATTTTAATTCTTTTTTTTCCATTTTGTTCACATCATCATAAATCTGACCCAGCTCTGTTTCACCCGCGCTTGAAATATAATACTTTCCGTTGGTTAAATAGGCAATTTTTTGTAGCGTTGTTACATCGAGTTTTGTTGTGACCACATTCCCTTCACGGTCTTTTTTAAAGCCTGCCGGACGGCCTGACCGGTCATAGACAGGAATCGGCACTCCCTGCGGCGAACCCAGGCCGATTGTATAGATCAATATTCCCTCTTTCGCCGCCTCTTCCGCAGCGGCAATCGGATCGGTTTCATGATCTTCACCATCGGTTATCAAAATAAGCACTTTATGTTTCCGTTCCTTCTGATTAAACGCTTTCATGGAAGTTTTTATCGCGTCACCTAAGGATGTTCCCGGCACCGGTATCAAATCCGTATCCATCATTCTGAGGAACAACTTTGCCGCTGAATAATCAAGCGTCAGCGGACACTGGACGTGGGCCATGCCGGAAAACGCCACCAGACCGATGCGGTCACCCTGCAGTAAATCAATTAATTTTGCTATCTGATGCTTTGCTTTTTCAAGCCGGTTCGGCGCGATATCCTCCGCCTTCATGCTGAGAGAAACATCCAATGCGACAATGATATCAACACCTTCACGCTTCACTTCTTCCAGCCGCGTCCCGATCTGCGGATTCGCGAGCGCGATGATCAGCATACCGTAAGCGGCAGTAAACAACACCGCTTTCCAAATGACCCGCCCTTTGCTGAAACCGGGCATCATTTTCTTTAGCATCTCGATATGGCCGAAACTTTTAAGCAACGCTTCTTTTTTCCGGAATACGTAAATAAAGAAGCCGATGATCAAAAATATACCCCAAAGCCCGTGCAGCCAGGATGGGTTGTCAAATCTCAATACGTCCATTCTTACCTATAAAATTTTAATGTTATCATCTCAGGGTAATTTTCTGAAATAAGTATTGCTCAGAATCGACTCGGCGATGAGCAAGAAAAGACCTATTCCCAGATAATAGATGAACAGTTCTTCGTATCTTGTAAACTCATTCACTTCAATTTTGGTTTGCTCCATTTCACCGATTTCATCATAAATATCCTTAAGTTTTTGTTCGTTCGTAGCCCGGAAATATTTTCCTCCGGTAATCCCGGCTATTTCCCGCAATACCTGTTCGTCTATCTCCACTTCCATCGGAACATACCGCCGTCCGAAAATCGGGTCATCTACCGGATACATGGCCGTCCCCTGTTTTCCCGCGCCGATGGTGTAAATTTTTATGCCGAATGAATGAGCGATTCTTGCCGCGGTGATTGGATCAACCTGACCACGGTTATTGATCCCGTCCGTGAGCAGGATTACCACTTTACTTTTTGCTTTACTGTCGCGTAAACGATTCGCCGCGTTGACAATTCCCATTCCGATAGCGGTTCCGTCCCAATCTTTATCGGCGACTTTTACTTCTTCCAGAAGTGTCAGCAAGACCCCGTAATCCAGTGTTAAAGGGCATTGAGTAAAGCTCTCACCCGCAAACACCACCATCCCGAGACGGTCATTTTTTCGGCCCTTAATAAAATCTTCCGCAACAATTTTCGCTGCTTCGAGACGATTATTTGGTTTAAAATCTTCAGCCAGCATACTACTGGAGACATCCATGGCCATGACAATATCAACACCTTCAGTCGTTACGAGCTCCTCCCTGCTGCTTGACTGCGGTCGCGCGAGCGCCAGAATGAGCATGACAAAAGCTATCAACCTGGCAAGAAAAAGAGTATGATGCAGCCGCTGCTTTGTGCTGCTGCCTAATCTCTTTATTAGTCCGACATCAGAATATTTCATTTTACCGCCGCTTTTCCGGTTTCCGCGCAGATACCAGTAAACCATTCCGGGCAGAATCAGTAATAACAGCAGGTAGGCAGGATCAGCAAATCGGAACATTATTTCTCTGAAGTCTCCTCTAAATTTTTATCTATAATCAGATTGTTTTTGGATTTAAATATTTCATCAAGCACCGCTTCATCCACGGCCACAACATCTCCGTCAATCGGATTTTTCACATATACAATGCCATTCTTCCCGGTACCGATTTCCAGTTCGGCCGTTCTCATATCACCCGCAAAAATTTCTATCATACCGGCGGGACTTGTCAGTCCGTAAGGAAACAAATAAGTCGGATTTTCCGCGACAAATTTCTTCACCGTCAAATTTTTCAAAGACTTCAATATATTATTGACGTTCTGTATTTTCACCTTTTCACCCGTTTGCAGTTGCCAATCATTAAGACTATCCCGGGACAGGGTGATCAAATTTCCTTTATAAAGCAGATTTATACGATCCACACTCGGAATATCAAAATACAGAATCTTTTTGCACCGGTACTCATACAGACTTTTATTCAATGAATTCACATAAGAGCTGTCAGTTTCAAATATCAAAGTTCTTTTTTCATCAATCCCGTAAATGATGTCTTTGCGCGGGTTTGAAAAACCGACACCCGACTCCAGTTCATCGGCGTTGTTGAGTAATTCAATACTGACCGCGGGATTAGACAACCCATACCTGTTCAGGTTACGCTTATGCTCGGATACAACAGATGCAATTCTTCCGCCGGTCAGGGTATTCAGCATGTTTTCCACAGCATATTGATCAGCTTTTGTATTCATCGGCCGACTCATTCTCCATTCGCTTCCGTCCCTAACAAACGCAAAATTACCAAACTGATTCTCTAAAATAATAGATTGAATATTGTTCATGTCAAACTGTGTAATTTTTTTATCACGTAATTCAAAGAGCGACTGCCCCGCGTTCCTTTTGAGAGCCGATCCGGTAAGACATACCAAAGAATCCGACAGTGCCGCGTAAATTTTTTCTCCGGCCGCCGTCTCAATTCCGATTTTAACGGAATCCCCTGATCCGGAGCTGCCTGTCAGGACAATCAACGCCGCCTCATCCGTCAATCCGTATGGTGACATCTCTTCACCCCTTACCGGAAAGGGATTTTCCATCTTCGCGTCAGATATCGTTTGCAGTAGCAGATTTACGGAATTTTCATCTGCTTCTGTCAGAACCGGTTTAATAATCTGCCAGCCGGCCGTTGTTTTTGTCAGAACAAAATGTTCATCCTGCCTGATAAGCTCTATAATATTTATGCTGTCCCTCTCCGTCCGGAACAGTTTTTCTATTTTCTTACTCTTTGATTCACGTTCAATGCCGCCATCAATTTTGAACAGAAAAAACAATGCGACTAACCCAAATGCGGCGAGAAGAATAATAATTGGTTTACGCATTAATTTAATTTTCCTCTGTTCCCGTATTTTAATAATCTTTCAACCATGCCTTTTACCAGATCTCTCTACCTCCGATAAGACGGAGCGATTAATTTATTTATGATCACCCGCTGTTTTATTCGCTTCTGCCGCCGGCAGAAGCGCGCCATTTTCCTGTATATTTTTTTCCGGTTCGGATTCATAGATTATCTTTGTCCGATCAACAAAAGACCTTGCTTTTATTTTCAGGGATTCTGTTTCATCCATATCCGGGATGTGTTTGGCAAATTTAACTAAATCAGACATGACGAGCACATCTAACAGATCTTGTCTGATTGATTCATTCGTAAGCTGTGCTTTTAAATCTCTCATAATTTCAGCCGTTGTCTCTTCAAGCGCGGATAAATAGTAACGCCCTTCAAGATATCTGCGCAAAATATCTGACATCTGCGTAAAGAATAATTTCAGCTGTCCTTTTTCCAGTAAATCTGACCTGAACAATTTATCGAGCGCCTTTAAAGCTACCTGGTGAGCGGGCTCCGGAGGCGGCGGCGGACTGAATATATATCCTTTTTCTTTTCGTTGCTTCCAGAACCGGTATCCAAAAAAGGCGATTACGCCGGTTAAAAAGATGATGCCGAGAACTAAAATCCAGAATTTATAATTAAACGGGATATCGATTGGCGGTTTGACGTCTTTTAATTCGGGCGCATCGTCATCTGCCAGAACCGACTTAACATATATATCTATCGGAGATGCCTCTATAATTTGATATATGTTACTCGTATCCGAAGGAAAATAAGCAATCGGAAACGGCGGGATGGTAAATTTTCCCGTATCAAAAACGGATATGCTGAAATCAAACCGTTCGATGATCCTGCCATCTTTATTTATTGGATCGTAAAACTTATAATCCTTTATCTCAAACATCCCCAGATTCAACCCTTCACCGGGCTTCTCAATTCTGAGATTTTCCGCGCGGTCGATGATAATCGAATAAAGTATGCGGTCTCCAATGGTAATCGTTGAAGTATCCACCACCGACTGGACCTCAATTAGTATGTTTTCGCCGGCTTTCACTTCATGAATAGCGGGACTCAGGAAAAGAATTATTGTAAGGATTATTTTTTTCATAAGATAATTACTGAATCCGATTTTCATATATCTGAACCTTTTGAGCTTTCATTAACCGGTCAGCCAGACTCTGGTAAGCCTGTCTTTGTTTTTCCATCGCCAGATCCTGAGCCGCCTGTTGTCCAACTTCACTGAATGACTTATGTCTGATTATCTTCCCGTCTTTATCTTTTTCCGCATAATTTTCTTTGTTCGCTTTATAATATAATTCCACATCGGCAGGCTCTATCTTTACCTGACTCTCCATTTCCTGCTGTAGTAATTTTTCAGCCATCAGGCTTTTTTGCGCTCGGAACGTTCCTTCGATTACATCCTTTTCTTTGTCAAAGCCCTGCCGCTTTGCCGAGTCATACAGTAATTCCTGCAGAAGATACTGCTTTAAAAATTCCAGTTTCTTGTTTTTATCTTTAAATTGTTCACGAATATAGACCGGCATTTTTGAAATCTCAAATTCCAAATCACCCTGAGTCAATTCCCTTGAGCCTATTTTCGCGATCACCGCGCCCTCCCGGTGCTCTTTTACGGTTGATTTATCGAGCGCCGCTTCCTGTTCATAAATGCGGGCGGCGTCAGTGGACCGCTTCAATCGTTCGAGAGAGCTTACAATCCGTTTGCTCACGTCACCCTGCAGACTGCTTTCCGGGTAAAGGTATTTTACTTTAAAATAATATTCCAACGCTTTCTCATAGTCGCCGATCCGATCATAATATATATTCGCGATGGTATAATAGGTATTCGCGCTTCTTGACGGTTCCGGATCAGAATCTTGCAAATAGGCGAGATATTCATTCACAGCCGCCGGGTATAAACCGTTGGTATAATAGGCATTTGCGAGTTTTAATCGACTTTCTTCAGAAATACTTTCTTTCATATCCCGGGAACAGGAAATTATAAGAAATCCTAAAAATATATAAACAAGAATCTTTTTTATCATTTTTAAATCTCTCTTATCCTCTTTATTTCTTCAGATCCGTATTAGGCTTTTCTCATCTTTAAACGGCCAGCCGCCGCGCCCGCATTTTAAAAAATTTTGTAATCGGTTTTATATAAGAACGATCGGTCAGTATATTGATATGATCCACACCGATAGATCTGAAAAGATTAGTGAGTGTTTCCTGCTGCTGAAGAGATTGGTTATAAAAGCCTGTACGAATCATCGCGCTTCCTGTATCAACCAGGACTGCTTCCCCCGTTTCAGCGTCTTCAAGTTCAATCATCCCCACATTCGGCAGATCCACCTCCCTCGGATCCATAATGCTGATTGCTATAATATCGTGCTTCTTGTTGGCGACCTGTAATGATTTTTCAAAATTTTCCGTAAGAAAATCAGACAGCAGAAACACGGTGCTTCTGCGTTTGATTACCCTGCTAAGGTATTCCAGAGCCACATTCAGGTCGGTGCTTGCGTCCTGATGCTTATAAAAAAGTATTTCCCTGATTACACGCAGAACATGCTTTTTACCTTTTCTCGGCGGTATAAATTTTTCAATTTTATCCGAGAAAATAATCAGGCCCACTTTATCATTATTCTTTATCGCGGAGAAGGCAAGAACCGCTGAAAGCTCTGCCGCTACTTCACGCTTCAGCCTTTCGGCTGTTCCGAAATTACCGCTCGAGCTAACGTCAACAAGGAGCATTACCGTCAATTCGCGTTCTTCTTCAAAAACTTTCACAAACGGATGTCCCATCCGCGCCGATACGTTCCAGTCAATGGTCCGTACGTCGTCGCCGGGCTGATATTCGCGAACTTCCGCAAATTCCATTCCTCTGCCTTTAAAAACAGAATGGTATTCACCCGAAAACACTTCATTAACGACATTTCTGGTAGAAATTTCGATTTGCTGAACTTTTTTAAGAAGTTCGCGGGAGAGGATGGCTCCATTATTTGCCGAAGCCCGGACCGGCATTGATTTACTTACATTTTTCATATAAATGAAATATGCAATGACTGCCAGGAATAAAACCAGGACTCCGCTGCTGATAATATAGATCATATCTCTTTAATCAAATTTATAGTTCGTTATTGTTTTTGTTAATCACCGTTTAAGGTACTTCGACTCTGTTCAGGACTTTTCTTATCACATCTTCGGTTGTCATATTTTCCGCTTCAGCTTCATAGGACAAAATCACCCGGTGACGCATTACATCCATCCCTATGGAACGAACATCTTCCGGAGTCACATATCCTCTCCTTCGGAGAAACGCATGCGCTTTCGCGGCAAGTGTCAAATAGATCGAAGCCCTTGGACTTGCTCCAAAAGTGATCAGATCCTTTAATTCATCAAGTCCGTATTCTCCCGGCTCACGAGTGGCGAATACGATATCAACAATATATTTCTCGATTTTTTCATCCACATAAACTTCACGCACCACTTCGCGCGCCTTAATAATATCATCCGGCGTTACAACAGGTTCGACCCCATTGGGCTGAAATTTTGTCTGACGACGGATGATTTCCAGTTCCTCATCTTTTGAAGGATAACCCACACTTATTTTTAGCATAAAACGATCCACCTGCGCTTCCGGCAATGGATATGTCCCCTCTTGTTCGATCGGATTCTGTGTCGCGAGCACAAGGAACGGGTCTTCCAGCTTGAATGTGTTTTCACCGATAGTGACCTGACGTTCCTGCATTGCTTCCAGCAGAGCGCTCTGGACCTTGGCCGGTGACCGGTTAATCTCGTCCGCGAGAATCAGATTGCTGAAGATCGGGCCCTTTTTAGTGGTAAAAACTCCGTCCTTCTGATTGTAGATCAGTGTTCCCAGGAGATCCGCAGGTAAAAGATCGGGGGTAAATTGAATTCTTTGAAATTTTGTACGGATGGTGTTTGACAATGTTTTAACGGTCAATGTCTTTGCCAGCCCGGGAACGCCTTCAAGTAATATGTGCCCGTTTGATAATATTCCGATGAGTAACCGCTCGATCATATAATCCTGACCGACAATCACTTTTGATACTTCATCTATAATTTTCTGAACAAATGAACTTTCATTTTCGATTTTTTCATTGATCGCTTTAATATCAGGATTCATCTTTCCTCCTCGGTACTTGAATCTATCATATTTATTTCCTCATATTCATAAACAGAGTATTTGTATCCCAATTAAAATCGGCAGTTTACTTTACGATTTTATTTTTACTTCAGTCAGATCAGCTGCTTTTTCAAAATGGTTTAAAGCCATTTCCACCGTATCATAAAACAGATGGAATTCGTTGACTGAAATATCTTCCCCGGCGAATTTTGTCAATTCCGCGCGGTCATACAATTCTTTCAATTTACTGATTACTTCAGGATTTAAATTTTCATTTTTGATTTTTTTCTGAATCAACTCATATGAATATCCGCCCGTAAGTCTGTATTTTTCAGAAACGTAACTATTAAATATTTTGGTCAGCAAATTCAGGCTTTCACCGGGTGGTTTTCCGGATGAGTGAATTGTTTCTTTCAGAATCTGCAGATATTTCCGCTCAATGGAAACCGGCTCTGTTTCCGGATTTTGCTGATTCAGCTTTCGTTTCCTAAAATATTTAAGTACAAAAAAGACAACGGCAAAAGAAAAAGCTATAATAAACAGCCAGACAATGACCATTTCAAGCATAGGGCCATTGTTATTATCAGGAACGGGTTTGATTATTTTAGCTTCAAGACGGTGGGCGCTCAGTGTTTCCTGCTGCCCGGTCAGGGTGTCTTCATACCGGATGGTAACTCCATCAACATACGCCATTCCCAAACCGACAGGTTTAAAATAGTAGGTAATTTTTTTAACGGAATGCTGATTTCCATTTTCATCAGTAAAGAAACGGTTTGATGATCCGCTGCCTCTCAGCATTAAATTTGTCGCAGTGGGATCACCCGCGCTTATTATTTTATAACGGCTAAGTTCACCCGACCAGGAGAGTTCTACTACATATACGACTTCCCGGTTTAGAGGAACCTGTTCCTGATCCATGAAAGTGCGGAGTTCTACAAAGGATTGTGAGCTGTCCGCTTCAGATGCAGCGGCCGGATTCGCTTCAATTAAAAGCAACAATAAAAATACGGCACTAAGATTAAACATTACTTTTCTCATTTTCCTTGCTCTGAGTAACATTTGTCCAACAAAAGAAATACTACTAATGGTAAATAAAAAAGTTTCATCAAAATAAATGAAAAAAACAAAGCTGATATATATTACAGCTTTGTTTTTTGGTTAAAATTTATTGGCCGGTAGTATCGGCGCCTAAATTTTGAAACATCGGAAGATTGTTTATATCCTTTCCCAGCATATCAAGCTCATATTGCGCGTCATCGGCAAGATCATGCTCCGGGAATTTTTTAATAAATTCACTGTAATATTTTCCGGCTTCTTCAAAATTTTCAAGATTGTTCGCGTTTATAAAGCCCAACATAAAAAGAGATTCACCGTATTTTTTTCCGGTTGGATAATTTTCAACCAGTTTTTTGAAATTTTCCGCCGCGCCGGAGAAATCTTCTTTTGCGTAAGCATCTGTAGCTGATTTGTAATATTCCTCCTCCGATTTTATGGAAGAGCAGGAAAATATCATCCCCGTAACTAATAGCAGAACCGTTGTTAACTTCATCAATTTCATTGAAAAATCTCCTTGATAAATCCGCAAATCAGATTATTATGAAATTAAAATAAACTATTAATTTAATATGATGTGATTTTCAAAGCAACAATTTCGCATTTAAACCCAATATCTACCGATCACAAAAGATCAAAACGCGAAGTAGAATCCGAGATGAATCGCGTATGAGGAACCATCCTGATCTTCTCTCATCAGTTTATACCCATAGTCCAGCCTGACCGGTCCAAGAGGCGTCATTAATGCCAGGCCGCTACCGATGGATACCTTTATATCCGCGGGCCTGAAATCACCGATCTCTCTCCAAACATACCCGGCATCAATAAAATTTTCCAGCACAAACAGCCAAAATAAGGGTATTCTTAATTCCGCGTTGGTTAAATACAGCATTTTACCCCCCGCGGCTTCTTCGATGTTGCCATCCGCATCCAACTTTGAAGCCGGTCCAAGTAACTGCTCCGGATATCCCCGGACAGTATTTGCTCCTCCGGCATAAAACCGGTCACTGATTGGTATCTCTTCTGTCTTGCCTATCTCAAATATTCCACCCACTTTTAAGCGTGTGGCTAGCGTAAAGTTCCGTCTCCAGTCAAAAATTTTGACCTTTAGCGGCTGATAACGCTGCCAGGAACTAATGATGGTAAAGTACTGATTAACTTCCCTTTTATTATTGCTATCCCGGCCAAAACTGTTGGAAAAACTTAAACTCAGATCAGTCAATGAACTGTTCACCGGATTAAAAATGTTTTTACGGGTATCTTTCGCGCCATAAAGCCTGACCGTATAAATTTGATTCTGATCCTGACTAATCCCTGTAAGAATTGTTGTATCAATCTCTGATCCGCTGAGAATATCAAGAAACTTTGCTTCAACTCCACCTGATAACTCAATCTTATTCGTAAATTTATGCAGCACGCTAAAAGATGTTTTCAGGAGATTGAAATCTCCGCTGTTGGATGGCCGGTACTGGTGATATGATACCTGAAAAATCCCCGGGGTTCTGGTATATCCTATCCATGGTTCCACAAACATAAAAGAAATCTTGTTTTCCGGATTCAATATCCGATGTTCTTTTGTTTCGTATAAAAAGGAAGGCGTCACATGAAGACTAACGCTCCGTGCCGTTCCGAACAGATTTCTGTGCCCGCCTTGTACAGTGAACTCAAGCTTGCTTCCGTAGTAGTCCTCCTGTTCATTTGCAACTCCAATATGAATACCAAACCATCGCGGATCTTTTTCCTGTACATAAATTTTTAGAATGACATTGCCTGGATCAGCCGCGATCGGCTCGATTTCAAACCTGACATACTTAAACAAACCTGTTCCATAGATATTTTGCTGTGACAGTTCCATTTTTTCACGATTATACAATTCGCCTTTTTTTACCTCGAGCTCTCTGCGAATTAGAAATTTTTGAACTACTTTTGTTCCTGTGTACTGAATATCTTTTATATAAACCGTCTGATTTTCCTGAATGGTAAAAAGTGAGATGACCAGTGAATCCTGCTCAAACACATAGTCATTGGTGATTTTGACAAACGGCTTGCCCGAATTATAGTATACATTTTCCACGCGTTGTTTGGCTTCATTTATCAAGCCTTCATCAAACCGGGACATGAGAGGGATATTTTTGAATTGATTTATTAGTTTTTCTTCCGGTAACTCACTGACGCCTTCAAATCTTACTCCACCATAATAATATTGCTGCCCTTCAGATATCAGATAGTGGAGCTCAACTTTTTCTCTCTTTTTTGAATAAATTAGGCTGTCTTCCACCTCGACGGTGAGAAAACCGTTTTTACGGTAAAAATTGTTCAGTAAAATCTTATCGAGTTTGATCATTCTTGGCTCAAAGGTATCCTTTTTTTTAGAATTAATAATCTCGGTGAGTTCCTTTGCCGTAAAATATTTATTATGACTGAAGGTGATTTTACTGATCTCACTCGCGGCAAATAAATGCGAAAACAGCAGCAAACTGATTAAAAAATAGAAGATGAGTTGTATTATTCTATTTGATTTCATTTTTCCCTGTTTCTAAAATGTCACTTCCCAGGATAATCCAATCTGCACTTTGTTATTGCCCTGTATGGTTTTTTCATAATAGCTGTCAAAAGACCAATTTCGGTTTATACGGTATTCAAGACCGAGTCTGTTACCGGCATCCCAGCTCAGTTTTGGCGCGGGGACACTGTTACCAAACTGCGTGCGGTATTCAATATATAAATCGCTTGTTAAATATTTTCCAAGAGAAATTGACGCGTCCTTCAGGCCGTTATTGAGTTTCATTTTCTGAAGATCGAGAAATTTAGAATCTGACTCAATCTCCACCTTATCGAGCCCGGTGAATGTTTCGGTTCCCCTTTCCACTGCCGTAAGCATCGATGTGGTCGCCACGTCTTCTCCCACATTTCTGAAGGTTGAATCCGTATTGGATGAGAGCATCTCCGTATCGGCTCCAAGTGTCAGCAGAGTGATTTTATCCTGAGGAGTCATATGTAGTTCATTACCATCCAGATCTTTTACCAGTATATCCTGGCGCATTTGTTCCAGGGTTCCCGTAATGTTGAGCTGGAAAATCTTGCTGCTGATTTTTTTCTCCGCGACAATATTGATATCCGGATTGATTTTATTTGGATTTGTAAAATCGATACTACCTGATTTGACTCCAAAACTCTGATTCAGAGAAGAAAACTTTCCGGATACAACTTCGAGATGCCCATTTATTTTTGTCAGTTCCGCGGCTGGTTCCAATATGGTCTGAAGATCTCCCAGGATGGTGATTTTAAAATTATTTGTTAAATCCAGCGGACTGCTTGAAATAACAAAATTACCGGGTATCTGCACATCGAGATTGTAAGCGATAAAAGGCGGTTGCAGATCGAGAGCTGAAGGACTAATCAGATAAACATTTCTCTGCATCTGTCCCAGATCCACTTCGTAGAAGCCCTGAGGAATATACACATCCCCGGTAACCATAATCGTGTCTCTGCCCTGAATTTTTAAATTATCCGATGAGACTAAAAGCGATGTATTTTCCACAAAATAGTCAACATAAAATTCCTGCGCCAATACATCCAAATCAAGAATCGGACGTAAAACTTCTGACAGATCGACCGTTCCCTTTGCTTCAAGATATCCTTCCCTGATCGTTTTTCCTCGCAGAAGCGCCGTCAATTTTCTTACATAATGCCAGCCTTTCTCCAGAAAATCTTTTTTCTTCACGGAATAACCGGAGAAATTATTTATTTTTAATACGGAATCATTGATCTCCGCGTTAAAAGTAACATTTTTTATCTTATCCCTTACCCTTGAAAGCAGAATTTCACCGTTGTTTAATCTGACAAACCCGCTGGTAACCCCCGGTTTGTTAAGTGTCCCTCCCAGATACAATTCAAGCTCATAATTGCCCAGGATCGTTTCAAGCTGTTCATTAAACAGACCGGGTAAGCTGATTTCATTGTCCTTACTCTTCAGCAAAAGTTCGAATGGCTGATCGGCAATATCAAATTCCGGATGGGCCAGGTTTAGATCAAATTTCTGCCAACCCTTTATATCGAATGAAGTGTTATTGAGACTTCCCTGAAGACTGTCCACCAGAATATATCCGCTGTTATATTGAGCGAACATTCTTAGTGAATCGACAGTAAAATCTTTATACCTGAAATCAACAAGTGAAAGATTTTGATTCAACACGGGTTGCGAAACGCTGCCGCTCATCTCAAGACTGCCTGATGTTGTTCCGCTCAACGGGTATCTTAGCCGAAACAAGGATGAGTAGCGGCTAAGAGATAAATTGGACCAATCTACACTTAAATGGGCTTCAGTATCTTCCAAAAATCTGAATCCTTTTTTGACATTTTTCCCAAAAACAAGAGCAAGATCGCCGCCTATTATTAAACTGGAGTTTGCCTCCGTAATCATAAATTCCTGAATAGAGATATTTTTATTAACATATTGGAACTGGCTCCGGATATTTCCCAGGCGGGTTTCATTATAAATCAGATCATCCACTGTCAATTTTATATCCATTATGGGATCATGAAACGGAGTAATAAGTTCTATCCAACCGTTTATGACTCCCCCCGCGCTGAATTTATTTTCCCAGATTTGTTGAAACGGTTCGATCGACATACTGTCCAGCACTACATAAATCTGCGCGTCCTCAATTGTATTATCCCAGAATCCGCTTATTTCAAGAGCAGATTTTTTCGGACCGTGCAAACTGAACCGCTCGATGCTCACACCGGATGAATCTATTCTGAATTCAATATTCTCATTGTTTGAGAGCCAGTACTTTTCATACTCCGCCTTAAAATTATTAAAAATAATCTCCGTGTGATCATCATTGAAGGTCACATGAAAAACGGCGCTGATATAATTTTGCAAACTATTTATGCTTAGTTCCGGAATTTCAAGCCTGTTGCTGTCGATATCAACACTCATGAGAACATTAGTCACCGGAATATCTTCAATACTGCCCGATTTAATTCGGAATGTGGCCTGACCATTGCGGCTCGATGCAATTCTGTTCGTATATAGATCAAGTGAAATACTGTCCAGGTGAACAGTATCATAGTTGAGCTGTTTTATCCAAAATTTTCCCATAATATCAGGATCCACTAGCGGGCCCTTTGCCATAAATTCCGCATCAAAGGCGGCATCCAGACTATCAATTATACCGAACTGACTAAGAAGGATTCCAAGCTGGTTTTCTTTTGTTGATAACTTTAAATCCATCTGATTTTTACTGTCAAGCGTTCCGTAGAGATTAAATCGGGAAAATGAATTGAACTGTACATATGACGGCTGCATAATTTCTTTGTCGCCTTTTGTAGCCCGGATCGCAAATCGTAATGAATCCAGACTGATATTGCCCAGGCTGCTGTCAAATATATAGAGACTCCCCTGCCCTGTTGGCCTTTTAAAATTCAATCCATCCAATTTAAAATTTAAATTACCGTTGATGCGGCTCGGCTCATATTGCCGCGCAAACTGATGGAGGTTAATATTTTTGAATGTCAATAAACCTTCAATTCCCTTTACCTGATTCAACATTCCTTTAAAGTAAACATCCGCGTCATTGGCGCTTATTTTTAAATAGTCAACATTGATATCTCCGTATTCATACTCACCTTTCAAAGCCGCATTCCGGACAAACAAATCGTTCCATCTCCCCTTCAAGGCAAGGTCCATACCGAAATTCCGGGGAGAACCAATGAATACAAACTTCCCGCTCAGATTTCCGTCTTTGAATTTTTCATCTCCCGTCAGCAGGTACAAATCATATAAATCCAGTTTAATTTCATCAAATGAGAGAACGATATGCAGTGAGTCTTCAAGATAAATATCGGTTGTCAGAAAAATTTTTGAGCGTTCAGTGGACAACTGAAACTGATTGATCGTCACATGCCGCTCATCACCGATAATCTGAAAATGAAGACTGGACAGTTCAAAATCTTTATCCGGCCAATTACCTGATAATTTTGATACATTCAGCTTATAAGAATCTCTTTTTACTGAAAGGTCAAATTTTACATAAATGTCATCAAATCCGAGTTTCGGATTAACAATATCCACCTTGCCCGCGACAATTTCAAAATCATTAAGGTCTATTTCCGGTAAAGTTCTCAGAAGACTGTCCACATACACCGCTTTTTGCAATTGCGCGAGAGTTGAATCAAGAACAAATTCCTTCTTGTCCTCATCGATCTGCAATTCTTTTGCGCCGGGCACATTGATGCTGAGACTGTCAAAAAATATCCGGGATAATTTAACCTTATTTTTTAACAATGGAAGAAGATTATACTTAAGATCAACATGGTTGCTGCTCAGATATAACTGGTCATTTAATTCGAATTCAAGGTTTTCAATAATAACATGATTCAGCAAATTCCCTTTAAGGGATGTATAATGGATTCTGCCTGTGTCTTTTAACTCATGATTAAGGTAAGACGCGATTGCGTTGGCAACAACATTGGTCTGCCAATGAAGTAGGATGATAATCAACATCGATAGAAAGATACCGACGAAGATCCATTTCATTACAGAAAGAAGAGTTTTAAACCGGCTTTTTTTTATTACTTCTTTTTCCAATCTATACCTGCGCGAAATATTAAGATTTTAAATATTGCTCCGCGAATTGCACCCGTCTGGCCACAGAAGGATGACTGTGAAACAAAAATTCCACCACCGGATTGGGGGAGTGATCGCTCAGATTTGTGTCACTTAATTTTTGCATCGCGATAATAAACGCTCCGGGTTCATCGCTGTTATCAAGAGCATAGCGGTCGGCTTGTCTTTCATGCCGCCTGCTGATCGCGTTCTCCAGCGGATTAAATATGAACGAGATGACACCAAGAACGATTGAAAGCAGCGGGAGTGCCGCAAGATCACCCAACCCGTTGAAGCCCCGGGAAAATACCATACTGCTGTAAACGATATGCGCGATATACAGACTCAGATAGCTGGTAATTGTACCGGTAATGACTCCGATTAAAAGATGTTTATGAACATAATGTCCGACTTCATGGGCAAATACCGTCTCAATCTCGTCCAATGAAAATTTTTCCAGCAGCGTGTCTCCAAGGATGATTCTTTTAGATTTCCCGAATCCTGTAAAGGCCGCATTTGCCTTGTTTGTTGTTTTACTCAGATTAAAACGATAAACACCGTCCAGATTAAATTTTCCCTTACCCGCGAGCCGGTTCATTCTGCCGAGTAATTCTTTATTATCCAATTTTTCAAATTTATAAAACAAAGGAAAGATGACCTGTGGCGCGATTCTCCCAATAATCACCGAAAAAACAAATAGCGCCGTCGCTGTCCATAACCACCAGGTGTCCGGATAATTTCTCAGAAAAAAATAGAACAGAATTAGAATCGGCGTAAAAAGCACAAGTCCTACAGCCAGTCCCTTCATTTTCTCAAGAATCCAGCCTTTCAGGCTTTGATTTGTTAATTTATAATAATGTTCAAGCCAAAACCCGGAAAAGTAGCTTACGGGAAACGAAATAACAGACATCACCATTCCGATTATTGCCAAAAAGGCAAGCAAACGGATATAAGGATTGCTGAACCATTCACTGACAAGATCGCTGAGGCGTCCCGAGTAACCACTATAAACAAATCCAACAATCAGCAGTAATGAAATTAAGGTTTCGGATAAACTTACGATGAGTTTTATCCGGTTATAAGTTTTTGCCAGTTTTTCACGTCCTAATTTTTTGTCATCCATATATTAAACCTGTATTTCTGAAATGAGTAAGAATAATACCAATAGTTACATGCTAAGTTCCGATTATTCTAATTTAACGGTTTTTAAATAATTAGTTTACAAGCGAAGAAATTCTCTTGCAATAAAAAAATGAAAGTCAGGGAATTCCGATTCATGTTGCAGAAAATGCGCAATTTAATTATTTTAATTTTTCAATAAAACAGGAACTGAGATGAAAATAGTAGATTTGCGCAGCGATACCATAACGAAACCGTCTCCTGATATGCGCGCCGCCATGGCCGCCGCTGAAGTTGGTGATGATGTCTTTAGCGAAGACCCCACGGTCAATTCACTTCAGGAAAGAATAAAAACTCTGACCGGCAAAGAGGCCGCCCTATTTGTATCCAGCGGTACACAGGCCAACCAGACGGCGATTAACGCGCACACTCAACCCGGCGATGAAGTGATTTGCGAATATAATTCCCATATATTTAATTACGAGGCAGGAGCCCCGGCAATGCTCTCCGGAGTACAGCTACATCCCTTGCAAGGTCAGGCGGGGGTACTTGACCCCGATCAGGTTGTTCAGTCCATCCGCTCCGCGGATCACCATTTTCCAAGAACCCGCCTAATCTGTCTTGAAAATACGCATAACCGATGGGGAGGCGCGATATATCCTCTTGAACATATAGTGGAAATTCGTAAAATCGCAGACCGTTTCGGGCTTAAGATGCACCTGGACGGCGCCAGATTATGGAACGCGTCTGTGGCAACCGGTATATCAATTGCCGAATACAGCCGGTATTTTGATTCCTTGTCGTTGTGTTTTTCAAAAGGACTCGGCGCCCCTGTCGGTTCTGTTGTAGCCGGAAGCGGAGAATTTATCGACCGTGTTCATTATTATCGCAAGGCATACGGCGGCGGAATGCGCCAGTCCGGAATACTTGCCGCCGCTGCTCTTTACGCGATTGATCATAATGTGGACCGGCTTAAAGAAGATCATCTTCGTACAAAAATTCTGGCAGAGAATATAAGCTCGTTACCCGATATTAGCATTAATCCGGCTCTGGTTCAGACAAATATCGTGATATTTGAAGTGATGAGCAGGACAAAATCCGCTCCCGAATATGCTGATGAATTGAGTCGCGAAGGGATAAAAATGATCGCGTTTTCATCTAAAAAGCTGAGGGCGGTCACCCACCTGGATATTGACGATAGTGACATTGATTTCGTCATACAAAAATTAAATAAGCTTTACCGATCCTGATTTAAAATTCGTCAACTATCGAAACTAAAGAGGTTAACATTGTTTATTATTATCATCGGCGCGGGGGATGTGGGTTTTAATCTGGCGAAAATGCTTTCATACGAACGCCATGATGTGGTACTTATTGAAAAAGATCAGGAAAAATTCATGCGCGCGTCTGACGCCCTCGATGCTCAGGTTTACCACGCAAACGGTACAAGTTATAAGATTCTGGAGAAAGCCGGGATAAAATCGGCTGATATGCTTGTGGCTGTAACCAATTCTGATGAGGTAAATCTTCTCTCCGCGATCATCGCGAAACAATACGGTGTAAAACGTACGGTTGTCCGTGTTAAAAACAGAGATTTTCTCCATCAGGATTCACCGGTAAATGCGGAGAAATTCAACATCGATCTTATCATCCATCCCGAATCTGAAGCGGCGCATGGAGCTGTTCATCTTCTTAACCAGAGCGCGGCTACCGATATTATAGAATTCGCGCAGGGCCGAATTATTTTGATGGGCATACAGCTTGACCGTAATGTATCCATACTGAACAAACCGCTGACCGAGTTGGCGCGGCAGTTTCAGGATATACCGTTTCGCACAATCGCCATCCAACGAAAAGATTTCACCAAGATTCCACGCGGTGAAGATATATTTATAGCTAATGATCGTGTCTTTGTCGTCGTTCCCAAGGAATATGTAAAAGATGTTATCAAGGCAACAGGAAAAGAAAACACAAAAATTGAGAACGTAATGATTCTTGGCGGAGGGCAAACGGGTTATCTCCTGGCCAAAGAGCTCGAAAAAACGATGAATGTCAAAGTCATCGAATCAAATGTGGATAAATCCTTCGATCTTGCGGAGAAATTAAAAAAATCTCTCGTAATTAAGGGAGACGGCCGCGATCTCAATCTGCTCGCGCTTGAAGGGATTATTGACATGGATGCCTTTATCGCCGTGACCGGAGACGATGAAACCAATATTATTTCATGTCTTATGGCAAAACATCTGCAGGTCCCTAAAATTATATCACTAATAAATAAAACCGATTATACGCCGATCATTCCGACAATAGGGATTGACGCGTTCATTTCAAAACAAATTCTGACGGTGAACGGTATTCTCAAATTTATACGTCGCGGAGCGATTGTTAATCTTGCTTCTATTCCCGGAAGCGCGGCCGAGGCCATCGAAATGATTCCCCAGCCCGGCTCAAAAATAACCCAAAAACCTTTAATTGATTTACGTTTCCCAAAGGACGCGATCCTGGGCGCGGTCATGCGCGGAGAGGATGTTTTTATTCCTGTCGGAAGCACTCAAATTCAGGCGGGCGATAAAGTGGTATTATTCGCCTTGCCAACCGCTATTCATGAAGTGGAAAAACTATTCAACTAATTCCGGCAAAATTAATATGATAAATTTTCGCGCTATAATTAACATTCTCAGTGCCCTGCTGCTGTTTCTGGCCATTTCGTTAACGTTTCCGGCAGTCATCGCTTATTTTTATGATGAAGGTGATTTCAATTCGTTTATTTTTACGATTATCCTGACATTCATCCTGGGATTAGCGGGATTCTTCACATCAAGAACAAAGACTGAACTCAAGATAAAAGACGGATTTCTAATCGTTACATTCGGCTGGATACTCTTCGCGGCATTCGGGGCTCTTCCATTCAGAATATCCGGATTCATTCCGTCATATACCGACGCTTTTTTCGAAACCATGTCCGGATTCTCAACAACCGGAGCATCCATTCTTACCAATATCGAAGTTCTCCCGCACGGTCTTCTATTCTGGCGGTCGCTGACCCACTGGCTGGGCGGCATGGGAATTATATTGCTATCGCTGGCAATCCTTCCGCTTTTGGGAGTGGGTGGTATGCAGCTGTTTAAAGCGGAAGTCCCCGGACCGACGCCGGATAAACTTTCTCCAAGGATAAAACATACCGCTGAATTGCTTTGGGGAGTGTATGTCCTTTTAAGTATTATAGAGGCGAGTCTGCTCATGGTGGCGGGCATGAACTGGTTTGATGCTCTTTGTCATACATTCGGAACAATGGCAACCGGTGGATTCTCAACAAAAAACGCGAGCATCGGACATTACAACAGCGCGATGATAGATTATATTATCATTATATTTATGATTTTGGCCGGAACCAATTTTTCCCTGCATTACAGAGCTCTAAAGAAAAAACCTTTTATCTACTGGAAGGATCCGGAGGCGATGTTTTTTATCGGAATAATCGTATTCGCGACGATCGCCATCGGCCTGAATGTCTGGATTCACACCGGAAACAACCTTACTTTAACCGTCCGGCATTCACTTTTCCAGGTGGTATCAATTCTCACCACCACCGGTTACGGCACGGCAAATTATGAACTCTGGAGTTCCACTTCACAAATGATCCTGTTTGTGCTGATGTTTATGGGAGGATGCGCCGGTTCTACCGGAGGCGGGATGAAGATCATACGCTCACTGATTCTGATCAAATTTGGCTTAAATGAATTAAAAAGGCTTATTCATCCGCAGGCGATTCTGCCTGTCCGCATCGGGAATTCAGTCATTCCGCGTGAAATTGTAACAAATATTGCCGGATTTTTTATGTTTTATATCGCCCTTTTTGTCTCGGGTGTGCTTTTTATGAGCGAACTTGGGCTGACACTGGATACGGCTATGGGAAGCGTCGCGGCGACTATCGGAAATATAGGTCCGGGTCTTGGAGATGTCGGTCCAAGTGATAATTACGCGTTTATTCCGGACATCGGAAAATGGTTTCTATCTTTTCTTATGCTTGTCGGACGTCTTGAAATCTATACCGTCCTGATCATTTTTACGCCGGCTTTTTGGAAAAAATAAAAATCAGACTTCCTGTTTTTCTATTAACAAAAAAGCCGTCGCAGGTTTCCCGGCAACGGCTTTTTAACTATTTACCTTTTGTTTTACCCAGCTTAACCGCCATGAATCTTTTCCGTTCATTTTCATCGAGAATAATTTTTCTCAACCGGATTGATTTCGGCGTGATTTCCACCAGCTCATCGTCGTCGACGAATTCAAGGTATTCCTCAAGACTTAATTTTGTCGGGGGAACGATCTTAATCGCCTTGTCACTGCCGGATGCTCTCATATTAGAAAGCTTTTTCGATTTTTGTAAATTAACCTGGATATCGCCTTCCTTATTGTATTCACCCACAACCTGTCCGGCATAAACATTTTCCGTTGTCTCGACTATAAAACTGCCTCTGTCCTGTAGCGCGTCAACGGCATAAGGTATAACCGGACCTGTACCCATTGAAATCATTACCCCGTTGAGACGGTGTGGAATGGAACCTTTAAAAAATTCATATTGATAAAAACGGTGAGACATCACCGATTCACCTGCTGTAGCGGTAAGAAGTTTATTTCTTAGTCCCATCAGACCACGTGACGGAATGTGAAAAACCAGATGTCTAAAGCTGCCTTTGTCTTCCATTTTTAAAAGCGTTGCCCTGCGCGGACTGACAATCTCGATCACTTTTCCTGCCCACGCTTCCGGTACATCAACAACCAGCTCCTCAACCGGCTCAGCCTTACGCCCGTCAATCTCCTTAAAGATCACTTTCGGCTGACCGACCGCGAACTCATATCCCTCACGGCGCATATTTTCAATAAGAATGGACAAATGCAATATTCCCCGACCCGAGATTTTATAGCTGTCCGGTGAACCGGTTTCTTCCACTTTTAACGCCACATCAGATTCCAACTCCCGGAACAAACGGTCTCTCAGATGACGGCTTGTCACATACTTCCCATCTTTGCCATAAAACGGAGATGTATTAATCGTAAATGTCATGCTAATCGTCGGCTCGTCGATAGTGATGATGGGCATTGGTTCCGGATTTTCGAAGTCGGCGATTGTATCACCAATATTAATATCTTCTATTCCGACGATGGCGCAGATGTCACCCGTTGGGACTTCATCCTGTTCCTCACGTTCAAGACCTTCAAATGTGAGCAATTGTTTTATATGAATATTTTTGATATCGCCATTTCGTTTGACCAGTTTATAAGATGTTGCGTTTGTGACCACGCCTCGGTAAACCCGCCCTATTCCGATACGTCCTACATACGGAGAATAGTCGATGCTCGTTATCTGCATCTGGGTGGTTCCCTCTTCTGCTTTAGGTTGCGGAATACTTTCAATGACCGCTTTCATCAGAGGTTCAAGGTTTTTTCCCGGCTTTGCGGCTGATTTACTTGCCCAGCCGCTCTTGGCTGAAGCGTAGATTACCGGAAATTCGAGCTGATGGTCATCTGCACCCAAATCGATGAATAAATCATAGATTTCATCCAGCACTTCCTTTGGACGGACATGCGGCCGATCCATTTTATTTATAACCACAACCGGTTTAAGATTCAAATCAAGCGCCTTTTGCAGCACAAATCTTGTCTGCGGCATGGTGCCCTCAAAGGCATCAACCAACAGCAGCACGCCATTTGCCATCTTTAAAACGCGCTCCACTTCACCGCCAAAATCGGCATGGCCCGGCGTATCAATTAGATTTATTTTATAATCCAGGTATCTAAAGGAAATATTTTTTGATAATATGGTAATTCCGCGCTCCCGTTCCAGATCGTTCGAATCCATAAATTGTTTTTGAACAACCTGATTATCCCGGAAAACATGGTTTTGTTTCAGTAACTCGTCCACAAGTGTTGTCTTACCGTGGTCAACATGCGCAATAATTGCAATATTGCGGATTTTCTCGATGTTCATTAAGCTCCTTCAATCATAAAAGTATATTACTAAAAAGATAACCGAAAACCGGAAAATCCGGTTTCCGGTAATATGATGTAATCTTATGTGCCCATTTCCCATGAGGCCAGATAGTGTTTCTGTTCTTCCGTGAGAGTATCAATTGTAATACCCATCGATGCAAGTTTCGCGTCAGCAATCCAGTTTTCGATTTCACCGGGTACCTCATGCACACCGTTCGGCAATTTATTTTTTACTGCATATTCTGTCGCCAAAGACTGAGTGGCAAAGCTCATGTCCATTACCGAAGCGGGGTGTCCTTCCGCCGCTGCCAGATTGATTAAACGTCCATCCGCGAGAAGATAGATCTTACGTCCGTCTTTCATAATGTATTCATCAACATAATTCCGAACTTCAGGATTCTTTGTTTCCGCCAGATCATGCAGATCATCAATATTTATCTCAACATTAAAATGTCCGCTGTTCGCTATGATCGCGCCATTTTTCATCACTTCAAAATGTTCTTTACGCAAGACATGAATATCGCCCGTAATGGTTACGAACAAATCACCCGTCTTGGCCGCCTCAATCATGGGCATGACCATAAACCCGTCCATCGCCGCTTCAAGAGCTTTGATCGGCTCCACTTCCGTAACGATGACATTGGCGCCCATACCTTTCATTCGCATCGCGAATCCTTTTCCGCACCATCCGTACCCGGCTACAACTACTTTTTTCCCGGCAACAAGAAAATCGGTAGCGCGTATGATACCGTCAACAGTAGATTGACCCGTTCCATAACGGTTATCGAATAAATATTTTGTCTGAGCGTCGTTTACGGCGAAGACCGGCATTTTAAGAGCGCCGTCTTTGTGCATGGCGCGTAAACGAATGATTCCTGTGGTGGTTTCCTCCATTGAACCAACGATTTGTGCCGATTTTTCAGGATAATCCGAATGAATCGTTGAAACGAGATCGGCGCCGTCATCCATGGTCACAACCGGATCATGTTCAATCGCTGCTTTTATATGATCATAGTAAGTTTTGTTGTCTTCTCCTCTGACCGCATACACGGATATACCGTAATCAGCGACAAGTGAGGCGGCCACATCATCCTGAGTGCTTAGGGGATTTGAAGCCACCAACACTAGATCTGCTCCGCCGGCCTTTAAGGTGCGCGCAAGATTTGCGGTTTCAGCGGTCACATGAAGACAGGCTGACATCTTTTTTCCCGCCAAAGGTTTCTCTTTTTCAAACCGTTCTCTGATTGCTCGTAAAACGGGCATGTCACCATCCGCCCATTCAATTCGTTTCCTGCCTTGCGGGGCCAATGATAAATCCTTTACATCGTGCTTAACCATTTGTTATTCTCTCCCTTTCTAATATGATGATTCTATTACTTTTATACTTTATTGTTTTTTAAATATCTGATAAAAAACGTCTATGTTTTCTGTACTATGCCATGAACGAAAAGCGGTCTCAGTTAATTTCGCCTTTCTAGCCCATTTTCTCAAAACCAGCGGATTAAATCCCAGCCAGAGATCACGCATTTTATCAGCCAGTTCCTTATTATTATGACGCATAAAATCTACAACCACCAGATAGCCGCCTTTTTGTAAAATTTCAGCGGAAACAAATATCAAATCCGCCGGATCAGGCACATGATGCAGTGCAAGCGAAATAAAAACCTGATCACAACTTTTTGATTTTACCGGCAATTGGCTGATATTTGCCTTGAGGATGCTAAAATCTTTTAACGAAAGAGACTTTTTTATCGCGATTAACTGCCTGAGCATGATTTGGTTAATTTCTATACCGGTAACTTTCGCTCCCCGTAAAGCATTATGAATAGCCACAAATCCGGTACCGCTTCCAAGATCCAGGATATTTTTATTTTCCTGGCCATTGAGCAAGGAAAATATCTCATCGAGACGGCTTTCATCAAAGTAATTGTTTCTGACATGATCCCATTCATTTCTTATCTGATCAAAATAAGCCTGACTTTTTCTGTGAATTTGATTTAAAAGGTCATCTGGCGGCTCAAATGAATTTATAAATCGGGCGATATCCTGAATTTCCAGATATCCCGCGTTCTCCCTGAACCATTGCGGAAGAAAATACAGGAGATAGGCTTTTGTAAAACCGGCCCGTGCCCTGCTTATTAATGATGTCGCGGCCTGCACACTCAGATTCATCTCCCGGCTCAAGGCATCATAGCTTAACCCGTCAATCTCCCTGAGTATAAATATATGTTTCTGTCTCTCTGGAAGAGATGACAAAGCAGACTGAAAAGGTTCATCAAATTTCGATTCATCCATCTCGGTTTGCAGCGCGTCTTCATTTATCATTTCAAACTGCCGGCGCTTTTTTTGAAGATAGAAATTCACAACCCGGTTTCTTGCCACTGTAATCAGCCAGTTTTTCAGTGAACGGTCGGGATCAAGATTTTTCAGATTCTTCAAAGCCTGCAGATAAACATCCTGGCATAAATCTTTCGCGATCTCGGAACTGTTCACGGCATTTTTAATATAGCCGTAAACTTCGCCTTCGTGTGAATACAGTTTTTGCCAGATTTGTTTTTCGTACTTTTTATCTTTTTCAGTCATATATACAAATAAGCGTTAAAAATCTTTCGCTAAAATAACTAAAAATTGGGCTTTTTTTAAAATATTTTTAGAGAGGAGCAATAATTCAGAGAAAAAAAGTGCGTCCTTATCTGATTTCAGCGGTAACAGGATGAAAAGAAAATACGAAATTATGGATTGAAAGCTGATTTATCTATTTTGAGAAATTTTTCACTTTATTTTTGCAATTATAAGAAATACCAAAATATTGGATTATGCGAATTTTTTCACAAATCTTTATTTATAAATGCTTTATCAATTATGGCCTGGAAATTGCCTTTTCATATTTCGAAGGGAAATAATATTCACAGAGAATGATCATTGATCTTTTAAAACGGTTTCAAAATATTGATTCCGTTTTTATTTAATCATTCATGTGAATTATTTCTCTTAATTGATACCAAACCGACTTCGATGTCAATTGAGGAGACTTGTATGACAAATGTTGAAAGAATTGTAAATGATCATGTTTCCGTTTTGGGCAAAAAGAAAGAAAATCTGCTGCCCGTTCTGCAAAAAATAGTTAAAAGCGAACGCTATTTATCCGAAGAAGCGATGATCACCGTTTCTCGTGAAATGGGGCTATCCGCGGCTGAAATATACGGTGTCGCCTCCTTTTACTCCTTTTTGGATATTAAACCCCTCGGTAAAAATATTATCAGAATATGCAAAACCATTACCTGTGACATGAAAAACAAAGACGAAATTATTAGCGCGCTGGAACAGCGGTTAAAAATAAAACTTGGTGAAACAACCAGAGACAACAAATTTAGCCTGCTTACCGCCAATTGCATGGGTTGGTGCCATAAAGGACCGGCTATGCTGATCAATGACCGGGTTTATACTGAACTGACTCCGGAAAAGGCACTCAAAGCGATTGAAGATTATCTATAGAAAAGGAACAAATAATGACTGCCAAAGAAGAAAAAGTAATAAAATTGAAAGAACATCAGAAACGAGTGGATCTGATTTTTGTTGATCGGGATATCTGGATGATAGTTGATAAAATCTTGCTCATGACTCCTGAGGACATCATTCAAAATATCATCGATTCCGGATTGCGCGGACGCGGAGGCGCGGGTTTCCCAACCGGCCTTAAATGGAAATATGCCGCCGAACAGGAAAACGACACAAAGTATATAATTTGTAATGCCGACGAAGGAGAACCCGGTACATTTAAAGATCGGGAAATTTTACAGCAGCAGGCTGAAAAAGTTTACGCGGGCATGATGATTGGCGCCAGAGCAATCGGCGCGAAAACCGGATTTGTATATCTGCGGGCCGAGTACAATTATCTTCTACCGGAGTTACTGGAAAAAGCCGAGAATTTTAACCAGGGATTAAAAGAGCGCGGTTTCGATTTTACCATTGAATTCAGATCCGGAAGCGGCGCGTATGTATGTGGAGAAGAAACAGCGCTGATTGAATCCATGGAAGGAAATCGTGGCGAGCCGAGAAATAAACCTCCCTTCCCTACTTCGAACGGCTATCTGGGAAAGCCAACGGTTGTCAACAACGTTGAGACCCTTGTTTATGCCTTAATGATTATAAATCATGGACCTGAATTTTTTAAAAGCCTCGGCACCAAAGATTCCCGGGGTTCCAAACTGTTCTCTGTTTCCGGTGATGCCCACATCGAAGGGATTTACGAACTTGAACTGGGAATGACCATAGCGGAATTTGTAGAACTGTTTGGTGATAGTGATACAAAAGCCGTACAGGTAGGAGGATCATCCGGATTCTGTGTTCCGCGAAAAAAGTTCGGTGAAACGATCATCGGTTTTGAGGGCATTCCCACCGGCGGATCTATGATGCTTTTTAACAGCACTCGTTCAATGTACAACGTGCTTCATAATTATCTTGATTTTTTTACGGAAGAATCCTGTGGGCAGTGCAGCCCGTGTCGTATCGGATGTCAGCAACTGCTGCACGGTATTGAGGCAATAAAAAAAAGTGAGAAGCCCGCGGCCTATGTGGAAGAACTAAAAAAATTGGCTCAAACCATGAAGATAGCGTCGAAATGCGGTTTGGGACAGTCCGTGGCAAATCCATTTATATCAATCGTCGATAACTTTAAAGAAGAAGTTATTTATTAATTTGGAGATGAATATGACTGATATGGTAAGTCTGAAGATAGATAACATCGCTACACGCATCAACGCCGGATCCACTATTCTGGATGCAGCCAAAGAACTGGGAATAAAAATTCCGACACTTTGTCATCACCAGGATCTTTGCGTTGCCGGCAATTGTCGTGTCTGCCTGGTTGAGCAAAAAAACGCCAGGACACTGACCGCTTCATGCGCGACACCGGTTTTTGAGGGTATGGAAATTTTCACCAATACAAAAAAGGTAAGGTCCGCGAGAAAACACGTCATCGAACTGTTGCTCTCAGAGCACCGCAGCGACTGTACAAAATGCTATAAAAACGGGAATTGTGAGCTCCAGACGCTGGCAAACGAATACAGAATAGAAGAAAAGGCCTATATCGATCTGGCGATCGGGCGGCACATAGACACCTCTTCGCCCGCCATTCTGAAAGACGACAGTAAATGTATCCGCTGTCAGCGCTGCGTCCGCACCTGCGCGGAACTTCAAAAAGTCAACGCGCTGACGGTAGCGCACAAGGGCGATAATATGCGTATTGAAACCTTTATGGATAAACCGCTGCATTATGTAGTTTGCACAAACTGCGGCCAATGCGTCAACCGCTGCCCCACCGGCGCCCTGGTAGAAAGAAATTATATTGAAGATGTCTGGGAAGCCATTGACAATCCCGCCAAACACGTGGTAGTGCAGACAGCGCCCGCGGTTCGCGTAGCATTGGGTGAGATGCTTGGATATGATCCCGGAAAAAGGGTGACAAAAAAGATGGTAACCGCTCTGAAACGGATAGGATTTGACACGGTTTTTGATACAGACTTTACCGCTGATCTCACAATTATAGAAGAGGGAACCGAATTACTGACCAGACTAAAAAAGGCGCTGGTGGATAAAGAAAAGGTTGCCTTACCAATGATGACCTCGTGCTCACCGGGCTGGATAAAATTTATTGAACATGAATATCCGCAGTTTCTGGACAACCTTTCAACCTGTAAATCCCCGCAGCAGATGTTTGGCGCCGTTGCCAAAACATATTATGCGCAAAAAGCCGGTATCAATCCGGAAGATATCATTGTAGTCTCCATCATGCCTTGTACCGCGAAAAAATTTGAAGCGCAGCGACCGGAGATGAAATCGAGCGGATTTCGTGATGTTGATTATGTACTGACTACACGTGAGCTGGGCTTAATGATCCGGCAAACCGGAGTCGATCTCAGAAAAATTGAAGAATCCGAATATGATTCTCTCCTGGGCACTTCCACGGGCGCTGGTGTAATTTTTGGCGCGACGGGAGGCGTCATGGAAGCAGCACTCAGAACGGCCTATGAAATTGTCACCGGACGCGAAGTTCCGTTTAAAAATCTAAATATTGTCCCCGTCCGAGGCATGGAAGGAGTAAAATCTGCATCCATAAAAATAGAAAACTGCAAGGATGAATGGAAATTTCTTGATGGTGTGACCTTAAATGTCGCCATCGCGCACGGCTTGAAGAATGCGGATAAAGTAATGAGCAGCATGGAAAAAAACGGATCAGAATTCCATTTTGTTGAAGTTATGGCTTGTCCCGGTGGCTGTATCGGGGGCGGCGGTCAGCCAATTCCGACCAGTATGGAGATCCGTGAGAAACGAATGGCGGCGATTTATGAAGAAGATACAAATATGAATATCCGGAAGTCACATGAAAATCCGGAAGTAGATCGTATTTACAAAGATTTTCTGGAGGAACCCCTGGGGCATTTATCCCACAAATTGTTACATACGAGCTATACGCCTCGTAACAAAAATTAAGAGTTTTCCTTCCTGGTGGTTAGGGGATGGAGGATATTCTTTCATCCCCTTTTTAATATTCGCAGGGATTGGAAATATGATGAAAAATATGGTTGTCATGAGAATCCTAAGGAGCAATGTGATGAGTTTTATAGACAACAAACGAATTTACGCTGAATTGGCAAATCCCGTGATTGCTTCACCGGAGCGCATTCGTGAAATTTTTGCAAAGGCCCGCGAAATGAAAGGACTTGAATATGATGAAGTCCTTGCTCTGCTACATCTTGACGACCCTCGGCTGATCAGTGAAATGTATGAAACATCACGATGGATAAAACAGGAAATCTATGGCAACAGACTCGTGCTCTTTGCTCCATTATATGTCTCCAATTTATGTCAGAATGAATGTCTTTACTGCGCCTTTAGAGCAAAAAATAAAAAACTGGTCAGAAAATCACTATCACAGGATGAAATCAGGGAAGAAGTTGAATTTCTTCTATCACAGGGCCATAAACGGGTTCTTCTGGTTTCCGGTGAATCTTATACCGAACGCGGGCTGAATTATATATTTGATTCGATCAAAACGGTGTATTCCGTCAAAACCGGCAACGCGAATATTCGCAGAATTAATGTGAACATCGCTCCCCTGTCCGTAGATGAATTTAAACGGCTATATCAGCAGCAAATAGGCACGTACCAGCTATTTCAGGAGACATACCACGAGGATACATACAAAAAATTACATCTGAAGGGCCCGAAATCGGATTATGAATACCGTCTCAACACAATGGACAGGGCTTTTGAAGCCGGATTTGATGATGTAGGAATAGGCGTCTTATTCGGGCTTGCTGACTGGAGATATGAAATACTCGCTCTTCTCAATCATATCAATCATCTGGAGCAAAAATTCGGAATCGGTCCGCACACCGTATCCGTTCCGCGGCTTGAACCCGCGCTCAATTCTGAGATCAGTTATGATCCGCCTTACGCGGTGAGCGACGAGGATTTTAAAAAAATTATCGCTGTTCTGCGAATTGCCGTACCGTACACCGGGATTATACTCAGCACCCGTGAGAGCGCTTCTATGCGCCGGGCCGCTTTTGATTTGGGCATATCGCAAATATCCGCGGGATCCAGGACCAACCCCGGTGGTTATAAACATGATGATACGCATCCTACGGATATCCCCGAAGGTGAAAGGAGTCAGTTCTCTTTGGGTGACTCCAGACCGCTGCTGGAAGTGACAAAGGATATCGTCGCGCATGATCACATACCCTCATATTGCACAGCATGTTATCGTCTGGGACGCGTCGGTAAGGATTTTATGGATCTCGCCAAACCGGGTTTAATAAAGCAAAATTGCCTTCCAAACGCGATGTTCACTTTTGCCGAGTATTTACATGATTTTGCTGACGCGGAGTTAAAAATCGACGGATTCAAAATGATTGAGAGAATGATTGGGGAAGAAATCAATAATGAAGGGTTGCAAAGAAGAGTTCGCAAAGATTTGATCGAAATAGAGAACGGCCATAGGGATTTATATTTATAGAGTAGTATTGAAAAGAATACGAGAAATAAATAAGATAAAAGATTAAATTAAAAATTTAATATGAGTACAGACTTTGAATCGGAAAACAATTGATCCACAAAAATGAATGAATTAAGAAGGCTGACGACATGCTGACAATACTTAATGAAGATCCACACAAGAGAATTGAGCTAAACCGGAGCCAGATCATTGATTTATTAAAAACGGATGATCCGTACATTATAAAAGAATTATATAACCGTGCCAATAAGATTCGGGCGCGTTATTGCGGAGAGGAAATTCATGTCAGAGGGCTTATTAATTTTTCAAACTATTGTAAGCGTGCTTGCCTGTATTGCGGATTAAGAAAAAACAATAAAAATATTCAGCGATACCGCCTTACTACAGATCAGATTTTTGCGACGGTTTCGAAAGGAGTAACGGCGGGTTATAAAACTTTCGTGCTGCAATCGGGTGAAGATCCCTACTACACCGATGAAATGGTGTCAGGACTAATCAGGATGATCAAATCAAAATTTAGTGTCGCCCTTACCCTTTCTCTTGGTGAACGACCTTATTCAACGTTAAAGAAATGGCGTGAGGACGGCGCGGACAGGTATCTTTTAAAGCATGAGACTTCTGACGCGGGCTTGTATCGGAGACTTCATCCTGATTTGGAATTTCACAACCGGATCACTTCTTTGATCAACCTCAAGGAGATAGGTTATCAGACCGGGTCAGGCATAATGATTGGACTGCCCGGACAAACCTATGAAAGTATAGCAGACGATATTATCTTATTTAGAAATCTTGATATTGACATGATCGGCTGTGGTCCATATATCTATAACCCCGATACCCCGAAAATTAAAACAACACCAAACCGTAAAAAATACATTCAGCCGGAAGCGGAATTTATTTACAAAATCACCGCCATAAACCGGATTATGATCAAGGATGCACTTATTCCCGCCACAACAGCTCTTACTACAATCGAAGAGACAACCGGACAGAAAAACGCTCTATTATGCGGCGCCAATGTTATTATGCTGGATATAACTCCCTTAGAAGTGAAACACCTCTATAAAATATATCCGAAAAAAGACTTTATTGATGGGATCAAGGACGCGGAAATACTTTTTCAGAATCTTACCATCTCAACGGGAAGACCTGTATCAAAAACACTTGGGCACAGGGCACATCTTTAATATTTGTTAAAGCCGGTTAGTTGCCTTACCTCAAATTTTTATTATAAATAGGATAGAGCTGAGTCGTTCATTTTATAAAATGGCTCGATAGCGCGCTTGTAAATTCCAAGACAATAAGCTATCGCCATGCCGTAATTAGTGACCGGAATTTCGAGGTCTATTGCCGGCTTTAACCGGTTGTAAATCTGCTTTCTCGTGAGCATACACCCGCCGCACTGAATAACCATACTGTATTCCAGGATCTCCCGTTCCACATTGCTGAGTCCCGCCACCATATCAAAATGGAGCTTTTTCCCGGTAAAATTGGTTATCCATCTTGGAATTTTTACTCTTCCAATATCGTCTCCGGCAACATGATGGCTGCATGATTCAAGAACTAATATCCGGTCATTATCCTTTAGCTTGGATATATAAGGTGTGCCGTCGATATATTCCCTGAAAGCTCCGCGATATCTGGCCAGAAGAATGCTGAAACTTGTAAGAGGGATATCAGCCGGGACTGAGGCATCCGCTTTTAAAAATTCCTGACTGTCTGTAATCACTAATTTTGGTTTCAGATCAGGATGTGTCCTAAAAAATGCCTCCAGTTCCCTCTCTTTCATGATGATAGTGATGCAGTCATGATCGAGCAAGTCGCGAATCGTCTGAACCTGAGGCAATATAAGTCTGCCCTTCGGCGCCTCCACATCAATCGGCGTTACAAGGACAACAATATCACCGTATGAAACCAGATCACCCACCAGACTCGGCTGATCCAGAGAGGACTCAGGAACATGTTTTTTTATTAAACCGATAATCTCATCTATATTATCAGGGCAAAAAGCGTTAAACTCAATAATATCCGTCAATGTCTCTTTTTCGATTATTTCTTTGGTCAAGGCGGACATTCTTAAAAGATCGGATTTATTATGCACCACCAGGAACGGCACCCTGTATTCTTCAAACTTTTCGACGAGCAGCCGTTCGGGACTTTCGTAAGTATTTTCGGAGACCAGCAGGATCGCCATATCTATCGTTTTTATGACATCGAGTGTTCTCCCGACCCTTTTCTGTCCCATTTCCCCCACATCATCAATACCCGCCGTATCAATAAAGATGACCGGACCAATTCCGGGCAGTTCCATCGCTTTGTTTACGGGATCGGTCGTCGTGCCCGGATAATCGGCAACGATCGAAACATTCTGACCCGATACCGCATTGATAAAAGAACTTTTTCCGATATTTCTCCGGCCAAAGATTCCGATATGCGGTTTTTCTGCTTTTGTCATGGATACTCCAAATTTAGACAATGAAACTCAACAAAATCTGTTACTCGTTATCTATTTCTTTTTCCCGGTTATCGGGTATTTCATCAATTGTAAATCCGAGTTTTAACAGATAATCCGGCTTCATTAAGATCTCCAACTGATCGGGGTCAATTAAATGTAAATGCTGATTTGCATTAAATATATCACAACTGTGTTCCGACATTACTCTTGCCAGTTTTTCCACCTGCTTATACCCCAGATACGGAATAAGCGCTGTCGTAACAGCTGGATTTTTCAACAATTTTTCAAGCGCCTGTTTCGTATTGATATTCAGACCGGTCATCATATTACGATTTACTGTCCAGTTGCAATCAATGAGTAATTGCAGACTATCCAGCAAGGCGTCTCCAATTACCGGCAGATTGGCATTCAGATCAAGGCATCCCTGAGCGGCAAGCGAAGTGATAAGTCCGTCATTCGCGTAGATTTTATGGCAAGCGCCAATGACAAATTCAGGAATAACGGGATTAATTTTACCGGGCATGATGGAGCTTCCAACCTGTTTCTTCGGAATTTCCATCTCTTTTTGAGAAATTAAATCCGAAGAGAGCAACCGGAGATCGGAAACCATTTTCTCCAGATTTACCGCGTTTGCCTTCAGGATCGCGTGTACTTCGACAAATGAATCCAAATTAGCGGTCGTGTCCGATAGATTTTCACTTCTGGTCACCGGGTGCCCTGTTAAATCCTTCAATGTCTGCACCACTTCGAAAATGAAAAATCTGGGAACGGTGATACCTGTGCCGACAGCGCTCCCGCCAAGATTCACGATTTTTATTCGTTCCAAACTTTTTGAAACGCGCCACCAGTCTCGTGAAAGGGCATTATTATATGCGCTGAATAGTTTTCCGTATGAAGATGGAACCGCTGCCTGCATTTGGGTATATGCAATACGAAGGTTTTCCCGGTAGTTTGTTTCGTGTACTTCAGTGATTTTTCGCAATCCGTTGATTTCTTTTTCCAAAACTCCCAGTAATTCCATCATAGCCAGTCTCAGGGCGGTAGGAACCACATCATTGGTTGATTGAAAGATATTGGCATGTTCTATCGGATGAACAACTTCATAATCACCCGGATTTTTACCCATTCTCACCAGAGCCGAATTAGCGATAATCTCATTGATGTTCATATTGATGCTTGTTCCGGCTCCTCCGGAAATGCCGGGAACAATAAAATGTTCGAAATATTTACCGGAAGATATTTCTTCAGCACTAATGATGATTTGTTTTAAAACAGAGTCATCAATAAATTTTAAGGGAAGTATTTTATTCGGATATTTCTGCCGGGTAGCATTTTTAAATTTTTCATAAGTTTGATAACAGGCGAGTTTGACAGTTCCGAGAGCTCGGTACCATATAAAATTAAATGGGGATCGATCCGGAAAATTCTCTCTGGCTCTTATCGAATGAATCCCGTATAATGAATCTCTCGGAATACCTTTTTCTCCAAGAGCATCCTGTTCAGTTCTCATGAATTAAATTTACTAAATATTTGTCTTTTTTGAAAATAACAATAAAAATATTATGCTGTTAAATGCATTGAATATTTAACAGTTTCTAATTAAAAAACATGTGAAAAACACCTGATTAAAGAATCAAACTTCCTGTTTTATCCTGATTCTTTATTTCGTTTTTGACAAAAAAATACCTTTCTCCCATGGCCGGGGAAAAAACACCGTTCACAATTGTTCAGATAACCAAATAATATATTCTATTTCTTTGGTTTTATCGTTTTTAGCAATTTACCCGTTTGAGAATCAAATATTTTTAGGACTATTCCGTCAATAATACTGATCTCACATTTTCTGAATTCGCTGGCAATGATTTCTACATTCGGTTCCTTAGCATCAAGGTGGAGATAAACATCTACTTGTTCGAGGGTATCACTGTCTTTCCATTCATATTCCACCACTACATTCACATTTTTGAAATCAGGTTGTATCTCAGTTGTATCAGCCTCTACCGAGAGCACGGCCGCGGAAGCATTGGAACCGATCATGAGAACAAACAAAAAAACCATAAAAAAGGCAGCTTTCATCAGACACCTCCTTTTCTTGAAGATCCCCCGGCCTTTCTACGACTTTTATATATTATTACCCGGTTTGTCTAATCTCTTTGCCTTTCCGCTGTTAAATCGAACGAATCACCGACATTCATTAGTTTAACCCTGCCTTTGAAATGCTGAAACATTGTATGCATTGCCGTAAAACCGGTGCAATGCAAAGGGACAATAAATGCCGGATCTATTTTCTTCAGATCGGCAACAACACGCTCAATCCTTTTTAAAGGACTGCCAAGCAGATGCATACCTCCAAAAACAGCAAATATAGTATTATTATGAGTAATTCTCATTGCGTGTTTTACGCTGTTTACCGCGCCTGAATGTCCGCATCCGAGAAGAACAATCAGTCCTTTTTCACTATTTAGTATCAGCGACATATCATCATGTATTTCATCGTGGATGTAACTTTCCAATACCCGCTGCTGGTAGGTCTCATCAATAAATTCATATTCCGTCAGGCGCGGGATTTCTCCTGAAATCCATACATCCGGGAATAGTTCATGGGCATGTGATTTGAAAATAAAATTCGCCCCCGAAGAAGTCACATCCTTTTTTTCCCAGGGCACACCGATATCCACTTTTCCATTCGGATAGACGCGGAATTTTTTATTTGTTAAGGCAGGATGGCAAACGACGGAAATTGGTTTTACGCGTTTCACAAAATGAGTCAATCCGCCCGTGTGGTCAAAATGACCATGGCTCAAAACAATCATATCCACAAGATTAAGGTCAAGACCAAGCTGAATCGCGTTGTGCATAAACGCGTCCGTCTGCCCCGTATCAAAAAGAATATTTCCTTCCGATGTCTGTACCAGCACCGACAATCCCTGCTCGGCAATAAGTTTCGGGTTGTTCACCCTGTTTTCGGAAAGGATGGTAAGTTTTATTTTTGATAACATGGTCCCCCCTGTCTAAAAATTTTTAAAATTAATTTTTATTCAGGTATTACCACAACGTATGTGATATAATACACATAAATAAAACGGATTCACATAATTAAAATAAATATTTCTGCCGGTCAGCAATATCTGATCTCCGGTTGAGTTCGACCGATTTTTGTTAATACGATTTGCCATAACTGATTATCCCGGGAACGGAATCCCGCAGCTGAACTCAAAAGGTAATATCTCCACATTCTTCTGAACCGGTCATCATAATGAATTTTCAATTTCGGCCAGGCGTTTTCAAAATTTTCATACCACGCCATTAAGGTCTTATCATAATCCGGCCCAAAATTATGCCAGTCTTCAATGACAAACAGATTTTCCGCCGCCGAGCCAATTTGTCTTATGGATGGAACCTGTCCGTTCGGGAATATATATTTTATTGTCCATGGATTCATGGTGGTGGAGCTCTTGTTTTGTCCGATGGTCTGAATAAACGCAATTCCATCCTCTTTAAGAGTACGGTTGACCACCTCCATATAAGTCCGGTGATTTTTATAACCGATATGTTCGAAGCTGCCAATGGAAATCACACGGTCAAATGAGCCTTTAACGGCACGGTAATCCTGTAATCTTATCTCTACGGGCAGCTCATGGCACAATTCATTGCCCAGCTCATACTGATTTTTTGAAACCGTTATGCCCGTGACGGAAACGCCGTACATCTCCGCGGCAAATTTCGCGAACGCACCCCACCCGCAGCCGATATCCAGAACAGTCATACCTTCCCTGAGATCGATTTTTTTGCAAATCATAGCGAGCTTGGCTTCCTGCGCTTCATCAAGCTGATCCGCGTTTTTCCAATAAGCGCAGCTGTAATTCATCCTTTTGTCGAGCATCGCTCTGTACAAATCGTTCCCTACGTCGTAATGATGTTTTCCAACCTGATATGCCCTGTCTCTGTTCTGAAGATTAAACAGTCTCGATTTAAGAACATGCCATTTTAAGGGTAAGCTGTGTTTAATCCGATGATGGATCCCTGAAGATAAAATCCGGTAAAATAATTCATCAAGCGCCTCACAATCCCACCACCCGTCCATATAGGACTCTCCCAAACCCAGCGCGGAATCACGCAGTACCCGTTCGTAGAAGCGCTCATCATGCACAAGAATATCATACCGCTCATGGCCGTTTATTTTAATAGCGGCCATCTCAAGCAATTCATAGATTATGGATTCAGCCTTAGGAGCCATACAACGGTCCCCTGAAATATATAATTTTAGATAAAAAGTTTGAACAGGATCAGTTTTATCTAACCAGGATTAATTCATATAGATTGCGGATCTGTATCTATTAAACAAGAGAATTGAATTTATTTTCCGTAAAAAATATTTTTTCTCACCGGTAAGATTTTTTTCTTCCCGGCTGAATATTCTTCTATAGATCAACTCAGACGTTTTTGGAAACGCAGGACCGCGGATCCGAAAGCGATTAATCCGAAAGCCAGCATGGCCAACGCCTCCTTTACAAGATACGGGGCTGATGTGCCTTTTAAATATATTTCCCGTATGACTACCATGTAGTAACGCAGAGGATTAAGATAGGTTACCATCTGAACCCAGTCGGGCATGTTTTGGATGGGGATAAAAAAACCGGAGAGGATAAACGCGAATATTGAAAAAAACCAGGCGACAAACATGGCCTGCTGCTGAGTTTTAGCCATCGTTGACGCAAATATACCGAGTCCAAGGGTGCTTAAACTAAAAATCATACTCAACACATAGAGTAAAATCAGATTTCCTTTGATCCATATCCCAAAGATGATTCCCGCGGCAAGTATGCCGACGTTTAGAAGCAGGAATGAGATGATCAGGAAAGGAATCGTTTTTCCGATTATAAGCTCACTGCTTCTTATGGGCGTCACCATTAATTGTTCAAGCGTTCCGATCTCTTTTTCCCGAACTATACTCATTCCTGTCAAAACCGCCGTAATAATAGTAAGCAATACGGCGATGACTCCGGGTACAATATTATTTACGCTTTCAAGACTCGGATTATATAACATCCGTGGTAAAATTTCAGTTATGTGCACACCTGCCGTTTTTTGGGCGAGAAGTCCGGCGCTGCCCAACCACTCTTTCTGGAGATTGACAGAGATCTGATTCACATACCCCAGAGCGATTCCTGCCGAGTTTCCATCCACTCCGTCAACGATTGCCTGAACTTTGGGCTGAATACCGTTTTTCAAATCCCTTTCAAAATGAGGCGGAATAACCAAGGCTAGTTTTATTTCACCGTAATCCATCATCTCTTTCGATCTGGCTTCCGTTTTCACCACCCCGACATACTCGAATGATTCCGTCACACTGAACGCATCGATAATCCTTCGGCTGGACTGTGAATGATCCAAATCAACAATAGCCAGCGGAACATGCTTTACATCGGTGGTTATGGCAAATCCCAGCAAAACGATTTCGACAAACGGCATCACAAAAATGATACCAATGAAAGCTTTTTCCCTTAAAATTTCCCTGAACTCTTTTTGTATCAGATATAATATCCTTTGGATCATATTTACTCCAGTTTCGTGCTGAACTTTCTGAGACTTAGGATGATCAATCCGGCGGACATCACTACCAGATAAATCGTTTGCCATGTCAATTCAGCGATTCCAACGCCTTTAAGCATGATACCGCGGATAATTTCTATAAAATGCGTCGCGGGTATAATCCAGGCGATATACTGCAGAATTTCCGGCATACTTTTGATGGGAAAAATAAATCCTGTGAGCATCACTGTCGGTAATATGGTGGCGACAATTGTAACCAACATGGCCACCTGCTGTGAACTGGTGACCGTTGAGATAAGCAGGCCCAGACTTAAGCCGGTCAGTAAATAAAGGATCAGCATTATATTAAGCAGCATCAGGGAACCATTGACAGGGACATCAAACCACAGCCATGCAAAAAAGAGTACGAGAATGCTGTCAAAAAAACCGATAATCACATAAGGGATTACCTTGCCGATGATAATCTGGACAGGCCGAACCGGACTGACCAGAATCTGCTCCATCGTTCCCACCTCTTTCTCACGTACGATCGTGATGCTTGTCAAAAGTGCGCTGATCAGAAGCATAATCACCGCGATCAATCCCGGTACAAAGAAATAGGATGACTTCAAATCCGGATTATACAGAAGTCGCGGTTCAACCTGAAACGCGGTCATCATCTGTTGATTCATCATAAAATTATATTTACTCACGATAAGCGTGACATAATTGTTTATATAGTTTGCCGCGTTGGGATCACTCGCGTCGATCAGTAACTGCACCGGAGTACTCACGCCGGTTTGCAATTCTCTTGAGAAGTTTTCCGGTATCACAAGAACGCACCGGGCTTTCCTCTGATAGAATATGGTTTCAATCTGATCATAAGGGACATCTACATCGGTCACAATAAAAAAATCCGTCGAGATTATTTTTTCTGTCAACGCCCTGCTTTCCGGTGTTTTAGATAAATCAACGATCGCGGTTTCGATATTACGCATCTCCAGCGTAATCGCGTAGCCGTAAAGAAAAAGCATAATTATTGGCATGGCGATGATAATAGCGAGAGTCTGGGGATCTCTCCAAATATGAGTAAACTCTTTTTTCGCTATACTTCTCAGGATCTGGTTCATAGAGCCGCCTGCTTTACAACCTTCATAAAAACATCCTGCATGGAATCCACCCGGTACTTGCTTTTAAGTTTCTGAGGATTATCCAGCTCCACGATCCGGCCGTCCCGCATAATGCTCAATTCGTGACAATATTCCGCTTCATCCATATAATGGGTTGTCACGAATATGGTTTTACCTTTTTCGGCAAGCTCGTAAATAAGCAGCCAGAAATTTCTTCGTGATACAGGATCGACACCACTCGTCGGCTCATCCAGAAAAATGATTTCCGGATCATGTAAAATAGCGGTACTCAACGCCATCCGCTGTTTCCATCCGAGCGGCAAAGAACGAGTGAGCTGATCCGCCTGTTCCTCGAGTTTCAGATAACTTAGCAGTTCTTCCGTTTTTGTTTCAATCTCTGCGCGGCTTAATCCGTAAATCCCGCCATAAAATTCTATATTCTGTCTTACCGTCAGATCATCGTAAAGGCTGAATTTCTGACTCATATATCCGATATTTCTTTTAATGGTCTCCGGCTCAGTGTAAACATCATATCCGGCGACAGTGGCTTTGCCGGATGTCGGGAGCAACAGGCCGCATAGCATTCTGATCGTAGTCGTTTTGCCGGCTCCGTTCGCGCCCAAAAATCCAAAAATCGCGCCGCGTTTAACTTTAAAACTAATATTATCCACCGCGTTGAAAGAGCCAAAGCTCCTGGTCAGATTTTCCACAACAACAGTATATTCGTTCTCAGCTATCTTCATATTACCGGACTTTTAGTTTTATGGGTTTTGGTGACAAAATCATATCGTTACTCCCCGGTGTCTGTCAATTTTTGACCGCCTATCGTTTTTCTCATCACCCCTTTTTTCTTCTCACTTCCTACTTCCCACTTCTTACTTCTTACTTTTCTTCATTTCCCAAGCAAGCAGAAGATCCCTCCGGGATGACGTGTACGGCGGTCTGTCGTTAAATGGCCGGGCGCCCCTACTCTTAACTCTTAACTCTTTTCTCTTAACGCTCTTAATCTTTTCTCTTTTTTCTTTTTTCCTAAAATTCCTACTTCCTACTTCTTATTTCTTTATCCATCATCTCTACCCGTCATTAGTTCCAAAAACAGATTTTCAAGGTTTGGCTGTATTAAATCAACCGAATGATATTCGATTTTCAGTTTTTTAAGTCCGCTGCAAATTTCATCATGCCCTATTTTTTCCTTGTCCAGAAAGTGTACCCCGTTTCCAAAGAGCTGTACTTTTTCATTCCACGGTGATGACCGCAACGTTTCGAAGACAGAGTAAGGCTTGTCCGTACGTATAAGAAATAAATCCGACTTAAAGGACTCTATCAGTGTTTCCGGACGGTCAGTCGCCAGAAGTTTTCCGTCATACATGAGACCAACTCTGTCACATAGGCTGGCTTCATCCATATATGCCGTGCTTACAAGAATACAGGTCCCATCCTTGGCGAGCGTCTGTAATATCTCCCAAAACTCATTCCTTGAAACAGGATCTACCCCAAAAGTTGGCTCATCCATCACCACAACATCCGGTTCATGCATCAGCATGCAGGATAAAGCCAGTTTCTGTTTCATTCCTCCGGATAGGTCGCCCGCTCTGCGTTTTTTAAACGGTCCCAATCTTGAAAAATCATACAAGCGTGTCATTCGTTCCAATTGCCCGGATTTTGGTATTTTAAAAAGATCACCAAAGAAACGCAGATTCTGTTCAACCGTTAAATCGGGATATAAACTAAAGCGTTGAGGCATATATCCAATATTTGCCCTTACAGTGTGGAGATCTTCCTGAACAGCTTTACCATGGAATAATACATCACCGGAATCCGGATTCAAAAGCGATACCAGTATTCGGATCAGCGTGGTTTTCCCCGCGCCGTCAGGACCGATTAGTCCGAAGATTTCACCCTTTGCCACTTCAAGTGAAACATCTTTCAGGGCTTGAACAGAACCATAGGATTTTTTCAGATTTTTAATGATTATTGGATGATCGTTAGCCGACATATTATGTTCCCGGTTGAATAATTATATCTTTACATCCACAGGCATACCGATTTTGAAGATACCATCGGGATTGGATACGGCAATTTTTACAGAATATACCAGCGTGGTCCGGGTCTCTTTTGTCAATATCGTTTTTGGAGTAAACTCTGATTCGCTTGAAACCCACCTGACTTTTCCCTCAAATTCTTTATCGACGCCGTCAATCGTCAGCTTGACAATTTGACCCAGTTTTACCTTATTCAGCTCCTCCAGCGGGATATAAATCGTTGCTTCCATACTGGAGATATTAGCCAGATCAACAACAGCCATCCCCGGCGTAATGAGTTCACCTTTATAATGATATTTGTTGATAATGATTCCGTCAATCGGTGAGATTATTCTGGCATCCTGAATATTCAATTCTGTAATGTCCTGAGCTGCTCTTAACTGTTCGATCTTACTCGAAATAATTTGCCTGTTTGATTTTAATCCATCCTTTTGAGCCGTCAGTACATCGACCTGTGTGGCGAGTTCATCCCGTTTTTGTTCCGTTGCCGCTCCTTCTTTAAGCATGAGCTCGGTTTTTGCCAACGTTTGAGAAGCAAGATCGAGTTGTGCCTGTACCTGCCGCGCCTGCGCGTCAACCGCCTGCAAATTTACGGTTAATTCCACAAGCTGAGCCTGCTGCTGTCTCCGCTGCGCCAGGAGCTTATCCTTATTGATGAGCGCGAGAATCTGATTCTTCGCGACCGGGTCCCCCTCTTCAATTTGTAGAGAATCGATTTCTCCGGCAATCTTCGCGGACAAACGGATTACATCGGTCTCAAGACGGCCGTTATAAATAGTCTGATCATCGTTGTTATTTGAACAGGCGATAATAAATAACAATATGATTAAATAATAAGCTCTCATTATTATAATCTCCACTCATTTATTGGTTGGCCGCTTAAATAGTCAATCTCATTTATCTTCATATCAAGGGTTAACATTTGTGTCGCGTAACTTAATTCGGCCTGGGTCAGTTCTAAATTAGCATCATTGAAATCCGTCGCGCTAGCCATACCCTGTAATGATTGGGACTGGATGATTTTCATTTTTTGTCTGGACAGCTCAAGTGCTTTTTCAGATACTTTTAACTGCTCTTTCACCGCGCTTAATTCACGCACAGCCGTGTCAAATCTTGTTCGGATCTGATCAACAAGAGCCTTTTTCTGATAACCAAGCCTGACAATTCCCGCTTCGCGCGCTTCGACCGCTTTTTTGTCAGCTCCCCAGCTCCATAAATTCCAGCTCACTCCGGCCCCCCAGACACCGTAAGTCATCCAGTCTTTCTTAATCACATCCACACCCGGATTACCGTATTTTACCGCCGCCTCAATCGCTACGGATGGATAATAGGCTGACCGGGTTCTTTTTATATCCGATTCCAGAAGTTGTTCCTGAATTTCGAGGGCTTTGTAAGCTTCTATGCGGGAAATTTCCAATTCCGCGTAATCAGATACCAAATTATCCTGATTTTTCTCATCGGGAACAACAGGCTCTCCCGCGAGAATCTCGAGCGTTTGCATGGCGGACTCCATAGATGCCCGGGCCGAGATGATTTTCTGATCATAACTGAGTTTAGCCAGCGCCAGAGAAAGCGTATCTACCGGAAGCGCCATACCGTTCCTGACCAGTGATTTTACCTGATTCAGCTGTAGCCGCGTTCTCTCCGCCGCGGCTTCCAGCAAAGCTATATTCAACTTGCGCGCCTGAACCTGCCGATAAACAGTGACCGTCTCAAAGGCGATATCTTTTATGCTTTTTTCCTTATTGTTTTCCGCGAACCGGTACTGCCGGTCACTGATTTCGACTGCCGCCTGCTGAGCGTATCCGCTAAAAACCACGTACGAAGCCGTTAACCCCGTCTCATAGGAATCGTATGTCGCCAGTCCGATTTTTGATGCCGGCATAACAACTGAACCCGGTAGATTTATCTCAGCGACATCCGTAACATGCCGGTAACCCGCGTTAAAATCCACTGACGGCAATGTTTTTCGAAAGACAGAAATCTTCGCCAGGCCGGCGGATTTGACATCCTCTTCCGCTGCTTTGAGTGTGGGATTATTGCTGATCGCCAGCTCAATAGTCTCAGACACCGACTGAGAGAATACGAAGCTCTCCGTCAGTTGATTTATAGATAAAATGATGAAGATCATTAAGGAAAATCTCATTTACTTTCTCCCCGCGCGCTAATTCCATAATAGATATTTTCAAAGATGGCTTTTTTTCTGTCTTCAATAAATTTCTTCCGGTCATAATCATTTTCCATTGAAAAAATTGCCCTAAAGACCGGTTCGGCAATAAAAAAGTAGATACAGGCTCCGATCACATTCATCATCAAATTTACATGATCCACCGCTACAATTTCGCCGCTCTTCACAGCCCTGTCTATGGCATGGATCATTTTGTGCGGCACCTGAAATTTATCTGAACGGATCAATGAGGAAATGATTTCTTCGACGATACTCCCGCCCTCCAGCATTTCGCTCGCGACAAACACCGGCAGCCTTGGATTTTCATCAAGTATGTCAATATATCTGTTTATAAATGATTTTAATGTTGTTTCAAACCTGTTTTCTTCTTTGAATACATCAAGAAGCTCGCCAAAATATTTGACAAAAACCAACTCAAAAATTTGCGCGTAAAGCTTATCCTTACTTCTGAAATAATAATGAAGCATGGCCTTATTGATACCCGCGCGGTCGGCAATATCCTGCATCCTGGCGCCATGCCTTCCCTTTTCTATGAATACATCCATGGCATTTTGCAGGATAATTTCTTCCGTGGTTTTTGTGTTTGAAATCCTGGGCATAATTACCAACCAACTTGTTTAACTTATTTATTTAACTTTTTGGTTAATTTATAGTCCCTTACAATTATTGTCAAGAAAAAAATCATCCCCATCATAATCTTGCTTCTTCAGGTCAGCTTTCTTAATTTCATGCTCTTAGTCAATGTCTGTTAAATAACAAGCCGGAGCTTTTGTGAGTCGAGTACATGTAACTTCTGAAATAAGTCCATTAAAAAAAGTGATCATTCATACACCCGGTATGGAACTGGAGCAGATGACTCCCGAAGCCGCCGTTGAATTGCTGTATGATGATATTCTCTATCTGCCCTCCGCCATCAAACAACACAATCAGCTCAGCGGCGTTTTGTCAAAAGTCGCGGAACCGATTCAGGTTAATGATTTACTGGTGGATATTTTAAAGGACGAAAAAGTAAAAAGAGAACTTATACACGATTTGTGCGCTCACCTAAACACCGTTGAAGTTGAAAATTCCCTTCTGGAGCTTGATCCTAAAACACTGTCGGCTCAATTGATCACAGGGACAAAGATCAAAAGAAACACGTTGGAGCGTTATTTAACTCCAAGGAATTATTCTCTGCCGCCTTTGCCGAACCTGTTCTTTACCAGAGATTCAGCAATGGTTATCAATGATAAAGCCATCATCGGCAATATGGCGAACCGGATTCGTATCGCGGAAGCGATCATAATGAGCTATATATTCCGTTTTCATCCTGATTTACTTTGCCAGGAATTTTTAATTGACGCCACAAAACAGAGTATGCCGGACGCCACTTTTGAAGGCGGCGATATTCTTATTCTCCAGGAAGATACTGTTCTTATCGGGATGAGTGAAAGAACCAGCATCCGCGGCATTGATTATCTTGTAGAACAATTCAAAAAAAGTAAAAACATAAAACATGTGTTCGTTGTTGTCCTTCCGAAAATCCGTGCCACCATACACCTCGATATGGTTTTTACGATGATTGACTATGACAAGGCCGTCGTTTCACCACCGGTAATTCTGGCAAAAAATGCCGTTGATGTCATCCATATAAATTTATCCGATGCCAATCATCCCAAATTTAACAGATATCCCTATCTTCTCAATGCTTTAAGAACAGTCAATATTAATCTGGAACCGATTAATTGCGGGGGAGATACGGATCTCTACCAAAAACGTGAACAATGGCAATCCGGGGCTAACTTCTTTACAATCGCGCCGGGAAAAATTATCGGTTACGGAATGAATATATACACCTATGAAGCGCTCGCTCAGGCAGGAATACCGCGTATTGAAGCCATTGATGTGATGAGCGGAAAAGTTGATTTAAACAAAATGGATAAATATGCGGTGGCTATTTCGGGAAATGAGCTCACCAGAGGCGGAGGCGGTTGCCGCTGCATGACTATGCCCATTTCGCGGGAATAACTGTTTATTAACTTACTAAAATCTTCACAAGGGAAAATATAATGTCGGGATGCAATCTGATTCCCGATATATATTACAGATGAGACTATTCAGTTGAAGCAAATAATCGTTCTATAAAATCGGAGCGATCTTTTTGTTTTTTTCCTTCTGCTGGCCTTTAAACGCCTTGATAATTTTCAGCAAATCACGCCGTGTAATCTGCCCGACCATCTTACCATCCTGATCCGCGACAACCAGGCGTCTGAAAAAATGCTTCAGGAACATATCCGCTACACTGAAGATATCAGTATTAGGCGGAATCGTAACCACATGTTCCGTCATAAAATCAGAGACTCTGCCGCTGGGAAGACTGTGGTATTCTCCTTTTGTCAACAGTGTGAGACAGTCTTTTTCCGAGAGAATTCCGACAATCTTCATTTCATCATCGGTTACAACCGCGCTGGTTATTCCCTTTGTAAGAAGAACGTCGATTGCTTTGTAGACATCCATATCCCGCTGCAGGGTAACAAAAGTCTTATCCATAAAATCCTGCACCGTTGGCAAGTTGCTACTCATTAGAATTCCTCCTATTTGTTAGTTAATCACGAAATGCTGATCCCATAAATGAATATCAACAATATGAATGATTCATGCAAGAATAATTAACAATTATGAATAATAGTTGACTTTACAGCCGCAGCCGTCCCACATTTTTTCATAAATTTCCATCCGTTCATCCAGAAGTGCCATCGCAGACTCCGGACTGGTAAAACTTCTCAAAGCAATTTCAGATTTATTCGTTGTCTCCTGCAGGATGTATGTATTCTCTATTTTCATGATTCGGATAATACCGGAGATGAGAGTATCGCGTTCAGTGATGATTTCCGCGGAATTTTTTAATAATTCAAGTTGATCCGCGGTAATGACTTTTACTTTTTCTATTCCGATTTCTGTTAATAAATTATTTAAATCCATTTTGTTTCTGCCTTACTTTGTTCAACTTTATAAATAAAAGATGAACAAAAATCAGATAAGATACACCTGCGTTTTTACATCTCTGCAAGCATTTTAAAACAATATCACAGAATTCCCGCCTTTTGTAAATCGGTTCTCAGTTTTTCCACCCCGGTGAAAATAACTCCCCGCATACCGGCTTTGACGGCGCCTTCAATATTTTGCGGCCTGTCGTCAATAAAAAAACAATTTTCAGGATCAAAGCCAATATTTTTAGCCGCAATTTTGTACACTTCAACGGCCGGCTTCAGAATTCCGGTTTCAAAACTGAGGGTGGGGTTTTCAAAAACATCCAGTAACGGATAATTTTTTTTAAGGTAATTCCAGTGCGCGGGATCAATATCCGAGAGCAAACCTATAGGATATTTCCCCTGTATTTCACGCACAACCGATTCCATGCCTTCCATCGGCTCAAATATATCACACCATTTTTCTATAAAAACATCGTATTCAAGTTGAATATCAAACTGATCTTTAACCGACTGATACATCTGTTTTGTATCTATCTTGCCGGTATTATACTTAATAAAAAGCTCATTTTTGAATAATTTATCCAACAGCGTGAGATCATCGGCGTTGGGTGAAGGGTGGGCATATTTAAACAATCCCCTCGCGAAATCAACCTTAACAAGTACGCGTCCAAGGTCAAATATAACCGCTTTTATTTCATTATTTCCAGGATTTATCATCATTCAAATTCCTTTTTTTAAGACGCGCTGCTCTCCACTAAATTTCTTGCTTTCAAAAGAATGTCAGCGGCGGTTTTTCCATATAATTTCAAACGTTCCGCATGATCATCGCGTGGTTCATTGCTTACCAATTCATAATAATAACGGAACTTGGGCTCCGTCCCCGAGGGTCTCAACAAAATCCAGCTCTTATCTTCAAAGATTATTTTTAAGCCGTCGATGGTATTAATTTCCACAATCTTTTTGTTTTCATTCCCGATGCTAATTTCATCCCCGAATTTATAAAGTCCGCTCATCAGAACATTGACAACATCGACCTTATATTTTTGCCAGGCTTCAACACTGACTCCCTTCACATCTTCTCCGCCTCTTTCAGGGTAAAAATATCCGTATTTTTTACACAGGCTGTTATACCGCTCCGAAAGATTTTCTCCGGTGGATGCCATCACATCCAGCGCCGCCAGGAACCCCGCCAAAGCGCATTTTTCTAATGTATGCCCCTTAAAAGTAATACCGTCCGACTCTTCAAATGCCATCGCCACATCACCGCCGGCAAGCGCGGCGCGAAAATTTTTAAATCCGACGGGAGTTTCATAAAACGGAAATTGGTTTGCGCGGGCGATTTCCGGTGCAAATCCTGACGAAGGCACACTGGTTACAATGCCGCCTTTGATACCTTTATTGATGATATTCTCAAAAGCAATGGCGGCAAAACGGTTCATATCAATGTCCATTTCCGCGTCGTTAAAACGAATCCTGTCCGCATCCGGATCCATCGCCACGGCCAGCGTCAGTTTTCTTCCCGATGAATTCAGTTTATCCATCAGCGGTCTTTGATTGGCGGCGCTCGGCTCCGGTTTCACCCCATGAAACGAATAATCTTCATCGGTATGTATAAATTCGATTGACCGCGTCTTTTCCAGTTCGCTTATAAGATCCTCACCGAGAAGAGACTGCACATATCCTCTTGATGAACCATGCATATTATCGACGAGAATAAAAAGATCGTTTTTTGATTTTTTCAGCCAGGAGCGAATTTTTTTCAGATCAAACGCGATACTCTTCTCTTCCACAAATTTTCTGAAAACCTCCTTACCATCAATATCTATGCGTAATTCCTTAAAATCACTCATCGCCGGGACAAAATCTGAACCGGTTTTCATATAAAAATTTGATTTCTCTTCGATAATCGATGTCAGATTTTTGTCAGCCGGCCCGCCATCACCGGGATTAAATTTAACACCCGCGTATTCCATCGGATTATGCGAGGGGGTAAAGTTAATCGATCCGGCCGCTTTCAATTCTTTAAGTATCGCCGACCCCACGCCCGTCGGACATTCGCCTACGAAATATATCCTGATTTTTTCTGAAGCCAGTTCACGCATGGCGGCATCCAGAAACCGATCTCCCATAAACCGGTTATCCCGCAGAAGGAGAATCCCTGCTTTCCTGACATCATCAAAATCCGTGTACCCGTTTGTCTTCAAAAATTCATCGCTTTTCATCATTTCAATGATACCGCGAACCACTTTATGCGCATTTTCGATTGTAAAGTCTTCTCCAATGAGACCACGCCATCCCGATGTGCCAAAGACAACAGGAGCCGGATCTTTCGATTCGACGGCCCTCTGCCCCTGAAAGACTCTGATATGATCGATAATCTCCCTGCATTTTTTACGGATATCATTTCCAACGGAGGCTCCGTTGTAGAAATTACCCAAAATATTCGCCGCCTCCCAGAGATTGGGTTCCCGATCCTGAGACGGGTTAAGATAACCATCTAATTTGCTGATAATTTCAGGTGGAAGTGAATTTAAATTATCTGTGATAGTATTTTGCAATGCACCTGCAAAAGCCGTCTTGCTTATGGTCATTATGATGTATCTCCTCTATTCAACTCCGTTTGTTTCCTCACGCAGTGCCGGGCGAACATTAATTTTTTTTGCCTGGCGAATTGTTACGGATCCGGGTTTGGCTCCCCTGGGCTTACTTACCTGTTTGACAAAGCAATAATGTACCGGGACACTCCCGCCTTCCCTCATTTTTGAAAACCAGGCGGCCAGCTCTGCAGCTTCTTTGATACTCTGTTTGTCCGGCACTACAGAAACATCACCGCAGCGAAGAACAACATGACTACCCGGCGCGCCATTGACATGAAACCATAAATCATTGGCATGACCGGTTCTGAACGTTAACTGATCATTGCTGTAATCATCCTGTCCTACGAGAATCTCCAGGTCTGAACTGCTTAAAAACCGTTTTACCTTCATACTTACTAATATCTTGTTTAGTTCTGCCCTAATATAAATTTACAGAATGAATCTTCAAAGTTTTTTAGCTGAGCCGGTTTATATTTGGATCATTTCTTCCCTTTCCGGGAAATAAACCGAAGGATAGCCTAAGTCTGAAATCGCTGCTTTCAATGGTAAGGCCTGATCTTCTTCACCATGCACAAGAAAGATTTGTGTTAATTTTTCCGGTTTGTGAAACTTCACATACTCCAACAATTCCTGACGATCCGCGTGTCCGCTAAAATCATCCATTTTTTTGACCTTGCATAACACCTTGTGTTTTTCACCAAAAATACTCACTTCTTCATCACCGTCCATCATTTTCCGGGCAAGAGTATGCGCCGCCGCGTAACCAACAAACAACACCAGATTTTTGGGATTCTCTATATTATTTCTTAAATGATGCAGTATCCGGCCCCCTTCTGCCATTCCTGAAGCGGATATGATGATGTGCGGAGTCTTCAGATCGTTTAGTTCTTTGGATTTTGCCGCCTCGCGGATGTATTTCAATCTACCGAATCCGAACGGATTATCATCTTCAGACAGAAACAATCGATGAGTTTCCCTGTCGAGACATTCCGGATGCAATCTGAATACTTCAGTCGCGTTGCAGGCCATGGGGCTATCCACAAAAATGGGTATATCGGGAATCCTGGCCTGATCAAAAAGTTTATGAAGCATGTAAACCAGGACCTGAGTTCTTCCGACGGCAAAGGCGGGAATAATAATTTTTCCGCCATCTTTTACAACTTCCCGGATGGTTTGGGCCAGCTCTTCTTCAACATCATCCGAAGGAGTGTGCAGACGATTGCCATAAGTACTCTCCATTAAAAGAACATCAAGATCGCGAAGATAATTCGGGTCATGCAGCACCGGCATATCTTTACGGCCGATATCACCGCTGAATCCAAACCGGATTGACCTTCCGTTTTCTGATATTTCCAACAGAATACCCGCCGAACCCAAAATATGTCCGGCGTCCCTGAAAGTCGCTTTCACGCCCGGAGCCACCTCAATCGGATGATCATAATGAATTCCCACAAAATGTTTCAGCGCGGTCTCGGCGTCATCAATCGTATAGATCGGTTCAATGGGGGGCTGATTTTTACGTTTACGTTTCTTATTTACCCATTCCACATCCTTCTCCTGCAGATAAGCGGAATCACGAAGCATGATCTGACACAAATCCGCGGTCGCGGAAGTGGCGTATATTTGTCCTTTAAATCCGTTTCTTATCAGGTTCGGAATGTTGCCGCTATGATCGATATGGGCATGCGACAACAGCATTACATCAACTTCAGACGGATTAAACAAAAAATTCTTATTCCGATCATAGGTTTCACTGCGGCGTCCCTGGAACATACCGCATTCCAAAAGAATTTTTTTACCATTAATCGATAATAAATACTGTGACCCTGTGACGGTTTGCGCGCCGCCAAAAAATTGAATTTTCATTTTCCGTTCCCCTGTTACTGGACGACTATCAGATTTTCAGTGAAATAACATCTTCTTTTATTTTATTCCTGCTGGATTACCACCCGCTATAATTTTGTCAATCCGCCGAATCTAATCCATTCAAAGCACTTTTCAAGTGAACCCTGCAGCTCTCCGCGATCGTTACCTATCCAATAATTATGCAGACCGGCTTCTTTTGCCGGCTCTATATCATTCTGCAGATCATTGCCAATCATGATCGCTTCTTCTGGTTCCACATCAAGTTTATTCAGAATTTCCTGATAATATTTGGGATCAGGCTTACAAAAATGAGAATTTTCATAGGTGGTAATGAGCGAGAAAGAAAAGTCAGACAGGCCCGCCCAGTCTATCCTGTGTTCAATGGCCCGGGCGGGAAAAAGCGGATTTGTCGCGATAACCACCTGGCATCCCCATTTAAAGAGCTCACTGACAAAATCTCGCGCGATGGGAATCGGTCTGGTATATTTTTTCAGCATCGGAAACTGTTCATCATAAAAGGAATCGATTACCGGCCGAACGACCGAAGCCGGATGGCTGAGACGGGGATAGAAATAGTCGTCAAAAACTTCTTTATTGGTTTTGGAAGAATCCCCGTTTTGAATCATCTCTTTTGTACCTTCCAGGACCAGATTAATCATATCGTCAGGCGGAAGGTACTCATTCATCTTACGGCTTAACGCTTCAAAATAGACCGGAATGAATCGGTCCATATTTGTATCAAGCAGCGTATCATCAAGATCAAGCAATACGGCTCGGATCACCAGGAAACTCCTTTCCGGTTAATTCCAATGTATATTGAAAACAGAATTTAAGAAAATCAAACGTCTTTATCTAAAACAAAAAAAGATTCCTGATTGGAAATCTGATCATTTTTATAAAATTGATGGAAATTCACAGCGAAAAAAGAGATAGCGGGCTTACCGGAAGAGGGTAGTCAGATGATCGTCCAGCCATATTTAATCAGAGCAATCAGAAAAGTGTAGGCTATAAAGCAGAATAAACTTGTTTTAATAAAGCGGATTTTCATCATTCCGGCTATATCAGAAATACTATTATTTTTCGAAAAGAACACCATTAAACCGGCGGACATCCCCGTCAAACCGCCGGTGAAAAGTAATCCATAAAGAAGGTAACCCACATGTAGGTAATTTGCCCAAAGCATATCAAAGGGACAGTGATGCGAAGGCATCGCGTAAATGTATTTTGAAAAATGAACGATAAGCGCGTCCAACGCGGCGATAAACAAGAGTGGTGAAAGCAGACCCGTCACATAACCGGTTCGCTGAAGAAGTTTGGTCTGCCGCTTTTTCAAGCCAAGCACAGCGAGTATGACATAGAAAATCAGCAATCCGTAAAAAAGATATACTTTTACTGATTCATTATCGCTGCTGTCAAAAGAATTTTGTGACATCGGGTTGTCACTGAATGAAATACTGCAGCAGGTAGTGATGATATTTGGATTAATATTAAGATAGTACTGAACTTCCGAATAAATTTGTATAAATATAAACGGGATCAGTACCAGCAGCAGATAAAATTTTTGACGGGTGAGTGGAAATTCAGGGATCTTCTGATCAAGATTATTTATAACAAGCCATAACCCGTAAATAAAAAATCCGCCTATCTTGAGGTAAAGCGTCATCCAACCAAAACTATTTGTATTTAAAGCGCCCGTTCCGCACATGGCGCCCTTGATCAGCGCCGGGAAATGATCATTTACGGTCACGACAAAAAGCAGGAGCGAGATCATCTGAAACCCGAACACATAATTCATCACGGTCGATACAAGATGTGTTTTTCTTTCCAGCAGAAGCTGTTCATCCGTCGATGACTGAATATCCCATTTTCGGGCGATCTGAACTCCGATGCCGACCGCATAGACGGAGAACACAAGCACAAAGATATCTCCGATCAGCATTACGATGACCCACAGATCGGTCAGCATCTATTCATGCTCCCCATCGACCAGGTGACCGTCCCTCATACAAATGATGCGGCCTATCAGATCCGATTCATACACAAGGGGATCATGAGTGGCAATGATCTGCGTTTTACCCTGTTCTTTAAGATCCCGGAAAATATCCATAATCTGTCCGGATAATTTTGTGTCAAGATGAGCAGTCGGTTCGTCAGCCATGATAATTTCCGGATCGGTAATCAATGCCCGGGCAATGGCCACGCGTTGAGCTTCGCCGCCGGAAAGTGTATCAATTTTAAAATTCAGCCGGTGAGAAATATCCAGACTTTCGGCGATCTTCATCGTCCTCCTGTTGAGTTCTCCGATATTTGGTCCCGAGGGAATCATTGGGATAATGATATTCTGCGCCGCCGTCAGTCCGCTGATCAGATTAAAATTTTGAAATATAAATCCAATATGTTGTCTTCTGAACAAGGTCAGGAATTTCTCTGTCCATTTTGAGACCCTGTTTCCGAGGATAATCACATCACCCGAAGTCGGTTTGGCCATGCACCCCAGCACGGCCATTAAAGTTGTTTTGCCTGATCCGGAGGGACCCTTGAGCGCTATGACTTCTCCTTTTTTTATATTTAAGTCAACACTTCGAACAGCATCGACCTCATTGACTTTATCCTTATTAAAAGTTTTTGACAGTTTTTGAGTCACAATCATATCAGGCATGCATCACCTCCGAAGGGTCAATGACCGCCGCTTTCCAGGATGGTATCATCGTCGCGGCGATATAAGGCACAACAGCAAGAACCAGAATCAGAAGCACACTGCCGATTTGCACGACCGGCAGCAGATTAAAATCGGGATAAATTACCGACCAGCCGACTAAAAACGGCTTTAACAAGGGCGCCTGAAATATAAAATCATGCGCATACGCGCCGATTAATCCAATAAGAGTCGCGGTTAGCGAAATGGATATACCTTCCCAGAATTTTAGTAAGAGTATATCCGATATTTCCCAGCCGACAGCCTTTAGTATTCCCAGTTCTTTTTTTGCTTCTGCTGAGATACCGGAGGCTCTTTGCCAGGCCAGAATCATATAGGCAAAAAGGGAAATCAGCAGTCCGAACATAAACAAGCCCCCTCGATACCCAAACAAAGCTTCGTAGGTTGATTTTATTTCCGATTTTGTAACAACTCTCACGGAAGCAAAACGGCGGTCAATTTTGCGGCTGATATTTTCTATTTCATCATCATTGAAAACATAGACGGAAAGATCGCTGTAATCTTTTTGTTTCAATCCGACAATCTTTCGCGCGTCTTCTATGGGAAGGATGATCAAATCCCTGGTCAGCAGATCCGATGGTGAGCTAAACCGGCCGGTTATCGTAAAATTATGCAGATTTTCATCCGTGTCAAAAAGGCTCAGGTTGTCCTGAAGTCTCAGGTAGTGCGTCTCCATAAAACCGGTTCCGCAAACCGCTATTCCCCGGTCACCGGGTTGAATTCCCTTTCCTTCCACTATGGTGAGATCTCCGGTAAGAGAATCAGCTCCGATTAAGGTAAACACTCCGCCGGTGGGTGAATCAAAATAATACCCCCAAACGCGCGGAACAACCGATTTAATACCTCGTATTTCGCTGATACTCTGCGCAAGACTGTCCGGTATTTCAACCATTCGGCCCGCTTTGATCTTCTGCACCGTAATATCGGGCGCGGTGCTAAGCACCTGCTGTGTTTCATATGACAGCGACTGGATAAAAAAGACAATGGAAGCGTAAGCAAATACAACCACCGAAAATATGGTGATAACTCCAAGATGCCATTTCCAGTTACGCCGCATTGATGTTAAAAAGAATGCCAGAATAAATAAATGCCGTCTCATTTCTTATTCCCGTTGATTGGAATTTTGTTTTTAGTGACAACAGTTTGTGAAGATTGCATCATTTTTACCTGCGAAGGCGGCCAAAAAAACGTGGATGTCGGAAAATGATCCAAAAATCCGGGGATATCCTGAAAAGCCGCGGCCGGTTCCGGCAGAGCAATATGTCGGGTATGTCTTGATTCCGTTGTCACACACATATCGGTAAGATGCAGCAGCCTGACAATCTCAGCTTCCTCAACCAATCTCTGCTCATTCGATACTACCGCGCGACTGTGCAGAACGAGAATGGTGAAAATCACAATCAGCATAACCGTTAAAAAAGCATACATTTTCAGAATTATAAAATCACGATCAAGACCGGTCATTATCTACTCTCATTTGTCGCTAACCTTCTTCATGAATTCAATTATTTCAACGGATGTCAGTAACTTCCCACGGTGAATTTTGATAAATTCTTCAGCAATCATTTTTTCTTTAAATGCCAGTACGGGCATTTTTCCCGCGTTCAGAAGCACATTACTGTTTATTACAAACCATGCTTTTTCCATTCCGAAGGGAAAACCCGTTGTAAAATTTATGACCCTGATATTGCTTAAATTACCGCCGTCCATTTTAATCTTCGCGCATTTAAGACCACATGCGTTAACGATCCCTTTATCCGTGATTATTTCCAGGCGTGAAAGTTGTTTTTCATATACGGGTTGCTCACAGTGGTAGCAAACCCCGATTTTTTCCCCGGGCTCAGGATAAAACACTCTTGAATAATCGTTCACACTGTTTTCTCTAGCCAGTTTTAGGATCGATTCCGTTCCGAAAATTGATCCGCCATGCTGACTGACAAAATAAACAGCCCTGTCTTGCCGGTCAAATACCATCACAGGAAATATAGCGTTCGCCGGATAATGATTTCCCCCAAGAACAAAAATCGCGTTTGCCGCGGAAATCATCCGGCCCGAATAATATTCTTTTACATACATGTCAGCATACCGGTCTGAATTGTCGATAAGTTTTATCGCGCATGGCAGCGAGCAGGCATATTCCGGATCCTTCCCCTTAAGAATCAAATCAACTTTGGTCATCATATTCTCATAAATATCTGCTCCGCAATTTATACATGTACTGATTTTTTTACCCAGATCAGGTTTGAAGAATTTATCAGCTTCCCCTGAAATGGCGCTTGCGGCCATGACAAACATCAGAAAAACGATATACCATTTCTTATATGACATTGGTAACCTCCTGTGAATGATATGAATTTACCGCGGCAGCAGCCGCTCCTATAGCCGTCGTAACCTGGGGCTGTCTGCATATTACCACCGGCCTCATCAGTTCATCTTCCAACGCCGCCAGCATACCTCTGTTCAAGGCGGCGCCGCCATCAAACAGGATGACATCTTCGACCTTTACCCTCCCCGCTAAACGGGCAATCCTTCTCGCTATGGAATAATGGATGCCGGCCGCGATCTCGCTTTTGCTATGTCCCGCGGCCAGAAGAGAGATGATTTCTGATTCCGCGAAAACAGCGCATGTGCTGTTTATCGGCAATGGCTGATCAGCGCTTTGAAAATGTAGTTCGGCAAATTCGGAAAGATCTACTTCCAGATTTCTTGCGGCCATTTCCAGAAACCGTCCCGTCCCGGCCGCGCATTTATCGTTCATTACAAAATTGCTCACATGACCATCAGGATCTAGTTCAATCACTTTGGCATCCTGTCCGCCAACATTTATAATCGTCCGTATATTACCCGATTCACGGCATGTCAGAACCGAACCCATGGCGTTGGCTGTTATTTCATTGATTGATTCATCACTGTCCTTAAACAGCTTCCTTCCATAGCCCGTTGAGACCGTGTAAAGCAATTCATCCCTGTTCAGGTTGTTTTTATCCAGCAGCGTCTGCAGCCCGTCCGCCGCGTTTTTATTAAAGCTGCTGCCGGTAGGAGATGTGCCGGTGGCAATTAATTGAAGTGAATCATCAAGCAGGGCAATTTTTATCGCGCTTGATCCGATATCAATTCCCGCGTAATAAGACATTCTCTGTCTCCGAATGGTTTTTCCGTTTTTTCAATTTTATTGATTCGAGAAACGCTTCTATTCTAGTTGATAACTGTCCCGCGTCTTCAGGGCTGTAATCGGTTTCAATATAAAGCATGGGTATTCCTTCATCGGAAAGCAGTCTGCCTGTTTTACGTGATTCCAGTTCATAGAGCTGACACCCCGCGAATGCCTGATAAATGACCCCGTCCACCGCAAACTGCCGGACATTGTCTAACAACTTCCGGAATCTGTCTGAATTCGGAGTGAAATTCGGACAGGTCCCCGGCTTAAGATAGCGGTCCGCGATCGCCGGAATCATATCATATAAATACCACTCATCCACGGCAACAGTGTCATAAAGCAAGCGCGTGGTCGAACAAAATTCTTCTGTAACCACAATTCCCCCCAGTTTTTCGATTAAAACGGGAAGTTTCATGTTTGGAAATATTGACGGCGATCCTGTCAGAAGAATTCGCGGAGCTCTTTCAGCGGCGACAGCGCGCCTTTCAATTTTTCTTGCCTCCATCTCATCATTCAGGCGGGATAAGGCCGCGGTCCATGACATGATATCATCAAAGAAAAAGGTGTTTGATATGAGTATGGCGTCTTTTCCGCCAATAACCGGCAACGTTTTGCGATTTTCATTGAACCTTCGGAACTGATTTTGCGCCTCAGCCACCATTTTTATGGAGTCGCGCAATCTGCTTCTCGTTATCCTTTGGCCGGTCACTTTTTCAAGCTTCAGAACCAGTTTTTTGACTGCCCCCTGCCAATAGAAACGGGCCTCTTCACTATCTTTTGTCGGCGGTACTTCGAGAGTGTAAAATTCGGCGTCAATGTCTTCGACGACTTCCGGGAGCTTCTTTTTTTGATCACAGGTTGTTGGATTTATAATCAGATCCGGCTTTACATTTCGAGCGAATGTATTCGCGTATAGTGAGCCCAGAGTGGATTTAATCAATGGACATGTTTTGGCGGGAAGAAATTCGGCGCCTATGGTATCTGTCGCATAAGCCCCGGAACATATCCGAACCGGGATCGCTCCCGCCGCATAGATTAGTTCCAGCGGGACGTGAATACACATTGTCGCGATGACTTTTTTTCCGTTGGGATTAAATCCTGAACTATCGGAATACCATTTCAGCTTATCATAAAAATATTCCATCGCTTTCAGATTCTCCGGAAAATCATCCATGATCTCCCGAAGGCTCTTATTTGATTCCATACGAAGATGAACCGCCGCCGTTTTTTTGATGCGCTCTTTTCTGTTTAAAGTGTCGCTCATTTCTCCCATCCGGTCACCTCCGATTTTTCGGTAACATTAAATCTTTTAAAAAATCCTTTTTCAGTCGATGTAAATACCGGCATGGTCAGAATCGACACCTTAAGACAATCGTTCTCAGGGCAGGCTTCAACGCATTTAAAACACATCATGCAGTCATCCCGTACAATATTTTTACTTTCAATATCATCCGCGATTTCTTTGATCCCCACATCACACACACGATGACAATTTCCACAACGGGTGCATTTCGATCCATCCTTGGTCAGCCTCAGTAATGATGCTTTTGAAAATATATATTGCAGCGCGCTCATTGGACAGAAAAAACAAAAAAACCGCTTTTTCACAAACGAACCTGTGATGAACAGACCGGTCACAATGAGTCCCAGTGTGGACATAATGATGGTCGTACCCGAACTGAAATCTACCGCGAACTGCGATGTATCACCTGAAAATAAAGGCAAAACCGTTCTACCCGGACAAACCTGGCAAAACGGAGCGGACAGATCATGTGAAAATTTTGGAAGGCCGAAAAGTGAATTGCTCATCCCTAAAGGAATCAGAATAAGGAGAATCAACAGAATGTATTTTATCTTCTTCAGATGTTTAAAGGTTAGTTCATCGTATTTCGAAAAACGGACACCCGTTTTCTTTCGTAATCCGGTAATCCAGTCCTGAATCGTACCCAGAGGACAGATATACCCACACCAGGCTTTGTTAAAGAAAATGAAAAGGATAAAGAATACAACAATTCCGTTCAGCAAAGCTATACCGCGCCAGCTAAACAGGCTGCTCCAGGTTGTATGCAACCTGTGTTGCAGGCTTATCAGGAAACAGGTCCCTGCGCTGCCCTGATTATAAGGACAGGCAAAAGTCGGGATCTGGTCACTTATGTGGATAAAATAGTACCCGCCGTAAATCAGCACCAGAAATGCCGCTAGCTGAAAGTAAAATCTGAACCGGCTGATATTCGAAAAATTGATATAATCGCTGATTCTATTCATTGAATGTGACCTCCCGGTACGGTACTTTTTTCCGCTCGCGATAGTAAAAAACAGCAACGGCAGCCAGGGAAAGCGCGAATACAAAAACGATCATTGCCCAGACCGCGGAAGAATACATCATTTTTGACGGAATATAACTTTCCGAAAATGTGGCAGTATACCGGACGCGCTTATAGGAACTGCCGTCAAATTCACCGTTTTCGGTAATGTCATGTTCGGATACAATCAAAAAATTAAATATTTTTTGTTTCTCAAATTCAGATAACGTTGAAAAATAGTCCTCCGGTATTTGAAATGTCACTTCTCCGTTTTTATCCGATTCTGCTAATTTAGCCCATCCGGTTTGGGTGATGAGTTTTACCTTTGAACCTGAAACCGGGGTTCCGTTAAGATTTAATTTGAAAGTTACTTTGTCACCGGACTGAATAAAGGTATGGAAATCCTCCCGGGGAAGCCTGTTTCTTATGACTTCATATGGGATATGACTTTTCAGGTCCTTGGGTTGAAGATTCGCAAGCACGTGTTTGTGCCCGTTTTGACATTTATGACTCAACCGTTCCGCTTTCGCGCTGATTATGTGCAGCGTATCTCCGGATACATATTTTTTCGTAAGATAAAGATTGTAGAATCCCTCCAGATTGCCGTTGTATATTATGGTCCCTTTCTCAAACTCACAGTCAATCAATTTATTTTCAGGTGAGAGGAGATGGACTCGCGCATTTACGGATGGCGGGCCGGTTAAATATTCTGATTCTCCGGGCAGTGTCCCCGCCCGTATCCATTGTATGATATGAAAGACTCCCCTTTTACCGTTCCCCGGGACGGAAGAGATTTTATGCATTCCGAACGGCTGAATTTTCTTATCCGCGTCTTTCGGCGGAACATTTGATATCCAAAAAGTATTTTCCGCTTTTAAAGACGCGCCCTGAAAAATCAGAAAAATCGCAAAACAATAATAAATATATTTTTTCATCCTGTCTGCCTTTCACTCAGGAAGTCTGAAAAATCTCTCTCACCATTTAAACGACCTCATTCCGGATTAAAATTTTAATCCCGCCGTTATGGTGACATTAACCGGGTAACCGGGATAGTAAGATTCACTCCAGACGCCCCTGCTGTAACTGGCGTAAGCCCATGTAGCGTAATTTGTATCAAATACATTGTTTACACTCAAAGACGCGAAATAACGCCGTGTTTCATATGACAGTTTGGTGTTTACAATACCGTATCCGCCATATAGATGTACATTTTCATTGTCCATATAATATTTATCTACCCATTTCCAGCTTATATCCGCGCTCAACCCTGAAGAATGAACATAGCGCAGATCGGCTCCAACCTGATGGCGGGGTGTTTTCCTGAGATAATTATCATTGTAATCCTGGGAATTATCAAAACGGGCCTCTAAATACGCGTAATTCAATGAGAGTATCAGAGATTCCACTAATTTCAGATTTCCCGCAAATTCAACTCCTTTATGAATGGTCTCACCGACATTCTCGTATTTTCCTGAAATCTCATCCTTGATAATCTGATCGGTAAAGTTCATCGCAAATAAGGAAACCTGGTAATCAAATCTCCGTGATATCTTTCCCCGCGCGCCTATTTCATAATTCGTCAGATACTCGGATTTCAAATCCGGATTGGGTACCACCCCATATCCGCCAATAAATAACTGAGAAATTTGCGGAGGGTTGAAACCCCGTCCGACATTGGTGTAGATAGTTAAAAATTTGAATGGATTATAGGATAATGCCAGTTTTGGACTCCAGGCGCTGATTGTGGCGACATCCGAAGTATTTCCGTCGTCGGGGAGACGATCATCCCAATCATAATGAACACGGTCGTATCTGAGTCCGAATGAAAGCATCAGGGGATTGGAAATCTGAAAATCATTTTGCAGGTAATACCCATTGATATCATAGATACTTGTTCCCTTATCCGTCATATCCGTCTTGACACCAAATTCGTCAAGATCAAATGTTTCGGAATCACCGTTTTCCCGCTCAGCAGTGATTCCGCCGATAAGAGAATTTCTTTTCCCAAGGATAAAAAATGATCGCTGCAGTCTTATTTCACCGCCAAAAAGATTGATGTCATCTTCGCTGGTGAAGGTATCGTTATAACCGCCTTCATCCATGCAATTTCTGAAAAATAAATTGGAATTCAGGTCGAATCCGGATGAAAAATGTTTTTTATGTGTGATTCCAAGCCTGAAAAACTCCTTTTTGCTTCCCGCGAATTTATTTTCGTTTGCTGTTTCGCGCGCTTCGAACTGCTCCTTAGAGAGAGAACCGGGAAAATCGGTATCACTCCGGATATAGTCCAGCGACAGCATCATATTACCCAATCGCTCGTAATCGGTCTGGAGTTTTGCGGCGAATTTATCCGCGTTGTATGAATTTCTGTCTCTGTACCCGTTTGTGGAATGATCCGACGCGCTGAGATATATCCCGTACTGGCCTAATTGGCCGCCGGCGCTCATAGTAAATTTTTTTAAATCGTATGCGCCGAATGATGATTCTATTTTGCTTTCAAATTTTTTCGGGGCCTTTTTTGTGACGATATTGATAACCCCCGTAATACCATTTGGACCGTATAATGCTGATACCGGACCCTTCAAGACTTCAATCTTTTCGATATTTCCAAGATCAATCCCTTCAAAATCAACCCTTCCCATTGCTTCATTAATGGAAATCCCGTCAACCAGTACTAAAATTCCCCTTGTCACATGAGAATGCAGTCCCACACCGCGGAAACTCACCACATTATATTCTGAATGAAAACGGTCTTCAGTAAAAACCCCCGGAATTTTCTGAAGCATGGTCTCCACATTTCTCATTTCGGCCTGTTTTATATCATCCATTGAGACCAGATATACCGAGGCCGGAATATCTTTTATCTCTTTTTCCATTTTTGTCGCCGTTACAACGACTCTTCCTTCTGATTCATAAATTATCGGATTAAGACCGAAATTTATTGTTGTAGTTTCACCTGCATTCACCCGGATGTCTTTTCTCACCACTTTTTCATATCCGATCAACAATGCTTCAAGGGTGTAAACGCCGGGTTTGACATTACGAATTTCGTAATTACCGGCATAGTCGCTTACATCCCCGAGATATTCGCCTGTAATGTATATTTGTGCTTCCTGGAGTACGGTATTTGTTAAATTGTCATTCACATTCCCTTTAATGACACCGAATTCCTGAGCAAAAATTATATTTGCGAACAGAATCAGTAAAAACCCCCCAGATGTGAAATATTTCATTTATTTTCTCCTGATGCTGAGAGTTCTATGTTAAACTTTAAATCATACGTGAGAGACCGAGAATGAAGCCTTTAAAGCACAAATTCTATTTTTGTTTGTTCTTTTCAGCCATTCGCTCCATTCTGATTGCTGTGGCGGTTTTTATCATTTCTAAACCGGTTAAATAGGTACCGCCGTAATGCCCGATAAAAAATTCAGCATTTTCACTGCTTCTGAATGAAAAAGTCGGCATCATGGCATAAGCGGGGAGAATGTTGCTGCCGACCACAAAACTGGCATCGTTCATTTCTATCAGATCACCCGTATAGAAATCCTTTACTTTTACGGAAGTGTATTTAGTTTTGTCCATCAATGCTGTCGCGCAGCCCACGGCGCAGGCATGTGTTACCGGGCCCCCGTCAAGTGACAATTCAATCCGAGTCCACATCTTTTCATAAACATCCATTCCGCAAATGGGGCAGGATCCGATTTTATCACCCAGATCCGGCTTCAGAACCGCGCCGGCGTTTTGTGAGTACCCGATAGCCATAAATAATAAAATGCAAATTATGATTAATTTTATCGATTTCATTTTTAATCTCCGTTTTACTTTTTAAAGATTAATTTTGAATGAATTACATTTCCTGTCCAACAGACAGTCTCATCAACAAATCCCATGTGACTTCGTCAAATTTTAACATTTTACTACCCTGATGATCCTCCCTGAATTCTTCCGCGTCCGTTTTTGTTTTTAGCGGCACCAGTTCATTCCCCATCGGCCCAAGAATATCGCTGTCAATCACAAAAAAGGCGCTGTCGGCTTCTACCCACTGCAGTTCATAATATTCGCGAACATATATTTTCACCGGTTTTTGTTCAGCGGACCCTCCGTATTTTTCCGGATGCAGAAAATATTTAAACATATCTTTTGGACCGTCAAAAAACTTCACCATCCCATCCGCATAAATCATTTCAGCAATCCATTTCGGATAGGGGTGAACAAACATGGCGCAAACCGGACAGCGATCCTTCTCACCGGGCATTTTTGGATTTTGATCAGCAGCCTCCGAAACAAAAACAACCAGGAGAAGCGACAAAATGATTATTTTGATTTTTTTCATTTATAAATATCCTTTAAATCTTGTGTTCAAAAGACAAGCGTTATTATTGTTCCCCCACAGGACTCAGGGACCGTTCTGACTTGCTGTCTTATTTTCAGTTCGGCGGCCAATTCTGTCAAAAATATATTGTTCTGTAAGCCACCCGACATAAACCTCGAGAATCACACCTTCCCTGCTTAGTACAAAAGTAGTGGGGATTCCTTTGATTTTGTAGCGCTTCGCGGTTTTTGCGTACTCATCCACCAGCATTGGAAAAGTCACGTTAAATTCAATCTGAAAATCCTCCACATGATATTTGCTCTGTCCAACATTTACGCAAAGAATTTCCGCCTGCGCCATATCGCCAAACTTCTCATACGAGTTCTGCATCACCGGAAACTCGGAACGACATTCAGAGCACCAATCCCCCCAAAAATGAAGAAGGACTATTTTCCCTTTATAGTCATTTAATGATACTTCCCTGCCGTTTACGTCATTTAGAAGAAAATCAGGCGCCTGCTCACCGATTTCGGGCATTCTATCACCGCATCCCATCATCATCATGAGAAAAAGGGTGATGATCCCCGTCTCTGAGATTTTTTTCAATTTCAGATACTCCGAAATAAATTCCGTCTCATAAAAACGGGATATTAATCAAGTTTTATTAATTAGAAGACTAAAGGGATGGATTATTCGGGTGGATGATAAATATCCTTCTGTAAAACAGGGATACTCAAAAAATCATTTTTTGGTTTTAACAGGGTTTGCTTATCGGGGATTAAAAGCAAATTTTCAAAAAACATTAATTTAGCGGTTAGATCCATAACCACCGGAACAATCGTACTCATGCGTGAAGCACAATGCGTAAACCCGATCAGGCCGGCCTCATCATCACAGGTGCATTTTGTCATATCACCATTGCATCCGCAATTGCAATAATGGACCAAATCCGGAAGCGCTTCCGCCTGCCGGAAGGCTTCCTGAATGACAGGTACTCCGGCCATATTAAAAATGACCAGGAAGCTCATAAATAACGCCAGGATTTTTTTCCGATTGACCCGATTCATTTTAAACCAATTTTGATATTACAAATCTTTGTTTGAAAATATTTTTATCGCCAGCGCCAGCGGCAGACCGCCCCATGCCAGCAATGCCGTAAATAATACCAGAAATCCGCTTCCCGTTCCGCCTACAAACTTTAATACCGCCCCTGCCGTAGGCCCGAACATGATCTTTCCGCCCAGAACAAACAAGGTTCCTACCCTTACAAGATCAACCGGATTTCCAAAAAGCATTCCAAAAAGCACATTACGGAGTACGTTTCCCTCAAAACTGGAAGCCAGCCACATGACAAGCAAATCATAAAGAATAACAAATATGAACCAGACAAATAAACCGATACTGAGGGCTTGTGTTCTTTTCATAGTGATCACACTTATCAGCGCGGAAATACTTAAAAATATCAACCCTAAAACAAGACTCAGCAAAACAAAAGCGATATACGCCGTCAGATCACTCGCGCCCGCTCTCCATCCGATGACCATACCGGCGGCGCCGAAACCGATACCTGTGGAAATCACTATAGCGAGAAACAAACCAAAATACTTCCCCAGCAGATTTTCTGATCGCAATACCGGCTGTGATATCTGAAGCTGCAGTGCTCCCGGTTCATCCGACGCAAAGCTCATTGCTCCCAGAATTAGAGCTACCAACGGGACAAGGTAAAGATTCAAATTTAATAAACTCGCTGTTGTGCGGATAAAATCCTGGAAACCGGTAAATCCTGATATTTTTGTGCCCGCGAAACTGATTGTAAGAGCGATTACAGCAAATACCACCGAAAAAATCATCACCCAACGGCTACGGATTACCGAGAGTAATTCCTGCATGGCAATTGAATTAATTATTTTAATATTCATAGGATTCCTTTGTCTCTTCTGCCAGATGCGCTCCCGTTACAATGAGCCTGCCAATTATTTTATCTGAATTATTCTCAAAAATATCAAAGCGGTCGCCGGGCTTATCAACCTTTAATCTGTACATTCTTGATTCCCCGTATGGAATTTCCATTTGCAATTCAGGATAATTCAGGATACTGATTGACGCATCCTTTTCTGTCCGGTTCGATATACGAATCTGTACTATCTGATTCAGAGTTGCTTCAAATACTTCCGGAGTGAGCTTATTCTGGATATAATCCGCCCGGACATATAAATCCGGTTCCTGATATTCGTCCCACATTTTATTCCATGAGAGAATTTCGCCCTCGCGGATTGTATTTTTAAATTTCAGCGCTGCCGCCGAATCGCTAAAAGTCGTAACATTAAAGTCCATGACAGGAGTGCGATAATCACCCCTGACAAAGAGAGCGCTGTCCGCGGCAATCCAGTTTTTTGTGTCAAAGGCAATCACATAAAATTTGAGTATATTATTTTTCTCCCTCACGTGGCCGCCGGAAAAATACTGTACCATGCAGATGGGATGATCAAATTTTATGATCTCTCCATTTATTTTGATTAATTCAGCGGCATACTCAAAATCAAGAATCTCCATCCGGCAGGTTATACAAATATCACCCTTTTCAACCGGTACGGGCTCACCCGAAATGCTCCCGCATCCCGTAATCAATGAAAAGATGGCACTTAATATGGCCTGACCGATCCATTTTTGTATGCTCATTCCTGAATATTCTCCGAAAATATCCTGTTGTAAACATATTCCAGCGTCGGGTCTTCCGTCCAGAAACGCTCTATTTTTGCCCCGGCTTTACGCAGAATTTCCAGCAAATTAGGACGTTTGTCGGCTTCAACAACTACCCGGAAAATGTCACCTTCGATTTCAACTTCCCTCGCTCCGTTCGCAAGAAGCAGATCCTTGTATTCCGGTTGTGTATTAAGAAATACAATAATCATTCTGGCATCGGCGTCAGATGTTCTCTTTAATTCAAGCGCGTCTTTTACGGCAATCAGCCGGCCGTCTTTCAGAAGAGCGATTCGGTCCGCCAGTTGTTCCGCTTCGCTCAACAGATGTGTGGCCATGACAATAGTGCATTTTCTGGCTTTAATCTCCCTCACGAGTTCTTTAAACTTGGCCACGCCCTGCAGATCAAGGTTTATGGTTGGCTCATCAAGGATGTAGACGTTAGCCGGAGACAATTTCAATAATCCTAGACCAAGCCTCTGAACCATTCCCCCTGAAAACACCCCGACAAATTTATCCGTTGATCCGTTCAGATTGATATCTTTTAAAATCTCATTAATATGAGTCTGCGGTTGTTGTCTTATTTTCGAGTGATACAAAAGAATCTCTCTGGCCGTCAAATTATCCGGAAATGACAGCCTCTGGGGCAAAAACATCATATTTTTTTTAACTTCCCTTGGATATTTCCAGACATCGGTGTCATTGACTAAAATCTGTCCGGTTGTGGGCTTGATAAGCCCAATGATCATTTTTAATAATGTCGATTTTCCGCTGCCGTTCGGACCAAGCAGAGCAAAGGTCTCTCCGGGTTTTATGTCAAGATCGACGTTATTAACAGCAAGCGTATCTTTGAATTTTTTTGATATATTTCTGATCTTTATCATAATCCGTCCGGGATAATTAAATTTCTGATTTGAACCAACTGTTTACCCGATATATCATGAGACCGGAGAAGCCGAATAATAATGACGAAAAAAGAAGCATCGGGAAAATCATTTTTTTCTCATTCGGCGGCATTAAACGGGACAAAAGCCACTCCGGCATCTGGACCGGCTTCATTAGCGGATAATGGTCTGTATGTTTAACCTGTTCAATAAACGGCAAGATGCGTTCTGAAAATACTAACGCCTGCGCGGCAGGACTATAAACATACAAACGGAAAAAGGGATACTCACCCTGAAGATGGTCAAAAATCCCCTGTACACGGTGCGGAATATCACTTATCCCGTCCGCGTCAAGATCGTAGCCTTTAAAATTACTCCAGTAGTTACCATGATGATCTTTTTGCCATGTAACGGTTACTTCGCCTCCGACAGAAACCAGATTACTCAGATTATCTACAAAGGTGTTATCATAAAAATTAGTACCTTCTGAACTAAGATAGTATTTAATCGCCACACCGCTTTGTGCAATGAGGTTGTTGCGGACGACATTTAAATGAGACATGTCCAGGAACATACCGGTAGTGTTATTTACAATAAGATTATACTCGGAAAGTGAATGCCGGACATCTTTATAGAGCACTCCATATGCCCGGTAACCCACATTATGAGCAAAGATGTTGTACCTGAATACGAGACCCCGCTCGGAGTACATCAGTGCGACACCCGCCACATTTTCAGTAAAATAGTTATGCTCAAACACATCATAATCCGAATACATAAAATGCAGGCCATAACGCACATTTTTAATAAGACAATGGGTTACAAGGTTGCTGTCGGCAAAATCGAAATAAATACCATCGCGCGCGCCGTAAACATATAATGAATCCAGGTGATTATTGCGCGAATCATGCAGGTGAATACCGTTTCCTCTGTCTTCTTCGGGTTCACTATCACGCCCGTGAATAGTGGTTTTTTTTATGATATTATAATTCGCGCTAAAAAGATAGATTCCGAACAAATTGTCTTCGAACAGACAATTTTCAATAACATTATGATGCGCCTTGTAAATCTTCAATCCCGCATTATCATGAATCCGCTTATGCCCGCCTCCCCTGATAATGAAACCTTTTATCGTACAGGAATCAGCAAACAACTTTACTGCGTCCCCTGAATCCGTCGGCGCGGATATAATAGCCCCCTGTTCCCCAAGCAAAATCAGCTTTTTATCTATCTTAATATTCCCGAAGTATGTTCCCGCTTTCACTCTAATAGTATCGCCCGGCTGGGCGGCTTCAATCGCTGAATTTATTGAATTGAACTTTTGATCACTTTTTGAAACAAATATGGTGCCGGCCGTACTGGCGGGGGGAAACGCCAGGACGATGGCGAAACTGAGGACAACTTCTTTCCATAGACTCATTTTCATTACCGACACCATTTTTTCCCATCATTTTAAACAGATTGATTTTATACTATTATAAGAGACTCAATCAATAAAACCTGAAATCTTATTTCCGCCAGGTTTCTTTCTCTCCGAGATTCTGCTTCTGGGCGATTTGCCCTCTCACCGCGGCAACCCCTGCCTTTATCATCCATTGAAGCGCCTGATCAAGATCCTCCGTCATCTGATAAGTACAAACCTTCTTTTCATCCATATCTTTCTTCACTTTTTCCATAAAGGCCAGCGCTTTTTTCTCCCACATTTTAGCATCTTTAATCTCTTCAAATACGAGAGTATTCATTTTTCTGGACTCAACATCCTTTATGACAGAGTCAACGATGTTTTGTGTCGCTGTGCATTCGTTATATTTTGACTCACATTCCTTCATATCGAATTTTTTTACCTTGTACTGTGCCTGAACCGGCGCGACAAGAAAGATGCCAAGAAATAACATCAGCACCATCCAGGCGGGATTATATAATTTAAAACCTTTCATTATTTACTCCTCTGATATTTTTTGTGTTCTGGAAAAAAATATGGCCGCAACAAGCAGCGCAGCCGCAACACCCAAAAAAACGGCGCCTGACCGCGGCATATTTGTCACTCCAAAATTTGCAATCTGCCTGAAGCCAATGAGTGGCGGTGTAAAACCTTCAATTTTCATGGCAGCTTGCGGGGATAAATCATGCCCGTAATTGTAAAGCCATATATAAAAACGATAAAAACTGAAGCCCGCAAGGTAACTCAGGAGCACCACCAGATCTATGAGTCCCGACATGCGTCCCATGATGAGCAGCCTTAGTGCCAGCAGTGAAAGAATACCGATGGCCAATGGCAGCCAGGTCAACTCCGGAAAATCACTTTCCTGAATATGTTTCATACCGATGTAGTGATTCAGAACATTTATTTCTTTCAAATGTCTGCCATGATCTCCACTCTCCAGTTTATGTGAGTAAATATCCAAAACGAGTCCATCAGGATAGAAATTCGAATTGAGGGTCATTCTATAGAGTGGAAAGGCGTATGTCATCAACAGGCTGACCACGGCGATTAATATCAAAACACGTGATTTGACGGTCAGCGGAAGATCGGTGAAATGATTCAGCTTTTCCAGAAATTTATCGATGCGATTTGAATTTTTCATTAGTAACTCCTTAAAAATGCCTTTACCGGGCTCCTTCTGCAAATGATCAACATCCTGAATTAATTTATAAGTTTCGCGTGTTTGATTTTATTTGCCGGAGTGATTTCAAGTTTTTCAGCACCTTTCGGCTTCACCAATAGATAACCCTGCATTTCCTGATGCAGCGCCGAACAGAAATTCGTGCAGTAGAACGGCCAGACACCCGGTTTATTGAGTTTTACAGTAAGAGTTTTGGTTTCTCCGGGAAACAAATCGGTGTTAACATCATATTCACATATGGCGAATCCATGAATTTCATCCCGCATTTCTTCAATATTTGTCAAATGAATAGTGAGATTATCCCCTTCCATACATTCGATTTTTGTCGGCGCTAATGTACTCCTGACAACAGTCATCCATACTTCCACGTTGTTTCCATTTCTCACAACTTTGGCATCTTTCGCATCCCAAATAGCATTCGGATGTTCATTGAAAATAGCATTAGACGGAGCATCTGATCCTTTTTTGTAGAACATTTCTACGACATTGGAAGCAATCAGGTCCGCTTTGAGAAAAACCGCATAATGAGGTTCCGGCTCCGGGAATGCCTGGAATATCATTTTCATTTTCTCACCGGATATATCTATTAACTGACCGCTTTCCGGCATATCCGGTCCGACCGGTAAATGTGTGCCTTTGGACAATTTATTCAGCGATATTAACCAGTTTCCATGGGGATGCATAGTTTCTCCGTGAGCAACCGCCAAATGCCCCACATTGTAAGCGACAGGAATCTTATCGACCAGTTCCCATTTATCATTCAGACCCACACTCCATTTCGCGATCGCGCTTTCAACAAAAAGACTGGTGTAGGCATAACCTTTTTCGTCAAACTGAGTGTGAAGCGGACCAAGCCCTACAGTTACTTCCGCTTCTCTGACAGCATTATAGCGTAACACAGGAATGCCGTCTTCATCGCCTTCGAAGTCTTTACTGTTAATTGCCTGCTGAATTTTTTCAAAACTAAAAATTGACACTGTTGGCGAAAGTTTGCCATTACCAACGATATATTTGCCGTCAGGAGTCACATCGACCCCGTGAGGACTCTTCGGACATGGAACAAGGTAAACTAAACCGGGATTCTTGTTCGGGTCAAGCACAGGAACTCCGCCCAGCATAATTGTTTTTCCGGAATCTTTTATATTTTTTTCTGCAAGTTTCCAGTTGACGACCGCGATATAATCCATTTCTTTCTGGGAAGCGGTAACCTCCAGAACACCCGTCGCTCTCTCTGAATTATAGCAAGTCCAGAATGCCCATCCGTCACTTGGACCTTTACCGGCATCACCAAGGTCAAAATTGAACGGCGGCATCAAAATTTCCCAGCCGTAACTAAAATGACCGTCAACAGGATCAATTTTTATTCCCGCCACAATTCCTTTATATGATTTCGCGTAATCTTCAACGTCTTCATATTTTCCCTTTGGTAGCGGTATAGAAAATCGGCTGGCCATTAGTGAGTACTCAGTATTCGGAGTCACATAAGCGGACCCATGATCACCCATCACATTGGGAACAGGCCCGAATACTTCAACTGTCCTGAAGGTACGAAGATCGATTCTTGCCGTCCTGTTATTTGCGTTGTCATTCACAAATAACCATCTTCCGTCATAATCACCATTCGTTTCACTGGGCGCGGGATGATGCACGTCGCCCCATCTGAAATCACCCATCAGAGCTTCACTCTCAACGTCAAATCCGTACCCCGTGGCCGCGTAATCCTGAAACACAGGAATCGTGCGAATATGACGCATTGACGGAACACCATAAACATACACACAACCATTGTGACCGCCGGACATGAACACATAGTAATCATCAAAATCACCCGGAGCGACATAAGTCCTCAGTGCATTTTCTGCGACTTCGCTCTTGGCAGTGGTCCCCTGTTTTTCTCCGCCGCCACATCCACCGCCCATAAACATCATAAAGATGCCCGCGATTATAAAAGTGGTCAGCATCGGAACTAAAATACTGCGTTTCATGCTTTAATCCTCCTTACGAGATAAGTAAACCCTTAACCAGATTGACACCAATCAGGCCATTATTTATTGTATTAATCCCCGGTTTTCAATTTAAATTTAGAGCTTTCATCCGCTCGGCTTCCTCCGCTCTCGCTAACTTATAAGCATTATTAAGCAGCGTTATAACTTCCTGTTTTTCTTTGTCCGTCAGTACAATCTGGGTTGAAAGCACCACTTCCATCGTGGCTTTGGGAGTGACCATAAACTGCTCAAGTGTCAGATTAAATCGTTTTTGCACATCTTCCGCCGCCTTACTCAACTCAGGCCCAATATTGGTAGGTGATTCTACTTCATACACCTTAACGCTATGACAAATAAAACACCCTTTTTCGACAAAGAATTTGCCGCCGCCTTCCATCATTCTTCTTTCCTTATCTATTTCTTCCTTTGTTTTCTCCTCGGTGAGATTAATTCCCGGCAAATACTCGACAGGCACATTCATCTTCTGCCAGCTCATCACAAGCATTGCCAGAGACTGACCATCTTTTGTCGAAAAATTAAATTGCGGCATGATTGATGTAGGTACGAGCGCTGTAGGCGAGCGCAAATGCTGAACATGCCAGTTAAAAGAAGATTTATAGGATGTTGTATAATATGTAAAATCAAGCATTTCAGGATTTTTATCACCCTCATACATCAAATCAGGACCGATTACTCCACCCTGCCCGTTGATCCTGTGGCAGGCGCTGCAGCCTTTAGTCTTCATCAATTTTTTTGCATGGTTGATGTATTCCATCCCCTCCGTATATCTCTCGTAACGGTGACAGGCGTTACAGTTCACCTCCATGAGCGCCCCTTTCGAACGCACGAGATAAATATCTTCTATCTCCCTGCCTAAAACCGGAAATTCCCAGTGAGGTACCGCGCCGTATGCGGTCGCAAATTCCAGCGAATACCCCTGCCCGCCATGACAAACAGTACAGCCGTACTTTTCGATCGGGTGCTTTTGCAATATTTTCGACGGGTGACTCCTATGCGGATTTGGACTGTATTCCATACCTTTCCATGTTAACCCCAGATGACAGGATGGACATCGGTCAACCCGGTTAAGATCCGCGATATAGATCTGCTTGATGCCTTTCTCAATCTTTGAAGCGGTCTCCTTGCCGGATTTTTCAAGAACGATATCATAAAAATCATCCTGGTACGCGCTCCAGTCAGCTGAATATGACTGAATAATTATAAATCCTGTAATAACCAGGAGAAACAATGACAGGGAAAAAAGCAGATATGGTTCATTCTTTATCCCGTCAAAACTAAATTTTTTAAATATATTCATTATATATACTCCGCCTATCAGAATCGAACCGGTATTGAAGGCCACGCTTCCCATGGCCAGTAAAAATCATAAAATGTGCCGCGCATAAACGTGCCGACAATAACAAGTACCAAAATGAGTACGACGATGATGATAAATATCAAATTTTGTTTATTTCTGCCCTTATGAAACCACACCCCTATTGCTTGTGGGCCGCTTTTATCGATAAACGGCCAGACGGCAAGTAAAACAAGAAGTACTCCCGGTACGATAATCCCCCCGATAAGCGCGCCGTTCAGCATGTAGCCGCCGATTTTGAAAGATGTATCCGCGACCAGTTCCTGCAGCCACAAAAAATACCATGGCGCCTTCGCGACGTCAGGGGTGACCCCCGGATTGGCCGGCGCTTCGAGAGGCGCCTTAAAAAGTATTGATAAAACCGTGGTTACCAGAAATGTCAGAATAAAAACGGTGAGGATTCTTCTTGGTAAAAATGGACTGGTATTAAGAGTATCCTCCTCAGATACCATTGATGTGATGACGCTCGGTCTTTGCCCTCTGGCGATTCCCAACAGTGAATATGTTTTTGATGAGGTGACTTCAATGGTTTGCTCTTTTCGCTCAAGGGCAAGATGATCAACGCAGGCCAGCCCGCCGTCTTTACGGATTCGCCACATATGATATGAGATTAGTATGAGGAGAATTATCGGCAGAAACGCCACATGCAGCACATAAAAACGAATCAGAGTGTTTTGCTCGATCTGATTGCCGCCAAGCAGAAGATAACTCATAGAGTCGCCGATCAGCGGCGCGGCCTTCGCGATATTGGTTCCCACAGTGATCGCCCAGTAGGCAAGCTGATCCCATGGCAAAAGGTATCCTGTAAAAGAAAGAAACATCGTGAGCAAAAGTAAAAGTATGCCCGACAGCCAGTTCACCGCTCGGTTCGCTCCGACGACTTCCGCGCTGCGGTAAGCGCCGGTTAAAAACACTCTTACCATATGAAAAAACACAACCGCGACCATCAGATGGGCCGCCATTCTGTGGGTGTTGCGAAGAAGCCATCCAAATGAAATCACAAATTCTATATCCTTGACACTCCAGTAAGCGCGTTCGATGGATGGAACATAGTAGAACATCAGGACAACGCCGGTAATAGAAAGGATTAAGAATAATGACGCTGAAATCGTACCCAGCCAGAGCGAATACCCCCAGGAGAGGCTTTTTTTTGTGATTTTTGCCGGAAACCAGTGTAGCAGGAAATTCCGTATGATCGATTCTCCCGCTTCTTTCGCGCTGCGTGGAAGCCATGTCCAAATGCTTCTTTCCCAAACATTCAGCCAGTACTCCCGCGATATAATCTTTCCGTTTCCGTTACTTTTTACTTCAGGCGTGTCGGTTACTTTTTCTTGAAGATCCATATTGATACTCCAAAACTTAGGAAATATTAAATTCCGTTCCTTTTTTAACTTCGATTGAGGTATCTATTACCAGCTGCTGATCGTCGGGGGCGATATCGATCTTATGCCAGGGGAGAGGGGTAGGCGCCGGTCCTTCATAATTAGTACCGTCCTCATAAAACTTTGAGCCGTGACAGGGGCAATGATATTCATGGTTAATCTCAACATCTTTCCCGTCGATTTTCACTGTTTTTGGTTTTGCCAGTTGAACATGCTTCACCGTACAGCCCAGGTGAGTACATACTGCGGTGTGGGCGTGCATTTTTTTGTGATTTTTGGCGATGAATTCCTTCTGCTCACTAAAAAATTTTACACCGTCCGGAAGATCGGCCGCCATACCTACTTTAAATTTTTGCAGCGGCTCGTACAGAACATTTGGAACAAAAGAGCGGACCCAAGCGAAAAGATTACCCGCAAAGGCGACAACAATTGTCCCCGCGCCAAGTTTGTTCAAAAATGAACGTCTGGTTTCTTTCTTTGTTGATTCTGTCATTTAACTCACCTCTCATCAAACTAATTGTTCATCAAATGAAAATTTTTCCATCGTCATGGCATCCGTCGGACAAATCTTCGCGCACAATCCGCAACGGATGCACAAATCTGTATCCTTGATCATTACCGAGAGTGGTGTATCATTATTAAGATCAAGACTTTTTGTTATTTTTTCTATTTCTTCCTGATTGATAATCATGTCATCAAAGGGTATGATTTTAAGACAGTACTCAGGGCATATATCAACACATCCGCCGCAGAGAATGCATTTCTCCGAATCGTAAATTGTCTGAATGTGACACTTCAGACACCTTTCACCCTGCCCGACAGCTTCCTCAATGGAATACCCTGTTTCGACTTCAGTGATCCCTGTTCTGCGGTCAGTAGAAACAGTGGGAGGAATTTCCCGGTCACACTGTTCATAACCCGCGGGCATATCGTAGTCTCTGGTTTGGATTAGTTCGATTTTGGCGGTAATCCTGACTTCCGGTTGAGATATTTTTTGAGACGGTTCAGAAAGATATTTATGAATGGAACCTGCCGCGAGTTTGCCGTTTGCGGCCGCTTCGATCAGTATTCTTGGACCAAAGGCCACGTCTCCGCCGCAAAAAACACCCGGCGCGGTGGTTTCCAGTGTGTCAGGATTGATTTTTATTGTTCCCTGTGGTAGCACTTCTACTTTGTCAGAAGAACTCAAAAACGAAAGATCCGGCACTTGTCCGATTGCTAAAATGACTGTATCAGCTTCTATCACTTTCTCGGTGTCCGGTCTAAGCACAGGATTAAACTTCCCGTTCTCATCGAACAACTTTTCCACTTCAAGAAATTCAACACCGCTCAGTTTTCCGTCTTTTCCGGCAAATTTCTTTGGTCCCACGGATGGTAAAAACCTGATCCCTTCGATAGAAGCTTCGTGCAATTCATCCTTCCCCTGAACAGTTTTCGCCGCAGGCATTTCTTCAAAAGATTCAAGGGACGCTACCAGAACTTCCGCGCCTCCACGCCTGGCGCTTCGCGCTGCGTCAATAGCGACATGCATTTCTCCGGCTTCAGCGACTCGATCCACTTCATCCATTGGTTTATAGAACTCGCGTATCGCTGTTCTCGCGGCGTCAAGAGCAACGCTCCCGCCTCCGATGACAATGACTTTTTTACCGAGATCTATCTTATATCCGCTGTTGACGTTCAATAAGTAATCAACCGCCTTAACAACGCCGTCAAGTTGAATTCCGGGCAAATTAAGATCACGCCCTTTCATGGCCCCGGTGCTGAGAAAGATGGATTTATACCCCATTTTTTTTAATTCTTTTAAACCAAAACCCTTGTGGAGGCTTGCGTTATATTTAATCTCGACTCCAAGACTTTTAATAACCGCCACCTCTCTGTCGATCACACCGCGGGTAAGACGGTATTCCGGTATTCCCAGACGCATCATGCCACCGGGAATCGCCGCCGCTTCAAAGATGGTCACCTTGTATCCCAGAAGCGCGAGATCATGCGCGCATGCTAATCCCGCCGGTCCGGCGCCGATCACAGCGACTTTCACACCATCGTTTCTGCCGTTGTTTTTAAGAAGATTGGGCAAATGCCAGGCAAACTTACTACCAACATCGGGTTTTCCGGCTAATAAAGAATTAACCGTATCAGGTTTTGACGATTCCGGACCAAATTGCTCAGTTACAAACCGTTTTAATCCCCTGATAGTGACCGCCTCATCGAGTTTGCCTCTTCTGCACGCGTCTTCGCACGGAGCGGCGCATACTCTACCGCAAATGGAGGCTATCGGGTTCGGTGACTTGGCCACAAGGTAGGCATCTTCAAATTTGTTTTCTGCGATTAACTGAACATATTTCCCGGAATCGGTATGAACGGGGCAGGCCTGAAAACAAGGGACATCACTTCTATACCATTCAAAATCACGAAGATTAGTGATATATTTCACTTTGACTCCCACAGATACAGTTTTACAATTTTTTCCAGGTGTTAATTAATGATTAAATACTCTTAGGAAGTTCTTTAAATTGTCACATAACGAAAAATTTCTGTACACATCGCAACTATGACAATCTCCGTTTTTACAACTTATTTTTGCTTCAAAACATGGTTGTTTCTTTGAAATGTAGGCTGGACAAGCCCTCTCTTCGTTGCAATTATTGATGTCCCAGCATGGAATGAGCGCGAGCAGCCGCCTGATACCTTCGATGTTCATCTTTTCATTCTTGATCAAATGTCTGATCTTTTTCAGCCACTCAAGATCATGCTCATCATATATACGCCGGTTCGTCCCTGTCCGGTGCGGAATTACGATACCTGCATCCTCATACATTCTTAGAGTGTTGGGAGATATATCAAGGAGACGGGCAATATCACCGATGGAATACCATTTTTTTATCAATGTTTCCATATTACCTACTTTTTACAGGCATTTTTCGCAAATCTATATCTACATTTCAAAATGTAATCAAAATATCAATTTTTACAATATGACGCTAACGCATAATCATTGCGCTATAAATACCGGCGGGTCAGATCCGGAGTCATTTCGATGTCCGAAACTGCATTTTTCATCATCCGATTAAAAGCATTTCAATTTTCTATTCAATTCCGACGGCAAAATCGTCTTCTGTTTTATATCTTTTCTATCGATAACAGTTTGTTTTGCTCATCTCCTCTTTTTTGAGTCCATTCATCATATACATTTTAAAATGTATGTTTGTCTTTTATCCTCTGATTAAATTGTATGGTTAAAAATGAATTAAAAAATAATGAATGTCAAGTGAAAATATATACATAATAAAATGTAGAAAGGAAGGCTGAAAGCTTATTTTACAACAATCTCAATGATATTTTGACGCAAATAAATTTAAAATAGCCGTTCAATGAACGGCTATTTTACCGGCACTAACCGTTCATTTCGTACAGGCCGTTTAACGCGTAAACATGCTCTTTCCAGATCTTTCCATATCTTTTTTCATCAACTACCGGCTTGCGGATCATGTTCATACAATGATCCATTTGCTTTGAATTCGCGGATGGTTTGCTGTACAGCAGAAGAGCGAATTTCGAAAAATCTCTAACCATAAAATCAAAAATCTGATCAATGAGATTATCTTCAATCTGATAAATTTTTGTATTTTCCAGAATTAACTGACCATACACGATCAATGTAAAAATCTCACCAAGGCTCAGGAGAAAATCAATATCTTTGGTTTGCGTTTCATCCGGACTGGCCGTCGCCAGCAATTTCTTAAACACCGAAATCTGTTCCTTAAAGATATTTACATTTGGCAGATCATGTTTATCATACACCTTTTTATAATCATGAAACCGGATTTTTCCAAGTCCCCGCGCCGCTCCCTGTTTAAAAAGAAAATCATCGTTTTTGGGAGTATCGATTTGAGCCACTTCCGGGTATTCCGCAGGATTGAAGAAATAATTCGCCATAAATTTTACAATCAGCGCGATATTGACATGAACCGTTCCTTCGAGTTTTGGAAGAGCCCTGATATCACGGGCGGCCATTTCAAAAAACGTGTCTTTCTCAAAACCTTTGGCCGCGATGACATCCCATAATAAGTTGATCACTTCCTCACCCTGGGTGGTCACTTTCATCTTCACCACCGGATTATACAACAGATAACGCCGGTCATCAGGAGACGCCGACCGCATATAATCCGCGGCTCTCAGCGCGAATAATTTCATGGCCACCAGCCGCGAGTAGGCGTCCGTGAACAATTGTTTCACATGAGGAAAATCGGTCACATACATATTGTAAAGCCGGCGGTTCGCCGCGTGATTGATCGCTTCATAGAAAGCGTGAGTACAAATACCGATGGATGCCCATCCAAGGTTGTATTTTCCGATATTTACCGTATTTAACGCGCTGTCCCAGGCTTCCTGCCCTTTCGAAAGTATCTCGTTTTCAGTAATCGGGTAATCGCGTAACAGATACTCGGAAACATAATTCTGAGTGGAAACAATATTTTTGACACATTCATAATTCTTATGGCTGTAGTTCGCGACAAAGAAAACATAATCACCGGATTCAGCCATTTTTCCGAAAGTTGACACCATTGGGGCCACATTTCCGTTACCGATATAATACTTACTGCCGTTTGCCAGATACGAACCGTCACCCTTTGGCTTGAGATTCATTTCGGTCGAATACACATCAGCCCCGTGATCTTTTTCAGAAAGACCAAAGGCGAACACTTCGCCATCTTTCAACAATTTGGCGGCGTGTTTTTTTTGAGTTTCATTCAAACTCATCCAAATGGGTCCCAGGCCGAGTATGGTTACCTGCCAGGTGTACCAGTACGCGAGTCCGTAAAAAGCGAGAATTTCATTGAACTCACAGATCCGCCAGGTATCCCAGCGGTAATTTTCATCCCCGTAGCCGGAAGGAGTCAGCAGTGTGGCGAATAATTTTTCCTTCTTTTGAAATTCAAGAAAATCCGCGTACCATATTCGTTTATGGTCGTCATCTTTTAGTTTTTGTTTGCCTTTTTTCTCAAAGAACTCAATTGTTTTCAGCATCAAATCTTTTGTTTCTCCATCGGGATAATGACGAACGTGTTTTTTGGGATTTAACAGAATCATACTTGCCCCTTCATTTTGTCACCTTTTATTTTATCGAAAACACTAAAAACAATGCCATTATCGAAGCCAGAACCCCACACCGACACCTATAAATGTCGCGACAGCGTATCCCAGCGTTCCGCAAAGAATCGCCGGTATGATCAGCGCCTCCCACTTTCGCGCGACTGCCATCGCCGCCGCTGTGGTCGGTCCGCCCATATTCGCGTTGGACGCGATGACTATTTCAGCCAGATCTAATTTAAACATTTTTCCGGCGACAAGTATAAAAAGCAGATGAACCAGAAGAATAAGTCCGGCAAAAACAAACAACACCGGACCCACTTTCAGTACGATCATGATGTTGGCGCTCGCGCCGATGGTGGCGAAAAACACCTGCATCAACAAGGTGCCGATCTGATCCGCTCCGGTTATTTTACCAAGCTGTTTCGGGAAAACGGTCGCCGCGAGAACGATGAAAGCGGTAATAAACAGAATCCCGCTCCCGTCGATACCCGACAATTCGGCAAAATAGAATCCTGCCGCGCATACCGCGAGGCCGATGGCGAGACTCTTTCCCATATTCAGCAGATTCAATCCGCTTTCTTCCATATAGGAAACACTTTGGGTGTCATCCGAATTTTGAGCCTTTTCCTCATGATGCGTTGGAAATCTCTTTTGTAGAAAAGCAATGGAAGGCAACGCGAACAGCACCAAAAAATATATGGTCATTACGAGATTATCGGCGGCCACACCGGCGGCGAGAAGATCGCTTGATTTTAGCTGCAGGGCTTCCGCGGAAGCGACAAAATTCATTGAACCGCCAATATAGGTGGAACAAAATATGCCCGCCAATCTCCACCCATCAGGCCCCAGCGGGATGGTTTGAAATGCGATCCAGGTACCAATCACCGTGCCGATGCTTCCAAAAGAGAAGGCCAGCAGAGTGGGACCGGCTTCTTTTATTATTCTTCTCATATCTGCCCTGAAAAGCAGGAGGGGAATAGCCAGCGGGACAAGATATGACCAGACAATATCATAAGCGGGAGCGGATGCCGGAATAATCGACAAATTGGATAAAACAAATGTGCCAAGAATCGAAATGACCACCGCGGACAACCGCGCTCCCCACTTTGTTTTTTCCGCCCAAAGACCAAACGCGGCGACCGAAAAAAGCACCGCCCAGATAATCCAGTGTTGATTTTCAGCAATCAGCGTCGTTTCAAACATTCCGGTTCTCCTTGTGAATTAGTTCCGCGGGATTATTCCTATCTAAAATTGTTCATCATATTTTGTCCACAGTTCATTCCCGAGTTTCCAGGCGCGGTCAACCACCCGGTTTCCCCAATCCATGGAGTATTTGGTTAAGAAGGCTCTGGATTTATTCTTATTTTTATGATAAAGATTCAACGCCTCCTGCTCTGTATTTTTCTGATTGGCAAAGACTTCCGCCTGCATCGGATTCCAGACGGCATCCACATCTTTCCTCATATCTCCCCAACGCTGCGCGGCAAGGGTTCCAAGCCGGTTAAACGCCCACCAGGCGGATTCATACGTAAATCCGTTCACTCTTCCCGGTGTTTTGTAAGATTTCGGCACGTCACTGATGCTGCAGTAAAAAGGCACATAAATAGAAGTGGCCGTGTTATCCATCGCCATCCAGACCACGCCGCCGATCTCATCCGGCAGCCAGTCTCTGGACTGCGTGATGGTCGCGTACATGGTAAACCAGCGGGCGATGGGTCTTTCACCGCGCCAGCCCCAGCCCCCGTTCACGTCAAAAATAGGATTCATATCATACGGCATGAACGGATTGGCGAATGGTGAAATCTCCGTTTTACCCTCTTTATTTGTCCAGGTGATATGCTTTACAAAATTATAATCCGTTCCTTCATAATAATCCTTGAAAATTTCAACCATTTTTTCGAGCGTCACCAGCGTATCCGGTTTAACCGAAAACGGATAATTTTCTGAATTCGGGTGGAGTTTTAATGAAGGAGCGGCTAAATCGAAAACACGCCATTCTCTTCTCCGGGCGGCAAAGGATGTTCTGCCTTCGGGATCATAAGCATAACAGAATTCAAACGGACCCTCTTCCGGATTCCACCAGCCGCTGTCCTGAGCGACGGAAAATACATTTTCGGAGGCCATAAAATAATCGTTATTATTTAGATCGATCCGGCGGATCCTGCTGGCATTGGCATTAACGGAGATTTCACCGTCGGGCACGCGCTGAGCAGCCCATACCGCCCCAAAATTACCTTCTCCCGGTCCGATAATTTCAAGACTCCATACTTCCTTTGTATCGGCAATGGTCAGGCATTCGCCATAGTCATTCCATCCGTATTTTTTTGTGAGCTCATCGGCAAGAAGAATCGCTTCACGGGCGGTTGCCGTTCTTTCCAGCATCAGACGGACCAACTGCTGGCAATCGATCAAGCCGCTGTCGGAACGCATGGATTCTCTTCCACCGAATGTGGATTCACCTATGCCGAGCTGTTTATCGTTCATACAGGGATAGGCGGTATTGATAAATCCGTGAGTATATTCCACCTGCGGGATTTCACCGACCGGGATATGTTTATAAGCCGGCATGGCGAGCGAGTCATTTTTTACCCGCTTTCTCATGGTCACCATCGTCCCCTTTTTATGCTTCTTGGCCGGTTCAATATCCAGCCAGGATCTGGTGCGGTGACTGTCGTCAGTATGCGATGTCATCACCGATCCGTCCGCGGATGCCAGTTTTCCGACCATGATTGTCGTGCAGCCGTTCGGACGGCCGCCTTCCCAGTCAGGCTTGTCGTCGTCCTGTGACTGAGCATTGACGGGTAAAAAGGATATTAAAATAAAATTAAAAAAAAGTAATAAGAAACCTTGCTTGAAGAGTGATCTGATAAATGACATGAGCGCTCCTTTTGGGCCGGTATTAATTTTACAAATAAATTAAAAACAAGGTAAGAAATTTCTTCTTCAAATTAAAATGAACAGGTATTTATTGTATAATTTTTTTTTTAGAATGCAGAAAAATATCGGGGAAATTTTGGGTTCAGAGTGATTTTAACATTCATGCGGGTGTTTATAAAATGATATGATTTTCAGAATTGATTATTCTGAAAAACCGGATGGGAAATTAGTGAACAAATCAACCAAAAATGTTTATGTCAGATCGGATTCACCTGGAAAATATTACCTTAACCTGGGCGTATTTTCCTGATTCATGAACAATTTCACTCTGGGCGTTATATGATTTTAGAGCATCATCAACCTGCGCGCTCCAGGCGGGAAGTTCCGCTGCTTCCGTAAAGGCCATAAAACTCAGCAGATAATCCTTATCCCGCAAATCAAGTGAAATTTCCATCGGCTGAGCCGTCATCTGATTCAAATAATTCATAATATAATTGATCACCTTTATCAGAGGTTTGGGATCTTCCGCTTCAAAGCGGCAGCCTTCATCGAGACATAAATTGGTCTGGATATCTTTATTCTCATTGATCATTATGATCAAATTTTTTAAATCAACCGTATTTTCTGTCATTATTTACTCCGTTTATTTGGATTATCCGGATTGGATTTGACATTGACAATTAATATAATCGGTTAAAATTCTGAATTATTAACTTCCGCGCGAAAATTACACATGCTCTAATCATTTCTAATTAGATCGGATGAATACAAGTGAATGTTTAGTAAATTATTTTTATATTCGGCAATTTAATCCGGAAAATCAATCAAAATCAGGATTCGGGCTGAGTTTCAGGATGATCCACAATCAGCACAAGCCCCTGAACTTCTTTGATAATGACATGTTCGCCTTTTTCCACAGGTTTCGCCTCATCAGACAACCGCGCTCGCCATAATTCTCCTCCGACGCGGATCATTCCCTCCGGATTGAGCCGCTCGTTTGTGATTCCTTTTCCCCCGATCAGATTATTTGACCTTGCGGGGCGTGAGGGATCGTAGGAATGCCAGACATGCGGGAAGAGAAGAACATCCTTGATCAGCCACAGGGAAATAATGGCAATATTTATCCATACCGGATAGGCGATCCACTCACCCGCGGCAAAAAGAATGGTGCTGAGAATGACAATTCCCGGGATTTGTAAAAATACATACCTGATCAGAATTTTTTTTGTCCATTCGCCTTTTTTCATAACATTGCTCCGGAACGCGCCGGTTTGATTTATATAAAGTCCGGTTAGTCCGGATAAATTCGGGTCATTTCGATAGATCCCGGGCTGATAGGTTGACTGCTATTTAATAGTTTGAGATATCCGTGGCTCTCATGGGATCAATCTCATAAAAATATCCCCGGTAATCAATAAAATATTATGTTTATTAAAAGAAGATGTCGAAAAATCGATCAATTTAATTTATTGTTTAATTATTAAATGTTTACGAAATAATCGTCGATAATCTTAATATATAGAAAGAGAGGAATGCGATGCAAAAATTCCAATCGACGAATCAACCGCACGAACATTTTTATGAACATGTGGGTGAGGTGGTAAAAGCTTTGGATAATTTGAAGATTATTGCCGTGCATGAGCATGGTATTAAGGCGGTATTTAAAGAACTTGGCCGCCAGAATATACATCCGGCCTTTGGAAGTCTTAGAATTGACCGGGACAAAGAAGGCAGAGTATTTATAAAGGAGTACCGGCCTTCCACTTCCCTGTTCAGAACCGGATATTTTCACTCCATCGATTCCCAGCTTCCGTTCTGGGAAAAGGTAGGCAGCGCCATCATCCGCTTGTCGGAAAGCAAAAACCGCCTGCTTAAAGATCCTGAACAACAGACGGGCGCCAAAAAATCGTTGTTCAAAAAAGGCAGCGAATATTGTATCATTCTTCAGGGAAATATGGATAAAAATTATCTAAAAATCCTGATAGAACAGGGACGGATAAGTTATGACACCAATAAAGATAATCTAAGAGAAGAAAATATATTTTCCGCCCTTGAGATTCTCTCAAAGACTGATATGGATCAAATTGTCGAAATACGAATTCTGAATAAACAATTTTATCTGAAAGAGATTGGCGGGACGCTTCTTCTAAGGGATAAATCCACCCGTGACATCGCCTGTATTATCGGTCGAAAAACGGATGGCAAACTTTATACGGCGCCCGGTGAATACAATTCCGAAATTTCGGAAAATGATCTGAATCTGAAGGTGGGTCCTGTTGAAGTAGCGAGAGAGATTAATCTTTGCGGCGACGCGCTTGTCAGGGAAAAGAAAATGCTGATCCTGGATGAAATCACACTTGAAGAATTGCGGGAATTTCTAAGAAACGCTGAATCATATTATATCGAATCCTCTGAAGTATAGCCGATTAAAACCGTAAAATCATCTTTGCCGAATCAGCCAAAGCCCGGTAGATGGCTCTTACATCATTCCGGTCAAGAGCCAGGCTGATCCGTCTGTCGCCGTTTTCCGGTTCAGGGTACAATTCCGGGACGGTATCAGGATCCCTGCCGGTCTCGTACGCCAGCAGACGCAGGCCGCGGTCAAACTCCAGTTCAAACATAAATTCCTGATTCTCCACAGGCCTTTTCAACAAAAACAGCGCGTCGGATGTATCCGCCGGCCCAGATGTGATATCTTTTACCAGTATCGGTTGTTTTGGCAGCGTAGCCTGTTCATTCCGCAGGGTGAACGGCTCGGACAGCCATTCCTTCGACTTCCCCCGCTCTTTTAATTCATCCAGTGAAGAACCAAGCATCCGGGATTCGATCTTACATCCGCGCAACTGCACGCCTTCCATGTCCAGACTGATATAACCGGCAATAAGATCAATGCTGAGATATAATTCTCCCGTCTCCGCCAGCGCTACCCTGTTTTTCCAGAAAATTTCTTCAATTTCGAGCGCCGTCACTTTTTGCTGAATCCGTTGCGCCGCGGTCATGGATAATGTGGCAGATTCCGGATCAGCCGCAACGTTGATCCGGCTTTCGCTTTTGACGTCATACGCCGAAACAAACATGAATCCGGCGGTGATGCCGGTAATCAGCAGGGCCGACGCGATCAACATATTGAAGGAGAATCCCGTCCTCCTTTTCCGCGTTATCTGTTTAAATTTTCTTCTCTTCATTGGTGACGTTGCCTAGTAAATATAAATTCTTGATCTGCGCTTCACGCCGTCGAAGACAATCTTCATGTCTTCATCCCCAAGCCGGACACAGCCGTGAGTCACCGGCATTCCCAGAAGCCGTTTAAATTTAGTCCCGTGAATCAGATAGCCGTATCCGAATCCGATGGCGTATTTACCGAGAACACCCGCTTCATACCTGATGTCCGCGTACCGCGGCGGAATGGGCAGCCCCTCTTCCAGATAAGCCCAGTCGGGTTTTCGCCAGACGGGATTTTCCGTTTTTACTAGCACATTGTACCTTCCTCGCGGCGTTTTAAAAAGCCATTCCCTGTTTTTTGACGCTTTCAGTAACACATAACTGCCCGTGGAGCAGACCCCCTTATGCAGAAGGCTGTCTCCCTGCATTAAACTGATTTCATTATCGGAAGTATTGACGATCACGTAGGGCATTTTGGGTTTGATGGCATCATACCGGCCGCGAAGATTTTCGATACGGCTTGTGAGCTGTTCAATCGTTAGAATGGACTCATGATCAATGGGATAATCCGGGTCAAAAAGAGTGCTTTGACCGGAAACGCCTTTTTCATTAAAACCGAACCGGGAATCAGGAATGGAAATCAACAAGGCGGGGATCAGTCCGCAAACTAATCCTATCAGAAAATATTTTCGGGATTTTTTCACCCGTTTGTCATATTTGTCATTACCAGGTAAACTAAACATGAGTTGATCTGAGATTAAATTCCCCGGCATCCTCCCTTGTACCTAAATGGATTGCCGGGGAGTTGATCATTGTTATACTTATTTCACTTCTGCCGTGAGACTGGCGATCTTTTTAAGAATCGAGCTTGCCCTGTCGCGGGCGGTCAGGTAATCACCGCTTTCCATGGCGGTACTTACACCGGCTACTGACGCTTCGGTACTAGCCATATCATTTTTAATCATTTCCAGAGCGGCGCGGCCTTCTTTGCCTACACGCGCTTTTGAAATCGCTTTTTTCGCAGCCTTAATTTCATCAGGGATCCGGGCAAGAAGTCCTTCAGCTTCCATTTTCACCTGCTCTTTTGCCGCTTCAACTGAATTCGCTGCTTCATTCGCGGCGTCTCTTGCTGCCACGAGCATGTTTTTGGCTTCATCATAATTTCTGGAGAAAGCGAATTTGTCGTTTTGTTTTGTGATTTCCGCGCTGGCCGCGTCTAACGCTGTCTGGGCCTGGGCGAATTTATCCGCGACATAGCGATCCGCGCCTGCGCTTCTCGCCGCTTCAAGAGCCGCTCTCGCTTCATCAAGTTCCGCCTGCGGAGCGTCCGCGCATCCGGTCATCATAAAAATCATAATTCCCGCTACGATCATCGTTAAGAATCTTTGGATCTTCATTGTATCCTCCGGTATGGTTAATAGTTGGTCAAAAAATTATTTATGAAAAGATTATACCAAATTACCAAAACTTAGCCCGACCTATTATAATTTCGGATAAATATCTTCTAACGCTTTCAGTGATAGACTCCTTATAACAATCTATACAGGACAACTTCATCAATCAAAATAAATGCACCATCCGGATTCCTGTACCCGGTCCGCTTGATGAATTAATTTGATTTAGAATTAAACCGGCCTCCTGTTTGAGAAGATAAGAACAATATAACTTTGCCGCCCGCTGGCTTTAATTAAATTACAAAAAAAGCGGCTAATCAGCGATATGTTTTGATTAAGCTATAAAATATTAATTGAATTGGCAATAACAAAAGAATTTTCAATAAAACCCGAATGAGTTTCTGATAACCTTAATCCGGCAAAACCCGTTTTTTACCGTGATCTAAATAACGGAAAATGTCCCGAAAAATTGATCAAATCTCTCGATCAGCCCGATCGTCTCATCAAACCAATCGCTGGTTCTTTGATCAAGGTGTTCGGAATTTCTTGGATGAAGATAATTTACCTTCAGAAACACATCCTGACGGTTATGGGGAAAGTGATTCTTGAATACAAATTTCATATCCAGTTCCACACAGGTTTCATCGGGATGGAACAGAGATACCAGCCTTTTGCTTAATTTATTCTGTGAATCATGCGTCCATGGATAGACTTTTTGCAGATGAGCCTCTTTGATCCGCAGATTGATGTAAGGCAACCGGGAACTCCTGGTTGGGGGATAAGTCAGCTGCCCTTCACAGATGTGAATCAGATCAAAGTGATTGAGCGCTGATAATTTCTGAGTCCATTTTTCCAGCTTTGTCGCGGGGGATTTTTTTGTTTTAGGTATGGTGTATTCCTTTTCTTCCAGGGGTATAAGAGTCATCCATTTCTCCTTCTATAGATTTTCTGACATTATTTATAATCGGTCTGATTGGATGACAGCTTAATTTACTGTTTGGAACCGTTAGGATTCTGGCCAGTGTTGATTCGCGCCACATACCCGAAATGGGTACCGTCATACATCTAAAAAGGGTATCATACGGGCCATTCAACCTATTTAATCTCCTTATTTATGCTCTTAATCACTTATAACCGTTTTTCCTGAATTATTTTAAATATATCGATTGTTGCACATTTGTACGCGCTTACTATTTAATATGTATCCGGGTGAACTGATTTTCGCGGTATTCATCCAAAGCATCTCGGGGGGATCGATGAAGAAGTATTTTGTTATACTTTTGCTCTATTTATTTTTATTTCAACAGACTCATGCCCAAAGCATTCCGGATCGTTACCGCGCGAAGACTCCGGATGAAAAGAAGATTTCCACGCTGATACTAAATCTGATCCCGGTTATAAACGACAGAGTTTACAAAAACAATGAGCTCACGGCCGCTCAATTTTCGGCGGGGTATTCCAATTATCTTCTGCAGATAGATCAAAATCTCAGAATACGTGTAACGATCTCCGTCTCGGGTGATTTTAAAGAATCCCTTGCTTTTGTAAAATCATCAGGGGGAGAAATAACCGCCTTTAATGAAAAATTCGGTCTGATCGACGCCTGGATTCCATTTAAAACCATCATTCCACTCGCTTCGGGTAAATTTATCACCAACATCCGGGAAACAGAAATGGGGCATACACGGTCAGGCTCCGTCACATCGGAAGGTGATACGCTTCATCATACGGATATTGTACGGAATATTCTTGGCGGTGACGGAACCGGGATCACGGTCGGGGTCATCTCAGATGGCTGCGACAGCATTACCGATCCGCAATCCACCGGTGATCTGCCCGCTTCCATCAATGTGATTGACAATTCCGAAGTAGGTGACGAGGGCACGGCCATGCTGGAAATTATTCACGATCTGGCGCCCGGCGCCGGACTGGCGTTTAGCGAGGGAATTGAATCTTCCACCGAATTTATCAATTCGATTAACGATCTGGTGGCGGCCGGTTGTCAGGTGGTGGTGGATGATATCGGATTTTTTGGCGAACCCTGGTTTGAAGAAGGTCCCATCGCCAGCGCCGCGAGGGACGCGATTGTCAACGACGGGATTGTTTACGCTTCCTCCGCCGGTAATTCACGCGAAGATCATTATGAAGGCGACTTCAGCGGTTTGGGATCCCAATTGAGTCTGAATGATGTACACGATTTCAGCGGCAGCGGTGACTGGACACAACAAATCCGGGTCGGGGGTTCCACAATGGTTATTATATACCTACAGTGGAGCGAGCCGTTCGACGGCGTGACAAGTCAGTACGATGTACATCTCGCCAATCAATCTGCCACTTCACTGCTCTCCGTATCACGTAGCCGGCCGGATGTCAATGATCCCTATGTATATATTTGGTATTATAACTTCCTAACCACTGTCGATACGCTAAATGTTATTATAGAGAAGAATTCAGGGACTGACCGGCGCGTGGAACTGGCGTATAATTATTTTGGCAGCAGTTCTATTGCTGTCGATGAGTATTATGATCTTCCGGGCAGCATCAATGGGCAACCGGCCGTATCCGAGGTTATCGCCGCCGGTGCGGTGCGTTACGATTCTCCCAATACGTTGGAGTACTTCAGTTCCATCGGGCCAAGCCGGATATATTCCTATCCATCCTACACCTATGAAGACCGAAACAAACCGGATATCGTCGCCGTGGATGGCAATATCATCACCGGGGCGGGCGGATTCGGACAGGAATATCCGGGCGGCAGCGGGCAGATACGCTTTTTTGGCACCTCGGCATCCGCGCCACACGCGGCGGCATGCGCGGCGGCGATCTGGTCCGCTTATCCGAATCTGACTAACACGCAGGTAAAAGACCGGATTTTAAACTCCGCCGTTGATCTTGGATCCGCCGGTTTCGATTATCTTTACGGTTACGGAAGAATCGACGCCCAACAGGCGGCCGATTCCCCGCAGTTCACCGTCAGCGGCATCAACGGAGCGAATAATTCACTGATCAGCACTACCCTGGTTCCCGGTGACGCGCTCGCGGAACTGACCGGTTATACCTTCGCGGCTGATCAGTCTCCCCATAAAGTCTATCTCAATTCCATCAGTTTTTCCGTTGGCGGGACGGTAAACGCCAGTGATATTAATGATTTTTCCCTGTATGAAGACACGGATGGCGACAAAGTCATTACACCCGGCGTTGATAATTTGCTGGACAGCCGGTCATTTAATCAAAATCCCGTTTTCAGCAATCTTGGGTACAGCTTTAGCGATGCGGGAAGCGATCTGATTATCACGGCGGATATCAAATCAACAGCCAATCCGGAACACACCATGAGCATCGCCCTTACAAACAACACCGATGTGAACGCCTATTTTGGCGTGTTTCCGTTTTCCACCAATTTTCCCTTCAATTCCCCGGATATCAGTCTTCCGGTTGAACTGCTGTATTTCAGCGCGCTGCCAAAGGACGGTTATATTCATATCACCTGGGAAACGGCTAGCGAAATCGACGCCGCTTTTTTTGAGATTGAAAAAAATGACACCGTGATCGCGCGAATATCGGCCGCCGGAAACAGCAGTTCCGGTCAACTCTATTCCTTCCACGATAAAAACCCGCTCTATGACCGGGAATCGCGTTATACCCTGTATCTCACCGAAACAAACGGACAGAGGGAACGGCTTCAGTCATCCACCGCCACGTTGGCCTTGCCGGAAAATCCGCTTATTCTGCAAAACTATCCGAACCCTTTTAATCCCGAAACACGCATCCTCTATTCTCTTTCAAGAGACGCGCGTGTTGAGCTGACGATATTCGATATCAGGGGGGCGCTGGTCAGACAACTGGTGGATGAATATCAAACGGCGGATCAGTATGAACTTATATTTTCCGGTGAGCGGCTCGCCTCGGGAATTTATCTTCTCCGTCTGGTCACCTTAGACAATGACAGCGTCAGATCATCCCGGACACGGCGTATGCTGCTTCTCAGGTAGCGAATCAGGCAAACTGTACGGTCGATTTTACAATTTTCGGTTTAATCAGTTTTTCGAAATCCCTGTACTTCATTTTAACCAGCTCACGGTGAGAACCGGCGTTAAAGGCGATATCTTCATCATCGGTCAGGCTCTCCGCGACCAAAACCTGCATACCGTATAAATTTCCAAAGGGCGGCATGGCGCCGATTTCGCAGTCCGGGAATGAATACTTAAATTCCTCTTCGCTGGCCAGCTCCACATTTTTCGCGCCGATGTTCTCCTTTAGCATTTCAAAATTGACCCGGTACGAAGCGGGAAGCACCAGCATGGCCAGTGCATTATCGATTTTGATCATCACCGTTTTGGCCATTTCCTTCCCGGGAATGTGAGCCAGCGCGGCGACTTCCTGCGCGGTGTAGGCCGGAGAATGACTAATCACCACATACTTGACCTTATGTTCGTCAAGCAGCTGTTTAATTTTTTTGACCGGCATGAATTTCCTCCCCTTTTTAATTGATTAAATGTCTGAAACAATGAATCGGCTTATAAAACATTTTACTCACGAACGCCGCGGCTGTTTCACACGGGAGAGAAAAATAAGAAGTAGGAAGTAGGAATTGGAAGAAAAAAGATAAAAGAAAAAAGAAAAAAGATTAAGAGCGTTAAGAGAAAAGAGTTAAGAGTTAAGAGTAAGGACAGACCGAATGCAGTTAACCGCGAAAATTTGATTCCCCAATCCCGAAGGGATGACATTATTGTAGAAAAACAAACCCCGCAACTGACCCTCCCCTCGATCCCCTCCCTTATGCATCAGGCTGTTGCAGAGGGGGAATACTAAAGGCTTATACTCGCGTATAAGTTTTTAGCAGGGTAAAAATTTTTTCTAACGATTCTCATAACGAGTTTCGTCAGTATGATCTT
>JBFXLE010000009.1:0-167860 GCA_050173015.1 Calditrichaceae bacterium
AATAATCCAAATTTTCCTTGTAATTGCTCTTTGGACTATTTAACATTGAGGTGTTCATAAGGGTCTCCTTTCTTTTTTGAGATGTCATATTACAAATGTATTTCATACATTTCTACACCATTAAAGACTGTGAGACCTTTTTCTCAATTTACCGACACATCTGTATTTATTGTCAGGTGCGGGCGCCTAAATTGTGACGCCCCTACGCTTAACTCTTAACTCTTTTCTCTTAACGCTCTTAAATTCTAACTTCCCACTTCCTACTTATTTTCCCACCCGGAATATAATTTAGTGATTGATCTGTTAAATAGGAAAAACGTATATTGTACCAGCCATCGTTTTGTTTTGATCTGATCTTATTCTGAAAGGAATCCCGATGTCGGTTAAACGCGGTGCTCTGATTTTTCTCACCTTTTTTTTATTTGTTTTTTGTTCCGGTCAGGGCGATGAAAATAAGCCTTCTGATGATGAATTATATTTTAATATCGACAAAAACCTGCTCGGGGAGGCTGAAAAACCCGATGAATATCGTTTTAGTCTGAATCCGCCCAAAAACTGGCTCGCGGTTAATGAAGAATTGTTTGCCGCTTTGGTCAAAGAGACAACTAAGTTGGCTGATAATGAGTTGAATATCGAATACAAACCGCTAAAGATTTTTTTTGATGAAAATTACGGAAGCCTTCTTTCGGTGATTCATGTGAAAGCCGGGAATGATACCTTGTCCGGAAATGCGTTTGAGCAAGCGTATCTTGCCATGCTGGATCAGAGTTTTCCATCAGGAAATCCGCAAAAAGGCAGTTTTACAAAAAATAACAAACGTTTTACACAATATCTGATTCAGGATGATAAACGCGTGGCATTTAAACTCATTTTTCTCAATCAGTCCGGTCAGGTAATCCAGTTGGATTATAATGTTGACGCGAATCGGTATATTCATGAATTAAAGGCCATTGAGTCTTCCATAGGCTCTGTTTCATTGTATTAATTCTATTCTGAGGGGAGGAATTATGTATCGCAAAATCACTTCTGTTTTACTCGTGTTTGCGTTTGTTCTCATCGCCGGATGCGCCGCCCATACTCATAAGGTCGGGCAGGGCGGTTTGACAGGCGATGTTGTTGAAGGTCGGCAGTGGTATATTCTATTTGGGCTGGTCCCACTGAATACGGTAGACACAAGACAAATGGTGGGAGATGAGACCAATTATACCATCAGAACGGAATCATCCGCTCTGGATGTGATCATGAATATTTTCACCGGCTATATCACTGTCACGTCCAGGACCGTGACCGTTACAAAATAATGTAATGAGCAATATCCGGTAACTGGAGACCAATGGCCCTTTTTATATCCACTAACCGGATAGTTTTCATTTTTCAGCCCTCCTTTGGCGGCTTTAACGCTTCATAATCAAAGCCGCCGTTTGTCCAAAATTGATTAAAATAGTTCAATCGGATCCGCTTTTAATTTAATTTTATACCAATGTGCCTTAAATTAATGGAATAGAACAGCATTAGACGTTGTCTAATTAAAAAACACAAGGAATATTCCTGATTGAATGACGCTGAATTGCTTGTTGAAGCTAAACACGGTAACCCCAATGCCTGCAGGGATCTTGTCAGGCGATTTGAATCGAGGGTTGCGGCGACGGTTATTGGTATGCTGGGCAACACTCCCGAGGCGGATGATGTGGGACAGGAAACCTTTATCCGGTTTTTCAATTCATTGCACTCATTCCGCGGGGATGCTGAAATCAGCACATATCTGACACGTATTGCCATAAATTTATCTTTAAATGAAATAAAACGCCGAAAACGGAAGTCGTTTCTGGAATTCAGGGACCTCAATGAAAGCGATCTCAGTGATGAGGATAATCAGTCTGTCGCGCATCAGAATGAAGACAACGAGCTGATATACGGAGCCATACAGAACTTAAAACCCGATTTCCGGGCGGTTGTGGTTTTACGTTTAATTGATGGTTATAGCACATCGGAGACAGCGGAAATATTGAAGATTCCCGTCGGGACGGTTTTGTCCCGGCTTGCCAGGGCACAGGAGAAACTAAAACAAATGTTATCACCATATTTTGAGGTGGGGGATGAATAAGAAAAAAATTTTAAAACTGTTGTACCGTTCATTTGATGAACAACTTTCACCAAAGGATGAAAAAATTCTTGCGGATTATCTGAAAGATTCGGAATGGCTTCGTTCCGAACACAAACGTACTGAGAGAATTCGTCAGAAAGTCATTTCCGCGGGCAGCCGCAATTTTAAACCGTTTTTCGCGGAAAGGGTGCTGCGCAGGCTGGATGAAGTCTCGGAGAAAGACCGGGCCTTTGATATATTGGGAAATGAATTGTCCCTGGTTTTTAAACGTGTCACTTTCGCGGCGGCCCTGCTTATTGTTGGCTTAATTTCATGGAACATCACAAAAAGCGACCATCTTTCATTGCGGAATGCCTTTTCGGTTCCGGAGATTACCATCGAAAAGGTTTTTGAGCCCTTTAACCAGCTAGGAACGGAGTAGAATTATGACAGTCAAAACAAAATCAACCGTTATAATTCTTTCCACACTGATCATCGGAATGCTTCTCGGAGCATTGATATTTGGTGTAATCGTCCGGAATCAGATCGCGGAAATAAACGGATTGAGAACAACTGATGGGTTCATCTCATTTTTTGATGATATCATTGAACCTGAGGCTGAACAGAAAGCCGGGATTGACAGTGTTTTAGCCAAACACGCGAAGGTGTTTTACACGACCAGCACCGGATGTCTTGGAAAAGTGCTGGCGATTGTAAATACGATGGAAAATGATTTAAGCTCTGAACTGACTCCCGCTCAAATGATACGGCTCAAAAACAGACTGGATACCGTCAGATCGAGGGTCACGGTGAAAATCGAGACACAGGCGGAGGAAGAGAAGTAAGAAGTAGGAAGTAGGAAGTAAGAATTTAAGAGCGTTAAGAGAAAAGAGTTAAGAGTTAAGCGTAGGGGCGTCACAATTTAGGCGCCCGCACCTGACAATAAACACAGATGTGTCATCCAGGAGGGATCTTCTGCTCTCTTGGGAAATAATGCGGTTAGTCCTAAATGGATCGTTTGGATTCTTCGGGGCGAATTTTCTGTCCGAGTGAAAAATTTAGAAAAACAGATTAAAGTAACACGAGTTAAAATTCGCCAGGGCTTTTTGCTACTTTTTGGCCTTCAAAAAGTAGGGAGAGAAGAGAAGTAGGAAGTGAGAAGTAGGAAGTAGGAAGTAGGAAGTAGGAAGTATAAGAAAAAAGATAAAAGAAAAAAGAAAAAAGAGAAAGAACGGGTTATGCGGACCAGCCGGAAGATTCCTGCGGAATGACATGACTTGGCACAGTCGATTCACACGGATGTCATCTCCAATAAATCCGATTGATAAAATCAGATTAATCATTTAATCACACGAATCAGAGTTCAGACAATACAGGAAGTAAGAAGTTAGAAGTAGGAACGTTAGGAGTTAAGAGGGGCATGGGGTGCCATTCGATCTTGAAAGAATAAAAAAATAATTTTTTTTTTAAAATAATGGAATAAGATGTGTTTTTCGGTTGTCTAACGTGCAAACACAGAACAGATTAGACTCACTATTGTGAAATTTGTTACTGACAATTGAAATTATAAGGAGTTCCAAATGTTTACTAAAACGATATCCGCGTTTATTACAATGATTCTGTTATCCGCCGTCCTCTTATTCGCGCAGGACGCCGATAAGCATATCGACGCCAGAGTAGGAGCGATGAAACAGAAACTTAATCTGACAGATGATCAGGCTGTGCAGGTAAAGGATATTATTATTGAGATTCACGAACTGACCGACAAGGATCGCGCTCAGTATAAAGGCGACAAAGACGCGCTACTAAAGGCAGCGAATGAAAGAAACGAACTTAAACTTTCTAAAATCAACGCCATTCTTGATGAAGATCAAAAAGCGGTCTATGCCGGAATGAATGCCGGTAAACAGATGGAAGAAAAAATTGTTTATATGAGTGAACGCCTGAATTTAAATTGTGATCAGCAGGACAAAATAGCGGTTATCCTCAAAGAAGCGCCATCAGATGAAGAAGCGCTTGAAACCCGCAAATCAAATAATCCGATCAAAATGCTCGGACTAAAAAGCAGAACCGGGAAAATTCACGGTGAAATCGAATCTCTGCTAAACGATGAGCAAAAAGCTGAATTTAAAAAGATGCAGGAAGAGAAAAAAGCAAGAATGGATAAATTGCTGGAAGAGAATTAACAGCAACATAATTTTTTGATAAAACAAGCTTACACACTCCGAAAGAGGGAAGGTCCAATCGTCAGGCCGTCCCTTTTTTGGGTTTTAGGGCAGCGCCTCCATAGCTCTTCACAAAACACGAATTGATTAATGCGTTTGATTCCCCATCATCTCAACCACGGAATGTTCATTCTGCAGGACTTTCATCCGCCGGTAAATACTGTCCTGTTTAATTAACTCATCATGCGGGCCGCGTTCGGCGATCCTGCCGGATTTTAATACGATGATCTCATTCACCTTTTCCAGGCCGTTCAGGTTGTGTGTAATAAGCAGGGTCGTTTTGTCGCGGCTTAATTCACGGAAGGACTCAAGAACCTTCTGCTCCGTGAACACATCGAGATTAGCCGTGGGTTCATCCAGAATCAGAACCGGCGCGTTTTTCAGATAGGCCCGGGCAATCGCTATTCTCTGACGCTCACCTCCGCTTAAGCGGTGGCCCTGTTCGCCTGTATAGGTTTGGTATCCATCCGGCAGCCGCGTGATAAAATCATGTATTTGAGCCAATTTCGCGGCCCGGATGATCTCGCTATCGGTGGCCTCCGGTCTGGCGAGTGCGATGTTCTGTTTTATGGATTCATTAAATAGATAGGTGTTTTGCGAGATCACGCTGAAAAATTTTCTAAGCTCCTCCTGATTAAACTGTCCGATTTCCTTTCCTCCAAGGCGGATATTTCCTTCTGTGTAGTCCCAAAATCGTAATAACAAATTAATCAATGTTGATTTTCCGGCTCCGCTGGGCCCTACAATCGCAAGAGTCCCGCCTTCAGGAATGTTAAATGAAATGTCCGTCAGCGCGGGTTCATCGTTTGTGCCATACCTGAAAGAAAGATTTTTTACAGACAGGTCAAAAGCGGAAGCGGTGATTTCTCCCGTTGGAGGATCGGCAATTTCAGCGCGGGTTTCGGTCATTTCAAAAACCCGGCCGGAGGCTTCCAGGCTGTTTGAAAGATACTGCAGGGATTCAGGCAACGGCGTGACGGCTTCGAAGGCGGCCATAACCCCCAGAATGAGAACAGAAAGATAGACGCCGTCAAGCAAAGCTAATTCAACCATCGGAATGGCAATATACATCATTAGGATGACAGAAAAATTCATTAAAAGCGCTGTTAATGACTCATGAAGCGCATTGATACGGGCCATTTTTCGCTGCAGCCGGAGATAGTCTTTGTTTAGTTCGTTGAATTCGTAAAAATGATTATCCGCCTGTCCAAAGGAGAGTAACTCCGTGATGCCCTGAACACCGTCAATGATGTTTTCATTCAGAGTGGATCTGACCGAAATAAGCTGTCTGCCGTACCTGCGGCTCAGGAAATGAGTCAACAACGGTATTCCAACGCCTGCCAGAATCATGCACAAAGTAAATGCCAGGGCAAAGATCAGATCGAACATGCCAAACAAAATCCACATGAGCAGAGTAATCAAAAAAGCGACCACCGGGGGGGTGATGACACGGACATAAATATGTTCAAGACTCTCAATATCCGATACGATACGATTTAACAGATCTCCGCTTTTGTACCGCATAAGACTTGCCGGGGCGAGCGGTTCGATGGATTTATAAAACCACACCCTGAATTTAGCCAGTAGTCTGAAAGTGATGTCATGGGAAACCAGGCGTTCGAGATACCGGAATACCCCGCGGGAAATCCCGAAAAATCTCACACCGACAATTCCCACCTGCAGATAAGCGATGGAGGGGTGCAGAGCGGCCTTCGCGATGATATAAGCGGAGGTCATCATCAGTCCTATCCCGGATCCGACCGTTAGAAATCCGAGCAGGACAGACAATAAAAACAACCGTTTGAATGAAAACGCGAAGCGGATCAGTTTTATAAAATTTTTCATACCGCCGCTCCATCAAAAGTTCGGATCATCCTGCTATAAATGCCGTTCTGACTCATTAATTCATCGTGTGAACCGAATTCATGGATTTCCCCGTTCGTCATGACAAATATGTGATCTGCCTGCCGGACAGTTGTCAGTCTGTGGGCGATATACAGAGTTGTTTTGTTCAAGGTTAATTTTCTGATAGATTCCTGAATTTGATTTTCCAGTTCGGGATCGAGATTGGATGTCGGTTCATCAAGGATCAATATTGGAGCGTCTTTTAAGAACGCCCTGGCAAGAGCGATTCTTTGGGCTTGTCCACCGCTGAGTCGCGCTCCTTTTTCACCGATCACCGTATCATAACCCATTGGAAGGGATCGCGCGAAATCGTGAAGCAGGGAGTGTCCGGCCGCTTCCATGATCTCCGCCCGGGTGGCGCCGGGTTTGGCCAGAGAGATATTTTCGGCGATAGTTTTGTGGAATAGATAGGGAGACTGAGGAACGTAAGCGATTAGCTCCCGCCATTTTTCAATATTAAAGTTATGAATATCTTGTCCGCCATACCGAACAGTTCCCTGAGCAGGGGAGAGAAATCTGAGCAGCAGATTGGCGATGGTGGTTTTTCCTGACCCGCTTGGCCCGACAATGGCCGCTCTTTCTCCGGGGCTGATATCAAACGAAATATCTTTGAGAACGGGGCGCTGACCATTTTCATAGGCGAAGGAAATGTGGTTGAATGAAATAGTCTGACTTATTCCGGTGGGTATGGGCGTTTCATTTGATGTCACCGGATGCTGTTGCCGGGTGTCCGTATCCAGAATTTCAAAAATCCGTCCGGCCGTGGTGACACCCTCCATTCCCGCGTGAAAACGGGCGCCAAGCTGACGAAGCGGCTGGTAAAACTCAGGGGCGAGTATCAGAATAAACAGAGCATCCCGGAAAGCCATCTTTGCATAGAGCAGACGCAGTCCAACTTCAACGGCAATGATCGCGGTGCTCAGTGTGGCGGCCATTTCAAGCACGAGCGCGGAGAGAAAAGCGATTTTTAATACGCTCATCGTCGTAAGACGGAATTCTTTACTGATCCGGGCGATGGTATCACTCTGATCTTTGCTGCGTCCGAACAGTTTTAATGTGGTTAATCCCTGAAGAACATCAAGAAAATGAGCGCTCATTCGGCTTAGCGATTTCCATTGCCTTTTTGTTTTCGATTCAGCCATCTGACCGATGAGAATCATAAATACGGGAATAATAGGCGCCGTAATCAGCAAAACCACCCCGGATAACAGATCGGCCGGAAATACAAAGAATAATACGGCAACAGGTATCAGAACGGATAAAAATAACTGTGGGATATATTTGCTAAAATAGGCGTCAAGAGCATCGACTCCGTTCAAAATTGTGTTGCTCAATTCGCCGCTGCGCTCGCCAATTACATAGGATGGACCGGCAGTTATGATTTTTTCGCCAAGCTTATTCCGCAGCCTGGTTTTTATAAATAGGGCAATACGATTAGCTTCGCTCTGGCTGAACCAGACAAAAAAGGCGCGCAGAATACTTATCGCGGCAAAAATGAAAAGCAGATCGGTGACACCGGAGAGACTTATGCTTTTCAGAAATACGTCATCGATGATCATGCTGATGTACTTTGCCTGACCGATGGTCAGTATTCCCGCTGATAATCCGAAAAAGATTGTCAGAAACAGCGGAAGACGCGCTTCGGATAAAAATTTTAGTAATCGTTTGTCAAATTTCATGAATTCTAATTGCTATAAAAGGTTTTAGATAAAAATTTGCGGTATGAAAAAATCATACCGCAAATTTCAGTGAATCCCAATCCATATGAACGGGGCTTCGTTTTTCAATATTAATGCCATGCATTGGTTGTCATTCAGAAATTGAATTTATGCCATGATCAATATTCAAGATCCGACTGATGGCTGATCCTTTTTCTGAACACCCAATATGTCCATCCCTGATACAACAGAACCACGGGAACAAAAAACAGCGCGATAATGCTCATAATTTTCAGGGTGTATGGTGTCGATGACGCGTTGTATATGGTTAATGAAAAGGTGTCGCTTATGCTCGAAACCATTACTCTGGGGAAAAGTCCCATAAAAATTGTCACGGTTGAAAACACAATGGTCATTCCTGTCATGACAAAAGCCCATCCGCCATTATTATTTTTCAGAAACCAGTAGCTGAATAAAAGCGCGGAGCCGGCGATGACGGGGCTGACGCCGGGATTGATTCCCAGCCTGGTGAACATATCTGTTTCGAAATAACCCAGAATTACAAAAAACAAAAGAATGATTACGGCCGGCAGCCAAAGTCTCATGGCGAATTTTCGGGTGCGTTCGCGCAGATCATCCGTCGTTTTCAGATTCAGGTAAATCGCTCCGTGAAGGGCAAAAAGTGAGAGAGAAGCGAGTCCGCCCACAAGAGCATAGGGATTGAGCAAGTCCAGGAAACCACCAACATAATTTTTCGTGGCGTCAATCGGAACACCCCGTATCAGATTTGCCATGGCGACTCCCCATAACAGAGCCGGTACAAAACTGCCGGTAAACAACATCCAGTCCCAGGTCGCGCGCCAGGCGGGATTTTTATCTTTGCTGCGGAATTCAAAAGCAACACCGCGGACAATCAATGCAACGAGCATAAGAACAAGCGCGAGATAAAATCCGCTGAACATAGTGGCGTACCAGTGCGGAAAAGCGGCAAACATGGCTCCGCCCGCGGTAATCAGCCAGACTTCATTACCGTCCCAGAATGGACCGATTGTGTTGATTACCACCCGGCGTGTTCGATCGTCTTTCGCGATAAAGGGGAGAAGAATACCGACGCCGTAATCAAATCCTTCGAGAAAAAAGAAGCCGATAAACAGGATGGCTATCAATAAAAACCAAATTATATTAAGATCCATCGATTTTTCCTCCCTATTCGTGATGGTTTAATTTTTTTGTGCCGGACAGAGCGAATTTTTTAAGTAAATAAATATCCGCGGCCATTAGTGCGCCATATAACAAGGTAAAAACAATCAGGGAGAATAAAACCTCTCCGGCGGTCACCATCGGTGAAACGGCATCGGCGGTTTTCATTAATCCGAACACCACCCATGGCTGGCGTCCGACTTCGGTCAGTATCCAGCCCGCGGAGTTCGCGATATAGGGAAGGAAAAGCGACAGTATAAAAATCTTGAGATAAAGCGGTTTGAAATCAAACCGTCTGTTAAGAACAAAATAAAGCGCATAGAGTATGATCAATATCATAACGGTACCGGCTCCGACCATTATTCGGAATGTCCAGTATGTAATAATTACAGGAGGAACGTAATCTCCCGGCCCGTATTTTTGTTCATATTCCGCTTGCAGATTTTTAATTCCTTTTACTTCACCGTCAAAACTGTTATAGGCGAGAATGGAAAGCAAGTTCGGAACATGAATGGCGAAGATATCTTTCTTTTCTTGTTCATCACCGACGGTGAATAAAGAAAGGGACGCGGGATTCGCGGTCTCCCATAAAGCTTCGGCGGCCGCGACTTTCATCGGTTGTTCGACCACCATGTGCTGCATCTGAGTATGACCGAGCAGGGCGACCATGACGGAGCCAATTAATCCATAAACAACACTCATATTAAAAGATTTCTTAAATACTTCGATATCGTCGCTCTTTTTAAGCAAATGGTAGGCGCTTATACCAAGAACAAAAAACGCGGCGGTGGAGACTCCGGCAAAAAACACATGCGGAAACTGAACCCAGACATGAGGATTGACGATGAGCGCGAAAAAATCAACCATCTCGGCCCGGCCGTTCCGGATAACATAACCGACCGGCTCCTGCATAAAAGAATTGGCGATCAATATCCATAGAGCGGAGAGATTTGATCCGAATGCAACAATCCACATGATCGCGGCATGCAGTTTTTTAGAAAGTTTATCCCACCCGAAAATCCAGACACCAAGAAAAGTGGATTCCAGAAAGAATGCCAGCAGCGCCTCGATGGCCAGGGGAGCGCCGAAAATATCCCCGACAAATCTGGAGTATTCGGACCAGTTCATGCCGAACTGAAATTCCTGCACAAGTCCCGTAACAACTCCCATGACGAAATTGATCAGGAATAATTTACCCCAGAATTTTGTCATTCGCAGGTAAACTTCATTTCCGGTCCGGACATACATGGTTTCCATAATGGCGACCAGTATAGACAGACCAAGCGTTAAAGGCACAAAGAAAAAATGATAAACAGTGGTGACCGCAAACTGCCAGCGGGACAGCATGAGAACATCCATTTTGCCTCCTTTCAGTGTTTAATAGGAAGTAGATTTTTTAACGGCATACGGATTTTTCAGTTGATAAATCTTTATTTGAAAAAGCCAGTTCATCCAATTTTTTATCTTTGAAATTATCAAGCAGCATGACTTCCTGACGGACAAAAAAATTATGAATTTTGCAATTATTGCTGAGAGGACATGCTGTCATGTTTTCGACACATTCATTGATATGATGATCAAATCCCATTGAGATAAGTATGTCATATACGGATAATTTATGCGAATCGCGGGCCAGATAGATTCCGCCATATTTTCCCTGAACCGATGCCAGAACCTGCTTTTTTATGAGTTGGTGAACGATTTTGCTGGCGAACGGCCGGGAAATAAAGAGTCTTCTTGAGATTTCAGATAGCGGCACAATCGTCTCGGGCGCCTGGCCGGCAAGGTAAGCGCAGATCCGAATCGCGTAATCATATTCCTTTTTAATGAATGATGTCATATATAATACCTGTAGAGTACTGTATTACTTAAATGATAATATATTACCGGAACGGTTTAATATAAAAACAATAATGTTTGTGAAACAAGTAATTTTTTATTTTTTTTTCAACAGGGAGAATGGACAGTTATATCACCATCCGGGCGTTGATTGTTTTGTACCGAGATGCTCTTGTGCGCGCTTAATTTTAGAAAAAAAATCTGCCCCGTGTTTTTATCAAACAGGGGCAGACATTGATTCGCCATCAAGAATATATCTTCGAGAATTCTATTGATGAATCCTGTCAGGAGGTTTTTTTGATTTTAAATGTATTGATAAACTTTTCAAAAGTCGGTCGCCAGTAATCAACGGTTTCCTGAGGTCCGGTGACCTTAAAAAACCAGGGGCCGTTTGCAGTTTCGACGATTGCCGCGAGCATGGCGTAACCGGGAAGCTCGTCAACCGGTCCGCCCATCATCATTCCGGAGCTGGATTTCATGTAGGTTCCTGTCACATAAACCGTGGTTACATGTAAATTTCCAACCGTAGATTTTTTTGTTTCTGCCTTTGCGGATGTTGAGGATCCGTCCGGCTGCATTATCTGCCCGTACCAGCGGTCTAAATTATCCTGTACCGAGCCGCCGGTACCGGGAAAGAAGAACACGCCCAAATCCGCCGCATCTTTGCCTTCAACACCGGGGAGTGAGTATTCCGCTTTTCTGAAAGAACTGCTCGGAGTTTGCGCTAACCAGCCCTGAGGCGCGGTATAAATGATTTCACCATCGGGCGCCGATGTCATTGATGGGGCGGATTCGGTTTTTTCTTTCGTACCGCATGACATTAAAACCAGTAAGCTCAGCAGCGTAAGGGTCGATAGCCTTAATAATTGCATGAATTTGATCTCCGGTTAATAATTATAATTTCATTTATTTAGTTTTAATAAACAATTTAGAGAAATGAACCATACTTGCAAGTGAATTTATTCCGGCCATTTTCATTAATATACAAAAGTTGTTTTAAATAGTAAAATTCTTATTTAGTTGCAATATTTTATATTTTTCTTAAATTGGAGCTCAAAAAATTTTTCCGGATTTTCATCATTATTAATAATGACCTTATGGAGAAACATGAAAAAGCTGTATTTATATTTTATATCCATTTTAATTTTAACCGGATCCCCTATAAACGCTTTCGCGCAAACAAGGTATGTGACATCCATTCATCCGTTTGCCGAAATTATCCGTGAGATTTCGGGTGAGAGAGAAGCGGTTACCGCTTTGTTGCCCGCAGGGGCATCGCCTCACACGTTTGAACTGCGTCCGTCGCATTTGAGGCAGATTGAAAAAGCAACGGCGCTCATTTACGGTTCACCTGAGCTGGACGGCTGGGTTTCAAAGGTTCCGTCAGAAAACAAGATTCAATTACTGGATTTTTTACCCGAATCTTATCGCCTCAGAATGATTATGCGCGACCATGATCATGATCATGGTCAATCGGGGGACATTGATCCTCATTTCTGGCTCGATCCGCTGGCCGTGAAGGCCCTGCTTCCGTCACTGACGGCAAAACTTTCGGAGCTTAATCCTCAGGGAAAAGAGAAATACAGGGCTAACGCGGAACGATTTGCAGCTGAACTCGATTCCCTGAATTCGGAAATCACGGTTATGCTTAAACCGGTCAAAGGTGAAAATATTCTTATTGCTCATCCTTTTATGCAGTATTTCTGCAACCGGTATCAAATTGTTATCGCCGGAGCCATAGAAACCATTCCGGGGAAAGAACCGACGCCAAAAACGCTGAAGGGTGTGATTTCACTAATGCAAAAGGAACGCATCCGCTTAATTCTGACGCAAAAACAGCTGCCAAACCGAGCGGCTGAGGTGGTGGCGGAATCCACCGGCGGAAAGATAGTATATCTTGATCCACTGGGTGGTATTGAAGGCCGTGTCAGGTATTCAGATTTAATCCGGTATAACGCGAAGGCGCTGTTGGAGGCTTTAAGTGAATAAACCGGTGCTGGAAATTAACGACTTATCCGTAAGAATGAGCAATTTGGCCATACTTGAAGAAATCAATCTGACCGTGCGAGCGGATGAATTTATTGCCATCATCGGCCCGAACGGCGCGGGGAAATCCACTTTTCTAAAAGTTTTACTCGGTATCATTCCTGTAGCGTCAGGCAGCATCAGACTATTTGGAAATTCTGTTCAGGATATTTCTCCGGAATGGATCGGTTATGTACCGCAAATCAAAACCATGGACAGAAACTTTCCCTCCATGTCCATTGAGCTGGTGATGACGGGATTAAATCAGCGCTGGCCCTGGAGATATAAATCGAAAAAATCCGCTTTGGCCATCGACGCTCTTGAACGGGTTGGCGCGTCGCATCTGGCTTACCGTCCGTTAAATAAGCTTTCGGGAGGGGAACTGCAGCGGGTATTTCTGGCGAGAAGTCTTGCCCGTGAGCCAAAACTTATCATGCTTGATGAACCGGCGACCGGTATCGATGTAACGGGAGAAGCCGATTTATACCGAGTTCTGGATAATTATCAGAAGGAAAGCAAATGCACCATTTTGATGATCACTCATGACTGGGAAGCTGTTCAGCATCATGTGAGTCATGTGATGATTCTGAACAGAAAATTGGTGGGATACGGTCCGCCGGAAAAAGCCTTGACAGAGGAATGCCTGCGACGGGCTTTCGGTCATATTGGCCATGAACACGCTTTTAACCAGAGGTTTAAAGATAATGTTTGAATTCCTGAGTATGCCGTTCATGCAGCGCGCTCTGATTGCCGGGGCCCTGGTTGGTGTGATGGCAAGTTATTACGGAGTATTTGTTGTTCAAAGGGGCCTGAGTTTTCTCGGGAGCGGGCTGGCGCACGCCGCCTTTGGAGGGGTGGCGCTGGGTTTACTGCTCGGAACGGAACCGTTATGGATCGCTGCTCCGTTTACTGTTTTTGTGGCCATAGCAATCGTATGGGTCCGGGAACAAACCGCCCTGGGAAATGATACATCCGTGGGGATATTTTTTGCGGTTTCTGTCGCGCTGGGTGTTGTCTTCCTTTCATTGAAGCAGGAATATACGGTCGACGCGTTCGCGTATTTATTCGGCTCCATTCTGTCAGTTAAGAAAATAGATTTGTGGGTCACTGCAGGCGCCTTCGCAATTTCTTTGTTCACGCTGCCATTATGGAGAAGGTGGGCATACGCGACTTTTGACCGTGAACTCGCGATCGCCGACAGGCTTCCGGTGCAGCGGGATGACTATTTTTTATCAATACTGATCGCCATTACCGTTGTTGTTGCCGTTAAGGTAGTCGGGATTATACTTATCGCCGCGTTTCTGGTAATACCGGCGGCAACGGCAAGACTTATAGCTCCGAGTTTCCGACGAATGACATGGGTATCGATGAGCATTGGTCTTTTAAGCGCTGTCGCGGGGCTGTTTACTTCATACTGGCTTGATCTTCCGAGCGGAGCGACAATCATCCTGATTCAGGCGGTTATATTTTTTCTGACAATGATATCCGCCAGAAACTGAGATTACTGATATATTGAAAAGATTAAATTCGTAGGTTAAAAATTAACGGAACAGATATGGATGTAAACTACGCTGGCGCCGAGTTAAAAAAAATTGGCCAAAAATTAACACCTCAGCGAATAGCCATATTAAAATTATTGATGGCGTCCGACAAGCCATTAACCGCCAAAGAAATTTACGGGCAGGTCAGGGCGGATCATCCAAATATAAGCCTTGATACGGTTTACCGGAATCTGAGCATGCTTTCGGTATCCGGTGTGGCGGGACAGGTCAACCTGCAAAATAAAGAAGCGGCACAATTCAAATACTTCGGAAAACTTCATCATCATCACGCCATCTGTCTTTCGTGCGGGAAGATCATCTGTCTCTCTGAATGCGATATAAAAAGAGAGATGCCGCTTGTAGGGGATGACCTGAATTTCAAAGTGATTAGTCACGCGTTTGAGATATATGGTTATTGCTCTGAATGCCAGCAACAGATATAAAAAAAATCCCCGGCTGTAAACCGGGGATTTTCCGCTTTTCGGGTTATTATTTCAGCATCATCATCGATCTTGTCTGAACCAGATTGTCCGATTTGAACTGATAGAAATATAATCCTGAAGAAACCAATTTCGCGTTTTCATCTCTGCCGTCCCATACAAAATTACGGGTACCGCTTTCCAATACGCCGTTATAGAGTACACGAACTTTCTGACCAAGGATATTATAAACGGTCAGTGAAACCCGTTCGGTTTTAACCATATCAATACGAATGGTGGTTGACGGGTTGAATGGATTAGGATAAGCGTTATGAAGCATATTTGTCTTTATCACTCCGGTAAGCGGATTATCTCCCACAGATGTTACCTGAAGGTTGAAATCAACTTTGACAGCATTACCGGTCTGTTCATTGATTTCAATATTGTTCTTGGTTACATCCTGATAATTCTGAGATGTCAGTTTCATGTCATATATGCCGTATGATTCAACCGGCAGGGTGAACGAGCCGTCAGCTTTCACATAGGCCGCGTTTGTCCATTCATTCGTTCCGCTTTTCTTCAGATAGATGGTTGCTCCCTCAATGGACGAAGCCGTTGTCTTATTCGTTGAATTCACGGACACAATACCTGTAATCTGACCGAAAGGAATCCGGAGTTTTGCTTTTTGCAGGGTGAAATCTGCTATTTTATCTTCTGTCATACGCAGGGTATCCGCATCTTCCCAGCTGGTTTTGCCGTCATAAATCACCGGAACATAACCATAGCCTGCCCATGCCTGAAGAACTACATAGCTGCCTTCGACAAAAATACTACCGAAATCATAATTGCCCAAAGAATCCGCGTGTGTGTAAACTACCCCCGCGCTGGGAGCCGTGCTGTACGCGGTGACCTGGGCGCGATAGACTGGATTACCTTCATCATCAATAACTTTTCCGGAAATCTTATATCCGATGTCCGTATCAATTGAATCAAGCGCGAAATCGATTCCAGATACGGTGTAGTTCTCGCTTCCGTCCGGCTCGATGATGATTGGATCTGCTGTGTGATAGGTGGGCTGATCATCATAGAATTTCGCGAAGAACCCGTCTTTATATGAGAATGCAATTAAAGAGTCCCTGTTCATAAATGTGTGGGCCGAGATCGAATAATTTCCATCGGCATCGGTTTTTGCTTCATAGGTGTTAAATACATAATTCAGGAAGTTGGCTGTAAAGAAATCGACAGTCGCGTCCATAAGAGGTTTGCCGCTGGTCGCGCTGGAGACATTACCGGTAATGGTCACCGGTTTCAGGTCAGCAGAGGTCGGCAGAACAAAATCGATTCCGGAAACATCATCAAATACATCGATTTGCGCGGCTTCTTTGGTCGTGAACACACCGTCATAAAATACGGTATAGACATGATTCAATTCCTGCATAAAACCTTCCGCTCTGAAAATGTACGTATCCGGAGCGACTTTCAGTTCATAGGAACCGTCCTCGTTTGTGGGGAAAATATTGGCCATAAACGGTTTTCCAGAATTGACCGAATAAGCCCAGATCACCACAAAATCGAATTCACCAAAATTGGTAACCACACCGGTCACGCGTTTGAATTCCTGTAATTTGATTTCACCAAGATCCAGGGTCTTATCTTTCCCGACGGATACATCAATGTTCCAATAGGGTAGATAACCTTCATCGTCATCGCCGGGGATATGCATAAAGTACGTCCCCGAAAGCACCGGCTGTTCAAATTTTCCTTCGGAGTCGGTGACCGCCTGATATGGAACAAGCATCAAATCCTGCATTTTGAAATTTCCTGTCTCCAGGTCTTCAATATCTGTGTTCTCCGGTCCCAGTTTTAGAAAATAAACCGTCACGCCGGCCATCGGAGTTCCCTTAAACGTAACAAGACCGGTGATTTTCGCGTCCTGCGGCCGGTGCGTCAAACTGAAATCCAGAATTGTAGGCTGAAATGATTTAATAATCTGCACTTCTTCCGAGGTAAAATGCCAGTAGTTCATGGTATCGACATTGCTCACCGTATAAGTGCCCGGAGGCGCGACAAACGCATAATTACCATCCGCGCCGCTGATGGAAACAAAAGAAGTGTCCTGATTTGAGAGACGAAGAGGCGTCATTTCTATCCCTACTCCGTCGGCGCTAACGGTCCCTGTTAAATAACCGAGATTTGGAATCTGCGCAAATCCCGGCATAGCCAACGCGAAAATAACTAATAAAACCGGTATAAGATGGAACCGTCTAAAATGAATCATAAATACCCCCCAAGGTTTGTTATGTTAATGGTTAACATTCTTATACAACGCAATTAATGTGCCGTTAAATGTCAGTCGGGAAGAAAATGAATATCTGTTTTTTAAACTGTTGTTAATTATAATGTTAGATTGTTAGAATATTTAGCCTGCGGCAAATGCCCGATAGCTTTTTAAGCCGCGACTATGAATATTTTGCGTAACTATGAAAAATATGCATGGTTCACCAGCGTTTTTGTATTTGAAATACGATTGATTTGTTGGATTTTGTTTTTACATCCAATGAAAAGGTGAGATCATTGCCGTGAGTGTAAAAATCATAAAACGAATATAAATTTAGTAATAAATATGACAATATAAATGTATTTCTCGTCTTATAGCTATCATTATATCGATTGTAAAGATAATCAAAATCATTGTTGCCGCGCGCGTTTATGTAATCATCATGGTATCCGGATGTCTGTATGGAGTAGTAGGTGATGCCGCCAATGATTATAGTTGAAATACCTGAATAGATATATCCCTTTGTCTTATTTGGTGTGAAGAAGTAACCTGAGCCCGGAATGATGATATTCGCCAGCATGGCTTTAAATGCGGGCCTGGTATTGTAGGAGATGGATTCCGCGGGCTCTTCAATCTTAACGTTAACGGTTTCCTTTCTGATCTCTTCAAAAAAATTAATAATTTTGGGTGAAATGATTTTAGGATTTAGCTTAAACCCGGGCGAACATCCTAATATTTGTTTTGAAATTTTTCTTGCCTCTGTTGTATCGTTTAATGAAGATGCGGCCTGAAGCATATATTGGAATATGGTCAGGCTGTCCTCTTTGCTGATGAACGAATCAGAAAGCAGATAATTTCCTTTCTCAAGCACGCGTTCATAGCGGAACTGCCGAAGATCCTCCTCGAGCGTACCGATTTCCACGCTCAGGTTCTGCGAATATAGCGGGATAGCTATAAAAATAAGAATGAAAATAAATTTAATTTTCATCATCATTACCTTTTTTAATTAGGCGGTGGTATTTCCCGGAGCATAATATTTTTGACAATTTTATGCTCACCGTTCCAGATCACTGAGTCCCTGTGTGTTATATAATATTTATTTTTAACAGTAATGGAATGATTCGCCCGGGTTAGATAGATCGGATCGGTCAGCGGACTGGTTCCGCGGTATTGCCCGTCGATATACACTTCTCCCCATGGATTTATCTGCAGATCAAGCTGGAGGAAGAGAGAGTCGAGATTAAAAATGAATGAATTGTTTATTCCCGTTTTAACGGTAATACTGTCTGACCATGAAGGATAAAGCGGATGCTGTAATGAGATCAGATATTTACCGGGATTAAAATCAATCGGTTCTGACATGGGTGTGATATCGATTTCACGGTAATCAATGTAAACTTTAGCCCAGGGCCATGTGTTGATCAGCAGAGTGGTCGGTTTTATAACTTTTTTTGAGTGATCCGGCTGATAATCCTTTGTGGATGGCACATTTTTTTCATTGGACACGGACATCACTTTTTCCGATGAAATAATTTCATCGGGCTTAAGTTCAATCGCGTTCAGGTCAGGACCTGAATTTTCGGCAAATATGACACTGTCTGCGGAGGGGGATTGTGAAATGTCCGGTTTACCCGCCGGAATATATATTGATCTAAAGTAAAAAAGAATCATTACTCCTATGAGGACAGCGGGCACGACGATAAAGAGTTTCATAGACCTGATTTTTTCCGTTTTTGAGGCATTTGTAACCCTTGAAGGGAATATGTCCGGATTCATTTTTTGCAAAAATAATGCATACCGTCGCGCGTCGGGCGGCCTTTTGTCAGGGTCCTTACTCAATAGTAACCCGATGGATTCGCTAAACCATCCGGGAAGGTCAGGGCAGAGTGTGTTTACGGGAGGCGGGTCATAACTTAATATTTTTGAAAATATTTCGCCGTATCGCGACGCTTCAAAAGGATGAACACCTGTGGACAGCTGATACAATATTGTACCGAGCGCGAACATATCCGCGCTGAATGAAACAGGCAGATTGTTTATTTGTTCGGGGGATAGATACAACGGTGTGCCGATAAGCGATCCTTCCTCTGTAATCCGGTTTGCGGATTCATGAATGCTGATGCCGAAATCAGTTAATTTGATATTCATCTTCTTATCAATCAGTATGTTTTCGGGTTTCAGATCACGGTGAATGTATCCTTTGCCGTGAATTACGGCGAGTCCACGTGTTATTTTTGACGCTATAGCGATAATATTCTCAGTTTCAGGTATCCCGTTTGCCATATATTCAGCCAGCGAACATCCTTCGACATATTCCATCGATATATAAAACAGTCCCTCGACTTTTCCGAAGTCATATACGGAAACAATCGACTCATCATTCAGGTCCGCTACAATCCGCGCCTCCCGTTCAAATCGCTGTATCAGCAGATCATCTCCGCCGAGATAGACTTTTAGTAAAGTTTTCCGGTCAAGCACTTTATGACGGGCTTCATAGACGCGATTTTGACCTTTTTCTGAAATGGTCCTGAGAATTTCGTAGTTACCGATTGAATTCATGACTCATTACCGACGATTTCTTTAACTTTTAATTGAAGATATCGCAAAGATATGCCGAGACTTTTTGCCGCCCGGGTTTTATTGCCTTTAAATTGATGAAGTCTTTCGATAATCAGTTTGTTTTTAAACTCGTCAAGGGTGCCCATGAAGGGTCCGGACTCAACACAGTCAAACTCAAAATCATCAGGCCCGATGGATTCATTCTGCGTGAGCACGACCGCCCTTTTAACCGCGTTTTCCAATTGCCGCACGTTTCCGGGCCACGGGTAGTCCATCAGTTTCTGTATGGCGGCTTTCCTGATCTTGATATGTTTGCCGGGGCTGTGTTTATCCAGAAAATGTTCGACGAGAAGGGGAATATCATCAAGCCTTTCTCTCAGGGCCGGAACATTGATGTTGATGACACTCAAACGGTAGTACAAATCTTCCCTGAATTTACCCTGGCGGACCATGAGTGATAAATCCTGATGAGTCGCCGCGATGATCCGGACATCAACTTTTCTTACTACATTTTCACCCAGTCGTTTGATTTCATTGTTTTGAAGGACACGCAGGAGTTTTGTCTGAAGTTCCATGCTGAGATCACCGATTTCGTCCAGAAAAAGCGTGCCTCCGCTAACCGCCTCGAACAAACCGGGTTTATCCTTATCCGCTCCGGTGAACGCGCCCTTCTTGTAACCAAATAGCTCGCTCTCAAGGATACCGGCCGGAATATTGCCGACGTATTGGGCAAGATAGGGTTTATCATTTCTTTTACTGAGATCATGGATAGCGAGGGCGACAAGTTCTTTTCCGGTACCGTTTTCACCGGTGATGACGACGGAAACATCGGATGGAGCCACCTTTCTGATCAGTTTGCACATTTGCTCCATCACATCTGTTTCACCGATCATCGAAGGAATTCCGGCCTCCTGATCCAGACGTGATTTTAAAATGATGTTTTCATTCCGCACATCCCTACGGCTCAAAACCTGTTCTAGTGTCAGGGATGCGATAGGAGCAAAAAAGGAGAGCAACTGTCTTGAAGTTTCATTAAAATGCTGCCTGTTTTTTCTGCTGTCAAAATACATGACACCATAAACCTGATCCATAATCATCAAGGGAAACGCGAGGATGGCATGAATATCATTGATGATGATGCTGTCCCGACTTTTAATGCTGTCATCATTGTTTGTATCAAAAAGTAAAAGCGCTTCCTTGGAATCAAGTACTTTTCTGAATACGGTTTGCGAAAAACTTATTTTCCCTGAATTTTTTGGATCAGCGGATACCACATTTCTTGTTTCAAACTTATCTTCGGCCCGGTCGTAATAAACAAACGCGCCGACTTCCGCTCCGGTCTGGCCCATTAATTCGGATAATATCATGTTAAGGATATCGGTTTCATCATCCATACTGGCCATGGATTTGGTCATTTTAAAGATAGCCTGTAAATGATCATTCCTGATTTTGCTGTACGAAAGATTCAAGAGCGCGCCCCTATTTAAAATATTGAAAACTCACGGCCTGAGACTGGCAGATATTGCCGATCTGATCTTCAACCTCCAGTGTCCAGAGATACCATCCGTTTGTGATGCCGGCCAGAACAACGGGATCATCTAAAACATATTGGTCATTATCGGATGGGATATTGTCAAAAGCGCCAATTTTTACGACGGGATTCTGCAGTCTGAAAAGAATAATTCTGTAATGATGCGGATATGGCAAATCAAGTTTTGTCCAGGTAAATCGAATATCACCTGATTCCGGCCGGTCCACGCTTGGCAATTTCAATGTCAGGGCTCTATTGATTACTCGTCGTATATTGTAGCCACCGGACTGCAGGCTGTCTCCGTTAAGATTTCTGGCTGTCAGGCCGAAATTTATTTCCGGTATTGTTTCCGGTATCAACCCTGATGAAATATCATCCGATTTGACTTTAACAAAGTACATATCGTCGGAATCTGTAACATGAGGAAGAGAAATTTTAAAGTTTTTTTCAGATACTTCAATATAAATATCGTCAATATCCGTCATGCCGTCAGGATCCGTTACCTGAGCTTCAGCGACAATATATGTTTTACTGTCAGTGTTGTTGTACACCGAATAAAGCGAGACGTTCTCAATGACCGGCATGGCGTTCAAATATATATTGATGAGGGTATGATCATCAGAGCCTGGATATGAGCCGGATTGCGTAAAATAACCGTCTCTGAATGTCACAAGATGAATAGAGTCGGAAGGCGGATGGTACCATTGTATGATCCCTTCGGAACCTGTTTTGCCGTAAAAACCGAGTTTATCTTCCGTTACAATTACATCTTTTAAAACCGTATTCGGTGGATAAAGTCTCTGCACTTTGATCTCAGTCAGCGATTGCCGCAAATAATTATCCGCGTTTGGATCAAAGGGATTCTGCCTGGGAGCGTCACAGGCAACAATGGCTAATGCCAGAATCAGAAATATTTTTTTCATATTTCTCATAGCCAAATGGTCCCGCTAATGAATGTATAGTTAAACGATCAATCATTGTAATTGATCAGTAATTTTCCAATTTATACCGGAATCCAGTTCCGGATTATGATCCCGATAAACGGAATTCATATGGTCTCGCGTTTACCGCCAGCGCCGCGATATAACCGTGAGGCACCGTGAGTGAATCTAACTGCCAATCGCAGACAGAAGACGGATCATGTCTGCATTCAATGATTTTGGCCGGTTCTCCGGGTTTGAGTGTGACATCAAATTCATTAAGGGGGATTGAAAGCCCCTTACCACATGCCTTTATATATGCTTCCTTTCTGGTCCAGCAATTATAAAACGCTTCTTTTTGTTGATTTTGCGGTAAATTAATGAGTTGTCTGTATTCATGCTGAGAGAAAAAATTTCTGGCGATTTGAAGCGGTTCAGTATTTAATCGCATAAACTCAATATCAACCCCAATCTGGGAATCACCTGAAATCGCGATTAAAGCCAGATTATTGGAATGGGATACGTTAAAATAGGGGCCGGATACAGGGGAAACCAGATATGGCTTTCCGTAGAGATTGTATCCAAATTGCAATTTGCCCGGACTCATCCCTGTAGATTGAGCGAGCAATATTCTTAGCTGACCACGGCAGGCGATATAGTGAATACGGTCTTTTTGGAACATAAAGCGGTTTGCCCGATCGAGCTCATCCGGAGAGAGCAGGTTTTCCAGCATCTCGATCACTTTAATCTGGATATTCAATCTTACACGCCAGACCTGAACATCACCATCAACGATTAAAGTCTGCTCACAATAATTTTTCCATGTTGTAAAATTCATAGGATACGCCTTTGTAATATATTCAAGTTAAAATGAGCATTTATATCTCTGGTGATTGTACTGAGCAGAATCTGTTGGTGATCATTTAGATAAAAATGATCACCCGGGAACATTCTTAAAAAGAATGGACCGTTTGTCTGCGCGTTCCAGGGCTCAAGCGTTTCTTTGGCAATATGCTGGTCCTGTAAGCCGCCCAAAACAGATATCGGGCAATCAAGCGGTGTTCTTGCTTCATAAGTGTATGTTTCACACAGTTTAAAATCGGCGCGCAGAATGGGAATCATCAGTTTGAGCAGATCCTGATGTTCAAATACCTCATCCGGAGTTCCGTTAAGTTTTTTTATCTCTGCCAGAAATTCAGTCTCGGGAAGATTATAAATCAGTTTTTTATCGGATTCTAATTGAGGAGCCTTTGTTCCGGAAAGGAACAGATGCACCGGTTTGAGACCGAAATTGTTTTTGAGATGATGGGCTATTTCAAACCCGAGAATAGCGCCCAGACTATGCCCAAATAGGGCGAAAGGCCGGTCAATGCTGTTTTTTATTTCCAGTGACAATTCAGCGACAAGCGTTTCTATTCTCTGGCTTAGCGGTTCGTTGATGCGCTGCCCTCTGCCCGGTATCTCCACCGCGCAAACTTCCACGGTATCGGGCATGTGTTTTGGCCAGGAGCGGAAAATGGCGCTGCTGCCTCCCGCAAATGGCAGACAAAATAACTTGATTTTAGCATGCTGAACCGGTTTTGGAATGATGATTCCCGATCCCGGCCGGCTCAGTAAAGTCGTTTTCATTTTATCCATAGTTTACCTGATCATTCGTTTCACATAAATGAACTTGTGTTGCTGATCAAAAATAATCATGATTGCTTCCTTGTTTTATCTATTTCTTCCATTTTTTTTCTCAGACTCAGCGGCCGCATATCCGTCCAGACTTCATTGATATAGGACAGGCATTCTTCTTTTGTACCGTTTTTACCGGCGTCGCGCCAGCCAAGCGGATTTTCGCGGTCTGCCGGCCAAATTGAATATTGTTCTTCATGATTTAAAACAACTTTGTAAATTGTTTTATCCTCGCGTTCATCAGCACTCATCTTTACCTCCTAAGTTATTTGTTAATATCAATATATGTTGCTTCATCGTGACCCCAGATTTTAATTTTGTACGTGAACCCTTCAGGATCGAGTTTTGTTTTCGGTTCATAGGCAAGAAATTTTCTGTAATGCCTGCTAAAGGATATCAATATGGATAATACGGCCATGATCACGCCGCATATCATGTAGATCAGCGGAATATTTTGACCCGTAAGATCCCCGGCCACTCCTCCGAGGAGCATGCCGAGAGGCGCGATACTGCCCGATAGCGTAGTGAGCACTCCGAATACTCTTCCCCTGATCGCGCTTGGTGTGGATAATTGCAAAATAGTTATAATGGTGACCATTATGAATCCGTTAAACATGCCGCCGATAAAAGCGAGAAACACTGCCAGCGGGGCAGAGGTAACCAATCCCAAAATCCCATATCCCCCGGATTCAATAATAGTAAAGATGATGAACATCTTTGAACGCGGTTTGCCGTGGAGATTGAAAATTCCAACCGAGATGTATCCGAATAAAATTCCGATCCCATGGGATGCAAGGAAGAAACTATACCAGTCAACCGAAACTTTTAAAAAATTATCCACATAAAAGGGGAGAAGTACAATTACCGGCATCGTAAAGAAATTGATAAATATTGAAACAAAGAGGAGCATTTTTAATCCGGTATTCTCTTTAATGTATACAATCCCTTCCCACAAATCATTTTTAAACGATTGGTACTGGCCTTTTAAATCTTTTTCTTTTTCAGGGAAAACCTGCGGAATCTTTATAAATAATTCACTGATTGCCGAAAACAAATAGCTGATCCCGTCGATCAGAACCACGATAGGGGCGCCGAGAATTTTAAACAATGTACTTCCGATTCCCTGGCCGAGGAAAAGAGACACCTGTTCCGCGAATTGTGACATGGAGTTGGCGGCAGATAATTTTTCTTCAGGAACAAGGTCCGGAATTGAGGCGGAAATGGCCGGGCCGAAAAATGAATTTACCGTAGAAGCTAATATGGTAATGCTAAATAACCAGACGGCGATTAATATGGTCGCTTCAGGCGCGGTGAACATAACGGCGGCCAGGCTGAGGGTCGCCAATCCATTGATCAGATCACTGAAAATGATGATATTGCGCCTCGAGTAACGATCTGCAAACACGCCTCCGATGGCGCTGAAAAGAACCACCGGCACGGCGGCGGATGTCCAGAGCAACCCGATCAGCGTTGCGGATTCAAAGGCATTTTTCATCCACCATACCATGGCAATCAAATAAATATGCGTTCCCAGTTTGCTTACAAACTGGCCCTGCCAGAGCAGCATGAAGTTTTTGTTTGTCAGTTTTACAGGCTTTTCCAATTTTCCACCTTATTCCTTTTTATCTACATCCAGGTTGTCCAGCAGCAAACCGATCTTTTCCGCGAGTATTTTTACGTTTGGTTTGGTCATCATTGTAATATGGTCGCCGGGTACATTGATAATATCAACGCCTTTACCGGCATATTTTTTCCAACCCAAATCATCAGGGAGATTATCGTAGTCCCGGTTTTCATCCGCCCTGAAAAGGGTGATTTTCCCGTTAAAATTGAGCGGTTTGTACTTTCTCCAGGCGCCGGTCTGAATTTTATTGATATGTACATAAAGTTTAAACTGATTTTGTCTGATAAATCTTGGAAGCACTTTTTCCTTTTTCGCGATTTTGAGCACAAATTTCAGCTGCTCATCATATTCCATTTCACGAAGCATTTCCGCGTCGAGTTCAAAATGAGAGGAGAACATTTTTTGTAATAGCTCGCTGTCATCTTTTGGCTCCTCCTGGTGGGGGATATACGGACCGGAATCGAGAATACCCAGAAATCCCACTTCCTGATTCATTTCAGAGAACTGCCTGCCCATCTCAAAAGCCACGATCACACCAAAGGACCATCCGGCAAGAAAATACGGTCCTTCCGGTTGTTGCCGGCGTACCGCGTCCACATAGTAGGATGCCATGGATTCAATAGTCGTATGAAGATCCAGTTTACCATCAAATCCCCGCGCCTGAATCCCGTAAACCGGCCGGCGCGTATGAAGCAATTCAGCAAGCTGAATATACCAGTGAGCGCTTCCGCCTGTGGGATGAATAAAATATACCGGTTCAGATGCCGTTCCCTTTTTTAATTCCACAAGCGGATTAAAATTATCTGACTTCACTTCCTGAGTGAGCAGTTTTGCCAGATTCTCAATGGTCGGATCGGAGAAAAGGCTCACTAAAGGAATCTCTCTGTCAAATTCCTGCTGAATTTTATCAATAACCCTGATTGCCAGAAGAGAATGTCCGCCCAGATCAAAGAAATTATCCGTGATACCAACAATCGGTATATTTAGAATTTCCCGCCAAATCCGAACCAGTTTTAGCTCAATGCTGCCGCGGGGCGCGATATGGTCTTCATCAATCCTTATTTCGTCCAGCTCCGGCGATGGCAACGCTTTTCTGTTAACTTTACCGTTTGGCAGCAGCGGAAATTTTTCCAGACGGATCAACGCTCCGGGAATCATGAATTCGGGCAGATCATTTTTGAGCGCGTTTCTTATCTGCTGTGTGGAAATATCCGAATTGTCTTTTATAATTATGTATGCCGTCAGACGCTTATCTCCGGGTGAATCTTCCCGTACAATCACCGCAGAATCGGTCACCCCCGGCACTTTTCTGAGCAAGGACTCAATTTCGCCGAGTTCAATGCGGAAACCGCGGATTTTTATCTGATTGTCAATTCGATCCAGATATTCAATATCTCCACCATCCAGGTAGCGTACCAGGTCACCCGTGCGGTATAACCGGCTGCCGGGGATTTGATCAAACGGATTCGGCACAAATTTCTCCGCGGTAAGATGCGGCTTGTCCAGGTAACCGCGCGCCAGCCCTGGGCCGCCGATATAGAGTTCTCCCGGTATGCCCACCGGAAGCGGGTTCATAAACGGATCAAGAACATAAAGACGGATATTGTCAATGGGTCTGCCAATGGGAATCGCATCGCTGTCAGGTAATTCACTGACCCGGTGATAGGCGGCAACTATCGTTGATTCCGTGGGGCCGTATCCGTTAATAAAGATTCTGTTTTTATACCAGCGGCTCGCAATTCCGCGTGTACACGCTTCGCCGCCGGATACAATGGTTTTAAGTGACGGCATGGGATCTTCAGGTAAAATACTAAGCAGAGAAGGCGGAAGCAGCACTTTTGATATTTTTTCGGAGTTTATCAATTTGATAAATTCCGCCGGCGCCAGAAGCGATTCTCTGTTGACGATAATCAGGCACCCGCCCGAACAAATAGTGGCGAAGACTTCCTCAACCGAGGCGTCAAAACTGAATGACGCGAACTGAAGCACCCGGCTTTTTGGGGTGTAAGAAAATTTATCAATCAGAGAGTGGATAGTGTTGCAAAGTCCGCCGTGGTGCAGCATAGTGCCCTTGGGTTTACCTGTGGATCCGGATGTGTAAATCACATAGGCCATGTTCTCGGGAAAAACAGGCAGATTAATATTTTCGCTGCTCTCGTCACTGATGATGTCCCAGATTTCATCCATGTAGATGCGATGACCAAGATTCTCGGGCAGACCTGCGGCCAAAGATCGTTCCGTCAGTAAAATATTGGCTTTGGCATCTTCAAGCATATAGGAAATTCGTTCCTTGGGATACGCCGGATCGATCGGTACATACGCGCCGCCCGCTTTCAGAATCGCAAGAGCGGCGATAACCATTTCAACAGAACGGTTGAGACATATTCCGACCAATTCTTCCCTTTTGACGGATTGCTTTATCAGATAACGTCCAAGCTGATTAGCTTTGGCGTTAAGCGCGGAATAAGTTATTTCATAATCCCCAAATTTTACCGCGATGGCCTCGGGACTTTTTTCAACCTGAGCTTCGAACCAGAGATGAATCGAAACCATGTCGGGAAAATATTTCCCTGTTTGATTCCATTCAGAAACCATTGTTTGGGTTTCCGATGGTGTCAAAATCGGTATTTCGGATAGTTTTAGGTTTGGATTGGAAGCCATGGAGCTGAAAATGGTTTCCAGATGTCCGAGCATGCGTTTTATGACCGTTTTACTAAACAAATGGCTTTGATATGCCGCTTCCACGGCTAAATGATCTCCGGGAGAGGCGACGATGGTAAGCGGATAATTTGTTCTTTCAAATGATTCGATCTCACTTATCTCAAGCGCGTTTTGATGCCGGTTCATTGATGTATTCACGGGAAAATTTTCAAAAACAACAATACTCTCAAACAAAGGCAGTCCCCGCGGCACTTCGGTCCAACCCTGAATATCTACCAGAGGGGTGAATTCATACTGTCTCATCTCAGCCTGCTGAGACTGGATTTTTTGCAGCCATTCAACCAGGGTGTCTGATTGGTTTAAGAAAATTCTGACGGGGAGGGTGTTGATAAACAAGCCAACCATTGATTCCACACCGGGTATTTCCGCCGGCCGGCCGGAAACGGTTGCCCCGAATACGACGTCATTCTCACTACTGTACCTGTTCAGCAGCAATGACCAGGCGCCCTGAATCAGGGTAAACATGGTCAACTGATTTTCTCTCGCTAATTTTCCTAATGATTCAGAAAGTCGGGGAGAGAGTAATACGCGTTCCTTTGAATAGCCATAGGGGGAATCAGACTTATGCATCTTAACCGGTAAAGGCGTGGGGGAAGTGAATCCAGCCAGTTGTGTTTTCCAGAAAGTTTTTGCCAGTTCCATATCCCTTTTCTGCAGCCACGAAATGTATTCACGATAGGGAGTTGAAAGTTCCTGACTGACAGGTTCTTTCTTTGATAAAGATTCGTAGAGCTCAAATATCTCTTTTAGTATGATTTGTGTGCCCCAACCGTCAAATAGAAGATGATGATGACTCCATACAAAATAATGTGTATTCTTGTCCAGTCTTATCAGGCCGATTCGCATCAGAGGCGCGTTTGCCATAGAAGTGATTTCTTTCAATTCGCCGCTCAGAAAATCATACATCAGGGATTTTTGTTTATCTGCGGAATCACCGCTCCAGTCTAAAATTGTGAACGGAATATCGATTGTTTTATATACAATCTGAAGCGGGCGATCGAGTCCTTTCCATATATAAGCGCTTCTCAGAACCTCATGTCTTTCGGATACCTTCTGCCAGGCGAATTTAAACATCTCCGGATCCAGTTCTCCGGTGAATTTGCAACTAAGCTGTTCGCTGTAAACTTCTGTTTCCGGGGACATCAAGGAATGAAAAAGCATTCCCTGCTGCATGGGTGAGAGGGGATAGATGTCTTCAATCAGAGGATTCGCTTCATAAATTCGGTCCAGATAAGCCTGATCGATCGAGGCAAGCGGGAAATCGGATGGGGATACTCCGCCGGCTGCCGCTGACAGGCAGTGAGAAATTATATCTTTAAGCGTTGTCAGATATCGGTTTGCCACATCTTCAATAGTTGATTTTTTATGAAAATTCCTGCTGTAACTCCATTCTAGTTGAAGCCTGCCCCCCGCGATTGTAGCGGTGATATCTATAAGATGGGAACGCGTGTTCGATGGGCTTCGTTCGGCTCCGCGGTTTTCCCCGGCCATCAAGAACATATTATTATCAGATGATCCGGAATGCTGGTCAAATTGTCCGAGATAGTTAAAACTGATTTTTGGCGATTGATTTCGGTCGTACTCTATATCCTTATTCTGCGTTAAATACCGTAAAACCCCATAATTCATGGATCTTGAACGAAGTTCATGCAGTTGTTCTTTGATGGATTTAATCAATCGGCCTTTATCCGCCGTATCGGGAGGGCAAGAGATATATACAGGATAAATATTGGTAAACCAACCGACCGTGCGGGATAAATCAACATCATCAAAAAGAGATTCCCTTCCGTGACTTTCCAGATCGACCGATACGGTAGTTTCACCCATCCATTCAGATAATACAACGGCAAGGGAAGTCAGAAGAATGTCATCAATCCCTGTCCGGTAAACCGACAGTACTTTTTTGAGCAATGATTCCGTATCATTCTCCGGTAGTGATACGCTGACCGTTTGAACGGATTTCTCATCATTTGCGCCGTTTGAAAAATCAATTACAGGTTCACCTGCTTTTTTGGCGCGCTGTTCTAACCAGAATTCGGAATCCTTAACAGCCGGATCTGAAGAAGCGTAACTGTTCACTTTCTCTGCCCAGGACTTAAATGATGTCGTCTTTCCGGGAAGATCAGAATGCCCGTTCTGAAGATGCTGAGTGTAAACCGACTGAAAATCATCCATCAGTATTCGCCACGAAACACCGTCAACCGCCAGGTGATGGATGACCATTAACAATCGGTCATTACTGTCTGCAGCTCCTGAAAAATAAACGGCTTTCAAAACAGGACCCGTAGATATCTCAAGTGACGCTTGAGCTTTTTCGCATAAATGGTGAAGTTCAGCTTTAAATTGCTTTTTGTCGAGAGTTGATAAATCGATGTATTCAAACGGAATATTTTTATCAGGCTCCGCGATTGATCCTTTCCAGCCTGTTCCTTCATTGACAAATCGTAATCGCAGGGCATCATGATGATGTATCAGGGTATCAATCGTCTTTGATAAAATATCCGGATCAAGCTTTTCACTGACCTCCAGCAGCAGCGACTGATTGTAATGATTCGGATGACTCAAATTTTGTTCAAAAAACCAATGAAGTATCGGAGTTAAGGGCACCTGACCGGTGACCACTCCCTGCTCAGCGTCAATTTTAACGCCGCTGTCAGCTACTGACGCAAGTTTTTCGATTGTCGGATACTGGAAAAATTGTCTCGGAGAAAGCCTGATTCCCGCCTGGTTAGCTCTCGCGATGACCTGAATGCTAATGATCGAATCCCCGCCGAGTTCAAAGAAATTATCCCGGGTACTCACTTCATTTAAGCCCAAAACATCTTTCCATATTTCAGCGAGAATTACTTCTTTTTCACTCACGGGCCGGATAAACTCATGCTCAACCATTTTACGATCAATTTCAGGAATGGGCAGCGCTTTTCTGTCCACTTTCCCGTTAAGAGTCAGCGGGATTTCAGATACCGAAATGAAATACGAAGGGATCATATATTCAGGCAGTGTACCTGCAAGAAATTCCCTTAATTCAGTGATTGACGGCGGATTTGAGTTTTTACAGGTGAAATAGGCTACAAGTCTTTTTTTACCGGGTTCATCTTCACGGGCAAGGACCGTTATTTCATCAATGGATTTATGCTGAAGCAGGACAGCTTCAATTTCTCCCGGTTCGATCCTGTAGCCCCGAATTTTAACCTGGTCGTCCAGCCGGCCGATAAATTCCAGGTTACCGTTTCGCAAATATCTGACCCGGTCACCGGTTTTATATAATCTTTCTCCCGGTAAGCCTGAAAACGCATCCGGTATAAATCGCGCGGCCGTCAGATCCGGTCTGTAGAGATAGCCTCTGGCTACTCCTTCACCACCGATATAAAGTTCACCTGATATTCCCGCCGGTACGGGATTCAGGAACTCATCCAGGACATATACCCGCGCGTTGCTGATGGCTTGCCCGATGGGAACGGATCCGGTACCGCGCCATTTTTGAGCCTCAAAAACAACGCAGCCCACAACTGTTTCCGTTGGACCATACTCATTCAGGAGCAAAGTATCCGGCGCGTTTTTCTGCCAGAACGCGATTTGCCCAGAGGTTAAATTTTCCCCTCCAATGACGAATGCCCGGGTCAAACCCGCCGCCTGCATGGGATCAATCTGATGACTTAACAGATCCAGATGAGCGGGAGTGATTTTTATGAGGCTAAAGTCTTTATACGCGATCAGCGCCTTTGACAGATCTTCCAGATCCGTGTCATCAGGCAGAAGCGTTATTGTTTTTCCTGTTAACAATGGTGTGAAAACCGCCGTTACCGTCGCGTCGAAAGCAAGGGTGGAGTGTACCAGTGATCCCCGGCCATCGGTCAGCGGATAGGCTTCAATACACCAGTTTAGATAATTGGTCAAACCACGGTGGGTTATCAATGTGCCCTTGGGTTTGCCTGTTGAACCGGAGGTATAGATCAGATAAGCCAGATGATCTGCATACACATTTACGTCCGGTGCAGAAAGATCCTGAGACGAAATCAGCTCCTTTTCAGAATCAAGGCAAACAACTTTTAATATATGTTTTGATAACCGGGGAAGCAGCGCGCTGTGAGTCAGCAGAATAGGCACACCGGAGTCTTCAATGATAAATGCCAGCCGGTCTTCAGGATAAGACGGATCTATGGGAACATAAGCGCCGCCCGCTTTAAGCACTCCAAGAACAGAAACGATCAGATCTGTCGAACGCTTCATGCACAATCCAACCGGAACATCGGGGCCGACACCGAGGGATATCAGATAATTCGCGAGACGGTTACTCGCCTCATGAAGCTGCCGGTAAGTAAATGTTTCCAGCTCACCGAGTTCAAGGGCAATTTGATCAGGCGTGTTCATGACCTGACCGGAAAAAATTTGATGAACCGGTAAATCTGTCTTAAGCGGATTCTCCTTACCATTCCATTTGAAGAGCAACTGATCATGTTCGCGCTCCGATATCATGTTGATCCGGCCAACCTGTTCGTCCGGATTGGTTGTCAAACCGTTTAGCAAGTTTTGAAAATGATCCAGCATAACCGAAATCGTCGATTCGTCAAATAAATCGGTGTTATATTCCAGAGCGCCGCTAAAACGATCTTTTTCTTCGGTGATAAACATCGTGATGTCAAACTTTGAAGTACCGCTGTGGGCCTCGATCGGACTGATGATAAGATCAGATGACTCATTTTCCGATTTCTCGGGCAGGTTAAGAATGACAAACATTACCTGGAAAAGAGGGGAATGACTCGTATTACGCTCCGGCTGCACTGCGTCGACGATCTTTTCGAACGGTACATCCTGATGGGCATAGGCGCCCAGGGCCGTTTCCCTGACATTTTGAATCAGCTGCCGGTAAGAAATCTCCCCGGAAAGATTCGCGCGCATCACAAGTGTATTGACAAAAAAGCCGACAATTCCTTCAATTTCAGGACGGTTCCGGTTAGCGATGGGGGTACCGACACAAATATTTTTCTCATTGGTATAGCGGTACAGGAGAGTCTGAAAAGCCGCGAGTAATACCATAAATAAAGTGGCGTTCTCATCATGGGAAAGTTTTTTGACACGATCCGCGATATTTTTATCAATGCTAAACGGCAGATATGCCCCCTTAAATGTCGGCATTGCGGATCTCGGCCGGTCTGTCGGCAGCTCAAGAACAGGAGGAATGCCGGTAAGCTGCTTTTCCCAGTATTTCAATTGCTCATCGAGTATATCTCCTTTAAGCCAGCCGCGCTGCCAGTGGGCGAAATCGGCATACTGAAGCTTTACTTCCGCAAGAGGCGATGGCCTTTTATTTAAAAAGGCATCATATATAATGGATAATTCACGCATCATCACCTGCGATGACCAATTGTCTGATATGATATGATGAATCACCAGGATCACGGCGAAATCCTTATTGGCGATCTTTAATAATTCAATATGAAACAGAGGCAGTTTATCAATTGAAATAGGCTCTAGAGATTTTTCCCGAGCGATACGTAGTATTTCTGTCTCTTTCCCGGCGGATTTCATATGTTTTAAATCCGTGATTTTCATGGATATCCGGTATTCATCGAAAATTTTTTGCGTCGGCGAGCCGTTCTCAGTTATAAATACCGTTCTCAGCGATTCATGCCGGCGGATAATTTCATTAAAACTTGCTTCGAAGACTTTGATATTCAGATCGCCTTTTATCCGGTAGGTTTCCGGTATGTTGTAAAAGGGGCTGTCGGGTTCGAGCTGATCCAGAAACCAAAGACGCTGCTGGGCAAAAGAGAGCGGAAGTTCCCGGTCTCTCGACACGGGAAGGATAGGTGGGGCGATGATCTGTTCACCGGCCAACCGCGCCTCATCGACACAAAGGGCAAGACCAGAGACCGCAGGAAATTCAAATACTTTCCTCAGGGGAAATTCGATGTCGAATGTCTTTTTAATCCTGGAGACGAGCTGTGTCGCCAGTAAGGAATGTCCACCCAGATCAAAGAAATTATGCTGAGAGCCTACCTCATCAATATTCAGGAGATCTCCGACGATCACGGCAATCTTTTTCTCCGTGTCAGTTTTCGGTTCTACATATTCCGTTGTAAGCTGTTCAAGAATCTGATTCTGATCGGGATTTGGCAAGGCGCGCCGATCGATTTTTCCGTTTGGTGTAAGCGGCAGCTTTTCGAGGGAAATATAGGCGGCCGGAATCATATAATCGGGAAGCAGGTTGGCGAGATACTCTTTTAACACCGTTGCTGAGACGGTGGCATCAGAGTCGGTCACATAGTAGGCAATCAATCTTTTGTCGCCATTGGAGTCCTCCCGCAGGCTCACCGCCGCGGTCTTAATCCGGTCATAATCCTGCAAAGCGGTTTCAATTTCGCCTAATTCCACCCGGAATCCGCGAATTTTGACCTGATTATCGCTTCGGCCAAGAAATTCTATGTTTCCGTCCGGCAGATAACGTCCTACATCACCGGTGCGATAAAATCGTTCACCCGGCATGCCGTAAGGATACGGTATAAAACGATCCGCTGTTAGGTCCGGCCGGTTAAGATAGCCCCTGACAACACCTGCTCCACCCACGAATATTTCACCCCTGACTCCCACCGGAACCGGTTCAAAATGGTTGTCAAGAATGTATAGCGTCATATTGGCAAAAGGACGTCCGATGGGCACCAGTCGGTCACCGGGAAGGTCCAGCTCTTTTGTCTCGAAATATGAACTGTCGATAGTCGCCTCGGTCAGTCCAAAGGAATTTATCAACCGGGTTTCGGTTCCCGCGACGCGATTAAATCTCCTGTATTCTTCCACATACCAGATATCCGATCCCGCGATCAGATTTCTTAAAAAATTCAGATTTTTATCATTTTCTTCGAGAAAATCAGCCAGATTTCTCAATACGGCCGGGACGAATTCCGCGGTGTCGATATTTTCTTTTATCATTAAATCATATAGCCGCGTCGCTTCCAGCAATATTTCACGGGGCGCCAGCACCAATTTACCCCCGGAACACAAAGCGCGTGTCCAGTCACCGGCAAACACATCAAATGAAAAACTGGCCATCTGCAGATGATTCCGGGCGCGGCTTTTGAGTTCATACGCGTCTTCCCAGGCAAGATAGGCGTTGATCAAATTCGCGTGTGAAACCATGACACCTTTTGATTTTCCGGTAGAACCGGAGGTGTAGATAAGATAGACCAAATTTTCCGGTCCGGCAGTATTCTTCGGATTGCAGGCCGGTTCATCCGCTAAAATATTTTCAGCCGTGTTCAGTTCAAAAATTTCTCCCGGGTAATCATTAATAATATTTTTAAGATGATCATCACAAATCAGCATGGGTGCATTCGCGTCCTCAAGCATATATCTTAGGCGATCGCCGGGGTAGGACGGGTCAAGAGGCAGATAGGCGGCTCCGGACTTCAGAACACCGAGCACGGCGATCATCAGTTCACACGACCGTTCCATAAGTATAGCAACCGGCGTGTCGGGGCCAATCCGCTTTTTTTTCAAATAATGAGCAAGCCGGTTTGCCTTTTTGTTCAATTCCTCATAGCTGATCGATTTTTCCCGGAATACCACAGCTGTAGATGCCGGGGATTCGTTGACGCGACTTTCAAATATTTGGTGAATCCCATTGAATTCTTCGTGTTCCGCTGAAGTCGCGTTCCATTCCCGCAATATTCTGTTTCTTTCTTCACTTTCCAATATGGGTATATTCGCTATGGATATATCCGGGTTGGCTGAAACAGAAATTAATAAATTCCTGAAATGAGACAGCATGCGCTCAATAGTCGATTTATCAAATATATCGGTATTAAATTCCGCCGCCACGTTCAGACCGGCTTCACTCTCCGCGATACTGAAAGTCAGATCAAAGGTTGATGTACCCATATCGACGCTGATCATTTCAAGTGTGAGTTCACCCACGGGCTGCAAAGAAACGGGTGTGTTTTGCAAAATAAACATCACCTGAAAAAGCGGTGATATCCGCATATCTCGTTCCGGTTGAAGCGCGTCAACAAGGTACTCAAAAGGCAGATCCTGATTTTCATAAGCGTCAAGAGTGCTCGCTTTGGTCCTGCCAACAAATTCCCGGAAAGTCGGCAGGTCGTCAAAATTTGTTCTTAAAACAAGGGTATTTATGAACAATCCGATCACGCCTTCGACTTCACCGCGCGTACGGTTGGCGATCGGGGTGCCGACACAAATATCGGTTTGCCCTGAATATCGGTATAAAAGGGCATTGAATGCGGATAGGAGCGTCATAAACATCGTCACACCTTCCCGCCGGTTAAGACGATGCAACTTTTCTAAAGTATTACTTGAGATTGAAATTGATGCTGATGATCCCTCATTGGTTATCACAGGAGGTCTCGAACGGTCAGTCGGCAGTTCAAGCACCGGCGGATTGCTTCCCAGGTGATTTTTCCAGTAATCCAGCTGTTTTTGAAGCAAATCGCCGCGCATGTATTCCTTTTGCCAGCTTGCATAATCAGCGTATTGAATGGGCAGCTCCGGCAAGGGTGAAGGCCTGTTTTTCGAGAAGGCTTCATACAGGGTGGTGATTTCACTGACCAGAATACCCATTGACCATCCGTCTGAAATTATATGGTGAAGGGTTAATAGGGCGATGATTTCCAGATCGGATTTTTTTAGCACGGTAATCCTGATAAGCGGTCCCTTTTCCAGATTAAAAGGGCGTCTCGCTTCTTCGGTGGCGAGTCTTATAATCTGTTCTTCATGCTCACCGGAAACTGTCTTATCCAGAGAAATAACGGGCATGGGAATTTTCATTTGTTTTGTAATCACCTGCATCGGCTGTCCGTCAACAGCCGTAAAAGTCGTTCGAAGGGATTCGTGACGCAAGACGATCTCATCGATAACTTTTTTAAGGATTTTCAGATCGACGCTTCCTTTAAGCCGGAAAGCTATCGGTATATTGTAATAAGGACTCCCGGGTTCGAACTGATCCAGAAACCAGAGACGCTGTTGGCCGAAAGAAGCGGGGAATACATAAACTTCATCACCGTTCATGTCCGGCTGACCTGCGTTTAATACCTCAGGTTTTTGTAGTATTGTTTCATCCATACAGGAAATCCTTTTTTTTATTTAAAACTCACCATACACGCGAAAAATATCTTACTCGCGCGCTAGGCAAGATCCGATTTTTTCATTGTAACCGCTGTCCTTGATACACGTTTAATGACAGGAGTATCACTTTCCTGTTCACCCTGTGTTTCCAGGGTCTTCATAATGGCTCCCGCGATACCCGCGGAGGTCGGTTGCTCAAACAGTACCCTTAGGGGTAATTCCACTTTAAAACGCTCTCTCAAACGCGAAAGGAACTGTGTCGCGAGCAGCGAATGACCGCCAAGATCAAAAAAGTTATCATTAATGCCCACTTTTTCTCTGTTTAAGAGTTGACCGACAATCTCCACTACTTTTAATTCGGTTTCATTACGCGGAGCCACGTATTCGCTTTCGAGATGATCACTAATGCCGGACGGGGCCGGAAGCGCTTTGCGGTCAATTTTACCGTTTGGCGTAAGCGGCAGCCGGTCCAATTTGAGTATTGAGGGAGGAATCATGTAATCAGGCAGCCGTTCGCGTAAATAGGTCAAAATTTCCGGTATTTCCAAATTCTTATCTTCTTTGACCACGAAATACGCGGCCAGCGCTTTACTTCCGGGCAGATCATCTCTGGCAATGACAACCACATCGCTTATGTCTTTGTGTAGTTTCAGGACAGATTCTATTTCGCCCAATTCAATCCGGAATCCGCGTATTTTGACCTGCTGATCAATCCTTCCCATAAACCCGATATTACCGTCCGGGAGATATCGCGCGAGATCACCGCTGCAGTACAACCGGTCACCGGGTTCTTCGGAGAATGGATTTGGAATAAATTTTTCGGCGGTCTGTCCCGGGCGGTTCAAATAACCCCTGGCAAGGCCGACGCCCGCGATACAAAGCTCACCGGGGACACCCATCGGGACCGGCTGTTTATATTCATCCAGAATAAAGATTTTAAAATTGGATATAGGCATACCGATAGGTGGCCCCGAAGGATATTTACCTGAACAAAGATGCATGGAGGCGCACACCGTGGTCTCAGTCGGTCCGTAAGCGTTAAAAAATTTCCGTCCTTTCCTCCACCGTTCAACCAGCTCACCGGAAACGGCTTCACCGGCTGTGATGATCACACGAAGATCGGGCAGTGGAGTTTCAGGCAGCACCGCCAGAACGGACGGTGGCAGTGTTATTGTTGTGATTTGCTCGTCGCGCAGCAGTTTCACTAATGCGTTACCGTCGACAATCGTCTCACGGGAAGTAAGACAGATGGCGGCGCCGCAGAGTAACGCCATGGTAAATTCCCAAACCGACGCGTCGAAGCTGAGAGATGAAAACTGCATGATTTTGCTGTCTTTACCGACATCGAATTCTTTTATCTGAGTACTGGCAAGATTACATAAGCCACGGTGTCTGAGCATGGTGCCCTTCGGTCTCCCCGTTGATCCCGATGTGTAGATGATATAGGCAAGATTGTCCGGGTCGATGGTGACAGCAGGATTATCATCATTTTCAGTATTTATTTCTGACAATTCCCGGTCAATAACGATGGATTTGGTTTCAGCGGGAAGCATACCTCGTGTCCTTTCCTGCGCGATAACCACCGGGAGTCCTGAGTCTTCAACCATGTACGCGATTCGATCCGCGGGATAGGCCGGATCGATTGGCAGAAACGCGTTGCCTGATTTTAAAACGGCAAGAATGGCTACAATCATATCAATAGACCGGTCCATACAGATTCCAACCGGTTTTTCCACACCGATGTCAAGGTTTAGAAGATAGCGCGCGAGTCGGTTAGACCTCGAATTTAATTCGGAGTATGTTAATTGTTCTGAACCGGAGTCGCTGTTAGCCCTGAAGATGACCGCGGGAGCATCCGGTTGCTTTTTGGCATTTAATTCAAACCACTCATGGACGCAAATCTCCGCCGGAAATTCAGATTTTGTCTGATTCCATTGGTTAGTGATTTGTTGAGTGTCCTTTGTGGTTAAAAGCTGGAGTGATCCTACCGGATAAGATGGATCCAATGCGACGCTTGTTAATAAAGTTTTAAAATGATCCAGCATATTTTTAACGGTTTCCGAATTGAATAAATCGGTATTATACTCCATAATGCCCAGCAGACCGGCCTCTCCTTCAATCATGGTCAGGGTCATGTCGTATTTTGATGTAATGGTTTCGGTTTCATAAGGAGTGATAACCAGATCAGATAGCTCAATGGAGGAAACGGGTAAATTTTGCAGAACAAACGCGACCTGAAACAGGGGAGAATGACTCATATCCCTGGTTGGGTGAAGCTCTTCAACCAGTTTTTCAAAGGGCAGATCCTGATATGAATAGGCTTTCAGCGCCGTCTCACGAATCTGTTTCATTAATTCGATAAAATCCGGATCATCGTCAAAATCGGCTCTGAAGACAAGCGTGTTGACAAAAAAGCCGATTAAACGTTCAATTTCGGGGTGTGTGCGATTAGCGATCGGAGAGCCCACAAGTATGGTTTTCTGGCGGCTGTAACGGTGTAATAGCGTTTGAAACGCGGCCAGAAGTGTCATAAACAGGGTACAATTTTCTCGCCGGCTAAGCTTGATAAGTTTACCGGTCAAGTCTTCCGATATTTCAATTGTTTCCGTGGCACCGTTAAATGTCTGGACAGCGGGTCTTGGTCTGTCCGTTGGCAACTCCAATAATGGGGGGCTTCCGCCTAATTTCTCTTTCCAGTAGGCGATCTGTTGTTCAAGAACATCATCTTTGAGCCAGCCCTGCTGCCATTGGGCAAAGTCGGCATATTGAACCGGTAAATCTGAAAGCAATGGTTCATGGCCTGATGTATAAGCATCATAGCAGACGGCAATTTCATCAATTAGTAGTTTTACCGACCAGCCATCGGCAATAATGTGATGAAGTGCGAAGACAGACAGATGGCTTTGTTCCGAAAGTTTGATTATAAGTACTCTGAATAGCGGTCCGCTTGTTAAATCGAATGATTTTTTAGCCTCCTTTGTGGCAAGATCTTTTGCTTGTTGCGATTTTACGGGTTCATCGATTGATGAAAGATCGACCGCTTTCAGTCTGAATTTTGAATCCTGGAGAATAATCTGTTCAGGTTTGCCGTCAATTGTTTTAAAGACGGTCCGTAATGATTCATGCCGCGAGATAATGGTCTGAACGCTTTTTTCAAGCGCGTTCAAATCCAGTCTTCCCTTTAGCACAAGCGCTGAAGGAATGTTGTAGAATATATTGCCGGGTTCGAGCTGGTCTAAAAACCACAAACGTTGTTGCGCGAAAGAAAGGGGAATACCCGCCTTTCGTTCCGTAGGCGCCAGCGGTGGGGCAGCTGAAGAACTGTTTTTTACGCTTATCTCTGACAAGGCCTCCGCTAAATCAGAAATGACAGGATGCTCAAACAGGATTCGCAAAGGGATATCTGTCTTGAAGGCGTCCCGGATGCGCGATACCGCCTGAGTGGCCATTAGAGAATGACCGCCAAGTTCAAAAAAGCTGTTTGTTCTGCCGACTTTTTCAAGTCCAAGAATGTCGGCAAAGATTCCCGCCAGAATTTCTTCATTTTGATTTGCCGGAGCGACGAATGATCCGGATTCAATAAAGTCGGATTTTTCAGGGGCGGGCAATGCTTTTCTATCTATTTTTCCGCTGGAATTAAGCGGAAATTTGTCCAGTCGAACAAACACAGACGGAATCATAAACTCAGCCAGCCAGTTTTTTAATTTTTCTCTGATCTCCGATACTAAAAAGTCAGTCGCTTTCTCAGGTATGATATAGGCGGTAATCCGTTTATCACCTTCCATATCCTCTCTGATGATCACCGTAGCGTCATTAACCGATTCTATTCTTTTTAACGCGGATTCAATTTCTTCCAGTTCAACTCTAAATCCGCGCAGCTTAACCTGAAAATCCACCCGCCCCATAAACTCGATATTGCCGTCGGACAGGAATCTTCCAAGATCTCCGGTTCGGTATAGCCTGCCTCCGTGATTACCATGAAATGGATCGGGCAGAAATTTTTCCGCCGTCAGGTCCGCTCGATTGTGATATCCCCGGGCGATACCCGGTCCGCCAAGAAAAATTTCACCTGTACAGCCGATCGGGACCGGATTCATATTTTTATCTAGGAGATAGAGAAGGGTGTTATCCAATGGTTTTCCAATCGGAACGGTTTGGCTGTCCGCATCGAGATCATCCACCTTATAAAGGACGCTTCCGATGGTCACTTCGGTGGGACCGTATCCATTTATAAATTCATGATCGGTGTGCCATCGTTTTGCGAGATCCCATGAACAACTGTCACCGACTGAAACCAATGTCCGAACCGTCTTCAGCATGTCAGGCGGTACTGCTGATAATAAAGAAGGGGGCAGTGTCGCGAAAGTGATATTGTGCTTCTCTGCAAATTCATCAAGAGATTCAGGCGATAAAAATACTTCTTTTCTTGCAAGAAAAAGTGTGGCTCCGGAGAGTAACGCGATAAAAATTTCGGCAACTGACGCGTCAAAGCTCAGCGATGAGAATTGCAGAATATTGGAATTATTGTCAATAGATAATTTGTTTGCCATCGCCTGAACGAAATTGCACAATCCCTGATGCTGCAGCAAGACGCCTTTTGGCTGACCTGTAGAACCGGATGTATAAATGATGTAGGCCAGATGATGCGGTAATAAAATCGGTTCCGGATTTTCTGCAGGCATATCATCGATTTCCTCATCGATGTCAATGATAGTTAAACGATTAATATCCGTTCCGGAAGGGGGAGTTTGATCGGTAATCAAAATCTTCAATCCGGAATCTTTTATCATAAAGTTAATTCGCTCCGCAGGATAATCGGGATCGATTGGCACATAGGCCCCGCCTGCTTTAAGTATCCCCAGAATCGCGATGATCATTTGGGTTGATTTATTCATGCAGATTCCGACAAGCTTCTCCGGACTAACGCCTTTTTTTATTAAGAAGCGCGCCACTTGATTGGCTTTCCGGTTTAATTCATCATAAGTAAGCGTTTCATTTTCAAAAACGATGGCCTGCTTATCCGGTGTGATTTTTACCTGTTCTTCAAACCATTTAGGTATAGTCCGGGTATCCGGGTAGGGTTTTTTGCTCTGATTCCAGGCCTGAAGAAGCAGAGAACGTTCTTTTTTGGAAAGAATATTCAAATCACCGATCTTTAGTTCTGGATTTTCACAGATGTTTTCAAGTACAAGAACAAGATGTTCAAACATCCTGTCGATGATGTTTTCATCAAAGAATTTTTCCTCATAGGCCAGATCGATTCCGATCAGTTTGCCGGGGGAGATGACCAGAGTTATTGGATAATTTGTGCGTTCAAATGATTGAACCGATTCAATCCGGATAGAACTTTCCTGATTAATCAGAGAATCGTCTATCGGGTAATTCTCAAATACCATAATAGATTCAAATAATTGAGAGCCGCGCGGTATTTCGCTGACGGACTGAATTTCCACCAGGGGCGTGAAATCATACTGCAGCAGCTCTGAATGAGTAAATTGCACATTTTCCAGTAGTTTCAGAATTTTTTCAGCAGCCTTTAGCTGAATTCGTATGGGAACGGTATTGATAAATAAGCCGACCATTGATTCAACGCCTGTCAGGTCAGCGGGGCGGCCGGACACCGTAATGCCGAAAACAACATCATCATTATTGCTGTAACGGCTTAACAAGATAGTCCACGCGCCCTGGAAAAGCGTGTTGAGAGTAAATTTGTTGGCTTTTGAGAAGGCGGACAATGATTCCGACAATTTTTCGGATAAAGTCAGAGATTTTTTAGCGTATCCGGTCTCAGCCGATTGCTTTCGTTTGCTAATGCCCAATAGAGCGGTATTTGTAAATCCGTTGAGCAGTTTCTTCCAGAATTGTTTTGCTTCTTCAATATCACGGGCTTTTAGCCAGGCGATATAATCGCTATATGGATAAACCGGTTCAAGAGTTACTTTCCTGTTTTTGCTGAGCGCCTCATACAGAGTGAAAACTTCCTTCAGTATGATTCCCAATCCCCAGCCGTCAAATAAAAGGTGGTGATAGTTCCATATAAAACAGGACCTATCTGTTGACAGTCGAATCAGGGTGATGTTCATTAATGGCGCCAGGGACAAATCTATCCTGTTTTTCCGGTCATCCGCCGTAACATCGCGGATCATTTTGTCAGTATTTTTTGTATCGTGCTCTGTCCAGTCCAAAACACGGAAATTCAATGACACATTTTTATGGACAACCTGTAAAGGTTCATCCAGATCTTCCCAGATAAAGGAGCTTCGAAGAATATCCTGTCTTTCAATAACTTTTTCCCATGCCTGCCTGAAAGCTTCAAGAAGTAATTCTCCGGATATAATGCAGGAGAGTTGTTCGCTGTAAACCTCGGTTTCGGGTGACAGCAATGTATGGAACAACATACCCTGTTGCATGGGGGACAATGGATAAATGTTCTGAATATTCTTCATCGGTTTCCTTTTGTATGATTAAGCCTGTCAAGGACTTTGTTTAATTTCTCATCGGATAATCCGGCGAGTTTAAAATCCGACGCCGTGTAGTCACCGGCATCGGGTGACTGACAGTGAATGATTAACTTCCTTAATTCATTAATAAAATTGGCGGAAAACTGCCGGATTGTTTCTTCCCGGTGCAGGTTAATGCTGTAATTAAATAAGAATTTTAGAGTGTTCCCGCTGATAGTCCCGATAATGTCAATCATTGTGGCTCTCGGGTTGTTTGGTCCGCGCTCGGATCCGCTTTGTTCATCTGCCGGCATAAATGGAGTGTCTTTTGAAAAATTTTGATCGAATTGTCCCAGATAATTGAATGATATCGGGCAATTTTCGATGGCTTTCAATTGTTGTTTTACAGAATCAGTATCATCTAAATATCGTAATAAACCATAACTCAATCCTGCTCGTGGTATTTTTCTAAGCTGCTCCTTGACCGATTTGATACAATCCCCGGGTGTGACTGATTTACCAAGTTCAAGATGAACGGGAAAGAGACTCGTAAACCAGCCGAGTGTTCTCGAAATATCAATGTCTTCAAACAATGATTCCCGGCCGTGTCCTTCCATGGTGATCCAAACGGATCTTTTACCTGTCCGGGCGGAGTAAGACAAAGCCAGCGCGGTTAAAAGGATATCGTTGATCTGTGTATTATATACAGCAGGCACAACCTGGAGCAGCGCGCGTGTTTCATCCTGATTCAATGATACCTGAACACCGGAAACGGAACTTTCGGTATTGGCGCCATCAGGAAAATCAACAGGAATTGTGTTCAACGGTACTTTAGATAAGTTCAACCAGTACTTTAAATCGCTTTCAGATACTTTGTCTGATGTGAAGGAGCGCAATCGTTTCGACCATTCCCTGAACGATGTGGTTTTTGCCGGCAGTTGTATTTCCCCGCCGTTGATGATTTGCCCGTAGGCGGTTTGCAGGTCATCCAGTAATATCCGCCATGAGATACCGTCAATGATAAGATGGTGAACGATCATCAATAGTTTTCCGGCGGTTTCGCCTGTTTCAAACCAACCGAACCGGAAAACCGGACCGGTTTCGATATTCAGCGATGCTTGTAACAAAGCTGATTTGGATTCAATAAAGTTCTTTTGTTCCTTGACAGACAGATCTGAAATTTTGAATAATGAAAATGGTATTTCGGAGCAGGGATCGTCAAATCTCGCTTCATGGCTATCATCGGTTTTATAAAATTTAAGCCTTAGAACATCATGATGGTTAACGAGCGTGGTTAACGCTTTTTTTAACGACACAATATCAACTTTTTGAGAAGAGCTTAATAATACCGACTGATTCCAGTGATTAAATTCGGGAAATTTCTGTTCAAAAAACCACTTTTGCGCGGGAGTCAAAGACAGTGTACCGGTCACCGGGCCTTGTTCCGCCTGCGTAAATGCCGTAGCTGACGCCACATTGGCCAGTTGAGCTATTGTCTGATACCGGAAAAACTGCACGGGTGTTATATTCAATCCTTTTTGCTTTGCTTTTGCCGCGATTTGGATGATGATTATGGAATCCCCGCCAAGCTCAAAAAAGTTATCATGTATGCCTATCTTTTTTAATCCAAGTAGTTCCTGCCAGATCTCCGCGAGAATAATCTGATTGTCGTTTTCAGGAGCCGCGTATTTCTTCCCGGTGTGTAACTGCTGATCATCGGGTTTTGGCAAAGCTTTCCGGTCAACTTTTCCGTTTGCTGTGAGGGGAATACCGTCCACATGAATAAAATGGGCCGGAATCATATACTCAGGCAGCATATCTTCAAGAAAACTTCTCAGTTCACTTAATGAAGGAGGCTGTTGCTCACCGCATACCATATAAGCCGCAAGCTGTTTTTTACCGGGTTTGTCTTCCCGTGAAATGACCACACACTCAACAATCGATGGATGCCGGTTGACACACGCTTCGATCTCGGCCGGCTCAATCCGATATCCTCTGATCTTTATCTGGTCATCAGTTCGACCCAGAAATTCCATCAATCCGTTTTTTAAATACCTTACCTGGTCGCCCGTTTTATAGAGACGTTCACCGGATTTCCCTGAGATCGGATCGGGAACAAACCTTTCGGCTGTCAGATCAGGTCGGTTCAGGTAGCCCCTGGCCACACCGGCCCCGCCGATGTACAGTTCGCCACGCGCTCCGGTAGGGACGGTGTTGAAGTATCGGTCTAACGCGTACACTCTTGTGTTGAGAATGGCTTGTCCGATAGGCACTGATCCTGAACCGTTCCACTCACGGGCTTCATAAACCACGCATCCGACCACGGTTTCGGTCGGGCCGTATTCATTAAACAGCAGAGTCTCAGGAGCGTTTTTTTGCCAGAACGCGATTTGATCCGTTGTGAGATTTTCGCCGCCGATCACAAACGCTTTGGTGATGCCGGCCGCTTCCGCCGGAGCGATTTGATGCTTAAGAAGATCCAGATGGGCCGGAGTGATTTTAATGACATTAAAATTTTTATACTCTGTCAGCGCTTTGGACAATGATTCCAGGTCTGAATTGTCAGGCAGAAGCGTAACGGTACTGCCTGTTAAAATAGGTGTGAACACGGCCGTAACCGTCGCGTCAAACGCGATAGTGGAATGTACCAAAGAACCGCGTCCCTTGCTGAGCGGATAGGCCTCCATGCACCAATTAAGATAATTTGTCAGACCACGATGAGTGATCATTGTTCCTTTAGGATTTCCGGTCGAACCCGAAGTATATATCATGTATGCGAGATGATCCGGTTCGACAGAAACGGATGGATTCGAAGTAGGATTCGATTGAATCACGTTTTTATCACTATCGAGAGCAATGATTTTTCCCTGGAAATCGGGAAGCTCCCGCAAAAATCCGGATTTGGTGAGCAGAACCGGAACATTGGAATCATCCAGGATATAGGCAAGACGCTCTTTTGGATAAGATGGATCTATAGGCACATACGCGCCGCCCGATTTTAATATACCGAGGATGCTGATGATCATTTCCGCGGAGCGTTCCATGCATATTCCCACAAGCCGGTCCGGACCGATTCCAAGATCTTTCAGATAAAAAGCAAGTTGATTGGATACTTCATTTAGCTGTTTGTATGATAGACGTATCGCGCCGATTTCCAGTGCGATTTGATCCGGTATCCGTCGCGCCTGTTCTTCAAAGACGCGGTGAACGGGAAGATCGAGCGTAAGACGCTTGTCAATGCCATTCCAACCGGTAAGCAGATTGTGTTTTTCATTTTCCGGGATCATGTTGAGCCGGTTGATTTTTTCAGCAGGATTCCGGGCGATACTTTCCAGTAAATTCTGAAAGTGGATCAGGATCAAATCGATGGTCGATTCATCGAATAAATCGGTATTAAATTCCATCGCTCCGCTTATACGATCATTATCTTCAAGCATAAAAAGCGTCAGATCGAATTTTGCGGTCCCCGAGTGTGAAACGATGGGGGTGAGTTCTAAATCAATATCCATCTTCTCCGGTTTCGGAGTATTCTGGAGAGCGAACATCACCTGAAATAGCGGCGTATGATTGGTATTACGCTCGGGATGCAGAGCATCGACTATCTTTTCAAAGGGTATCTCCTGATGACTAAAGGCATTTAATGCGGTTTCGCGGACCTGTCTGAGCATGTCAGTGAATGCCGGATTATTTATGAGATTAATTCTCAGAACAATCGTGTTTACAAAGAATCCGATTAAATGCTCCGTCTCTGTTCTGTCTCGGTTCGCGACCGGACTTCCGATGGAAATATCTTCCTGACCGGAATAACGGTTTAGAAGCACGGAAAACGCGCTCAACAAGATCATGAACATGGTAGAATTTTCATTCTCTGCGATTTGCTTTAACTTCCGGGCAATCGATTCCGATAACTCAAATTTTTTGAAGGATCCCTTTCCGCTGGGAACGGCAGGTCTTTGACGGTCCACCGGAAGATCGATAACCGGTTCGCTACCAGAAAGGTTTGAAATCCAATAATCAAGCCCTTTCTTAAAATATTCTTCAGTCAACTGATGCTGCTGCCAATGGGCGTAGTCCGCGTATTGTATGGGAAGATCAGGTAAATCCGGATTTAAATTTAAAAGCCCGGCCCGATAGATTCTGGTTAATTCAGTGATAAAAATGGACATGGACCATCCATCCGATATGATATGATGAAAGGTCAAAATGACGCGGTGAATGTTCTTCTCAAGACGGATCAGCATGGTTCGGAACAGAGGGGCGGTAGCGAGATCAAATGGCGTGGAAGCCTCATGCAATGTCAGTTGATCAGCCTCCGCGGCCTTTCCGGCTGAATCGGCTGCCATCAAATCGATAAATTGAATATCCGGCTTTGTATTTTCATAAATCCGTAAAGATGCTTTCCCATCCAAATTTACTATGCCCGTCCGGAGTGTTTCATGTCTTTGCATGATCTCTTTCAGAGAAGCCTCAAATAAATCTTTCCGGAATTCCCCCTTAATTTCGTAAACGGATTGAAGATTATATGAAGGATTATCTGGCATTAATTGATCGATAAACCATAATCGCGTTTGGGAAAATGAGAGCGGCAGGTTTTCGGTCCTGGGAACCCTGTTGATTGAAAGATGATGCCCGGATGATCCATTCATATCAAGTGATTTCGCCAGATTTCGGATGTCCGGGTTTTCAAAAATAGTCCTGAGCGGTATCTCAACGCCAAATTCATCCCGGATTCGGGAAATAAGTCGCGTGGCAAAAAGTGAATGCCCGCCCAGATCAAAGAAATCATCATTCGCGCCCGCTTTCTCCACTCCTAAAATTTCTGAGTATATTTCCGCCAGCTTCTGCTCAGATCCGCTTCCCGGAGGAATATATTCAGCTCCGGAACCTTTAACGGATTCATCCGGTTCGGGCAGCGCGAAGCGGTCAATTTTACCGTTTGGCGTCCTGGGAAACTCATCCAGCCAGACAAAAAGGTTTGGCAGCATATAATCCGGCAACTTTCGTTTTAGAAAATCTCTAAGATCCGGTACCGTTGGTTTGCTGACATTTTTCGGGATCAGATACGCGGTAATTTGTTTGTCACCGGTGACACTTTCCCTGACCACAACGACCGCATCCTTCACATCGGTATGGGCAGCGATATTATTTTCAATCTCACCAAGTTCTATCCTGAATCCTCGTACTTTTACCTGATGATCAATCCTGCCGATAAAATCAATGCTTCCGTCACTTCTGTAACGCGCCAGATCGCCTGTTTTGTACATGCGGGATCCGGGCTCAACCGAAAACGGATCCGGCACAAATTTTTCACCGGTTAACGATGGTCTCGCGAGATATCCTCTTGCCAGACCTTCGCCCCCGATATACAATTCTCCGGCGGCACCGATCGGGACAGGTTGATTGTTAGCGTCAAGTATGTAGAATCTGGCATTCACGATAGGTTTACCGATTGTAGGCTGTGATTTGAATGACCTGACGGGACAAATGGTTGAATCGACCGTACATTCCGTCGGGCCATACATATTAAATGTTTCCGTAACCGGTAATTCCGCCAGCATTTTCCATGTCGTCTCATCGATAGCTTCCCCGCCCGGAAGAAGCGCGGATGGTTTCCATTCCGGATCATTGAGGAGGCCGGCTGAGATTAATAATTTAAGTTGCGATGGAACGCAGTCAAGAAGGTCAACCCGCTCATTTTTCAGATAAGACACCATTAATCTGCCATCACCGCGTACTTCTTCGGGTATGATGACAAGGCTATGTCCGCTGAACATCATGACCAGTTGCTGAACAGAAGCGTCAAAGGAGATTGGCGCGTTTAGGCTTATATTCATCCGGTTTTTGCCAAAAGACTCGTATATTGATTTGTCAAGGTTCTTCATTAGATTTATAGCTGAACGGTGCTGAATCATGACGCCTTTTGGTTGTCCCGTTGTTCCTGAGGTATATATGATATAAGCGAGATTCGCCGAATCCATTTTGATTACGGGATTTAGGCTCTCCCCGTGCTGATCCTCTTCAGGAATCTCATCGATATTGACAGACAGGATTTTTTCATCCTTAAACTTTTCCGCAAAATGCTCATTTGTGATTAAAATATTCGCGCCCGAATCTTTGAGCATAAAAGCAATACGTTCATCCGGATAAGAAGGATCGAGTGGTAAATAGGCGCCGCCGGATTTAAGGATTCCCAGAATGCTGATGATCATTTCCGGTGAACGCCGCATACTGAAGGCAATAATACTTTCGGGGCCTGCTCCCAGTTTTTGCAGATGACGCGCCAGCCGGTTAGCCTTCGAGTTTAATTCATCAAATGTCATCTTATCGTTACCGGAAATAACCGCGAATTGATCAGGATTTGCCTCAGCGGATGTCTCAAAAATCTGGTGCAGACATAGATTTCTCGGAAACTCTACGGTATGACCATTCCAATCATGTGTAAGAGTTTTAATTTCAGATTCTGAAAGAACGGGTAGTTTAGAAATATTCTGATCCGGATTTTGGAGAAATTCCAGCAGTAATAGCTGATAATGGCTAAGCATTCGTTTGATGGTATCCGGCAGAAAAAGATCCGTATCAAATTCGAATGATAGGGAGAGATATCCGTTAGATTCCGCGGCTGTGAACGACAGATCAAACTTGGCGTTGTCACCGTCAATCGTGATGGACTTCATGCTCAATCCGGGGAGCTCCATACTGACCGAAATTTCATTCTGGTATGTGAACATCACCTGAAAAAGTGGTGTATGATTCATGCTTCTTTCGGGATGAAGTTCTTCAACAAGCATCTCAAAAGGCAGATCCTGATGATTAAAAGCTCCCATGACAGCGCTTTTAACTTTTTGCAACAGATCTCCGCCGGTGTCCGAATTTGACAGGGATGCGCGGATGACAAGAGTATTTACAAAAAATCCTATTAAATTTTCTGTTTCAGCCCTGTTGCGATTCGCTATTGGCGTGCCGACTGTTATGTCCGCCTGATTTGTGTATCGGTGCATAAGCAAATAAAATACGGTCAGCAGCGATATGTAAGGAGTTATACTGTTTTCTGATGAGAATTTTTTTACCTTGTTTAATATATCCCGATTCAGTATGATTTCCTGGCGGGATCCGTTATAACTCTTTACGGCCGGTCGCGCAAAATCTGTTGGAAACTGTAACACGGGGACATGATTTCCCAGGACGGATTTCCAGTAATGAAGTAGCTCATCCCGATCCTTTCCATCAAGACGATCGCGCTGCCACTTGGCAAAATCAACATATTGAATGTTTAGTTCCGGAAGGTGGCAGGGACTTTCTTCGACAAAATGTCTGTAATATGCTGAAAACTCTTTTAAAAATAGTCCGATGGACCAGCCGTCAGCTATGATGTGATGCATCACGAAAAACAGGGCATAATCCGTATCAGAAAGCCGGAAAAGGGATATTCTCCGGAGAGGTCCTTTGTTTAAATCAAAAGGGATTCTGCTTTCGTTGGTAATTTTTTCCATCAGTATGGATTCTTTTTTGTCCTCCGGATATTGGCTAAGATCTACAATTACTAAATTCTTAACCGGGCTGTCTGATACGACCTGCATCGGAGTGCCGTTAACAGTAGTGAAAGTGGTGCGTAATATTTCGTGTCTGCCAATGATGGAATCGATACTTTTTTCAAGAGCATTGAGATCCGGTTTGCCCTTTAATCTCAACGCGGCGGGAATATTATAGGCGCTGCTCCCGGGCTCGAACTGATAAAGAAACCAGAGACGTTGCTGTGAGTAGGAGAGGGGAAAAGCATTAGAAAGGGCGAACTTTTCCTTTAATTTTAGCTCCAGAAGCTTTCGTTTTTCAGGCGAAAGAGATTCAATCAATTTTGAAAGGTCAGCCATTATTTGTCATATCCCGTTTTTTAGATTTCAACTTTTGATTTAACATTGATTTTGTCTCATCTTCTGACAATTTATCGATGCTTAATAGCAAGGCTTCCAAATCCTCGCCATCCCGGTCAATCCGTTCTATCTTAGCGGGTTTACCGTTCTCTTCTGATGCGGATATTTTGATGATTTCCCTTGATAGCGCGGCCACGGTAGGTTTCTCGAATAACAGACTCAATGGCAGGTCAATCGCAAATTGCTCCCGGATTTGCGACATGAACTGAGTGGCGAGCAGAGAATGACCGCCAAGTTCGAAAAAATTATCGTGAATGCCGGTTTTGTCTAAATTCAGTAGTTCTGTGACAATTCCAGATAGTTTTTCTTCGGTTTCGTTTGTCGGCGCGGCGTATTCAGAACGAAGGCTCTCGCGTGAAAATTCCGGTTCGGGCAATGCTTTCCTGTCAATTTTTCCGTTAGGAGTGAGCGGCATCGCGTTGAGCATCACAAAAGAGGACGGAATCATATAGCCCGGCAAGCGTTCACTCAATTTTGATTTTAATACAGGTAAATCAGGTTCATGGCTGTTCTCAGTCACAATGTATGCCACCAGTCTTTTATCACCGGGTGAATCTTCCCGTACCATGACAAATGTTTCCTTTACCTCGTCAATTTCATCAATGATCGTTTCAATTTCTCCAGGTTCGACGCGGAATCCCCTTATCTTCACCTGCTGATCGATACGGCCGAGAAATTCTATATTTCCGTCCGGTAAATATCTGACAAGATCACCGCTTTTATAAAGTCTGCCTCCCAATGTTTGGCTAAAAGGATCCGGAATAAATTTTTCAGCGGTTAGTCCGGGCCGGTTGAGATAACCTCTCGCCAGACCGACTCCGCCGATATGCAATTCACCCGCCGCGCCTGTAGGTAATGGCTGTAATGACTTGTCCAGTATGTAAAGACGGAAGTTGTCTATGGGCTTTCCTATCGGTGGCGCAATGCTTACATCAGGCGTAACCGCGTACATTGATGCGCAAACAGTGGTCTCTGTGGGACCGTAGGCGTTAAAAAATGATCTTCCTTCCGACCAGCGTCGCGCCAGATCGATGGTGCATTTTTCTCCGGCGGTTATAATTGTCTGAAGATCCGGAAGAGGCCCATCCGGCATTACCGCCAATACGGAAGGCGGCAGTGTTACGGTGGTGATTTTTTCGTTTTTGAGAATGTCATATAGATTTTGACCGGTGAGCAGCTCCTCCTCACCGGCGAGACAGAGTGTGCCCCCGTTCAGCAGCGCCATGACCATCTCCCAGACCGAGGCGTCAAAGCTGAGTGACGCGAACTGAAGTATTCTGGCGCCCCGGCGGATTCCAAACGCTTTTTTTTGCGCGTTTGCAAGATTTAGTAGTCCCCTGTGATGCAATAAGGTCCCTTTCGGTCTGCCCGTGGAACCAGATGTGTAAATGACATAGGCGAGATTGTCCGCATTCAGATCACTGTGCTGATTTTCTTTTGAAGCCACCGACAATTGTTCATCTTCTTTATCCGGAAGAATCGTATGAATATTTATATCAGGCAGAGTATTCAGGATCGATTCATGGGTTATTAGCGCTGAAATACCCGAATCTTTAATCATATATTCAATCCGGTCTTTTGGATATATTGGGTCAATTGGAAGAAAGGCGCCACCCGCCTTTAATATTGCCAAAACCGATACAGGGATATTCATTGCGCGGGGTAGACAAATTCCGATAATTTTATCCGCGCCAATGCCATGATTTTTGAGCCGGCGCGCCAGTTGATTGGCTTTCTCATTTAATTCTCTATAGGTCAGCGATTGTTTTTCCTGAATTACGGCGATTGTATCCGGAAACTCATTTACTTTTTGTTCAAACCATTGCGGGACAGTCGCGGCGTCGGGATAGGCAGTTTTAGTATCATTCCATTCGGAAAGCATCAATTTAAGTTCATCTTTTCCGGAGATGCTTATTTCAGAAACACGTTTATCGGGATTGTCAATAATTTCAGTTAAAATATTCTCAAAATGAGTCTGCATTCTCAAAATGGTTGCAGGTTCAAAAAGATCGGTGTTAAATTCAAAATAGCAATCCATCCCCTCCATGGTTTTGGCAATTGTCAAAGTAAGATCGTATTTTGCCGTCAGGTTTTCCGTCTCGATCGGGATGATATTAAATTCAGGCAGATCCACCATTTCAAACGGGGTGTTCTGTAAAACAAAAGCAACCTGAAACAGAGGAGAATGACTCATGTCGCGTTCAGGCTGGAGCGCTTCGACCAGATATTCGAATGGTAAATCCTGATGCATAAACGCGTTTAATGTCGTTTCGCGGACCTGTCTCAAAAGCTGCTTGAAGGTGGGCATATCCCCAAATTCCGCTTTCAGAACCAAGGTATTTACAAAAAAACCGATGAGATTTTCCAGTTCGGATCGTGTACGGCCGGCAATGGGAGATCCCACTAAAATTTCTTCCTGTCCTGTGTAGCGGTGCAGAAGTGTCTGAAAAGCCGCGAGAAGTGTCATGAAAAGTGTGGTTCCTTCTTTTCGGCTGAGCTGTATCAGATTCCCGGCAAGATTGTCCGAAAGATGCAGTTTTATCGTCTGACCGTTAAAAGACTGTGTCGCGGGACGCGGATGATCGGCAGGAAGCTCGAGAACAGGAGGATTGATCCCGATCGTATTTTTCCAGTATTCAAGCTCTTCCTTAAGTTTTTCACCCTGCAGCCGTTGTCGCTGCCATATAGAAAAATCTGCATACTGGATCGGTAAGCCGGCAAGCTGTGATGTTTTCCTGGTTGAAAAATCCTGATACAGGGTAGCGAACTCATTCAGAAGTACCCCAATTGACCAGCCGTCCGCAATAATATGATGGATGGTTATCAGGAGAATGTGATCGTCGGGTTTTAATATAATTATTTTTACTCTTAATAACGGCCCCGATTCAAGATTGAATGGTTGACGGGCCTCATCAGCCGTAATTTTTTTAGTTTTCAGAAACATTTCTTCTTCAGAACTTCCGCTTAGGTCCAAAGACGCAATCTTTATTTTTAGTTCGGGTAAAACAACCTGATGCGGATGCCCTTTTTCGCTTTTAAAAACGGTTCGAAGAATCTCGTGTCTGATAATAATTTGATTCAGACTGCGTTTAATAACTCCGATATCGACATGTCCATGCAGACGAAGCGCGGATGGGATATTATAATATGCATTTCCGGGCGCCAACTGATCCAGAAACCATAATCTTTGTTGTGAAAAAGAAAGCGGTATTTCAGAATTCCTTTTTTTAGGCGCAAGGGTAGGGATATCCTTATTCATTCGCTCATCGCCGGTTGTCCCGATCAGTTTTGCGAGGGCAGCGATTGTCGGATTTGAGAAAAAATCGGGTAGTGAGATCTCAACCGCGAATATATCTCTGATTCTCGATGCAAGCCTGGTGGCGGTTAATGAATGTCCGCCCAGATCAAAAAAATTATCATGAATACCTATTTTCTCGATACCTAAAATTTTGCTCCAGATACCGGTTAACAGTTCGTCGATCTGATTTCCGGGCGCGGTAAATTCCTCATCACGACTCAAATCCGCCCCTTCGGGTAAGGGCAGGGATGATCTGTCAATTTTTCCACTTGAAGAAACCGGAAACTGATCCATGAAAACATAATAGACAGGTATCATATATTCCGGAAGATGTTTCTTGAGAAAGATTTTTAATAATTCGGTATCAGGATTTTTATCGGGCTCCGGCATGTAATAGGCGATCAGTACTTTTTCACCGGGAGTCATTTCACGGGCCGTCACAACAACTTTTTTGAGATCTTTATGGTTTGAAAGTACTGATTCGATCTCCCCCGGTTCGACACGGAATCCGCGGATTTTAACCTGATCGTCAATCCTGCCGACGAATGCCAGATTCCCGTCTCCGATGGATCGGGCAATATCACCGCTCCTGTAAAGTCTCGCGCCGGGTTGATCCGAAAACGGATCAGGTATAAATTTTTCAGCGGTTAGTCCGGGATTATTTAAATACCCCCGGGCAATTCCCGGACTGCTTAAGCATAACTCACCCGGTACTCCCCGCGGCTGAGGGTGAAACTGTTCGTCAAGGACGTATGCCCGGACATTATCTATTGGTTTTCCTATGGGAATATTGTCGGTTAACGGTAAATCCTCATGGATGGGATTAACCGTAGCGCAAACCGTCACTTCGGTAGGTCCGTATCCATTGATAAAATGCCGTCCGATTCTCCAGCGGGACGCAGTATCCCTGGTGCATGGCTCACCGACTGAGCCAACCACCTCGAGATCCGGTAAATCATTTTCTGACAAAATCGCGAGTAGGGAAGGCGGTGCAACAAATGTATTTACTTTTTGATCTCTTAATAATCCGGTTAGTTTATCTTCAGAAAGCAAGGTATCCCGGTCGGATATGATGAGACATCCACCCGATAAAAGGGTGCTGAATATTTCCACTACGGACGCGTCGAACGAAAGTGAAGCGAGCTGAAAGAATCGTTTGCCGGCTGAAATATGAAAAACCTTCGCGAGAGCCAGGGCGGTATTCACCGCACCGAGATGCTGCAACCATGTTCCTTTCGGACGTCCGGTAGAACCGGATGTATATATGATATAGGCAAGATGTTCAGAAGACACGACGCCTTCCGGATCTTCACCGGACTCATTGGAAATAAGATCATCAGAATTTTGAATGTTTATCACCCGCAAATCGCTGTTTGGCAGATTTTGTATCAGGCTGTTTTCAGAAATAATAAGATTGACACCGGAATCTTTCATGATATATTTCAAACGTTCATCCGGAGTGGATGGATCTATGGGCAGGTACGCGCCACCTGCCTTCAAAATTGCCAGAACAGTGATAATCATCTCCGGGGAGCGATTGAGATAGACCGCCACGAGAAATTCGGGAACCACACCTTCTCCTTTTAGTATCGCGGCCAGCTGATTTGATCGTTTATTTAAATCCGAGTAGGTTAAGATTGTATCTCCGAACCGTACAGCGTGAAAATCAGGATGCTCCTTTGCCTGTTTTTGGAATATCTCATGCAGGCATTTGTTTTTTGGGAATTCAGTTTGTGTTTTATTCCATTCCCTGATGATTGAATCAAGTTCAGGGTTTGTCAGCAGCTTTATCTCCGAGACGGTTTTATCCGATCTGATTAGCATTGAAGTCATTATCACTTCAAGATGCCCCAGCATCCGGCTTATTGTCTCGGCATCGAATCGATCTGTCTGATAGGCGATTTCCAGAACGATATCTTCATGCGCTGATCCCACTATCGTAAGGGGATAGTTGGTCTGCTCTATGGCGTTGATGTCAAATATGCTGATGCTGTTGTTCAGCTCCTTGACGGAAGAGCTGACCGGATAGTTTTCGAACACCACGATGCTTTCAAAGAGCGGTACATTACCCCGGATTCCACTCTGTTTTTGAACTTCCGCCAGCGAACTGAACTCAAACTGACGCATTCCGGCAGACTGCTGATGAATCTCTTTCAAAAATGTCATAATCTTTTGTCCGGGCGATACCCTGATTCTCATGGGAAGCGTATTTATGAACAGGCCGATCATGGATTCGACCCCGTCCAGTTCAGGCGGGCGCCCCGAGACAGTGACGCCGAAAACAACATCCTTCTCGCTGCTGTATCTGCTCAGAAGGACAGACCAGGCGGCCTGGATCATTGTACTGATCGTAAGGTGATTGCTCCTCGTAAAGCGGGTGATGTTCTCGGACAACGACGCGGATAATCGTCTCATGGATTTCGCGTAGCCGCCGGATTTCCCGGATCCGCTGACAGGAATATCGACCGTTAATGGAGTCGGTGCCGTGACGTCACTTAACTTATCCCGCCAATATTCTTCCGCGGCTTGCGCATCCTGCTGATTGAGCCAGTTAATATAATCCCGGTATGGACGGGTTCTTTCGAGCCGGACAGCCTTGTTTGAGGCGATGGAATCATACAGGGAAAATATTTCTTTAAACAGCAAAGGAAGCGACCAGCCGTCGATCAGGCTATGATGATTACTCCACACCATCTGCCAGACTTGCTTCTTAACTCTGATGACCGTCAAACGCAACAAAGGAGCTTTTGACAGGTTGAATCCTTTCGCCCGGTCATTTTTTAGAAAATCCGTGAATTTTGCGTCAATCTGATTTTCTGAAAATTCTATCCAATCAAGCTCTTCGATCGGAACTTCAACCGATTTATGTACAACCTGAAGCATTTTTTCAATCTTTTTGAAAACAAAGGATGTTCTCAGAACCGGATTTCTCTTTACTGCTTCTTTAACCGACTCTTTGAACGCCGCGATATTAAATTCACCGGATATCTTAAATGTTGTTTGTTCAAAATATACACTGCTTTCAGTCGAATATATGCTGTGAAAAATCATTCCCTGCTGCATGGGGGAAAGTGTGTATACGGACTCTATATTTTTATCCATTTATTCATCCCGGTTATCATTTAATTCTGACAACATATTATCAAGCTCCTCCTGATCTAAATTGACGTCAAGAAAGTCGGATGGTGTGTAATCACCGGAAGCGGTTTTCTCACAATGGTCAATTAATTGCTGAAGTTCATCCATGATATTTGTTAAGAACCGTCTGACCGTCTCTTCTTTGATTAAATTACCGCTGTAATCAATGGAGAGATTAAGACTGTCGTTTACAATCGTACCGCTGATATCCAGCAGGTGTGTTCTTTTAGCGTTTGGGGCGCGTTCGGCGCCGGTATTGGGATCAATTTCATCGAAAATGTCACCGGAATCCCGCAAACCGAACTGTCCGAGATAATTGAATGAAATTTCCGGAACAGGGGCCGCCTTGAACCGCTTTCGGATGATCATGTCATCGCTTAAATAACGGAGCAATCCGAATCCTATGCCGTGATTAGGAATCATTCTCATCTGCTCTTTTACAGTTTTAAGCGTATCCTGAATTTGAATCGTTCCATTCATGTACAGCGACACCGGATACGCCGCCGTAAACCAACCAACTGTCCTTGAGAGATCAACATCATCAAAAAGATCTTCCCGGCCGTGACCTTCAAGCTGAATATACATATGATGTTTTCCGGTCCATTTAGCGTGGGACCGGATTATGGCCGTGAGCAGATTTTCCTGTATTTGCGTATTGTACAAAGACGGTACGGATTTTAAGAGTTTTTGTGTTTGTCGCGCTTCCAATATGGAACTTAATCTCTGTGTGGACGATTCACTGTTCCTGCCGTCCGGAAAATCAACGGGCAACAATTGTTTTTCCACCGGGAATTGATTCTGCCAGAAAGGTACTTCTTGCGGATTTATTTTATCATTCGCGAATTTCTTTAGTTTTTCTGTCCATGTTTTGAATGAAGTTGTTTTTGGAGGAAGTTCAATTGTTCTCCCTGATTGACTCCAATGATACGCGGAAACGAGATCTTCCAGCAGAATTCTCCAGGAAATTCCGTCCATCGCCAGGTGATGAATTGCAATAAATAATCTGTCGGATAGTGTTGGATCCAACCTGAAATAGGCCGCGTTTATGAGAGTCCCGGAGGAAAGATTAATACCGGCCTGCAGCATATTGCACTCATCTGTTATTCGTTTTGTTTGATGCTCAACGGGAATATCTGTTAAATCAATGACTGAAAATGGGATATCCTTCGGATTATCAGAAAATGATTGGAGAATTGTTTTATTCTCTAAGACAATTTTTAATCTAAGAGCGTCATGATGGCTGATAAGCTCCCGGAATACATTCTCCAGAGATCCGGTATCCATCCTGTTAGTTGTCTTAAGGAGTACAGACTGATTCCAATGATGCTTTTCGATAAAATCCTGCTCAAAGAACCACTTCTGAATCGGGGATAATTCCGCCGTACCGGTGACGATTCCCTGATCAGTGATTATTTCCTTTTTTGTTACCGCTACGGATGCCAGAAATTCAATGGTCGGGTTTTCAAAAAGCTGCCGGGGTGAAAGGATCAGACCGGCATTTTTTGCTCTGGCGATCGCCTGAATGCTGAGAATTGAATCACCGCCAAGTTCGAAAAAGTTATCTTTTATGCCGATTTTATCAATACCCAATAATTCCCGCCAGATTTTTACAAGGATTTCTTCGCGCTCACTACCGGGGGCGATGTAACCTGTTTTTAAATCAGACCGGCTGATTTCAGGTTCAGGCAGGGATTTTCGGTCCACCTTTCCTGTCGCGGCTACCGGCATCTTATCCAGAAACATAAACATGGCCGGAATCATGTAGTCAGGCAGTGTAGATTTCAGATAGGCTTTTAGTTGTTCGGTGGATACCTTATCCCGATCGGCCGGAACGATATAGGCAATCAACTGCCTGTTTCCCGCCACTTCTTTACTCATGACGATGGCTTCTTCAACTTCATCATGAAGCAGCAGGGAGGACTCTATTTCGCCAAGTTCAATCCTGAACCCGCGGATTTTGACCTGATTGTCGATTCGCCCAAGAAATTCGATGTTTCCATCCGGAAGAAATCTAGTCAGATCACCGCTTTTATACATGCGGCTTCCTCCATCCGGGTTGAAAGGATCGGGTATGAATTTTCCCGCTGTCAAATCGGGTCTGTTCAAATACCCTCTGGCCAGCCCTTCGCCTCCTATATGCATTTCTCCGGGTATCCCTTCCGGCACCGGTTGCAGGTCCTTGTCCAGAATATAAATTCTGTAATTCGGGAGGGGGCGCCCGATGGGAATATTATTTCTTTCCGCGGATAATTTTTCTGTCAGATACCAGGAAGCGGCAACGGTTGTCTCGGTGGGGCCGTAGGCATTGTAAAATTGGCGTCCGCGTGACCATCGGTCCACAATTTCTCTGGTGCATACATCTCCCCCGGAGGCCAGGGTATCAAGATCGGGGAATTGGTCGCCATCGATCACGGACAGGACGGATGGCGGAAGAACAGCATTGGTTATCTGACCCTGTTTCATCAGTTTTACAAATCCTTCTCCCGGCAGCATTGAGTCCTGACTGGTAAGATAAAGAGTCGCGCCCGATGTTAAAGCCGTAAATATATCGGCGACTGATCCGTCAAAGCTGTAGGAAAAGAACTGTATAACGCGTCGATTCTTATGGATATTAAATTTTTTCTGATAAGCCAGAGCCAGATTCAGAACACTGCGGTGCCGAATGGTAACACCTTTTGGACGGCCGGTCGAACCTGAAGTGAATATTACATATGCCAGATTGAGTTCACAGACATCCGTTTTTGGATTTTTAGCACTTTCGGCAGCAAAATAGTCAGAATCACTGTCAAAACTGATCAATTCTGTATTTGTACCGGGAAAACCGTCTAAAAAACGATCCTGTGTCAGTATATATTTTATTCCACAGTCCCGAATGGCAAATGCCAGTCTTTCACGTGGATAATATGGATCAAGAGGTACATAAGCAGCCCCCGATTTAAGTATTCCCAGGATTCCTGCTATCATTTCAATCGAACGCTCTACCGAAAGACCAATAAATTGTTCGGGGCCCGCGCCTTTTTTGATCAGATAATTTGCGATCTGATTGGCGCGATTATTCAATTCCCGGTATGTGATGCGTGTGTCTTCAAATACAAGGGCGATTGTATCGGGTGTTTTTTCTGCCTGCTGCTCAAAATATTGATGAATTGTTACGTCACGCGGATAATCGCCTGAAATGTTGTTCCAGCCATGTATAATTTTATTAAAATCAGTCGTTGAGAGCAGGGGATAGGTCGAAATCCTGCTTTCAGGCTGATCAATGACAGCGGTCAGTACATTTTCAAAATGAGTATGCATCCTCATGATCGTGGCTTCATGAAATAAATCGGCGCAATATTCCCAGCTGCAGTCGTATTGCTCTTTATTGTCCGTTATGTTCAGGGTAAGATCGAATTTTGATGTTCGCGTATTGATTTCAACCGATTCGATATTCAGGCCCTCCAGATTCAGTGACTGAATTGATTGTTGCTGATAGGCGAACATGACTTGAAAAATCGGTGAGTGACTCAGTCTTCGCTCGATTTCCAGACCGTCCACAATCTTCTCGAACGGAATATCCTGATGGGCAAGCACATTTAATGTGGTTTGTTTTATCCGGTTCAGGTATTCACCGAAAGTGGGATTATCATCAAAATCTCCCCGAACAATGAGGGTATTGACAAAGAAACCGATTAAATTTTCGATTTCCCTATGATTCCTGTTAGCGACCGGAGTCCCTACCAGAACCGTATTTTGGCCCGAATACCGGTGTAATATCACCTGAAAGACCGAGAGAAGAACCATAAATGGTGTGGTTTCCGTTTTCTTGCTGAACAATCGGATTTTATCAGTCAGTCCCACGGGTAAGCTGAAATGAATCACATTCCCGTTGAAAGACTGCACAGCTTTCCTCGGCCTGTCCGTTGGCAGTTCCAGAATTGTGGAAGCGCCGAGAAGCTGTTTTTTCCAAAAATTGATTTCCCTTTGGATACGATCCTTTGACATCCATTCTTTTTGCCATACCGCGAAATCAGAATATTGAACATCAAGTTCAGGCAGTTCGGGTGTTTCATCCTTAAGATAAGCGTTATATAACACATTTATTTCTTTCATAAGCACCTCCATCGACCATCCGTCAGAAATGATATGGTGCATATTCCAGAAAAATGTGTGCTGTTCTTCGGTCAGCTTAATAAGTTTTGTTGTAAACAGCGGTACGGCGGACAAATCGAACGAATATTGTGCTTCCTTTTCAAGGATATCAAAAAGAATTTTTTCTTTTTCCGGGTTATCGGAGAGATCGATTTCCGGCAGATCGATATTTAGCCGGTCATATACCTGGAGACGCGCGATACCGTCGATCGTTTGAAACGCGGATCTGAGAATATTATGCCGGTTCACGGTAAACCGGATGCTCTTTAGTAGTGCCTCTTTATCTAATTTTCCCGTAAGCCTGATTGCGGCGGCGATGTTATAGTTATGATTACCCGGTTCAAACTGATCAATAAACCAGAGTCTCTCCTGCGCGAAAGAAAGTATTGGCGTGACCTTCTCCGGCGCGGGCCGGATGACCGAATATTTTTCTGTTTGTTCCACAGTCCCGCCAGTCTCCGCGTTAATTGTATAGGATGAAATTATCTCTTTGCCAAATAATCGTCCGGTAGTTTCTTCAAAATGACGGCTTAAATACGCGGCATATTGACCAATGGTAGGATAGATGAACGCTGTCCGGACCGATAAGGACTCATCAAGTTTTTCCTGAATCCTGTTTATTAAAACCGCGGCCTGAAGTGAATTACCGCCGGATTCAAAAAAGTTGTCATGAATACCGCCAGGGGTTCGTTCCAGTACGTTTTCCCAGACTGAAAAAAGGAATCGTTCAAGGGAATTACGGGGTGGAACGTTTTCTGCTGATTCTGTGGAAGATTGATAGGGATCCGGAAGGGAATTCCGGTCAATTTTTCCGTTTGGTGTCAACGGAAATTTTTCCAGCTTCCTCAGAACGGATGGTACCATATATTCGGGAAGACTATGCAATAAAAAGTCCCTCAGAGCCTCCGGAGACGGATTCCCCCCTTTTTTGGGGATATAATAACCAATCAGATTGCCTGCGGTTGAACTGACTACTACCGCCTCGTCAATTTGATGATGAATTCTCAAATTATATTCAATCTCTCCAAGTTCTATCCTGAAGCCCCTCACCTTTACCTGGTGATCCAGTCGTCCAAGAAATTCGACCGTTCCTTCGCTCATGAGACGTACACGGTCGCCGGTACGGTACATTCTGGATCCGGCATTGTCGGAAAAAGGATCGGGAATAAATTTTTCAGCCGTGAGCGCGGCTTTTTTGTAATATCCGCGTCCGACACCTTCACCCCCAATGAATAATTCACCCGGGATACCCGCGGGCAAAGGATTCATCCATGAATCGAGAATATAAAATTTCCCGTTGGCTACCGGTCTTCCGATTGTTGGCCTTTCAGATGTAGGGACGACAGGAAACATGGTGGAATCAACAGTGCATTCAGTAGGACCGTACATATTATAAAATTGTGTATCACGGAACTGATGAAGTTTTTGCCAGGTGTCTTCATCGATCGCCTCGCCTCCCGGTAGAACCGCGAGCGGTTTCCATCCCCGGCCATCGAATAGCCCTGAAAGAATAAGCAGTTTTAGCTGTGACGGTACACAATCCAGAACATCCAGTCTGTTTTTTCTTATAAACGAAACCAATCTGTCGCCATCGGCCCGGATGTCTTGTGGGATAATAATTATGGAATGTCCGAAGATCAGTGTCAGGATTTGTTGAACAGAAGCATCAAAGGCGATCGGGGCGTTCAAACTTACCCTCAGGCTTTCTCCATCATATCGTGAATAAACGGTTTCATAAAGGTTCGCGGCGAGATTCAGGGCAGAACGGTGCTGTATCATGGCGCCTTTTGGCCTGCCGGTGGAACCCGATGTATAGATAAGATAGGCCAGGTTAGATGAATCGATACTTGATACCGGATCGGAATCATTTTCCCCTGTGATGATATCCCATTTTTCATCGAGGGATAAAACAGGAAGACTTTCCGGTAAAAGATTTCTGTCAATGGATCCCCGGGTGATCAAAAGTGAAACATTGGCGTCTTTCAGGATATAAGAGATCCGATCAGCGGGATATGAGGCGTCTAAAGGCAGATAAGCGCCTCCTGCTTTCCAGATGGCAAGGATACTGACAATCATGTCTATAGAACGATCCATAAGGATGCCAACGATGGATTCTGCAGCAATTCCGCTGTTTATCAGATAATGGGCCAGTTGATTTGCTTTGCCGTTTAGTTCCTGATAGGTTAATTTTTCATTTTTAAACCCAATGGCGATGGAACCGGGAGTACGCTGAACCTGTTCTTCAAATTTTTTCGGAATATTGCTTTCTGAAGAAAATTCAAGTGTTCCACTGTTACACTTCAAATTTATTTCTTGTTCTTCTGTCTTTGGAATCATATTCAGTCTGCTGACCGGCAAATGCGGGGTTTTGACGATATTTTGGAGCAATTCGATAAAATGGCCGGCCATTCTTTCTATGGTCCCCGTTTTAAAAAGATCGCGGTTAAATTCCAGATTTCCCCGCAGATTATCGTCTTTTTCCTCAAGCATCATCAATAGATCAAACTTAGCCGCCCCGGTCTCGAAATCAATTCTGCTTAGTTTCAGGTTTCCGATCCGTATTTCGGCGATGGGATCTCCCTCAAGCTGAAACATCACCTGAAAAAGCGGATTATAGCTGAGATCTCTTTCTGGAAGCATGGTTTCAACCAGTTTCTCAAAGGGTAGATCCTGATTATCGTAGGCATCGATCGCCCGGGATTTAACAAGCTTGATTAAATCGCTAAAAGACGGATTATCATTGAAATCAGCGCGTAATACCATGGTGTTCACAAAAAATCCGATTAGATTTTCCGTTTCTTTGCGGTTTCTGTTGGCGATCGGAATTCCAACGCCAAATTCCCGTTGTCCGGAATAACGATAGAGCAGGGTTTGGAAAGCGGTCAGCATTGTAATAAAGAGAGTTGTCGATTCCGCGCGGCTTAAAACTTTAAGTTTACTTGTCAGATCACCCGGAATATTGAAATGATAGTGGAGCCCGTTAAATGATTGAATCGTTGTCCTTTGATAATCGGCAGGCATTTCAAGAAAATGGGGCATCCCTGCAAGCTGATCTTTCCAGAACTTAAGTTGTCTTTTTATTTTATCTGAATTCAGACCGGATTCCTGCCAGGCGGCGTAGTCGGCATAATTGACGGTTAATTCCGGCAGTTTTGCTTCAAGGCCGGAGATTTCAGAATCATAGAAAGCGGAAATTTCATTCAGAAAGACGCCGAGAGACCACCCATCGGCAATAATATGATGAAGTGTAATCAGCAAAATATGATTTTCCGGGTTGAGCCGTATTAATCTGATTCTTAACAGGGGAGGGTCAGAAAGGGAGAAAGCCGTCCGCGCTTCTGATTTCGCGAGCTCAAGGACGGTTTTATCCTGATCCTTCGCGGACATTTTGCTCAGGTCCGTAATGTCCGGTTTAATTGAAATAGATGTTTCAATTTTTTGGACAGGATTGCCGTTTTCAGTGGTATAAAATGACCTGAGTATTTCATGCCGCTCAATAATCCGGTTAACGGCTGATTCCAGGGCGCTGATATTCAATGGTCCCTCCAGTCGGAGGGCTGCAGGAATATTATAAAACGGATTTAAAGGAGATAATTGATCCAGAAACCAGAGCCGCTTTTGAGCAAACGAGATCGGATATACGGAACTATTGTTTCTTCTTGGTATGGAATCCTGTTGATGACCTGGCTTATCTCCGCTCTGAAGCTTTCTCCTGAGTATTTCTAATTTTTCGGGAGAAAGATCCGCGAGACGTTTGGATATATTAGACACGATCTATTCCTTCAGTAAAAAAATCGATTGATTTATTCTCCGGTATTGATAATTTTCTGAACTTCTTCTTCGGACAAACTTTCCAGTTCGGCCAGCATGTTGTCCAGTTCTTTCTGATCTTCCCCCATCGATTGCGATTCTGTAATAACCCGCATCATGCCATCGACTGTGGGATTTTCAAATACAGACCGTAAAGGGATTTCCACATTAAAAGATTCGCGCAAACGCGAAATAAACTGCGTCGCGAGCATGGAATGTCCTCCCAGCTCGAAAAAATTGTCATAAACTCCTATTTTTTCAATTTTTAGCAGTTGACCGGCAATTCCCGCTATCTTTTTCTCGGTCGGTGTCCGCGGTGTTACAAACGCGGATTCAAGTTCCGGTCGCAGATTGTCAGGGACGGGCAAAGCGCGGCGATCAATCTTCCCGGCCGGTGATAATGGAAACTGATCCATCCTTATGAATGCTGACGGGATCATATAATCCGGCAATCGCTTTTGGATGGAGCCGCGAAGTTCCTTAACCGGCAGATCCTGATTTTTTCCGTTGATATAATAAGCGATCAGCCTTTTGACTCCGGAGGAATCTTCAATCGCTGTTACGATGCTCCGTGATATGCCGCCGCATTGATTGAGAGCGGCTTCAATTTCGCCGAGTTCAATACGAAACGCTCTTATTTTGACCTGATTATCCGCGCGGCCTAAAAATTCGATATTACCGTCCGGAAGATATCGGGCAAGATCTCCCGTTTTATAGAGCAGAATTCCGCTCTCTTTGCCAAATGGATTATTTATAAATTTTTCAGCCGTCAGTTCGGGCTGATTTAGATAGCCAATGGCCAGAGCGTTGCCTCCGATATGCAGTTCTCCGGGAATACCAACCGGGAGCGGACGAAGCTGATTGTCAAGGATGTAAAATTCCCTGTTTGCTCTGGGCCGGCCAATGGGAATATTTGTACCCTTAAAAGTCTGCGGTATATCATAGGCCGACGCGGTGATTGTGGTTTCTGTTGGCCCGTAGGCATTGAGCAGGCGTACCCCGCTTAACGGCGTTTTTTGCCATAATTCTAAAGTATCACTTGACATGCGGTCACCGCCGATGATCACAAGTCGTAAGCGGTTTTTGGAAAGCCATTCCGGATGGGAAGCCCAGTCAAGGGCAAGCTGTTGCCAGTACGCGGTCGGCAGATTGATCACACTTAGGTCAAATTGTCTGATCTTATTATGAAACTCAATAGTCGGCCAGATCTCATCGTCTCTCAGAACAAGTCTCGCTCCGCCGGTTAAAGTGGGCAGAATCTGTTCAACCGACGCGTCAAAATTAAATGACGCGAATTGAAGTATGTGATCTTCCGGGGTGATTTTATAATAGTCTTTCATATCACAGCAGTGATTCGCTATGGCCTGATGAGATATGAGAACGCCTTTTGGAGTTCCGGTTGATCCTGATGTGTATATAATATATGCCGGGAGGTCCTTTGTAAGATTAATTTCAGGATTCCGGCTATTTTCTTTGCTTATATCGGGCCAGCGGCTATCGAGACAAATCAGTTCACATTGGGAAGTAGGGAATGTTTTAGCGATTCGCTCCTGAGTCAGAACAAATTTCGCGGATGAATCTTCAAGCATAAAACGGATTCTCTCTTTTGGATAACCCGGATCGAGAGGAAGGTAAGTACCGCCTGCTTTTAAAATTCCCAATATCCCGATGATCAGGTCGGGAGTACGGTTGACGGATACGCCTACAAATGTACCAGGCAGCACGCCTTTTCGAATCAGATAACGCGCTAAACAATTGGCCCGCGTGTTTAATTCTTCATAACTCAGCTGATTTTGATCCGCGATCAGCGCGATGGCCTGAGGGGACTTTTCAGCCTGTGCTTCAAATAATTCATGAACAAATTTTTCGGAGTCATACCAGGCTTCCGGCTTGCTGAGAACGGTCGTAAGATATCTGAACTCCTCACCGGTCAGCATGGGTAAATCGGATATTTTTGAAAGGGGATTGATAAGTATCCCGTCAATAAGAACCTTAAAATGTTCAATAAACCGTTCCATAGTGTCGCGGTTAAAAATATCGGTATTATATTCCAGCTTTCCCTGCAGAATGTTTTCTGTTTCAGTCAGATTCATTATGATATCGAATTTGGATGTTCTGCTTTCAATATCAATCAATGAAACTTCAAGACCCGGAAGAGTGACGGCATTCTCAGGAGTGTTATTATAAACAAACATCACCTGAAATAAGGGTGAATGATTCAGAGCGCGGTTTGGATTGACCGCCTCCACCAGCATTTCAAACGGTAAATCCTGATTCGCATAGGCGTTAAGAATGGTATGTTTCATTCTTTCAAGGAATGATGTAAATGCCGGATTTTCGGAAAGATCACCACGCATAACGAGCGTATTGACAAAAAATCCTATCAATCCGGCAACTTCCGCCCGGTTTCTGTTAGCGATGGGTGAACCCACACAGATATCGCTTTGTCCCGAATATCTGTGAAGCAGTGCCTGAAACACCGAGATGAGCGTCATGAACATCGTAACATCCTGTTTGAGACAGAAATCTTCCAGTTTTTGTACTTTCTCCATTTCAATATTGAAAATAATATGATCACCCCGGTATGTTCGCGAAGCCGGTCTGGGGCGGTCCGTTGGTAGTTCAATTAATGGCGGAACATCTTTTAGCTGATTTTTCCAGTAGGTGATTTGTTGTTCAAGTACTTTTCCTCTAAACCATTTCCGCTGCCAGACAGCGTAATCGGCATACTGCACGGGCAATTCCGGTAAGGAGACAGGTTTGTTGAGACAATAGGCGGGGTAAAGTGCTTTGATTTCGCTAATGATCACACCCATGGACCAACCGTCGGAGACGATATGATGTACCGTTAATATCACAATCGTTTCATCTACACTTAATTTTAACAGCAACGCGCGTATCAGCGGTCCGGTCTGAAGGTCAAATGGTTTTTCTGTCTCTGATAAAATGACTTCATTTACACGCGAATGAATTTCTTTTTTGTCGATCCCTGAGAGATCAATTTCGGGGAGATCAATCTTCAGTTTCCCGGCAATTATCTGAGAGGGGGAACCGTCATTTTGGCTGAAAACCGTTCTAAGTACCGAATGTCTTTTTATAATTGTGTTTATACTGTTTTTAAAAGCCTCTTTATTAAAATTTCCCCGTATTTTTACCGCCGCGGGAATGCTGTATAAGGAATTGCCCGGTTCAAGCTGATCCAGAAACCAAAGTCTTTGCTGCGCGAATGAAACGGGTACAGATTTGTCCTTGGACTGCCGTGGCAGAATAACGATCTCTGAAAGATCAATTCCTTCATCAATCAGCATCAATTCAAAGAGTTCTCTCTTTTCCGGTGATAATGTGGAAATCTGTTCAAAGAGACTATTCACTCGCAATTCCTTCCGTTTCCTTTATTAGATAATTTAAAGTGAATCATTTTTTCTTGCTCGCAGCATCTCATTTGCTTGTTGGTCAGAAATTTTTTCAATTCGAGCGAGCATGCTTGCCACTTTATCAATTTTTTGTGAAGCCTTATTTATTTCGCGATCAATTATTTTTGTTATCCCTGAAATAGTCGGATCGGCGAATAGACTCTGCAAGGGCAGTTCAATATTGAATTGTTCACGTACTTGCGCGATTAGCTGAGTTCCCAGAAGTGAATTACCGCCCAAATCAAAAAAATCGTCATTTACGCCAATGGTCTGAATACCCAGCAAATTTTGCCAGGACTCGACAACCTGTTTTTCCAGTTTTGTTTTTGGCGGTATATAATTCGTTGGGAGATCGGGTCTCGAATATTTAATGTTCCCGGATTTACCTGTTTCAGAAATTTCAGATACTTCGGTTATTTCACTGTCAGGGACTTCTGATGAAACGGTTATCCGGCCGATCCCACGGAGCGCCAAAATTCTCAGGATGGCGTTTGCTGATTCCTCGCTGTTGATCCCGGGTTCTGATCTTGTCTCAGTCTTTCGGATAAACCGGTTGTCACGGTTGACGCTTATCCACTGAGTCTGGCCGGCGCGGTTTTGGAGAGATGAAAAACTGTCGATAAAATGATTTACCGCTGCATATGCCGCCAACCCATATTTGTCATTAGGATGGGGTTGGGATGAGTGTAAAATACAGAAATCTGATCCGTTTTCTATCGTCAGTTTGGTGAGTTTCTTAAAACCCGCATCCATATTCTTGATAGAGTTGGTAATATTTTCATGACTTCCATTCGAGGTGACATTCAAGAGCGCGGGATCTGAATCAATATCCGCGAAGATAAATCCGCGAATCGGTCCCATGCTTTTAATACCGGCGTCATAATTTTTAAAATTAGACAGGTTTCCCGTAAAAATTTTGACCCTGGCGCCTCTTTTTTCGATTTTTCTGATTTGCCTGATCTGCCGACTGATTACATTTTTGTCATCATGAGATTCCAGCCATAAATCCCAGTTTTCATTAGCGGGAAAAGAATCCGCTGATAATAAAATTAGCTTTAGTTTCGCTGATTTGCTGAGGTGTTCGGCGAGTAAAAGCGCCGACTTATCAAAACTCCCCGCGATCAAATAGGTGGAATCATCACGCAATAACAGTTCCTTCTTATCCGGAACATCCAGTTGAATGGCTTCATTATGCCTGGTCCAGCGGTGACGGCCCCGGTAAGCGACAATCGGGTCAGAATTCCGCCCGGTGAATTCATGGAGAATTTGTTCTGAATATCTTCGTGAGAATCCTTCCCCGTGAGCAAACGGATCAAGATCAATCAGATGAAGATGGATGTCAGGATGGCCTTCATGTAAAGCCACGATTAGTCCAGCGAAAACTGATAGGGAAGTATCAATTTTTTCAGATCCGGTTACGTCAAACATTCCCCGCGTAATGACTCCGAGGCGCGGTGCTTCGGAATAGTTCAGGGTATTTAACACCTTTGACAGATAAACAAACCCCGGTGTTCGGTCATGCCGATCCAATATGTCCTTGCCTCGATGGTCTGATGCTATCTCAGGACCATTAGTGTCATAGAGTATGACGCCCGGATTGATTTTTTTTTCAGACAAATAATCAAACAATTGACGGAAGTCATCTTCTGATGACGGATTTATGATGATTTTTTCATTTGATACATGAAAATTATTACCATCACAAATATTGATAACGCTTTTGGTGTACTCCCGAAGATGTTCTGTAATTTGCTTTGTTAAAGGGTCATGATGTCCGAATATCAGGCATACAGTATCTTTGAATGCCGAAATTAGCTTAGTTTTTCTGACCGGGATATCGCTTTGTTTCCAAACCGGGATATGGAACCGGCTTGATGTATCGATTGGTTTTTCACCGTTGGAATCAGCAATGGATGATGTTTTATGAATATCGATCCAGTAGCGCTGCCTTTCAAAGGGATAAGTGGGCAATGATATTTTATTTCTGATTTCATCGCGGTAAAACGCGCTCCAGTTTATTTCTTTTCCGGACAGCCATATTTTTCCAAGAAGACTGTATAGGCATAGGGTTGCAGATCGATCAATTTCTGAATCTTCCATCATGGACAGTATTCGGTTTTCAGATACGGGAGTCCGGGATCCTGAACGGTCATTACCAAAACCGACAATAATTGGCTGTATCGGTAGATCTGAGAGAGCGTTCAGAATATGATCAGATTGTCCGGGTGCTGTAAGTAAGTCGATATAATAGGCTGGATTCGCGGCTTCTTCAGGCGCAATAAAATCTCCGCTGACAGAAGAAATGTATTTGATCGATGGCTTTTTTAAAGTAATGCTGGAGATATACTCCTTAAAATTACCTGACAGATCGGAAAGCATCGCGTCGTTTTTGTTTCCGGCAACCGAAAATTCAGCATGTTTTAAGATTAATTTCAGGCTGTCTTCAAGCGTAATAACGCCGGCCAGATGGGCGCATAAGAATTCTCCCGAATCATATCCGGCCATGATCTCGGGCATAACACCATAGTCGATTAAAATCCGCGCGAAAGCGTATTGTATGATGAAGGACGCGAGATGAGAAGCGGCTTCTTTTTCAAGCTTTACTTTAGATTCATTCTGAAAATTAATTTTGCCGGAAATAATGTCCGACATCGGTAAATCTGATTGATTCTTTGTCAGGGCGCAACAATGATCCACATATTTTTTGAATTCCGGAATTTCTTCATAAAATTTTCCCGACGAGCCGATACCGGAATAATTTCTACCTTCAAACAAAAAGGCCATTCCCGCCTGAACCGGGATTCTTTTGTGAGAGAGGGTGGGAAATTTATCAGATTTACTATCCTTCAGAGCTTCAATAAGTTCCTGATAATTCTGATACGTTATTATTTTCCGGTGATTAAAGGGTTTTCTTCCGGTGTTGAGGGTATAATCGAGGTCTGACAAATTTGTATCCGGATATTTCAAAAGGTACGCAACCAAATTCGCTGATATTTTGTCAAGAGCCGACATACTTTTTGCTGAAAGAGTCAGCAAATGATGTTTTTGTTCGGCAGAGCCGGGTAATGGCTCGGGAGCGTTTTCAAGAATAATATGGGCATTTGTGCCGCCAATTCCGAAGGAACTGACTCCGGCGAGTCTTCTGGTGTTTTTCACTGGCCATTCCTGACCGCTGATGGTAAAAGCTATCGGGCTTTCGCCTGATTTGATATGCGGATTTAACCTGCTCAGGTGAAGATGTTTCGGAATATATTTGTTATTCAAAGCAAGTATCGTTTTAACAAAACCTGATATTCCGGAAGCGGCTTCAAGATGACCGATATTGGTTTTGACTGATCCGATAATCAGCGGGTTTGAAAAATCACGTTTAACGGTCAGCACATTTCTGATCGCGTCTATCTCTATCGGATCGCCATACGCGGTACCGGTAGAGTGAGACTCAAGATAATCAATATCATCCGGTGAAACACCCGCGTCATGGAGAGCGAGCCGCAATACTTCCTGCTGCGCAAGACCTTTTGGAGCGCCAATACCGTTGCTCCGGCCATCCTGGTTTAGGGCAGATCCCCTGATTACAGCGTGAATCGGATCATGATCGCGGACCGCGTCGGATAACCTTTTTAATAAAACCACCCCGCATCCTTCACCGCGCACATATCCGTCAGCGTTTTCATCAAATGATCTGCAGCGTCCGGAGGGCGAGAGCATTCTTGCCTGAGATAATGTGACCGATACTTCAGGAGAAAGGATGAGATTAACGCCTCCCGCGATAAACAAATCCGAATCACCTTGTCTAAGGCTCCGGCAGGCATTATGAATCGCTGTCAGAGAGGACGAACAGGCCGTATCGACAGAGAGACTGGGGCCTCTGAGATCAAAGGTATAGGAGATACGATTGGCCGCAAGACTTAGAGCGTTCCCGGTGCCTGAATAACTGCTGATGTCATTAAGATTTTTGTTATTAAGCCTTGAATAATCATTGGTGCTTATGCCGATATACACACCGGTATTGCTTCCGGCTATTAAGTCGGCATTTATACCCGCTGATTCAAAGGCTTCCCACGTAGTTTCAAGTAACAGTCTTTGTTGAGGGTCCATATGAACCGCTTCTTTGGGAGATATACCAAAGAAATGGGCGTCAAATTGATCAACACCGCTGATAAATCCGCCGTATTTTGTAACCATTTTTCCGGGAGTACCGGGATTCGGATCATAAAAATCCTCTGCCCGCCAGCGATCCGCGGGAACTTCGGTAACGGCGTCAATCCCGTCTTTCAGAATTTTCCAGAACTCATCAGGATTATTCGCGCCGGGCATTCTCAAACTGTAACCGATCACAGCAATGGATTCATTTTTTATCTCTGCCGGCTTTGTCTTTTGATGAACGATGATTGGGATTTCGCCTTCACCCGCGAGATGCGCGGCCAGAGATGCAATATCAGGGTAATCCCAAATCAGTGTGGGGGACAGGGAACGGTTTAACCAGACTTCAAGGTCTCCCACCAATCCGACTGCCTGTGCTGAATCCAGCCCGTAACTTGAGAAAGGTTTTTGCGGGTCAATCTCCGGGGCGCTAATTTCCAGTGCTTCCGCAAGACGCGCGGTTATCCATTCTTCTATCCGGAGCGTGTTTTCGTTTTTTTGCAAAGAATCACCGGAAACATGTTCTAGGTCCCGGATGACGTCAATATCTTCGGGTGATTCTGTCTCAACGGATTTTGTGACGAGCTTTAAAATCCCGTTTTCGTATTCATTTTTACAGGCGTGCCGTTGTATTTTTCCGCTTGAAGTTTTTGGAATAGTTCTCGGTTTGATGAGCGCGATTGAATGTGTCTGGATATCAAAAGTTTCATTGACGATCAGACGAATGGCATCGGTAATTTGCTTAATGTTTATGTTTTTTGAATGACGAACTTCTGCCACGACGACAAGGCGTTCGGAACCATCTTTTTCAATCGAAAAAGCGGCGGAACAACCCGGCCGAATCTCGGGATGACAGTTTTCTATAAGATATTCAATATCCTGAGGATAGTAATTTCTCCCCCTGATAATGATCAGATCTTTCACCCTGCCGGTTACATACAAATTACCGTTCTCAAGGTAGCCAAGATCTCCCGTTCTCAAAAACGGGCCTTCTCCGGAATTCGCGAGATGGGCATGGAAGGTTTTTTCTGACTCCTCAGAACGATTCCAGTAGCCCTGAGCCACATTGTCGCCTTTTATCCAGATCTCGCCGATCTGCAATTCTTCACAAGCGATCATAGAATCCGGATTGACAATCGCGATTTTTTGACCGGATGGAGTTGTGCCGCAACTGACCAGGGGCAACGCATCCGGTGATTCTTTTTCCGTCGGAACTACTTTGTTTGAAGCCAGAGCATTCTTATCAAGTGTGGTCACAATAGGTTCAACTTTTATTGTGGTTCCTGTTACAAAAAGTGTTGCCTCCGCCAGACCGTAACATGGGATGAAACTGTCTTTTCTGAACCCCGCGACTTTAAATGTTTCCGTAAACCGTTCAATTGTCTGCTGTCTGACGGGCTCTGCGCCGCTAAAGGCTACATCCCAGTGACTCAGATCCAGCCCCATTAATTGTTCGGTAGTGATTTTTTTGACGCATAAATCATACGCGAAATTTGGACCGCCGCTTATGATTGATTTGTCCTTAATTTTTGAGATCGCCTGCAGCCAGCGGATGGGCTGCTGAAGAAAGTGTATAGGTGACATTAATGTAGCGGGTAGATTGCCAAAAAGCGGCTGAAGAATGCCTCCTATTAATCCCATGTCATGATAGATGGGCAGCCATATTACTCCGTGCGAATTGTTTGAGTATCCAAAACCCTCATGGATTTGGGCAGAATTAACGAGAAGATTATTATGCGAGAGCATGACCCCTTTAGGGACCCCTGTGGATCCGGAAGTATACTGCAAAAATGCCAGATTATCCCCGGTAATTCCGGGATCCTTCCAATTCTCCGCCTGACCACCCAAAATATCATCTGTAGAGATCCATTGTAAATTGCCAAGTTCGTTTGCCTCGGCGATTCCGCTGCTCTTTGTTGAGAAAAAATCCATAGTGGTGCGGAATTTTCTCAGGAAAGGCACTTTATCCAGTGATTCGGTAAATTTGTTCCCGAGTTTTAAAATACGGATCATGTGAAGAATTGAGTTGTTTGTGAGAGCCAGAGTAGCCTGCGCATCCCTTATAATACCCTGAAGCCGCGGTAGGGTGCGGTTTAGGCGGTTCGGGTCTGGCGGGTAGGCGGGAACCGCAATGATACCGGCGTAGAGACAGCCGAAGAATCCTATAATGTATTCCAGTCCGGGCGGATAAAGCAATAAAGCGCGCGCGCCGGTCAGGCCTTTTTTCTGCAGGGTAGCCGCTACCGCGCGGGCAAGTTTGTCCAAATCGCTGTAGGTATAATTAATCTCCTTGGATTCACCATCTTTCAGATAGGTGTAGGCGATTTTGTCCGGATCAGTGAACGCTCTCCACTGTAAAAGCTCGATAAGTGTTGATGGCTTAAATTTTGGATCCGAATAATCAATTGATTTATATTTTGACATAACCTGCCTTTATAAATTTAAAAACCGGCATCGTACCGGTTTTGTAATTCAGATGTTTTGAGACAACGAACAAGCCAGTAAAGAATGAGAAATATCGATCATGAATGCCGGGATGAAGATATGCGGAATTCTGAACGATTGTGATAATGAGACATGATAAATTAGAGGGATAGGTTGAGATGAAAAATGCTGAAAGAAGGGGATAATTCAACAACGCCGTTATTTTAAACAGACTGGAAATAGTAGAGTTGCCGATGCTCTCCGGATTTATAGTACCGGATATTAAAATATAGGTCGCATCGACTATTCTAACTTTGTCAGCATAGTCCCGGATTTGTTCTGGTAATGATAGACCCAACAAATCTCTCTCCCCCCAAAGACGAGATTCAAGTCATCAATATCCATATTAAATTTAATTCCAAATACTCAGTAAGAACCGAAAAAATATAAGATCGCGTGTGTGTGTAACTGCTAATTAAAAATCAGTATTGCGCAGGTATAACCCCACTAGGTGTAGCCGTTTGAGCATAGAATTATTTACAAAATTATGATATTGTGAATAGTGATATAGGTCACTCATATCATACCTTAAAATGTATTTTATCTAACGCTAAGACTCAGAAAATATTCCAACTTAGTTAGCTTTAATCACTCGATTAGATTTTTAATCGGAGGGAAGATATTTTTCGGGATATTTATAATAATTAAACCAATTAAATATTACTAAATTCATCTTATTACCGATATTTAACGGATTCAAAGACTATAAAGATGAATAATCATAAGGGATTATCCGGCTTTTTTAGGATGCGGTTTGGATCAAATCGCATCTGCATCACCGGACATGACGCGCATTGAGACCCGTCTTCACCGACGGTCATCACTTTTTTGACATGTTTGTATATATAAAAAACCGCGCCTGTCAGCACCAAACCGATAATTAATTCTTCCATAATTTCCGCCTATCCTAATCCTAAAAATATACCTGCCTGGTAAACTAAAAGTGATGAGATATATGCCAGGCTTGTCATATAGCCCACCATAATCAGCGGCCATTTCCAGGAGTTGGTTTCTTTTTTAATAATCGCAAACGTTGCCATGCATTGTGCGGCATAAGCGAAAAAGACCATCAGTGATATCGCCACAAGAGTCGTAAAAACCGGTCTTCCGTCAGGATGTGTATCTCTTTTCATGGCATCGATCAGACTGGTGCTCTCACCATCCCCGTTTTCAAGGTTGTATAAAGTCGACAGGGTACTGATGATGACTTCTCTGGCAGCAAACGAGGTGACTAAACCTACACCGATTTTCCAGTCATATCCGAGCGGCTTGATGACCGGCTCGATGGCATGCCCTAATTTCCCGGCGTAACTTTGCTCAATCCGTTCTTTCGCGGTAAGGTCATTGTAATTGTCCGCTTTGGGGTATGAGGCGAGAAACCAAAGAACAATGGATATGGCAAGAATAATACTTCCCGCGTTGGCCAGAAACGATTTACCACGTTCATAGATTTGCCACCAAACAGATCTAAACAATGGCATCCGGTACGGAGGCAGTTCCATGATAAGACCGGATGAAGATTTCCGGCGAAAAACTTTTTTAAATATGATCGCTACAAAAATTGCGGTGAACATGCCTAAGAAGTAGATACCCATCAGGGCGATTCCCTGAAGAGATAGGAATCCGAAAATGGTTTTTTGGGGAATGAATGCCGCGATTAATAACGTGTAAACGGGAAGACGGGCGCTGCAGCTCATTAAGGGAATGATCATAATTGTGACTACGCGATCCCGCCAGTTGTCGATAGTACGGGCCGCCATTATCGCGGGAATTGCGCATGCAAATCCACTGAGAAGAGGCAGTACTGAACGTCCATGAAGACCAATTTTACCCATAAGGCGATCCAGCATAAAAGCCATTCTCGCCATATAGCCGGTATCTTCGAGAAGTGTCAGAAAGAAGACGAGTAGAATAATTTGTGGAAAAAATACGAGAATACTGCCCACACCGGCAATAATACCGTCAACCAACAGGCTTTTCAGAACTCCCTCGGGGAGAAGCAAATTCGCCTGGGCAGATATCCATTCCACTCCTCCGGAAAACACTTCCATCGGATATTGCGCCCAGCTGAATATGGCGTTAAAAATAAAACCAATTACTAATATTAACGCGATCGGTCCGAAAACCTTGTGAGTCAATATCGAGTCAACCTTCTCGCTGAAACTTTTCAATTCAATTTTATCTTCATTGACCACTTTTGATAAATATACATCAATAAACGCGTATCTTGAAGCAGGTTCGAGGGCCTGATAGGGAATATCGCGTTTTTTAAATTCACCCCGGACACCTTCCAGCAGGCTCCTTAACTCATCGATTTCTTCCGATGACAGTATCTTTTCCAGATGAACGATATAATTGACTTCACCAATAAGCCGCAGCGCGTCAATCAGGGGAGAATGGTTGAGTTTGTTTTCCCGCTCAGAAAGAAATGTGATCACCGGATTCAGTGGTTCCAGAAACCGGTCAATCTCAAGAAGTCTTGGTCGTGTTGCTTTGGGTTTATATTGATCAGGCGCTTTTAAGATAGCGTCAATGATATCAGAAATCCCTTCGCCATATCTCGCGGAAGCCGGAATCACGGCGTATGCTTTTAGCCGGGATTTTAACAGAGGAACGTTTATTTTCAGACCTTTTTTTCTGGCTTCATCCATCATGTTAAGAACAATAACCGTGGGAATTGACCAATCCAGTATTTGCAAAGCAAGATAAATATTTCTTTGCAGATTTGTGGCATCAAGAACAACGACAACGGCATTCGGCCTGTTCTCCTTATCCCTCCAGCTTTGAACCATATCCGAGACAATCTTTTCGTCGATGCTCTTGGCGTTTAGGCTGTAGGTTCCGGGAAAATCTCTAATTTGAACCTTGTGTCCTCTAAGCCATCCGGATTTCTTTTCAACAGTGATCCCGGGATAATTTCCCACCTTGTGATGCAATCCCGTCAATCTGTTAAAAAGTGCTGTTTTTCCACAGTTTGGATTTCCCAGAATAGCGATCCAGGGTGTTCTTTTGCTTCGGTCTATAATTTCGGAACTGATAGGCTGAAATTTAATTCCTTTCAATTCATCTTTCCTTTCCCATTCCTTCTTCGAACGCGAATTTGTTTGGCTACAGAATTCCTGATAGACAAATGAAAACCGCGAATCTTTATTTCAATTGGATCCCCCAGGGGCGCGTACTTTATTACACGCAGTGGTGTTCCGTCGCTCAATCCCATATCCCTCAAACGCTCCTGACTGTTTGTGTCATCATCCACTCCGCTTATAACCGCCTCATCACCGGGCATCAATTCATTGAGGGTCAATATCTTTTTCATTGCACATCCTTAGTGATTAGTATTTCTCAAAACGGTTGGAGGATGATTTCTCTTTTCTTCCCCTTGATGATGCTGACCGTTTTAGGGTTTGTCGATAATTCTCCAATTGATCCAGAAAAGCGGACGCGGTTTTTTTCTCGCTGAGAGTAAAATCAATAAAATGCGTCAGTTCTTCATAAGTTTCGTAACTCAAAAGGTGTTCAATTTTACAGGCGTCAATCTCGGCTTGTCGCTCAGAAATTCCGAGCACTTCCGTGAAAAATGTAAACGCGGCAATCCTTCTCTGTTTAATCATCTCCACAATTCCGCGTGATTGTTCAGACAAATTCAAAAATCGGTTTTCATCTTCTCCCACCAGTCCCTTATCCTTAAGGGATTTAATTGTCAGAGACGCGCTGCCCCTGGTGATATTAAGTCTTTTTGCTACATCGGTCACTCTGGCATAACCATATTCATTTAATAAATCGTAGATTGTCATCAAATGATGGGCGACGCTGTGCGTCGTGGAATTGTGGTCAAATTCTTTCCATGTTTCCAATGTTCCGGGCTCCGATTATTAAGCTTATGTTATATTTGTAACTTTTGTTTTATATGTAAAACAATTGGATTGAATATAAAAATACAAAACATCATAGTCAATCAAATTAATAATCTAATCATCAATAAAATTATAACTCAGGATGATGATGCTAATTGTTAAGATTATCTAAATCGTCTTTATTTAATACGCATTTACTTGACATAAATGGGGGCTCATCGTATCTTTCAAATTCATTATTTTGATAATATAATCACTAAACATAAAAAGTTCTACGGAGGTTTTCCCCATGTCAGAAAAATTTGTTTATAAATTCGGGGCAGGAAAAGCAGACGGTAACGCGGGTATGAAGTTATTACTCGGCGGAAAAGGTGCGAATCTTGCTGAAATGTCTAATCTGGACGTCCCTGTACCACCGGGATTTACCATATCAACGGAAGTTTGTACTACATTTTACGCAAACGACGGAAAATATACCGATGATGTTAAGAAACAGGTGATGGAAGGTGTGAAACACATCGAAAAAGAAATGGATTCTGTTTTTGGTGATTCAAAAAATCCTCTTCTGGTGTCTGTTCGGTCAGGCGCGCCTGCTTCGATGCCGGGTATGATGGATACTGTTCTCAATCTGGGTTTAAACGATGAGACGGTTAAAGGAATTATCGAACAATCCGGTAACGAGAGATTTGGATGGGATTCATACCGCCGTTTTGTACAGATGTATGGTGATGTGGTGATGGGTATGAAACCGGAATCGAAAGAAGAGGAAGATCCGTTCGAGGTGATTATCGATGAAGTCAAAGAAAAACGAAATGTGACGAATGATACCGATTTAACGGCGGATGACTTAAAAGAATTGGTTTCACTTTTCAAGGCAGAAATCAAAAAAAGAACGGGCTCCGAATTCCCCACCGATCCCTGGGTCCAGTTATGGGGTTCCGTCAGCGCGGTTTTTGGGAGCTGGAATAATAATCGGGCGATTACCTACAGAAAACTTAATAACATCCCGGCGGACTGGGGAACAGCAGTCAATGTCCAGGCGATGGTCTTTGGAAATATGGGCGATGATTGCGCCACAGGCGTTGCTTTCACCCGTGACCCTGCCACCGGAGAAAAAAAATTTTACGGTGAGTATCTGATCAATGCCCAGGGTGAAGATGTTGTGGCCGGAATCAGGACGCCGCAGCCGGTTAATGAATCGACAAAGAGTGATCCAACCCATAAAACACTTCAGGAAGTAATGCCGACAGCTTACGCTGAACTCGAATCGATTTACAAAAATCTTGAAAATCATTACAAGGAAATGCAGGATATCGAGTTTACGATCCAGAGAGGACGTTTATGGATGCTCCAGACACGCACGGGTAAACGTACCGCTGCCGCCGCTGTGCGTATTGCCGTTGAGATGGTGGATGAAGGCATGATTGACAAGAAAACAGCTTTAAAAAGAATTGAACCAAATCAGCTGAATCAGTTACTCCATCCAACATTTGATCCAAAAGCGAGCAAAACTGTCATTGCGAAAGGGTTGCCCGCCTCTCCCGGAGCGGCGACTGGACGTATCGTGTTCCATGCGGATGATGCTGAAGAATGGGCAGAACGTGGAGAATCTGTTATTCTCGTAAGAATTGAAACATCGCCGGAAGATATCGGCGGTATGAATGTTGCCAAGGGTATTCTAACGGCCCGCGGCGGTATGACCTCACACGCGGCTGTGGTGGCGCGTGGAATGGGTAAGTGCTGCGTCGCCGGTAGCGGTGCATTGAGAATCAACTATAAAGAACAAACGATGACCGTGGACGGCAACGTTTATAAAAAGGGCGACTGGATTTCGCTCGACGGATCATTAGGTGAAGTAATTGAAGGAAAAGTACCCACTACCCAACCGGAACTTTCGGGTAACTTTGGCAAATTAATGTCATGGGCTGATGAGGTAAGAAGATTAAAAATACGCACCAACGCGGATACTCCGCATGATGCCGGTGTGGCCCGCGATTTTGGCGCTGAAGGTATCGGTTTATGCCGTACCGAACACATGTTCTTTGAAGGTGATCGGATCAAGGCGGTCCGGGAAATGATTTTGGCGGAAGATGAGGCCGGAAGACGCAAGGCGCTTGATAAATTGCTTCCTTATCAAAGAGATGATTTCTATGGAATTTTTAAGGCAATGCATGGACTGCCTGTGACCGTAAGAACGCTTGATCCACCCCTGCATGAGTTCCTGCCTCACGATGATGATAATCAAGCGGAGATGGCCAAAGAGATGGGAATCAGCCTGGAAGAAGTCAAGGCGAAAGTTGATGCTCTTCATGAGTTTAACCCGATGCTTGGTCATCGTGGCTGCCGTCTTGGCATATCCTATCCTGAAATTACTGAAATGCAGGCCCGCGCTATTCTGGAAGCTGCCTGTCAGCTAACAAAGGAAGGCATTGAAGTTTATCCGGAGATCATGATTCCTCTGATTGGAACGAAGGCTGAACTGGCAAATCAAAAACAGGTGGTAGTAAGAGTTGCCGAAGAAGTTCAGAAGGAGATGAATGTTAAAGTCGCCTATTTGGTAGGAACGATGATTGAAATCCCGAGAGCCGCGCTCACGGCGAACGAAGTAGCCGAAGAAGCGGAATTTTTCTCATTTGGTACCAACGATCTTACACAGATGGCTTTCGGATTTAGTCGTGATGACGCCGGAAAATTCCTGAAAGAATATGAGGATAAAAAAATCCTGCCGCAGGATCCGTTCCAGACCCTCGATCAGAGTGGTGTCGGACAGCTCGTTGAAATGGGCCTGAAAAAAGGACGTCAAACCAAACCGGATCTGAAGGTCGGGATTTGCGGTGAACACGGCGGCGATCCAAAATCCATTGAGTTCTGTCACCGGGTGGGATTGAACTATGTAAGTTGTTCTCCTTACCGTGTACCAATAGCGCGTCTGGCAGCCGCTCAGGCCGCTCTGGATAAATAGCTGATTCAACAAAAAAGCCACCGTTTTTGACGGTGGCTTTTATTTCGTCGAGGAAACTTCCAGGTTTCAGGAAATTAATCAGTATCCTGCCTGAAAATTTCCTCTTTTTTTTTATTCATTATAATTATTATCTTATAATGTAGTTGTGATCACTCGCACGTAAGAGTAGAAAAATTGTAATTTATGAAAAAAATTCTCCTTGTCCACACCGGCGGGACCTTTGGAATGGTGCCCGCGGAGCCGAAAAGTATCCTGGCGCCCGGAAATTTTCAAAGCCAGATCCTGATAAATGTTCCGGAAATTGTCCGTATCGCGGATATAGATGTTGAAATACCATTCAATCTTGACAGTTCCAATATCGGGATCAATGAATGGCAAATTCTCACAGAGTTAATTCACGCGAGAATGGACGAATATGATGGGTTTGTTATCATCCATGGCACAGATACAATGGTTTACACGGCGGCAGCCCTTTCATTTACTTTGAGAAATCTCAATAAACCGGTGATCCTTACCGGGGCGCAGCGTCCATTGTCAAAATTGCGCTCCGATGCCAGGACAAACCTGATCGATGCCGTGGAACTGGCTACTCTGGATATTTTTGAAGTGCTTATCGTTTTCGGTCAAAAGATTGTTAGGGGCAGCAGGGCAAAAAAAGTGAGTATCAGCAGCTATGACGCGTTTGAATCGCCTAATTTTCCTTTAATAGGGGAAATAGGTCTCAAGATCAAGTTAAACCAACTGCTTTTGTACAAATCCGTTGAAAAATACAGTTTTCTTCCCGGTTTCAAACAAAAAGCGCTGATTATAAATATCGTGCCTTCACTGAATCCCAAATATTATTTTCCTTTGTTGGAAAATGACTTGGAGGCATTTATTCTGGCCGGTTTTGGAGCCGGTAATCTCCCAAATACGTCGCCGGATTGGATACCGTTTATACAAAACGCGACAAAGCTGGGCAAATCAGTTTTTATCTGTAGCAATTCAATGCATGGTTCTGTAGATTTATCATTGTATGAAAGCGGTCAGAAAGCGCTTGAAGCGGGCGCGGTGGGGCTTGGTGATATGACAATTGAATCAGCCTATGTAAAATTATTGAAAATACTGAATATAACGGATATCCCGGGAGAAATAGTAACTCTCATGAATGAAAACTGGGCGGGTGAAATCTAACATGTGGCATATTTTCAGGAAAGAATACGCGAAAGTTGTTTTCTCATCAGATTACATTTATGGACTTCCCACTTCAGGCGATCATCAAACTTTTGATATCATGAAGTACAAAAAGATAAGAGATAAGTTGGTCGCGAAAAAACTGTTGAAAAGAAGAAATGTCCTGCGGCCTGATTTGTGTTCATATGAGGATCTTAAACTTGTTCATACGGAAAAATACCTGAAATCTTTGCAGGATCCGCAAAATGTCAGTCAAATTCTGAAGCTCGGAATTGTTAATCCCTGGGACAATTTTATATTGGAATATTTCAGGGCTGTGACAGGCGGTACCTTAATGGCGACGGCTTATGCTCTGAAATGGAACAAGCCGACATTTAATCTGGGCGGTGGATACCATCATGCGCACCCGGACAAGGCGGAGGGATTCTGCCTGATCAACGATGTCGCGATTGCCATACAGAAATTCCGGCATTTGCACCGCGCCAGGAAATTTATGATTATTGATCTTGATTACCATCAGGGGAACGGCAATTTACTTTATTTTAAGGACGATCCCGATGTTTTCACATTTTCCATGCACGCGAATACCTGGGTGGAGATCGAAGGAAGGTGGAATCAGGATATTCTGCTTCCCGAAAACTGTGACGATGACACATATCTTGAAATTCTCGAGCAGCAATTATCGGAATCATGCATGGCTTTCAAACCGGACGCGGTCTTCTACATTGCCGGGTCCGATCCGTATGAAAAGGATATGCTCGCGGATATGAAATTAACGCGCGAAGGAATGCTGAAAAGAAACCTGTATGTGTATCGAAAAGTGAGAAAACGGAATATACCTTTGATTGTGATAGCCGGAGGAGGCTATGGAGCGGATAGCTGGGAAGTATATTATGATTTTCTTGAATACTGTTTACAAAATAAATATTGAAATGAATAAAAAATGAGTTTTAAAATACAAAAAAAATATTGGCAGGTTGCTAAAAAACTAACAACCGCGCAATTACAGAAGGAAAATTCCGACCAGTCTTTCCTGATGGAAGAAGATTTTTTTAACATAGATATTGGGAAGAGAGGGCATAGCTTTTTTCTGGGATATTATTCAAAGGCGGGAATTGAACTCGCATTGGAAAAATATGATGTTAAGAAAATTCTAAAAGAGAAGGGATTCGAAAAACTTGTCCTTAATTTGGATACAAACGATCCCTACAGACACCGGTTAACGGTCTATGATAAGGTTCAGGAACCGGACAAAATGCTGTTTGAGCTGATTCTGAAGAAAGAACGGATCCAGATCGATATGCCGTTCAGGACTGACCTAAACGGCAAAACATTTGAGACAATTGCGATTGAATGGATGTGTATGCAAAATCCATACAAAGATTTCACACCCGAAAAGCCCATATTGCCGGGTCAGCGATTTCCCGGTTTGGGGATGGCCTCAAAAGCGGTCGAATTGCTCATAATAATTTCCTGGCGCTTGAAGCTGGCCGGCCTGGTGAATATTCCACAGCATTTTCATAATGCCTGCCTCTATTCGAAGGTGTTTTATTACATAGATCCCCTGGATCAGGCAAAGCTGCTGGCCATGATAAGAGATACAAAAATCTATCCTCTTGAGAAGGTGGCCTGGGCAATGGAGTATGGAGCTATTACTGATTTGAATACCGGTCAGCCCGCAGAGTGGTTTGTTTCCAAACAAATTATACCGCTTGATTCCCAACTGAAAAAATTATTTAATTCAAGAGCATACAGGCAACTGGTGAAAAAGGAAGTTCAAAATTATAAATACAAACTGGACATACAAAAATATCTCGATGATGAAAAAAACAGGAGTACCAGATGAAGTTAAAAGCGACACAATTGCGCAAAGGAATGATCATTATATATAACGATGACCTCTATGTTCTTACCGATGTCATGCATGTTACCCCCGGAAAAGGTCAGGCCTCCGTTCAGACAAAAATGAAAAACATTAAGTCCGGTACCAACGCGGAAAACCGGTTCCGTTCGGATGAGACCGTTGAAAAGGCAAATTTAGAAAATCGTGTCATGGAATATCTGTACGATGACGGACAGCATTATTATTTTATGGACAAGGAAACGTTTGAGCAGATTCCTCTTAGCTCAGAATTGTTGGGTGACGCGCATCTTTACATGCTTCCGAATATTTCAGTAGATGTGAGTTTTTATAATACTGAAGCCATTGGTGTGGATTTACCGAATACAGTGGATCTGAAAGTTGTTGAGACCGAGCCGACAATGAAAACGGCGACCATCACATCCTCTTATAAACCCGCGACACTGGAAACAGGTCTCAAAGTGCAGGTGCCGCAGTTTATATCGGAAGGTGAAGTGATCCGAATAGATACGCGTGACGGGAAATATCTCGAAAGAGCAAAATAATATTTCTTAATACCGGGTGGTAATGCCCGGTATTTTTTTTCCTGAATTCTCAAGATGTGTTCATTTTCTGTGAACTTCATTTGATATCAGAATAATAATGTTTCCGTATAGAATGTAATTTTATCGAAAATATTGAACGGAAGGCTCTGTTATGTCCCGCTCAACCAAGTCAACCTTTATTTGCGCCGCCTGTGGATATCAAACCCAGCGCTGGTTGGGAAGATGTCCCGAATGCATGAGCTGGAGCAGTCTGGAAGAACATATCGAAAAAAGCCCGTCAGGCAATAAGGGTGACCGACCAATCCAAGCGGTTGAGCTCATCCCTTTAACGGAAAAAAGAAACACGAATGAAATTCGTGTGCGGACGGGTATTTCAGAGCTTGATCGAGTACTCGGGGGTGGAATTGTCCAGGGGGCGCTCATCATGATCGGTGGTGATCCCGGTATCGGAAAGTCCACGATTATGCTGCAAATGTTAAACAAAATTTCGGTCAGACAAAAAAGTGTCTACATTTCGGGCGAGGAGTCTCTTGAACAGATACAGGACCGGGCGGAACGAATTGGATTTGATAACAAGAATATCTTCTTCCTGAGTGAAACAAATATCGAAAATATGACCGGGTTGCTGGAAAAAGAAAATCCCGCTCTGGTCATTATCGATTCCATACAAACGGTCAGCAGTGAAGAAATTGATGGCATTCCGGGAAATAGCAGCCAGCTTCGGTACTGTACGGCGAAACTGCAATATTTCGCGAAATACAACAACATTCCGGTGTTTATCGTGGGCCATGTGACAAAAGACGGATCCATTGCGGGGCCAAAAATCATTGAACACATGGTGGACACGGTTCTCTATTTTGAGGGGGACAATAATCATGATTACAGGATACTGCGATGTATCAAAAACCGATTTGGCGCCGTAAATGAGATCGGAATTTTTCAAATGCAGAAGACCGGACTTGAACCGGTCTCTAATCCTTCTGAATTGTTCTTGAATAGCGGGGAACATGATCGTCAGGGAACCACCGTCATTGCCGTTATGGAGGGAAACAGGCCGTTGCTGGTGGAGGTTCAGGCGCTGGTGACAAAAACACAGTTTGGGATGCCGCAGCGGACCTCGACCGGATTTGATCAGCGAAGGATTAATCTTTTACTTGCCGTGCTGGAGAAAAAATACGGCAAACCCTTTGGATTTCATGATGTCTTTATCAAAACTGCCGGCGGATTACGCATTGATGAACCGGCCGCGGATCTGGGTATTTGCATGGCCTTGTTATCCAGCCTCCAGGAAAAGACGACTGATCACCAGACTGTATTTATCGGCGAGGTTGGATTAAATGGCGAACTCCGCGGTGTGAGTTCTCTTCAGGAGCGCGTTAGTGAAGCCGAAAAGCTGGGATTTAAAAACATCGTTATCCCGCGAGTAAAGAAATCTCCCGCAGTAAAAAAATCAAAACTTTATCAAATCTCGAAATTGGATGAAGTTTTCAACCACTAAAAATTTACATCCGGCCGCCCCCGGCAATATATCCTAATTGTATGATGTCATTATGGCGCACTAATAAGACATTTGTTCCGATAAATTGAAATACTGACATGTTTACTGTCTTGACAATTTTTAATGTGAGTATTGTTAAATTGATTAATAATAGGCATTTATCAATATATTTGCGACTTTGGCACGCATATTGTCTAATATAATATCAAACTAATGATAATTGATAGATAATATCAGTAAAGGGAGGCAGTATGAATATGTTAAAATTAAATCCGATCGGAAATTATATTTCACCGTCGCGTCAAAATGAGCACATATTAAATGATTTTTTTGGTACAGAAGTCGGTGATAGTCGTTTTCAGGATTTCCAGCCACCGGTGAATGTGCTGGAAAACGATGACGCGTTTATTATGACTTTTGAAATTCCGGGTATTGCAAAAAAGGATGTGAATATTACTTTTAAAGATGATGTGTTATCTGTCAGCGGAGAGAAAAAAATCGACAATAAAGCTGACAAAGCGGTTTTCCATCGCTTTGAAAGAAAAAATGGCAAATTCCAACGAGCATTTTACATCAATGAAAAAATTGACCCGGAAGGTATCGACGCATCCTTCAGAGACGGAATTCTGACGATAGTATTACCCAAAGCGGAAGAAGCGAAACCGAGAGAAATCAAAGTAAATTAATATCATTTTATTGAATTCAAAGAAAAGCAGGTCATTGTACCTGCTTTTTTTGTTTATAAATCGGAAAAGTTGAGTCATGATTAAAATTAGTTGCGGAATATAAACCTATTTATGTAACTTAATAGCAATATAATCATAAACTTTAGATGATGTTCAACTAATGGCAAAGGAAATTATATGAACTTTGGGTTAACCGAATTAATCATCATTTTTGCAATTATTATTCTTTTATTCGGAGCAAAAAGGCTGCCTGATCTGGCGAAAAGCCTTGGATCCAGTATCAAACAGTTCAAAAAAGGCGCCAGTGAAGACGATGAGGAAGAAAAATAAAACGACATCTGTCGTTCTGGCATAATTTACTAATCAATCCTTCCTGAAATACATTCCTGTATACTCAACAGAATCAATAAGTTACGTGTTTAATTCGATTGGCATTGTTATTGCAGCTCCTGAAAATAAACTATTATGGAGGTTGGAATGAATTTTGAAAATTATACGATTAAAGCTCAGGAGGCTTTACAAAAGGCGAGTCATATGGCCGTTGAAAATGAGCACCAGCAAATTGAACCTGAACATTTGTTAAAAGCGCTGATAAGCGATGCGGATGGCGTTGTCAGCGCTACCATAAGAAAATACGGTGTCCCGATTGATTTGATAATCAATAAACTTGATGAAACGTTTAAAAATATGCCCAGAGTTTACGGCGGATCGACCGGTAATGCCTATTTTAGTGACCGTTTACAGAGGATTTTTCGTGAGGCGGGCAATGAAGCTCACGCATTGCATGATGATTTTATAAGTACTGAGCATTTGTTTATTTCGATAAGCGCGGAAAGAAACGGAAGCGCGGCTGAAATATTAGGTTCAGTTGGTTTAAACAAAGAGATGATCCTAAAAGCGCTTCGTGAAGTCAGAGGAAATCAGCGTGTAACGGACCAGAATCCAGAAGCAAAATATCAGGCCCTGGAAAGATACAGCAAAGACCTGACAAGGTTGGCATACCAGGGAAAACTAGATCCCGTCATTGGTCGTGACGAGGAGATTCGCAGGGTGTTGCAGGTACTCTCGAGACGCACCAAGAATAATCCGGTTTTGATTGGTGAACCGGGGGTTGGCAAAACCGCGGTTGTTGAAGGCATTGCGCACAGAATTGTCAATGGGGATATCCCTGAAAATTTGAAAGATAAAAAAATTGTAGCGCTGGACATGGGAGCTCTCATCGCGGGCGCAAAATTCAGAGGAGAGTTTGAAGAGCGTCTAAAAGCAGTGTTAAAAGAAGTTGTCGAATCCCAGGGTAAAATCATCCTGTTCATTGATGAACTGCATACACTTGTTGGGGCGGGAGCGGCCGAGGGCGCGATGGACGCTTCCAATATGCTGAAACCGGTTTTAGCAAGAGGCGAGCTGAGAGCGGTCGGCGCCACTACGATTAATGAATACAGAAAATATATTGAAAAGGATGCCGCGTTTGAAAGAAGATTTCAGCCGGTTTTAGTGGAAGAGCCGTCAGTCGAAGATACCATATCCATCTTGCGCGGGCTCAAGGAAAAATATGAGGTTCATCACGGGGTACGGATTCAGGATTCAGCGCTGGTGTCGGCGGCCGTTTTGTCTCACCGCTATATCTCCGACCGCTTTCTTCCTGACAAAGCCATCGATCTTGTGGACGAAGCCGCGTCTAAATTGAGGATTGAAATTGATTCTATGCCTGAAGAACTGGACGATGTGGAGAGAAGAATTAAACAACTCGAAATTGAAACGGTTGCTTTAAAGAAGGAAAAAGATAAGGTTTCTGCTGAACGGCTTTTAGTCGTCAAAAATGAGATTCGCAATTTGAGTGAATCCTCGGCGCGGTTGAAAACCCAGTGGAAGGCGGAAAAAGATATCATTCAATCGATTCGGAGTCTGAAATCAAAAATCGATGAATATAAGAGTGAAATGGAAAAATCCGAGCGTGACGGAGAATTAAACCGGGTCGCTGAAATTCGCTATGGCCGTATTCCGGAAGCAGAAAAAGAATTGCTTCAGTTGAATGAAAGGCTGTCGGAGTTGCAAAAAACAAAAAAAATGTTGAAGGAGGAAGTGGGAGACGAAGATATCGCTGAGATAGTATCAAAATGGACGGGAATTCCCGTCAGTAAGATGCTGGAAAGCGAAAAAGAAAAATTACTGAAAATGGAAGACAGAATGGAAGAACGTGTGATCGGGCAGCATGAAGCGGTCGTATCCGTATCAAACGCCATTCGAAGATCCAGATCCGGTCTGAGCGATCAGAACAGACCAATCGGTTCTTTTATCTTTTTGGGTTCGACGGGAGTGGGTAAAACGGAGCTGGCAAGAGCACTGGCGGAATTTTTATTTGATGACGAAAACGCCATGATTAGGATAGACATGTCCGAATATATGGAGAGTCACAGTGTGTCCCGTCTCATCGGCGCTCCACCCGGATATGTAGGATATGATGAAGGGGGCCAGCTCACCGAGGCCGTTCGCCGGAAGCCCTATTCCGTAATTCTGCTCGATGAAATTGAAAAGGCTCATCACGATGTTTTTAATATTCTGTTACAGGTTCTTGATGACGGGCGGTTGACCGATAATAAGGGTAGAACGGTAAATTTTAAGAATAGCATAATCATTATGACCTCCAATCTGGGCGCTCAGTATATCAGGGAGCGAACCGATGAACTGGCAGGGTCAGATACAGAGATGATTTATGAAGAAATTAAGGTAAAAGTGTTTGATATCCTGAAACAGAGCCTGAGACCGGAATTTTTAAATCGTGTTGATGATATTATAGTGTTTCATGCTTTAAGCAGGGATAATCTCAGAGAAATTATACGGATACAATTTAGTCTCATTCAAAAATTACTGGTGGAAAAAGGACTGAGCGCGGAACTTTCCGACAGGGCGGTAGACTATCTGATTCAAAAAGGGTATGATCCGGCTTTCGGAGCAAGGCCATTGAAACGCCTGCTGCAGAAGGAAGTCGTGGATCAGCTCGCGAAAGAACTAATCGCCGGTAACATTGTCCAGGGTGATCAATTTAAGATTGATTACGATTCTGATAAAATAACTTTTCAAAAAAACTAAAATCACAGGGGACAAGGTTGTATGTCTGTCCTTGTCCCTTTTATTTTTATAAAAATGGTAAAATCGTTATTAATTATTGTCATTATTAGCAGAAAATTACCATTTTTTTTTTTATTCCCCTGTTTTTTTATTACATTTAAAAATTATTTTTGAATCATAATTAAAACTATCAAATTTCACAATAAACAATCAGCAATTTCGATTTTGATAAGTTCACGGGATCGAAAGAAATAATATATAAAGGATGTATGATGGCAGATAAAACTAAAGATAAAGGTAACGTATATAATATCACTCTTATCCCCGGTGACGGAATCGGACCGGAAGTTACTTCCGCTGCCCGAAGAGTGATTGCGGCGGCCGGGATAGTGGTGGACTGGGAAATTGCGGATGGAGGCTCTGTTGCCCTTGAAAAACATGGCACAACGCTTCCGGATGAAACTCTGGAATCGATTAAGAAAAATAAAGTTGCTCTAAAAGGACCTATTACCACACCGATCGGGGGAGGTTTTCAATCGGTTAATGTTGGTCTTAGAAAGGCGTTGGATCTTTATTCTAATGTTCGTCCAGTACGTTCAGCTCTTGGAATTTCTTTACATCATACACCAATTGATCTTGTCATATTCAGAGAAAACACGGAAGATCTGTATAGCGGGATGGAATACGAAGTCGCGCCCGGTGTCGCGCAAAGTTTAAAAATTATTACCGAAAAAGCATCCACACGCATCGCAAAAGCGGCGTTTAAATGGGCTAGTGAGCGTAAACGGAAGACCATCCATGCTGTGCATAAAGCCAATATTATGAAGAAGAGTGACGGACTTTTCCTTGATAGTGTCAGAAAAGTCGCCGCCCAATATCCGGAAATTACCTATAAGGAAATTATAGTAGATAACTGCGCTATGCAAATGGTGATGCATCCTGAGCAGTTTGACGTGATGGTTTTAGGCAATCTTTATGGTGATATTATTTCTGACCTTGCCGCGGGGCTGGTTGGGGGACTCGGAGTCGTTCCGGGCGCCAATCTTGGTGATGATATCGCCGTTTTTGAATCGGTTCACGGGAGCGCGCCGGACATCGCGGGTAAAGGAGTAGCGAATCCCATGGCCACGATTTTATCCGCAAATATGATGCTGCGCCATATCGGTGAAGAAAAAGCCGCGGACCGCGTCCAGGCGGCGCTGGTTCTCTTCCTTTCGGAAAAAAAATGTCTGACTCCGGATCTCGGCGGGAATGCCACAACCGATAAAATGGTTGACGGTATTATTGAAAAGATAAATTTACTGAAATAGGTCGAGTGATCGATATCGCCGGAAAGTATAAAAATAAAATAGTTTGGAGGCATAACCTTCTCTATAGACTGAAATTCTCGCTAAAAACACACATGCATCACAACTTTAGCTGGTGATTTGGTTATTATTTTCATAGCTGTATGATGAGGTGTGTAGAATGAATCTAATCAGATAAAAGGTTTTGTTTCGGAATATGAATAGAAAATTTGAAGAATTACATAAACTGATTTTGAAGAATGAGAGATTTGTGTTGACCAGTCATGTTTATACTGACGGGGATGCTTTGGGTTCTCTCCTGGCGTTAAATCAGTATTTAAAGAGTTTAAATAAAACGGTTGATGTGATTGTACCCGGTGAGATCCCTCCGAAATACGACTTTCTCAATACGGAGAATATCATTAACCGGCTTGACGATACTCACACAAAAATAGCAATCAAAAACGCGGATGTGATTATCATCCTGGATGTCAGCGCACTCGACAGGCTGAATCATCTTTACGAACCTGTTCATGCGAGTAAGGCCTATAAGGTTTGTCTTGATCACCATCCGGTTAAACAGGATTGGATAGATTTACTTTTAGTTGATCTTGAAAAAGTAGCGACCGGCGAAATCATTTATGAATTTTTCAAATTTTGTAATACGGAAATCTCCATGTCCATCGCCGAAGCGTTATATACATCGATCTTATCCGATTCAGGCGGTTTTAGATTTCACCGGACGGGTGTATCAACATTCAAAATGGCCGCGGATCTCGTAAGCGCCGGTATCGATCCAACTGATATCTATAACCGTGTGTTTGAGAGTGGAAATCTGCGACAGTTAAAGGCCTGGGGACAGTTATTATCCAATATCCGCTCCAATGGCAGAGTCACCTGGGCGGTTGCCGACAAAAATCTGTTAGGCGTCCATGGAATCACTCTTGAAGAAGTTGACGGTATTATCGATCTTTTACGTAAGAATGATCAGGCGGATGTCGTTATCGTCTTCATCGAAAAGGAGATCAACGAAATTTTGGTAGGATTACGATCCAAAAATGGAATCAATGTTGCGGAAATTGCCGGAAAATTCGGTGGAGGCGGTCATTATCACGCCGCCGGCTTTACTTCACGTGAACCGCTATCAGATGTCATTAACCTGACCCTCAAATATATCCCCGGTGTCAATATCGAAAATTAAAGGACCCAAATGATTCGATACTTAACGGCCGGAGAATCCCACGGCCCCGGACTTGTCGGAATCGTTGAAGGGATTCCGGCAAATCTTGAGATAGACATTGAAAAAGTAAATCACGAATTATATCGCCGCCAGCAAGGCTATGGAAGAGGCGGGCGAATGCGAATCGAAAATGACCGTATCGAAGTTTTGTCGGGTATTCGTTTCCGCAAAACATTGGGAAGTCCGATCAGTTTTGTGCTTCGAAACCGGGACTGGGAAAATTGGCGTGATGAAATGTCTGTCGGGCAGGGCCGGTCTGCAAAGCCGATCAGCAAACCGCGTCCCGGTCACGCCGATTTACCGGGCGCTCTAAAGTATGGTTTTGATGATATTCGAAATGTACTTGAGCGGTCCAGCGCGAGAGAGACGGCAATGCGAGTGGCGGCCGGAGGATTTGTCCGACAGTTTCTCGAATCATTTGATATTCAGATCTATTCTCATGTCATTCAGGTCGGTCCTGTGCGGGTTGACGCGGAGATTCTCGAAAAAGCCAGGAAGATAAAGGATCTTAAAGAGATAACCGATGCTTCGCCCGTAAGATGCCTGGATAAAAAAACCGAAGAGAAAATGGTTAACTATATTCATGAGGTGAAAAAGGAAGGCGACACGACCGGAGGAATCATCGAAATAATAATCAGGAATGTTCCACCCGGATTGGGAGGCTATATTCAATGGGACCGGAAATTAGATTCCTTGCTCGCGTCGGCGCTGATGTCGATTCAGGCGGTAAAAGGGGTGGAGGTTGGAACCGGATTTGAAGGAGTGGCCCGGAAAGGTTCTGAATTTCATGATGAAATTTTTCATGATGGTAAAAGATATTTGAGAAAAACGAATAATGCCGGAGGTATCGAAGGCGGTATGTCCAATGGTGAGGATATTATTCTTAGAATTGTCATGAAACCAATTCCCACACTAATGAAACCACTAAGTTCTGTTGATATGAACACAAAGGAGTCTTTTCAAGCCCATAAGGAACGAAGCGATGTCACGGCTGTACCGGCATGCGCGGTGATCGCGGAAGCGGTTACGGCGCCTGTTATCGCGGGTGTTTTTCTGGATAAGTTTGGTTCCGATAGCATGGAAGACATAAAATCAGCATATAAATTGTATATGAATAGAATTTAAATATAGGATTAGTTAAAATGAAATTGATAATTGAATATTGTGTTGTTTGAAATTATTACCCCAGAGCCGCCAGTTTGGCGCAGGAATTAGAAAAAAAATTTGATCTGGAAATTGATCTGGTAAAAAGCAGCGGCGGAAGATTTGAGGTCTTTCTTAATGATGAGCAGATATTTTCCAAATACAATACATATCGTTTTCCGGAAGAAGGCGAGATTGAAAGAATGATCAGTGAAAAGATTGCCTGATGAATGCGGTTTTAATTAGTGTATTTTTCTAAATTAGTGAGCAGATTTTTTGCTTCATTATTATTCGGGCTCATGGTCAGTACTTTTCGAAGCACATTTGCTGCTTTGCCATAATAACCCTGAGCCTGAAAAACTTTTGCCAGAATTAAATTATTGTTCGTATCATTGGGATTGGTCTTAAGCTTCCCGTCGAGTTCCCTCATAAATTTGTCAAAGACATTAATGTATTGATGTTCCGGTCCGAGTGTCGGCTGGGACACAAAAATCGCCGGCTCTATTTCAAACACTTTTTTATACTGCTCGATGGCAAGATCAAGCCGTTTTGTTTTTTCATAAACTTCCGCAAGCTTCATGTATGCTCTTATCAGATATGGATTTATCAGAAGGGTAGCCTTAAAATATCTTTCGGCAAGTTCATAATTACCCATTTCGAAATAAGTAAGAGCAAGATTGAAAGTCGCTTCCATAAAATTGGATTGAGCTTGTGATGCTTTGGTGAACGCGTCAACCATATCTTCATAGACTTTTCGTTTTTTTACCGGATCAATACCGGTATTTTTAGAAAATTTGTTGTTGGTCACCTCTTGACCGCCAGTGTTGCTCTCCGCCAAAATATCTAAAAACGCGTCAATCAACTCTTCAAGAACGGCCTGTTTGTATATCGTCACGCCAAGCATAAAATTGGCGATCGGTTCATTGGGCTGCAGAGAAAGAACAAAATTAAACTCGGTCAGCGCGTTATAATAGATCTGTGAGCGATAATAGGTCTCACCAAGTATCAAATGATACTGAACATTATTATTATCTAATTCCGTTGCTTTTTTGTAGTATTCTATTGATTTCCGGTAGAGGTTCTGGTCATAATAAATATTTCCCATTTCAAAGTAAATAGGGGCATAGTCCGGATTCAGGCTTTGGGCCTTGTCAAGATAGGTTTGAGCATCCTTAAAATTCTTATCCAGAACACTTATTTTGCCAAGGTAATAATAAGGTTTAAAGTCGTTTGGGTTAAATTCAGTTACTTTTTTAAAATCATCAATCGCCAGGTTATATTTTTTTTGTTTTTCATAAATTAAACCACGTCCGTAGTAAGGTTTATCAAAATTTGGCAGGGCAGTGATGACCGAATTGAACTGCTCGATGGCCTCATCATACTTTTTACTGTTAAAATATACAATTCCCAAGTTGTAATATGCTTCCCAGAATTTAGGATCCTCACGGATGGCTTTTCGGAAAAGACCTGTTATAACCTCCATCCGCCCATTTGGATTCTCATTTTCCATATAGGCCCGCACAAAACTCTCAAAGGCGCCAATAGATGTGGTTATTGAGCGGTTTATCAAATTGGTTTCCATGGGGGATATTCCGATTCCGGCAATCGTAACGACACGGTCAATAATTTTTCTCGAAGTTGAAAACAGGTTGGAAATATTTTCATTATAACTGTCGGTAATGATCAGCGAACCGTTAAAAGTATTATAATAGGATACCTGCAGGTTCAGAGTCTGGCCGTTCATGGTATATGATCCGGTGATTGCCACCTCTGCGCCAGATGCTTTCCCAAAGTGATAACTCATTCTTCCGTCAAGAGCGCGTGTTCCATATCCGGCTTCCTTGAGAGCATCTCTCATCAGAGATTTTTCGGGAACATAAAATCCTGATATCACGGATAATTTATTCATCAACAGATAATCAAGGCCGCTCGAAACCCATTCATGTCTTGAATCACCGGTCTTATTCTCGAAAGGAATCAGACCAATCTTGCGTTTATCCTGAGCATATACAACAGAGAATGCAATCAGAAGAAGAATAATAGTTTTAAATTTCATTACCCAATACCATCGTTAAAAACGTGTTTGAACCGCAGCCTTTTGCTTTCATTTCGTTTATTAAGGTTCGGCTTAAATTTGGAAGTCTTAATATAAATCGGATAACATTTGCTTCCCATTAAGATTTTTTTCTCTGTTTAGGCATAATTTATATAATATATGACAGTTGCATAAATATAGTCAAACCCTTATATCAAAAAAGCTGAATTTATTCTGAGAAAATCTTCTATCCGGATGTTTTAATTCAAATAAGTATTGAGACATCCGGGATTATTTATAAAAAGTGAAAAGAGTCCGCCCTAAAAACAAATTTGATATTACGGGACAGACTCAATTTTACATCAAATTACCAACCTCTCACCATTAACTTTTACAACAGATGAGATATGATAGCAATAATTTTATTAAAGTTATGTTAACAGATCGATCAAATCTATTTTAGTCAATATATCTTTCACTTTTTTATTTTCAATCACCAGAACCGCATCGGCTGATTTTAGTTTTTTCAGCACATCGTTGATGGGATCAGTCCCGGTCGCTGTTTGCACATGGGTTTCTATCAGATCAGAAATTGGACGGTTTTTGTCATGTTCGTTTTCGATCAAAAAGTTCAAAAGGTTGTTTTCAGTGATTAATCCCAAAAGCTGATCGTTATCGATAACAGGCATCTGCGATATACTATTGTTTTTCATTATCTTGATGACTTCGGATATGACCGAAGCGCTGTGCGTGGAAAGCAATGATTTCTTTGGTTTTTTCTTTAAAAAATCATCTACCGTGCCGGAGAGAATGATCTCAAGCATTCCGTTATCCTGCATCCATTCGTCGTTGTAAATTTTTGAAAGATATCGAAATCCCGTATCAGGAAGAATGGTCACGATATTTTTTCCAGGACCCGCTTTTTTAGCGATCTGTAACGCTCCCCAAACCGCTGAACCGGATGATCCACCGGCGAAAATACCTTCTTTTCTGGCCAGATCGCGTACTGTCATAAATGAATCTTTATCGTTCACCTGAATGATATCGTCAAGAAGGTTAAAGTCCAATGCGTCCACAAGCATATCTTCGCCGACGCCTTCAACCTTATAAACATGAGGTTCTATGAGTTTTCCTGATTTAAAATAATCGTAAAACACCGATCCCACCGGGTCAACGGCAATGACTTTAATGTCAGGATTCTTCTCTTTCAGGTATCGGGCCACTCCGCTCAGTGTGCCGCCTGTACCTATACCGGCCACAACGTAATCAATCTTTCCGTCCATCTGATCCCAGATTTCCGGCCCGGTTGAACTATAATGCGCCTCCGGATTTTCGGGATTATGATATTGATTGACATAAAAAGAATTCTCGGTGGACTGATGGATTCTTTTTGCGGTTTCATAGTAGCTCTGAGGAGAATCCGCCGGGACATTTGTCGGAGTAACCACGACTTTCGCGCCAAAAGCTTTTAGAAAATTGATTTTTTCACTGCTCATTTTATCCGGGATTGTAAATATTGCCTTATACCCTCTAACCGCGGCTACAATGGCCAGCCCGGCCCCGGTGTTACCGGATGTGTTCTCGACAATCGTGCCGCCTTTTTTGAGCGCTCCGGTTTTCTCCGCCTTGTTGATGATATGCAGGGCAATACGGTCTTTGATGCTCCCCCCGGGATTCAGAAATTCAAGTTTCGCGTAAACATTTGCTTCGGAAGCGCCGGCTATTTTGTTTAGCCTGACTATTGGTGTCTCACCTATAACATCGAGAATATTATTATATACCTTCATCAAAATTCCTCTGAAATAATTTATATAATGCGGATCATTCTGTTTTGAACAACCACAATAATGTGGAAAATAATCCGTATTAGGCTCTAATTAATTTAGATATTAAGTTAAATTTTCTGCTAAAATAAAGGAATCATATGATTTTTGCACAAAAAAGTTTCCCGAAAGTGATATTTTTTTATAAACCTGATGGTATGAATGGATGTTTTTTGATATCTCATGAGGATATCAGCGGGAAATTGACCATTCAGTATATCGGGGAAAATCATGAAAAATATTTTGCGTCATATCCTTCGACAGGCGTATCTTGTCAAACCAAAATCAATTCAAATTAACCGGATGACATCAATTTATTATTCTTACGATTTAAAATAATTATTTATATTTAATCTTTCTGTCAGGAAAGGAAAAAAGATGATTTATACGCGCATAATATTAATGATTATCATAGGTGTTAACGGATTATTCGCCGCTTCGAAGGTAAGTTTTAATGATTTTTTCGTTGACCGTACCATGAGGATCGATTATTTCCACATCGGAAACGCGGTGGACGATATCATTACAGTTGACCGCATATACATGGGAGGAGTCTGGGCCGGGAATCCGGATAAACTGGTAGAAACAGTTAATACGGGAAGATATGTTGTCAAAGTATATGATGAAAAATCAGGGGCTCTTATTTATTCAAAAGGCTACGACAGTTATTTTGGAGAATATAAAACGACCGCTCCGGCGATAAACGGGATTCAGCGTGTTTACCATGAATCAGCCCTGATCCCTTATCCCAAAAACAAAATTTTGTTTACGATCGAGGCACGGGATCGACAAAATAATATGAATGTGATTTTTAAAAACGTCGTGGAGCCGGATAACGTCGGGATCATTAGAGAAAACGCGGACAGCCGTATAGAGGTGTATGAAATGGTGAAGAATGGAAATCCGCATAAAAAAGTTGATCTTGCTATCATTGCGGAAGGCTACACTGAAAGTGAAAGAGATAAACTTCAAAAAGATCTCACGCATTTCACCGAAGTATTTTTCAATAATGAGCCTTATAAATCCTATAAAGATCATTTTAACGTATATGGAGTATTCAGACCCTCCGCGGAATCGGGATGTGATCAGCCGACGCATAATGTTTACCGGAATACAAGTCTGAACGCAACGTTTAACTCTCTGGAATCACCTCGTTATTTGCTCACAGAAGACAATAAAAGTTTACATGATATCGCCTCTGCCGTACCTTATGACGCGTTATTGATTATGGTAAATCATGAGCGCTATGGGGGAGGTGGAATTTATAATTTCTACCTGACTTTTACTACGGACAATGAATGGCGTGACTATGTGTTTTTACATGAATTTGGTCATTCCTTCGCCGGTCTCGCGGATGAATATTACTCATCTTCGACGGCATACAATGATTTTTATCCGAAGGGAATAGAACCGGTCGAACCCAATATTACGGCGCTGCTGGATCCTGCTAAACTTAAATGGGGCCATTTGGTCGAAAAAAATATGCCGGTTCCCACACCCTGGGACAAAGATGCCTATGATGGAGCCGAGATGGACTATCAGAAAAGCCGTAGGGACATCAATGAAAAAATTGCTGAAATGAACCGTCGTGGAGCACCGGAGGAGGAGATAAAAAAAATGCAGGAAACGGCGATCCTTTTATCAAAAGAAAACTCAAAAAAACTGGATTCATTGTTGTATAACAGCAGATACAGCGGTAAAGTTGGCGCGTTTGAAGGCGCCGGATATTCATCAAAAGGACTGTACCGGCCGGCTCTTGATTGTACGATGTTCAGCAAGGGGAAAAAGGGATTTTGCCCCGTATGCCGGGAAGCGATAATCAGAACAATTGAGTATTACACTGAGTAAAAGTCCTTTTGGCATAAAAATTTCAATAAGGTTATCTGAGCCAGCAGGTTAGATAGAGATTAGACGATCAACCAGAGGAGAAGGAACTAGAGTGAATCCGGAATATGATGTCATTATTGTCGGTGGCGGTCCCGCCGGGGCGACTGCCGCGTTATACGCGAAAAGAGCCGGATTAAAAAGCTTGTTATTGGATAAAGACAAATTTCCCAGAGATAAGATCTGCGGCGACGCTGTTTCGGGAAAATCAATGAATATTCTGAAAGATCTCGGTTTGCTCGAAAAAGCATGCGCTCTGCCCGGCGCGGAAATCAGATCAATTACATTTGGCAGTCCCGCCGGCACAACGATCAATATCGGCCTGATGAGTGAAAAGCGGAAGGGGATGCCCGGCGGAATGGTCATCCGAAGGGAAGTGTTTGATCAGTTTTTACTTGCTGAAGCATCAAGAGCCGCGGATCGGGTGATCCAGGGATTTAAGGTTATAGATGTTGTTAAAGAGAACGGATTTGTACGCGGTGTTCGCGGAATTAATTCTGAAACGGCCAAAGAAGAAGTTTACCGCGGTAAAATAGTCATTGGAGCGGATGGTTTTAATTCGGTTGTGTCACGAAAAACAGGTCTTTACCGGCACGAACCCGGCCACCTGATTATTGCCCTGAGACAGTATTATAAAAATGTTTCAGAGTTATCGGATCAGATAGAAATTCATTATTTAAAAGATGTACAGCCGGGGTATTTTTGGGTTTTCCCGCTTGATAACGGCACGGCAAACGTTGGAATAGGAATGCTTCATGAAACGATTACAAAACGTAATATTGATCTCAAACTTTTGCTCAGGAAAGCCATTACAAGTGATAAATTCAAAGATCGTTTCGCGGAGGCGGAGCCGTTGGAGAGCCCAAAAGGCTGGAATCTTCCGATCGCCAGTAAACACAGAAAAATTCACGGCAATGGATTTCTGCTGATTGGAGACGCCGCGGGATTGATAGACCCGTTTACCGGAGAAGGTATCGGAAACGCCCTATACTCCGCAAAAATAGCTGTCCGCTCCGCGGAGAAAGCAATTTCTTTTGATGATTATAGTGAAAAAATGCTTGCAGAATATGATCATCAGCTTTGGAAAACAATGGGAAATGAATTTAAAACCAGTACCCGGTTACAAAAAATCGGACGTTTTCACTTCCTTTTAAATTTTGTTATAAACAGAGCAGCGCGCAGCGCTGAGGTCAGTGAGATTATCAGTGGAATGATGGCAAATCAAATACCAAAAACGAAACTGGCAAATCCGTTTTTTTATTTAAAAATTTTGTTTAGCTAAATTTTATATCATTTATGATAAGGATATCTAAAATGGAAGAATCTCATTACAGAAAACTCGAAAAAATGTATGCTTCGGCTCCGATCAACCATTTCTATCACCCTGAAATGGTGGTTAGTAATGGAATAAGTGAGATTACAATAACAAACCGTCCGGATTTCTTTCATGCCGCCCACGCGGTCCACGGCTCCGTATATTTTAAGATGCTGGATGACGCCGCTTTCTTTGCGGTCAATTCGCTTGTGCCCGATGTATTTGTGCTGACGGTATCATTTAATATCTATCTGATCAGACCTGTAACAGAAGGACAATTAATCTCCAGGGGCCGCGTTGTGAACGAATCTAAGCGTCTTTATATTGCCGAGTCAGAATTATATGATTCTGAGGGAAGAATCATCGCCCGCGGCAGCGGAACCTTTATGAAGAGTAAAATACCATTGTCCGCGGAAGTTGGTTACAGATAATTTTCATCTTTTAATTGTTTTAAGAGCTGAGGCAAAATTGACTATCAGTGTTTTTGATTTTTCTGACAAACTTGTTAAATTCAATAAAGAAGACCAATGGATTTGCACCGGTTCTGAAGAATGTGTTTCAGGTATATTATATCCGATAATTTTAAGATTAAAACAGCAAAATAAATTTTCGAGAATGAGGAGAAATCATGATCAAACGTATATTAGTACCCCTTGATCCGTCGCCTTACACCGATAAAGTGATAGAACTCGCCTGTAAACTGGCCAAAAACAATAAAGCTGAATTAACCGGACTGGTAATTCTTGATATACCCGGTATTGAAAAATCAATTGGACCGGTACCGGCGGGAGCGCTTTATTATGCTGAAAAACTGGAAAAGAAAAAAGAAACGCAGGCCTCAGAAAGAATAAAGGCGCTTCTTGAAAAATTCGTAGAATCCTGCAAAGCCTCCGGCGTCACTTGTCATACCGCTCATTCCCAGGGAAGCCCGAGCGAAAGAATTATCGCGGAATCAATATACTATGACGCCATCATGGTGGGGCTGCGTACTTTTTACCACTTCCAGGCGGATGACAGGCCCGGGGATTCGCTCACCGAGATCATGAACCATTCAATTACTCCGGTTTATGGAGTCCCTGAAACATTTTCGGTGCCCGATATCCCTGCCGAAAAACTGAAAGTTCTACTGGCGTTTGACGGAAGTCTGCCGGCGGCAAGGGCCATGCAACGGCTGGCCCAGTTAGCCAACGCCGATTTAATGGAAGTGATGATTTTGACATCAAACGCGAACAAAGAGACGGCGGATTACTACCTGGATAATGCCGAAGCTTATCTCAGGGCGCATAACTTCAAAAATATTCAAAAGACCCGGATTACCGGGAATATTATAGACGCGGTTGAAAAGAAATATCTGGATTGGGCGCACGTCGTGGTAGTCGGAGCTCACTCAAAGCAGGGTATCTTTGATTTTATGCTTGGGAGTTTGACCAAATTTCTGATCAAGGCAGATAAAAAACCCGTAATCATCGGGCAGTAGATTTGTAAGAATGAAAGCGACTAATCGTATAAAATTTATTTTTTCGGCACTAAGCGATAAATGAAAAATTTAATTTATTGTAATCCCGGAGTTTATAAAAGGAACATGTTTATGAAAAATATTTTATCCTTAATGATGATAACGGTAACCGGATTAACAATTTTCTCGTGCGGCGGGAAACAAGGTGATGAGGTACCTATGCTTCAGCAGAAAATTAACCAGTTCGCGTCAACCGAACTAAAATATGATGAATCTCTTCTCGACGACCGCCAAAAAATGGTCGTTGAAAAACTATTCATGGCGGCAAAAATCATGGATGAAATATACCTGGATCAAGTATATTCAAAAAATAATGATCTAAAAGCAACCCTTATGGAGGCTACAGACGAAAACAGCCGGCTCATCCTTGATTATTTTGACATCATGTTTGGTCCCTTTGACCGGCTGGACCATGATAAGCCATTTTACGGAAATGCCTCCAAACCCGCGGGCGCGAATTTTTATCCGGAAGATATGACCAAGGAAGAATTTCAGGAATGGTTAAAAAATCATCCCGAAGATGAGCCGGCCTTTACATCGGAATTCACCGTCATCCGTCGGGATGGGGACAAACTTGTTGCCATTCCCTATTCAGAATATTATAAAGAGCCTTTGAGCAGAGCGGCAAAATATCTTCGCCAGGCCGCGGAATATGCCGATAACGCTTCCCTTAAAAAATATCTGATCACCCGGGCGGATGGATTTGAATCAAATGATTATTTCGAGAGTGACATGGCCTGGATGGATTTAAAAGATCATTCTATCGAGTTCATCATTGGTCCCTATGAAGTTTACGAAGACGAATTATTTAACTATAAAGCATCCTTTGAGAGCTTTCTGACCTTGAAAGATCCTGCTGAAAGCGCGAAACTGGCTGTTTTTGGCAGTTATCTGAATGATATCGAAAAGAATTTGCCAATCCCCGATGAATATAAAAATTTTAGCAGAGGCAGTGAGTCACCCATTATGGTGGTCCAGGAAGTTTTTTCAGCAGGCGATACAAAGGCGGGAGTCCAGACTCTGGCATTCAATCTGCCCAATGATGAGAGAGTGCGTGAAGCCAAAGGGTCAAAAAAAGTGATGCTGAAGAATATGCATGAAGCAAAATATAATAAATTACTGTTACCGATCGCCGAGCTGATTATCGCTCCGGATCAGCTTCAGTATGTCAGTTTTGATGGTTTTTTCAATCATACTTTGATGCATGAGATGTCCCACGGAGTCGGACCGGGCAAAATCACTATTAATGGAAAACAGACTGAGGTCAAAAAAGAACTCAAGGAAACCTATTCCAAGCTGGAAGAATGTAAAGCTGATCTCCTTGGTATGTATAACAATATGTTTATGATCAGTAAGGGCGTTTATCCCGAATCATTTGAAAAGGAAACATGGGTCACATTCCTCGCCGGTACATTTCGCTCAGTACGGTTTGGTATCAATGAAGCGCACGGCGCCGGCAACGCGATTATTTATAATTTCCTTCTGGAAAAAGGCGCGTATGCATATGATGAGGCAAGCCAGAAAGTCAGCGTCAATTTTGACCGGATATATGATGTGGTCACCGAGCTTTCTTCTCTTATATTGACAATCCAGGCGGAAGGTGATTATGAAGGGGCAAAAAAACTGATCGAAACATACGCGGTTGAGACACCTTCAATGAAAACGCTCAGAGAAAAATTGACCGTGCTTCCGGTTGATATTAAACCGGTCTTCCAGATAGAGAAAACCCTGGCGTCGCGATAGCGGGTTACTTATCTGTTATACGCCGGTATCGACATAAGTATTGTATATAAGTTATAAACCGGAGGTTTGTCTTTTTGAAGACTCAGGGGTGGAAAGTATTCTGCCACAAGCATAGCAAATATTTTAAAAAAATCAGCTCAAAAAGCAGGAATAACAAAAACGATAACGCCGCCTACGCGGCGTTCTTGTTTTGCGACGCGGTTGCTTGCGCAGGGTAGGGATTTAAGGTATATTCAGGAGTAGTTAGGTCAAAATAGTCCCGGGAAGACTGAACTGCACCCGTTTCGAATAAGTCTATTGATTGAATAAGGAATTCTGTTGATGATATTTTTGAAAAGGATTAGTTAATTGTAAAAAAAATATATAAACAATGGTTCATACACCGCCAATTTGGGGGGATAAGAACAATGGGATATATACGAACGTTATGGGCAAGGCAATGAAAGAAAACGCAATGGGAGTAATATTGTCAGGAAATAGAAAGTTGGAGACTAAAAATAGCTAATATAGATGAATGTTTTGAGAAAATAAAAATAGATTCTAAAGAGAAAATATTATGAGTATATACACAGATAAAACATATGTTGCTTTTGATGCTGATAATGATATCCACTACTACAGATTGATGCAAGCTTGGAAAAAAAATGATAATTCTTCATTTAACTTTTATGATGCTCACGATTTGAATAATTTGATGTCTTGGTCTTCAGAAGAAACAATAAAAGCGAGACTTGCTGAAAGAATGAAAAACTCAAAAGTCTTTATTTTACTTGTAGGAAATAACACAAAATTTCTATACAAATTTGTTCGATGGGAAATTGATCAAGCTTTAAAAAGAGAAAAACCTATTATAGTTGTTAACTTAAATAAAAAGAGAAGCAGGGATACCGAACGATGTCCTGCTATTTTAAATAGTGAATTAGCGGTTCATATAAGTTTTAATCAAAAGATAATTGAATACGCAATAAATAATTGGCCTAGCTCTGAGGAGTATTACCGTAAGAACAATGAAAAAGGAGATTATTATTACAAAGATTCTGTTTATAAAGAATTAGGAATATGAAAATGGGTATTTACAGATGGTTGTCGAAATATAAATCTATCCTTACAGATTTGATGTCTGGTATAGGCCTTTTTTGGCTATTTGTTGAAATAGCAAGTTATTCGACAAATGGACAAATTGACAAATACACGAAAAGCATAGCTTTTTTCTTAGTAGGGTTTGTATTAATCATTATTATAGTGCTAATAAAAAATAGGCCTAGAACATCTTTTTCCTATAAATTACGAGATAAAGATAATTTCATAGAAGTTAAAGTAGGTGATGCTTTTGATAATAATGGAGCTTTAATAATTCCATTCAATAATTATCTTGATGTATCTCTCGGTGGTAATGTAAAAAAGGCTAATAGTCTGCAAAACAAACTTATAAAACAATATTATTTTGATAAAGAAGAACATTTAGTTCAAGATATTTTAAAAAAAACAAATCTAACTGCACCATTTGATATTGGTACGACTGTAGAAATTGAACAAAAAGGTAAAAGTTTTTTTCTACTAGTTAATTCTCATAAAAAAGAAAATAACCGAGTTGTATCGACAGTTGATGACTTCTTATTGAGTTTATCGAAGGTTTGGGATTTCATTGCTTTGGAATCCGGAAGAAAAAGTATAGTAACAATTCCAATAATAAGTACAAATCACGGCAGAATAACAGACTTAAACAGAATGAATGCGATAAAAGAAATTATTAATAGCTACGTTGAGGCTTCAAAGTTTCTAAATATTGCAGATAAATTGATAATCAGCATTTTTCCAGACGATATAAATAAAGGAAATATTAAACTTGATGAAGTAGATGAATATTTAAAGTTTCAGTGTAATCATTATAGAAAAGTTCATTTTTCACCTAAACTAGAAGGTAAAGAAGTAAGTCCTTCAGTTACAAAGGGTATTAATAATTAATTACAAGAATAATAGGAAATACAATAGGAAATTTTAATTAAGGAAATTAAGAAGCCCAGCCCATAACAATGCATATACTTTATGGCGGGTTCCGTTATGAAAATGAGTATTTTAGTTTCAAATATAAATCAGTGTGGACAGAAAGATTTGTCTTCCAAAGTCCGCCACAAAGCATATGCTTCCCGTTATGCACAAGCTAAAAAAAGAATATAGTTAATGATTATAATAAATGACAAGTCAATAGAGAAACTCAGAGACCTGATAAATGAAGAAACTGAATATCGGTCAGGTCCGAAACTCATCGAGTTTTTTAAAGACTTGGGCTTCAATGACTCTTATGGTCAAGGATTTCCTTCTCGTTGGAAATATACTGATGATCGCCTTCGCAAAATTAACGGTAAACCAGAATTAGATAAGTGCATCAGAAAATTATTCAATCCAGTTAATTTCATTGGCAAAACTTCTGAACTTGATAACCACATCAAAAATCTGAATCAATATTTAGCTTTTGATAAATGGCAGGTAGTTCGTAATGGTACAGAAATAACTTTCAAAAAGAAAGATAAGGTTGAACTGCATGATGATTATGCAGAACTGAAAGCAGATGAATTTTTAGATAAAGAATTTGATGATATTTCAATAGATGCTCTAGGTCTTGATTCTATAGTTTCAGAAGTTCTCAAAATTCGTTTTGTAGAAATAAAGAATTGTTTTGCAGCAAAAGCACATTTGTCGGTCATTTTTCTTTCAGGCAGTAGTCTTGAAGGAATCCTACTAGGAATTGCTTTGAAGTCACCTACGGAATTCAACCAAGCTAAATCTGCACCTAAAGACAAGGAAGGCAAAGTCAAACAATTTCCTGATTGGACTTTGAGCCAACTAATTGACGTTACGTTTGAAGTTGGTCTCATCAAGGATGATGTGAAAAAATTTAGTCATGCTCTTCGAGACTTCAGAAACTACATTCACCCATATCAGCAAGTAAGCTCGGGATTTAATCCTGATCACCATACAGCAAAAATTTGCTTTCAAGTATTGAAGGCAGGAGTATTTCAACTATCAAAAAACAAATAAATGGATACTACACAATTTAAAAACGGCTATTTCATTGAGAGAGTTTATCAACCAATCTCAGAAACTGAATTCAAGTGTCGACTAATAGTTAAATCAAAGGCGAATAATCAAGAAATTACAGGAATAGAGACTAAAATAAATACCGTTGAGATTGGTCAGGGATTAGCAGACTCACAATTTAGCGTTAATCCAATAAGTTGGGAGAGATATTTGAACCAGACAATTACAATGTTATTCAACATGTTGATGCTTCGTCTGAATATTACCGACTTGCATAATGTTGACGGAGAAGATAAAATTTCTGAATTCTTTGACGAAAATCCGTTTCACCAAAATTAAAAAAGCCAGTGCCTAACATCGGCTATAGCAAATGCGGGCTAAAGTGCTATAATGAAAGTAATTACACATAATAAACCAACTGCTAGTCGGACAAGTAAGTACCTTGAAACCCCGCACTTTCCATAGCCATGACCGTTAGCTGCAAGGTTAAGAGCGATACTGCAAAATTGAAAATTAAGAAATGATTTTAGACTATTTAAATAAAACATTTAATAACAGAGAAATCGTATTGATTTCCTATTTGACAATTTTCATTATATGGACACTTACACAGAAAAATATTAGACAGTCCATAGTGTCTGTGATTAAAGCATTTATGGCATGGAAGATACTTGTTTCAATATTTGTGTTGTTACTATATATTGCATTGATTGCTTTTGGATTATTTAAAATTGGACTTTGGGATAAATCCATGATTAAAGATACTGTTTATTGGACTTTTGGGGTCGGATTCATTATTATGATGAATTTTGACAAAGCATTGAAGGAAGAACACTATTTTAAGAACCTTGTCAAAGAAAATTTTAAAGTCCTTATAATCATTGAATTTATAGTTGGAATTTATGTTTTTGGTATCATCACTGAATTTATTTTAATGCCATTTGTGATTCTATTTTCAATGTTATTAGGATACACTGAAGTTTATAAAGAGCATGGACAAGTTCGCAAATTTTTAAATGGAATCTTTGGCATCATAGGTACGATTTATTTAATTTATTCCGGTTATCATATTTACTCTGATTTTACTGGATTTGCAACTCTGGGGAATCTTAAAACATTTTTATTCCCTTTAATAATGTTTGTTCTATTTTTACCATTTGCATATTCCTTTGCACTATTGGCTCATTACGAGAGCTTATTCGTTCGATTAGGTTTTTTCCTTAAAGACAAAAAATTGAGAAGATTCGCTAAGTGGAGAATATTATTGTCAGTAAATTTTAGCATTTTAAGATTAAAACGAATAACACCTGGAATGTTATTTAGTGACTGTTCTACTAGAGAAGATATAAAAAATGAGATAAAAAATAAAATAAACCCAGCAGCTAACACACAATATAGCCAATAAGGGTTTCAGTGGTATGCAAAGGGTTGTAGTGTAGCCCGCTCCAACTTTTCGTGTAACTTGATAGGAAATCACCCGCAATCCCTTACTGGCCATATTGTCAAGCGTTAGCTCCAAGGCTAAAAAATAGAAACAAAAAGAATAAAATATTTGCCAAAAGGATGAAAATAGAACGCCGCCTATGCGGCGTTATTGTTTTGCGACGCGGTTGCTTGCGCAGGGTACGGATTTAAGATATATTCAGGAGTAGTTATGTCATATTAGTCCCGGGACGACTGAACTGCACACGTCTCAAATAAGTCAATTGATTGAATAAGGAATTCTGTTGATGATATTTTTGAAAGGGATTAGTTAATCGTAAAAAAAATATATAAACAATTGTTCATATACCGCTGATTTGGGTGGATAAGAACAATAACATATACACGCACGTTAGGTTGCATTAAAAAAGAAACCATGAAACTATATCACAGATACAACATAAAGAGAAAACAAGAACATTTATTTTTGGAGTTTATCTTGAATAATATTCCAGGAATAAATTATTTAAAAGAGAATTATCGTCTTACAGAAAATGAATATGATTCATCAATTGAGATAAAACCCATAATTGATTCATTAAAAAATGACACTTGGTTACCAAAAAAGCGTAAACAAAATTGCATTGACATTTTACAGGACATTAAACTTAATCATGACAAGGTCGTAGTATTTGAATCGGTTAATAAAATATCATTTGATTTCACTATTAAAATAGATAGTGACTTGTTTTTCTTTGAATTACACGAAGACCAACACAAGAAGTTAAAAGTAAATAGACAGTCAAAAATATTTGATATCCAAGGAAATGAAATTTTTGTTCCTCGTTATTTACAAAGATTATTAAAGGATATTTGGCGCTGGGAGAATCTTGACAACTACAAGATAATTTGGGCTGACTGGTTTATTTCATCATCAAATAAACTTTCTAACTTGTTGGAAAAAGGAAAAATCGAATACGGAATAGATAATACATTTCAATTTAAAAACTTAGGAATATGAATATTGAAGAATTGGAACAAAAGATTGCGAAACTTAGAAACGAAATAAAAAAGGATACTCTAGAACTTGAGAATGTTCCCGAAAGATTTATTTCAGTAATCAAAGGAGAACTGAAAACAAAAGAAGGTAGATTAATTGATTTGGAGTTAAAACTGGATGATTTAATTGAAAATGGAATTACTGATAGGCTGCAAAAGCCAATTGATGAATTACAAGAGAAAATTAAATCGTTTATTCTTGATTATCAATTTCAATATCCACAGGACAAAGAAATGTTTATCTATCAAATTGCATTTGAAGAAAATGATGATGAACTCTTGATAAGCTTAAAACCAAAGGAAAAAACCACAAATCGATTGAACAAATACAACAAGGATTTACTAAAAGTTACAATAGAGAACAAAGTAATACAAGAACCAAAAGCTACTGACCTTTTATTAAGACTTTAAAGCACTTTTCAATTAAAAAAGTTAAATCACTTGACCTTGTATTCTTAGGAGTTCCCTTAATCGCTGAATATAGCCATGACAAATATCAATAGAAACAAATATCAAACAACCTTTTCGTTTTGACTCAGATTTCCAAAGATAAAAAGAAAGAAATTCTTGAATATATTGCAGAAAAATTCAATCAGAGTATAAAAATCGAATTTGTGAAGAAATAACGCAACCTAGCACGCAATAAAAAACATAGGGCAGAAAGTGCAAAAATTGAACGACATAACATTTAATAAACGACTTGGTAACTTGACAGGGAAGTGCTTCGAAATGCCAAACGTTTCATATACGTAACCGATAGCGTTCATTGTAAGGAGACAAAACAACCGTCAGAATAATTATGGTATTTTTGCTGCATGAAGAAAAAAGAAAATATGGAAATAGCCACCGCACAAATGGCATATTTGGTTTTTGCCGACGCACAGCCAAACGCTGAAAAAACCAAAAGAGCCATTTCTTGCCATCTCACGACTGAAAGATAATGATATGACAACATATAAAAATCAAAATCCTGAACAAATAGCCAGAGACAAAATTGACAAAATGTTAATTGAAGCTGGTTGGATTGTTCAATCTAAAAATGAAGTTGACTTGGGTGCAGGCAGAGGTGTTGCGTTGAGAGAATACCAAACGGAAACAAAATTTGCGGATTATGTGCTGTTTGTTGACAAAAACCCTGTTGGAATTATTGAGGCAAAAAAAGAAGACGAAGGACATAAACTAACCGTAGCGGAAGACCAAGCCTCTGAATATGCCAAAGCAAAACTAAAATATTTGGATAACGACCCATTGCCTTTTGTTTTTGAGAGTACCGGAACAATAACCCGTTTTAGAGATACACGAGACCCAAAACCAAGAGGGCGACATATTTTTTGGTTTTACCGTCCCGAAACATTGGCGGAATGGCTACAAAAAGATAAAAGTTTAAGAGGTAGATTATTAGATATTCCGCAATTAAATGAGACTGGGCTTCGCCCTGCTCAAATTAAGGCGATTAATAACCTTGAACAATCTTTTAAAAAGAACAAGCCAAAAGCTTTAATACAAATGGCTACCGGAGCAGGTAAAACTTTTACTGCCTGTACTTTTGTGTATCGCTTATTGGAACACGCCAAAGCCAAACGGATTTTATTTTTGGTTGACACCAAAAACTTAGGAGAACAAGCAGAACAGGAGTTTATGGCTTTTCAGCCCAACGACAGCAATCGCAAATTCACAGAATTGTATAATGTACAGCGTCTTACTTCAAGCTACATAGCAAGCGATAGTCAGGTTTGTATCTCTACCATTCAACGGATGTATGCCATTTTAAAAGGTGAAGAACTAGACGAAGGAGCCGAAGATACAAACCCGAACGAATCGACCTGGATGGAACAACAGCGAAATAAAAAACAGGCAATGCCTGTGGAATATTCTGCCAAAGTACCCATTGAACAATTCGATTTTATTGTAATTGATGAATGCCACCGCTCTATTTACAATCTTTGGAAACAAGTGTTGGATTATTTCGATGCTTTCCTTATCGGCTTAACTGCCACACCCGATAAGCGAACTTTTGGCTTTTTTGAGGAAAATGTAGTGAGCGAATATACCTATGAAGAATCTGTGTTGGATGGTGTAAATGTTCCTTACGATGTGTACAATATTGAAACTGAAATTTCGCAAAAAGGCAGTGTGATAAAAGCAGGTTGGTTTGTGGACAGACGAGATAAGCTCACCCGAAAAACGCGTTGGCAACAAGAAGATGAAGACACCGAATATTTGAAAAACGATTTGGATAAAAAGGTCGTTAATCCAAGCCAGATACGGAATATTATTCGCCAATACAAAAAAGCATTGGAAACCGAAATTTTCCCGAACAGAAAAGACGAAAATGGAGAATACGAAGTTCCTAAAACACTGGTTTTTGCAAAAACTGACAGCCACGCGGATGATATAATCAAAATCATTCGTAAAGAATTTGACGAAGGCGATGATTTCTGCAAAAAACTGACTTATAAAATAAAAGAAGACCCAAAATCGGTGTTAAACCGTTTTCGGAATTCATATCATCCCCGCATTGCGGTTACGGTAGATATGATTGCAACGGGAACCGATGTAAAACCTTTGGAAGTGTTGTTGTTTATGCGTGATGTTAAAAGCACCAACTACTTTGAACAAATGAAGGGTAGAGGAACACGCACCATTAACAAAGATGCTTTTCAGGCAAACAACACCAATGTAAAAGGGGCTTGCAAAACCCATTTTATTATTGTGGATGCAGTTGGCGTAACAAAGTCGAAGAAAACCGACAGCCGGCCTTTGGAACGCAAACCAACTGTAGCCTTAAAAGATTTATTGGGAGCGGTAACAATGGGAGTTACCGAAGAAGATTTGTTTCTTTCGCTTGCAAATCGTTTGATACGATTAGAAAAAGAAATTACCGACAAGGAAAAAGATAAATTACTGGAACATTCCAAAGGCAAAAATCTGAAACAAATCAGCAAAGAATTATTATCGGCTTTTGATAAAGATGAAATTGAAAACAGAGCACAGGAAAAAATTGAAAAATTCTGTAAAGACGCCCTACAGGGCGTCTCTTCTGCTGCCGATTTATCTCCGGCACAAATAGAATCTTTCCGACAGGACGCACAGAAAGAATTGATTAATACCGCCGCTTCTACTTTTAACGGAAAGCTGAACGATTATATTGAAAAAGTGCGTATGGAACACGAGCAAATTATCGACAGCCACAATATCGACACCGTAACAAAATCGGAATGGGACACCGCTTCGGTGGATAAAGCCAAAGAAACTGTAAAAGATTTTAACGAATACCTCGAAGCCAATCAGGACGAGATAAAAGCATTGACCATTTTTTACAAACAACCCTACAACCGCCGAAACATTACCTTTAAAATGATTAAAGATGTGTTTGATAAACTGAAATTGGATAAACCCACCCTTGCCCCCGATTATGTTTGGGCGGCATACAGCCAATTGGAAGAGGTAAAAAGCAAACAACCGATTGACGAACTCACCGCGTTAATTTCGTTAATTCGCAGGGCTTGCGGAATTGACAGCGAGTTGAAAGCTTTTGATTCCACCATTGACGAAAATTTCAAAAACTGGATTTTCAAACAAAACGCAGGCAAGCACAACCGCTTTACAACCGAACAAATGGACTGGCTGCGAGAACTGAAAAATCACGTAGTAAATTCGTATCACATAGAAATTGAAGACCTCGATTATACACCCTTTGATGAAAAAGGAGGACGTGGCAAAATGTACCAACTCTTTGGTGCCGAAATGAACGATATTATTAATGAACTTAACGAGGTATTAGCAGCATAATGAGAGAAGATTGGATTGACGTTGAATTAAAAGATGTTTGCCTAAGTTCAAAGGGAAAGAAACCAAGTGTTTTAGAAAAAAATAATTCTGAAACTGCTAATGTGCCATATATAAATATCAAAGCTTTTGAGAAAGGTATAATAGAAGAATACACTGATGGTGAAAAATGCAATTTATGTGAAGATGGTGACTTGTTAATGGTTTGGGATGGTGCAAGGGCTGGGCTTACAGGTAAAGCTAAAAAAGGTGCTGTTGGTTCAACACTAATGAGAATTGAAGAAGTAAAAGGTATTGAAAAGGAATATTTATATTATTTTCTTTTATCACTTTTTACAAAGATTAATACAAATCCAAGAGGTGTTGGTATTCCACATGTTGAACCACGAATACTATGGTTGTCAAAAGTATTAATTGTTAGCAGTCCCATCCAACGAGCAATAGTATCCAAAATCGAAGCCCTGTTTTCCGATTTGGACAACGGCATCGCCAATTTAAAAAAAGCACAGGAGCAATTAAAAATATACCGTCAAGCGGTTTTGAAAAAGGCCTTTGAGGGCGAACTCACAAAAGAATGGCGTGAAAAGATTGTACAGACGCCCAATTTGGGCGTATCAACGCCCCTGCCAACAGCCGAAGAACTGCTAAAACAAATAAAAGAAGAACGCCAAAACCACTACAACCAACAAATTGAAGACTGGAAAAAAGCGGTTAAGGAATGGGAGAAAAATGGGAAAGTTGGGAAGAAGCCAAGTAAGCCTAAGCAGCAAAAAGAATTGCCACCTTTAAATGAGGAAGAATTGAATGAGCTGCCGAAATTGCCAAAGTCAATGGTATGGACACAACTTGGAAATGTGGTTTGGTCTGTAAAAGATGGACCTCATTTTAGCCCTAAATATTCAAAAACTGGTATACCCTTTATCTCAGGTGGGAATATTAGACCAGAAAAAATTGACTTTGAAAAAGTAAAATATATTTCAGAAGAGCTTCATAAGGAACTAAGTCGAAGATGTAAACCACAATTAGATGACATTCTATACACCAAAGGCGGAACAACTGGAATTGCAAAAGTTAATACATATAAATTTGATTTTAATGTTTGGGTGCATGTAGCAGTATTAAGACCAATCCAAATGATTTTACCATTATATTTACAACATGTTTTAAATTCTTCTCATTGTTATAAACAATCGCAAGAATATACACATGGGGTTGGTAATCAAGATTTAGGTTTAACAAGAATGATTTTAATCACACTGCCTATTTGTTGTAAAGAAGAACAAACCCAAATCGTCCAAGAAATAGAAAGCCGTTTATCGGTTTGCGACAAAGTAGAGCAAAGCATAACCGAAAGCCTTGAAAAAGCCGAAGCCCTTCGCCAAAGCATTCTTAAAAAAGCATTTGAGGGCAAATTATTAAGCGAAGCTGAAATAGAACAATGCAAAAAGGCAGCCGATTACGAACCTGCGGCAAAATTGTTGGAACGAATAAAACAGGAAAAAATAAATAAGGATAATAATAAAAAAACAAAATCAAAATAATTGTGAAACGCGTTGGACGTATTTGTCGCATTTGACGCGTTGGACGCATTGGTAGAGACGCCCAATTTGGGCGTCTCTACGACGACGATCCCTACGATCCCGATCCCGACGACGACAATATCGTTCACGTTCACAATAACGAAAACAAAAATATGCCCGATAAATTTCAAAACAAATACCGCATACCATCGGCACGATTGCAAACATGGGATTATGGAAGCAATGGAACCTATTTTATAACCATTTGCACCCAAAACCGTGAACATTATTTTGGTGAAATTACAGACGGTAATATGATATTATCCGAAATAGGAATTTTGGCGAACAAATATTGGAATGAAATACCAGAACATTTTCCATTTGTCAATTTGGATGAATTTGTGGTAATGCCCAACCACGTGCATGGGATTATTATCATTGATAAACCCGATGATGGACGGGATGATGGGCGGGACGTTGGACGGGACGTTGGACGGGACGTAGAGACGCCCAAATTGGGCGTCTCTACCAATACCAATACCAATACCAATACCAATCATCAAACCGCCACGGCATCCGAAAAATGGAAACCGGCATCATTGGGGGTAATTATCAACCAATATAAACGAATGGCAACCATTAAATCGCGTAAAATCCACGCTGATTTTGGTTGGCAATCCCGTTTTTACGACCAGATCATACGAAACAACGAATCGTATGAAAAAATCAGAAATTATATTGTCAACAACCCATTGAAATGGGAAGAAGATAAATTTTACAATTAAATTGAAAGAAATAATATGTCAGAAAGTGCAATAGTATCAAAAGTGTGGAATTTCGCCAATGTTCTTAGAGACGATGGAGTGGGTTATGGTGATTATTTAGAGCAAATCACCTATTTGCTTTTCCTAAAAATGGCAGACGAACTTAACAAACCGCCCTACAATAAAGGTTTAAAATTTCCGAAACTCAAAAATGCTGAGGGTGTTGAATTGCCCGATGCCGAAACCTGCGACTGGCAAACGCTGTCGCAAAAACGTGGTTTGGAATTGGAAAATTTTTACAACCAAATGCTACGAAGTTTGGGAAGCGAAAAAGGAACGTTGGGGCAAATTTTCGTAAAAAGTCAAAACAAAATACAAGACCCATCAAAACTCTTAAAAATCATTGATATGATTGATAAAGAGCAATGGAGCTTAATGGGAACCGATGTAAAAGGGAAAATTTACGAAGGTCTTTTAGAGAAAAATGCCGAAGACACCAAAAGCGGTGCAGGGCAATATTTTACGCCTCGTTCGCTCATCAAAACAATGGTGGCTTGTGTTCGTCCCAAACCCATGAAAACCATTATAGACCCTGCTTGTGGCACTGGCGGTTTCTTTTTGGCAGCTTACGATTATATCAAAAGTCAGAATTTAGACCAGGAAGAAAAGGAGTTTTTGAAAAACAAAACTTTCTACGGAAACGAAATTGTAGCCAATACACGCAGAATGTGTTTGATGAACATGTTTTTGCACAACATTGGCGAAATTGATGGCGAAACACTCATTTCTTCAGCTGATGCTTTGGTTTCGGACAATGGCATACGCTACGATTATGTGCTGGCAAATCCGCCTTTTGGTAAAAAAAGCAGTATGACCATTACCAACGAAGAGGGCAAACTGGAAAAGCAGGATTATACTATCAATCGTCAGGATTTTGTGGCTACCACAGCCAACAAGCAACTAAACTTTTTGCAACACATAAAAACGCTTTTAAAACTCACAGGCGAAGCAGCCGTTGTACTTCCCGATAATGTTTTGTTTGAGGGCGGAGCAGGCGAAACGGTTCGGAAAGAATTGATGAAAACAACCGAATTGCATACAATTTTAAGACTTCCAACAGGTATATTTTACGCACAAGGTGTAAAAGCAAATGTTTTGTTTTTCGACAACAAACCAGCTTCAAAAGAGGCTTGGACAAAAGATGTTTGGATTTATGATTATCGAAGTAACATAAGCCACACATTAAAGAAAAACCCAATGCGATTTGAGCATCTACAGGAATTCGTAAAACTCTACAATCCCGAAAACCGAAATAAAAGAACAGAAACGTGGAGCGAAACAAATCCCGAAGGCAGATGGAGAAAGTATAGTTATGCTGAAATCATTGAACGAGATAAAACCAACTTGGATATATTTTGGATTAAAGACAAAAGCTTAACCGACTTAGATAATTTACCCGACCCCGATATTTTGGCAAACGAAATCATTGAAAACATTGAAGCCGGATTAAATAGTTTTAAAGAAATAATGGAAACAATAAACGGAGATGAAAGCTAAGCCCAGCCCAAAAACCATACACATTTGCAATTCGCGCGAGCCAACGCTTGACCAAAAATTGCAAAAGAGTATGTCTTGCCAACGCACGGACAGAGAATGCAGCAAAAATGAAAGATAAATTGGCTGGAAAAATAAACAACGAAACGCTAACACGCGGTATAAAACATTGGGGTTTAAGTATTTATTCGAGCGTTCTACCCCGCATCAAGTTCGGTGTAACTCGACAGGATAGTAGCCCGCAATCCCTTACGAGTCATACACTCAAAGTTAGTTCCAAGCCTAAAAAATAGAAACAACAAGAATAAAATATTTGCCAAAAGGATGAAAATAGAACGCCGCCTATGCGGCGTTATTGTTTTGCAACGCGGTTGCTTGCACAGGATAGGGATTTAAGGTATATTCAGGAGTAGTTAGGTCATAATCGTTCCGGGACTACTGAAATTTGCGCACATCTCAAAAAAGTCTATTGATAAAAACAGTAATCCTACGGATGATATCTTTGAAAGGGATTAGATAATTGTAAAAGAAATATATAAACAATTGTTCATACACCGCCAATTTGGGCGGATAAGAACAATAGAATATATACGAACGTTGTGTGGCATTAGAAGTAACTTACATAAAAAAGGGTGACTTATGGAAATAAAATTTGATGTGGAAATACAAGATGAAGAGAAAGAACTTCTGAAAACGATATTACATTGTGATAATGATGAAGACTTAAATAATCTCTTGAATAAATTAGGCCGTTCTTCATTTGAAGATATTAGAAGAATGACAATTGGACAAAAAGTATTTACTCGTGGAAGAGATATTTTAGAATATCGGTTATTTAATTTAATAAAGTTTTTCTTCGATGGGAAAATACCAGACGAACAAAAAATATGTGATTTATTCCAAATAACGGCAACTGAAAGTCGAGCATTTATTCGCTCAATAATGTCAAAGTATCAATATGACTTAAAAGAAACAATATCTTCAACATTAAAAGAACAAGTAGAAAATATTCAAAAAGAAGAAAATGAAGAAGTTTATAAACTTTCCATTCAAAACCAGTATTTCAAAGATGAATTAAATAGAATATTAGGAACAATAGACACAAGTTTACCGATTATTGAAAAAGAGCGGGGAACTATTTCTACTTATGTAATTCAAACATCATCTTACCAGAAGTTATGTGAACATTTTGGCATTGAACTAGAAGAAGAAAACAATGAAAACTGATTTACCTAATTTATTAACTGCATCAAGTATTCTATTGGGAATTATTACTGCATTATATGGTTTATTTTTTCCTGCGATTAATTCAATTTTAGTAATAAAATCTAAGCCCCATAAGGTTGATAATAAGAAGGCCTACAGTGAAAGCAAGGATATTATAAAAGCAAAATATATTCCATTATTAATTGGTTCGTTAGTAATTACATTGATAAACATACCAGAGCTGTTTTCTCAATTAAGAAATAGTTTTGTTGCAATAAAAACTAGTGGAATAGAGAACACAACATATGATACGTTAACAGCATCATTTATTGTCGTTTGCCTTTTTATGATTTTCATTACGATAATGATGATAGCAACTGGTTTTAAGTTAAGAAAGAAAATAAAAGAACTTAATCCAAATGAACAATAACGCCACACAACAAAAAATATAGTGCATTTGGCAGATGGTGCTAAAAATGAAAATGATTGCAATAAATGAACATAGTAGTAAATTGAAAGCTTGGAGCGTTGAAATGCCAAACGCACCATATTCAAACCGTTGTATGCCATGCTGGAAACGAGCTAACCGCACAAATAGCACATTTGGTTATTGCTGACACAAAAGCAAAGGCTGAAAAACTAAAAGAGCTATTTTATTGTCAAACGCACATAGACTAAAACTAAAAATGAATGAAGAAATAGTATCAGCAAGTGGAGAAAGAGCAGCAATGGGAGGCTATTTGCCTCAATTTGATGAGTTCGCTTGGTTTGTCTATTTGAATCTAATAAATAAAAAGCTTGAATGGATACGAATAGCAGACTCCAAGGCTGAAAAACTAGATGATATACAGTATTCTACTCATTCAGAAATTCATGCATACCAAGTAAAATGGACTATCGCTGATGCAAATATATCATTTGCAAATTTTACGGATTTGTTTCCTCTTATCACCTCTAGTTGGAAGAGTTTAAAAACAGCTAATCCTAGCAAAAAAATAATTCCTCATTTAATCACTAACAAACCTATTTCCTCCCACGACAGCTTAAAGGTAGGCGATACAAAAATCGGTTCATTTCAAGACTTCGTCTCAGAAGTTTGGGTAAAGCTAAAATCAAATCAATCAATTGATGATAAGTGGAAACAAGTTCTTGAGGAACTCAAAAAGAGTTCAAAACTCAATGATTCTGAATTTGGAGAATTTATCATCTCTTTTGATTTTCAACCAGACTATAAACAAAAACAGTTTAGTATAGGAAATATTAAATACTCTAAAGAAGACGAAGACCTTCAACAGATCAGTCGATATATAGTACAAAAAGTTGCTAGCCCGAAAAGAGTCGTTGAATTTACTCGCCAAGAAATTATTAAAGAATTAGGTTGGTCTGATAGATTTAAAACAATTTTTAATCACGAGTTAATAGTCGATAGACAAAGATACCAGCCGATTCAATCGACAATTGACCTGTTAAATTCAAAGTTAGAGGAGCATAAAAATGGATACCTGTTTTTGCTAGGTGGCCCAGGTTCTGGAAAATCTACCTTATTGAATCAATGGTCAAAAGGCCTTAAAACACGAATAATACGATACTACGCCTTTGATTTCGTTAATCCATCTTCACACTTAAACTTTTATGAAAGAGGAAATGCTACCCATCTTTTTTTCGATTTAGTTTTTCAATTAAAGGAAGCTGGAATATATAAAAGAGACATTCTTCCATATAAAGACTTACTTTTTCTAAAAGATGTATTCAATGAGCAATTAAGTGCAATTGGAGAGGACTTTGTGACAAATGGTCAATCGACCATAATATTGATTGATGGTCTAGATCATGTTCCTAGGGAATACAAATCAACAACTAATAGTTTCCTACGAGAACTTCCTTTACCATCTTCTCTCCCAAACGGGGTCTTCATCATTTTAGGTAGTCAATCTTATGAACTTGAAGACATTCAACAGGAAATTAAAACTGAATTTCAGAAAGGAAATAGAACCATTCAAATTGATCCACTTAAAAAGGAGGAAGTATACAAGTACATTGATAATCTTGATACTTCAATTCAACTTAATGGTTCTCAAAAGCTGCAAATATTTGAGAAATCAGAAGGACACCCGTTATACCTGTCATACTTAATTGAAAAAATCAATAACGCAGATTCTATTAACGATACAATCGAATCTTTTGAAGTTATTGATGGTAGTATTGATAATTATTACAAAAAAATATGGGAGCCTATCCAGAAAGAAGATAGCCAAATTCAATTCTTAGGTTTAATTGCGAGAATTAATGGTTTGATCAAACTTCAGTTCATTCAGGAATGGGACTTCCAACCGAGTGTTTTAAAGTCCTTTCGTGAAAAGGCCAGATTTCTGTTTAATGAAACCGAAAAAACTTTGTCTTTCTTTCATAATTCGTTCAAGCAATTCCTTCTTCATCATACCTCTTTAAATTACTTAACAGATGAGTTTGATCCGACAATTAACGTCAATTATCATAGTCAACTTACTGATTATTATGTAAAATCAGAGATTGAAAAATCCTGGAAACAGAATCATCACCTATTTCAGGCTAAACAATATGATAAGTTTATTTCAGAAGTTACCCCAAATAGTATTACTGAACAGTTACTTAACTTCAGACCAGCAGAAGAAATTAAGCAGGATGCAAAATTGGGAGTTGAAATAGCAAGACAGAATAAGGACATTAATACTCTGGTAAGATATCTGTTTTCATTAGCAGAAATTGAAAGAAGATTATTCAATATTGATCCCACATCCTTTATAGAAGAACTTTTGTACCTAAATAAATACGACTTAGCAAGGGATTATCTAAGAACTGGCAACACCCTCCATTGTAGCGAATCGTACGCATTTAAAGCATGTCGATTGTTTATTGAATCTGGGCACAAATCAGAAGGAGCAACTTTATACAATTTGGCTTATCCAGAAATCATTACAGATTCCGGGATACATATTGATGATTCTCACAGATATGAAGAAATAAGAGATTCTTTAGAAGAATGGATTTATACTTCTCCCTATTTTGAAGCAACCGAGAATATTTTCTCAATAATTGAGAAAATTCAATTCTCAGGTAGCATACGGAAAAACAGGTTTGAAGAAGAAGAATCTGATTTACTTTTAAGGTTACTCTCTAATCTTGGTTATAGTTTAGTGGATCAAAACAAGTGGGATGATTTTAATAAAGTCATAGAAAAAATAGATTCGAGGTCTTCAAGAGGAAGGAATTCTCTTTTCCAACTTATAAAGTACGCTATCGAGCAATGCCTTGACTTAAAAGATAGTAGTCGAGTGAATGAATATCTGTCATTTTTAACCACTCATTTCACAAAAGAGAAGACAAAATCCATTGGCAAAATATTCATTGCAGATTTAGTCTATAAAGTCACTAGAGACCTAAATGAAACATATAGTTGGATTAAGGAAGTTGAGCAACCATCTAATGTGGGTAAAGACCAGCTAGGATATGATGATTCGTTAGACGCCTTTCTTCCATTAATCAAACTTAACAAGTTACTTAACCTATGTGGAAAAGGAGTTTCGATTACGTCTGCAATTCCATCTGTTGCGAAAGGTACTGATGAAGAAGTTTTAGTGGAGTTTGAACGAATGTTATGTATTACCACTCAAATTCTAGCCGAGGGCATTCTTCAAACACCAATGCCAGGTGATCCTATTAAAAGAGTATTTCCAATTGTTCGGTTTTATTACAAAGAAATATCCCACCGAAACAGCTATTGGTATAAGCTGACACAAGCAAAAGGCCAATATTATGATTTTTTGATTTCGGCGGTGTCTGAATTGGGTACTGAAAAATTAGAATTATTAGGAGATTATTTGTTCAGTGAGTTTAAGAATATTCCAAAATATTGGAGTACAAGTGTCCAGCGGAAAATCATTAAATCCCTCTTGAATAAAGGGTTTAATGCTAAAAAAGCAGTAATAAAGTTGAGATCCATAGAGGATTCCATGTTGGAAGGTCACGATATAGATGGCCGTATAACCGAATGCTTGGCCCACTCAAAAGTATGGTTCATTTTAGGCAAGCTAGATGAAGGTGAAATATGGCTCAAACAGGCTATTCAAGAATCTATTGGAGTAGGATATAGAAAAGATTATCAATTTAGTACATGGATTGAATGGTTAAGAAAAATAAACCATAAAGACCCATCAAAAGCTACTGAAAGAATAAAGTGGTTCTTATCTCATTTAAAACATATTAAAGAAACCACGGAGGGAAGGGCTTATTGGAATGCTTCTGAAGAATTATTAGAAGTCGCATATGAACACAATCTGGAAGATGGCTTAGAGCAGGCTATTTGGCAATTAAAGAACGATCTAATAGACTTTAAAGATTCAATTGCTCTTTTCATAAAATATTTTATGATAAAAACAAAAAGTAAAGAAGAGTTCAAAAGTATTGTTCAACTATATAGTGATTTATATCTGCTTCTTGCTGAATCTGCCAATTCTTCCCTGCTCAAATCTATCTTAGAAAAAGGGCATGAAATTTTAAAAGAAGATTTTTTAGTAGAACATGCTCAAGCCATTATTTCGGCAATAGAAATTAAAGCTTACGAAGAAACCAGACATTACTTACTATCTGAAATTGATAACTTCTATACATCAAAAGGGCTAAAAGCAGAAGACTATTATTCACGGTTTAATATACCGGCAAAAAGCGAAAGAAATAGTTCATCAACATCTTCTAACACATTGACTTTAAAGACAGATCATGAAAAGATTGATGAAAGTGAAGTACTAAAACGAGTTACAAATTTTGAAGATTTCAAAAAAATCATTCAAGAAGAAGATCAGGCAAATTCATTTTTTAATTGGTCAAAGGTTATAGATAAAATAGCTCCATTATTGTCTTCAAGTCAAATTGAAGAAATCACCAAACTGGCTAGAATAGGAAGGAGAGAGTCAGATTTCTATGCTAAATTAAGTGAGGCTGCCTTGGAGCTAGAAAACACAGAACTCGCAACTAGTTTAGCCAATAAAAGTATTGAGTTATCGAGCGAATCGGGGTGGGTAAAATATTATGATGGAGGAACAAGAATCAATGCATTTAATGCACTAAAACGAATCAATCCTGCAATATCATCTAATAAGGCATTTGAAGTATTTGCTCATGATATAGTAACCAGTAATTATCCAAGTTCATATATCGAACATCTTGAAGACATCGTTCCACTTTTAACAGAAAATTATGTTGAGGAAGAGCTTTGGCATGAAATATATGGTTACCTGCAAAGACTGATGTCGAATAGTAAACCGGTTGAGGATTTACCTGTTCTTCCATCATTAAATCGTCCAATCATAGAAACCTTAGTCGATTATATGGTGTATTTATCACAGAGTCCCGTCTCAATAATAAAGGAGCAATCTTTACAGCTATTGGCAAAATATATAAATCAAGATAATGACTATGCTTTGACTCAATTACTGAATGGACGTTTAGATGATTACTCAAGTATGAACGTGATGATGAAATTAACTGCGTTCAACTCCCCCAAAGTCCATTTGCTTAAATCAAAGATCAATAGTTTAGCTATATCAAATGACTATCAATTAAGAGAAAGCTCAAAACAAATACTTTCCTCAATTCAAGAAGAAATTCCAACTCCCAAAAACATCGAATTATCTAAAGTATACTCTTTCCATATTCCAGAAACTGAAAAACCAGATTTTAGAAAAGAGATTGACCCTTATTTCCCAGAAGTTGATACTAATGACCCCCGTGATCTGATACGACCATTTGAATTTTTAATCAAAATCTTATCTGAGGAGTCTGGGATTAATGAATCTAACCTTATATATAGAGCCTACTCGATCATGAAAGAAATTGGTCGAGAGGAGGAATGGTCCGTTGAGTATGAAAAAAAGCTTAGAAATCATTTAGAAGAAATTTACCTAAGATACTCTTACCCTAGACCAAGGGTAATTGCGGCTCGAAGAGCCATAATGCATGTCACCAATGAATTAATAGATTCTGGAACAATTGATGATGAGCGAATTCAGAAACCTTTTATATCACATGATTATGCGGTTCTGTTTTTTAATGAAATAGCAAAACCTGAATTCATTCAAACTATTAAAGAGAGAGATTTTGGAGGAGTTGGCAATGATTGGTTAGATCGAATAGGTGAATCAGAAAGATTAAACGAATCAATATTAGACTATAATGATAACTTCAAGATTATTGCAGAATATAATCAAGTTAAAAATTTAGATTGGGGTTCTCCTACTGAAGAATACATGTACCAAATTGCGGTTAATGAGGAGTTGGATGAAGAAGATAATTACATTTTTGGCTCTGTTTTTCACCAATTAAGCAGTAACTATCATGATTTGAGAAGTGGTGGACATTTTATTGTTGTAGTCAGGGATCATAGATTTGACCAATTTGATCTGAAATCTAAGTGGATTGCAATTAACCCTGTTTTGGCTAGATACTTAGGATGGGAGCCTGAAACAACCAAATTATTTGCTTGGAAAAACTCGCAAGGTGAATTGATGGCGGAATCAATTTATTGGTCAAATGGAAATATTAACATGACACCTCGTAAGGATGGAGAAGTCGGGGAAGGGTGGTTTGTTATTGTTTCCAAAGATGGATTAGAGAAGATAAAATCTATCGAGAAGAAATTGTTTCTGCAAAAGAAATTAACAAGATCTAAATTTGAAGATTCAGTTCTAATGAATAATCAAGCAATTAGTGTGACAAAAATTTGACCATGAATCCAAACGCTCGCATCCATACACATTGGCAAATCGCACAGGACAGCCACACCAGCCAAAATTTGCCAAAGAGTATGGCTGCACCAACGCCGCCAGAAAAGAAAATGAAAAAGCACGGGCATACAACAATGTGTATAATTCATAAGGGTTTCAGCGGATTGCAAGCCGTATCACCCGCATCAAATTCGGGTGGTAACTTGATAAGTAAAAAGTTCGCAATCCCTTACGAATCATAGTTAGCTCCAAGGCTAAAAAATAGAAACAAAAAGAATAAAATGTTTGCCAAAAGAATAGAAATAAAAGCCACCGCACAGTAAGCACATTTGCAATTCGCGCGAGCCGGCGCGAAAACCAAAAATTGCAAAAGATTGCAATCTTGCCGGCGCGTGACTGAATACGAATAGAAAACTATATAATTTGGAATTGAACTAATGAAATTATCACCCGCGCGATTAGAGAACTTGATCCCGGAATTTATCGGATATCTTATCCGTTAAGTATAAATAATATCGAAATTATAACTGTACGACATAACACTTTTATCAGAAACAGATCCTAAAAAATAAATCAAAGGCGATACAACAACACAATCAAGGTAACAAAAAAGCGGTTACTGTAGATTGTCTCCCTATTATTACACACCGTGGTAGATCATCAGAAACCCGACAAGCGCCGGACGCCGGTTTTTTGCGCCAAAACGTGGAGGTGATACCTTATGCAAAAAACGATTTTAAAAAATAGTACAGGATTTAAACTATGATAAAAACGATCATTTTTCTCATCGCCATAAGTATTGCATCGCAACTCAATGCTCAAAGCAAAGAATCTCTTTCTCCAATAATATTTATTTATGATGCCAGTGGCTCTATGTGGGGTCGGATACAAGGCGAAACAAAAATGGAGATTGGCGCTGATGTCTTATCTGCCGCTGTAAATAGCCTTCCCGATAATCAAAAAACAGGATTTGTCGTCTACGGTCACCGTAAGGAGGGTGATTGCGCCGATGTGGAGTTTCTGGTTGATGTTGAAAGTGGAACAAAAGCTGATGTTATTCAAGCGGTTAAGGGGATAAAGCCGCTCGGAAAAACGCCTTTGGCATATTCCGCTTTACAGGTGATGAATAGAATGCGTCAAACCAAATTTAAAGCAACCATTATATTAATTACTGATGGAATAGAATCTTGTGACGGAGATATTTGTGATGTGATACAAGCTGCTAAAAAAGAAGGTATTGATTTTAAACTTCATATAGTTGGGTTTGGTTTAAAAGACGCAGATACCCGGCAATTAAAATGCGCTGCCGACGCGGGAGGCGGAAATTATTATAACGCGGAAGATGCCGGTGGTTTAGGTGATGTTTTAGGTGAAGCGTCTAGTATGACTGTTGACGAGCCGAAAGGAAATTTTTCGGTATTTGCCGGAAAAAATGGTGTGGCTATAGATGCCTGGGTAAAAGCCTTTGATATTGTAAGCAAACGAAAGCCGGTCATGGTTCGAACCTACCAGGATACCGCCTATTTTTATTTACCTCCCGGTACATACAATTTTGAAGTGGTCCCTTTGGAGGGGAGTGATATGGATATGATAACCGTTTCTAACATTGAAAGTTTTGAAAATAAAATGACGCATCAAACCATTTCTTTCGATGGAGGAAAACTTGGTATTACCACAACCAACAATGGAAAAAACTGGGATTGTATCGTGAAATTAATCGACCAAAAAGGAAAGGTCGCCGCGTCAGTTCGAACCTACTCCGCGCCAAAAGAAGTGGAAGTAAATCCAGGCTCTTATAAAGTTTCCATTCAGGCATTAGCTATGGAAGGAATAAATACCTATACAGAATTAGAAAATAATGTTATCCGGGCTGGCGGTATGACACCGGTTTCGTATGATTTCAAAACCGGTAATTTTGAAATATTTACAAAAGCAGGTAATGAAAATATAGACGCTGCTGTCTCCTTAAAAGAAATGATTTCCGGTAAAAGCGTCGCCGGGTCACGTACCTACACGAAAGGGGCAAAATTTCTGCTCAATCCCGGCACATATGAAGTAAAAGTTGTGCCGCTGGGATCTCATAAGGGTAAAGACGCTCAAATATTTACTATACAGGTAAAACAAGGTGAACTTACCACTAAAGAAGTGAAATTTTTCTGATGAAAAAAGGATTTAAACCAGCCGGTATTGCCTTTTATTTTTTAACGCTTATTGTATTTTTTATTATTGGGATTTACATAGCGGGATTTGTCGGAGCAGGAAAGAATCAAATGTTAGCCGGGGGAGCCATCGTTGTAGGATGGGGAGTTTTATTTGCCGCTATTGCCTTTTTTGCTTCTTTCTTTATCGCTTATTATGCGCAGCACAGGAACATCGTACGCCTTAATTGGATATTATTAGTGTTGTTAGTGATTCTCTACGGAATTACTCAGTATCGTTATATCGAACGTCAAAAAGAAAAGAAAAATGAGGAGATCAGGAAAGAACAGCCCCAAAAGAAAACGACAAAGTCTGTTCCTGTGGAGCCATCTTCAATGACCTATGAAAAAATTGCATTGAAAAAGAGTCCCATTGAAATATAGCCCGAAGCATTTCAGGTTTGAGATTCAATAATGGGAATTGGTTTCTTTAGCCAACAATTATTTGAACATTCCAGTTTTATTGTCGTTCCATTGTTTTTTTTCCGAATTCCGAATCAAGTGGTATCAAAGTCAGCAAAATAAATCCGGGAATCGTGGCCAGCAGAATCCATATAAAAAAGTGCTGGTAACCAATAAGTTCCTGCAGCCAGCCGCTAAACATGCCCGGTATCATCATGCCAAGAGCCATAAATCCTGTTGTAATGGCAAAATGAGCCGTTTTATGAGTCCCTTCCGAAACATAGATCATATATAACATAAAGGCTGTAAATCCAAAACCGTAACCGAATTGTTCGATCGCGACACATAGATTGATTATCAGGAAATTATCCGGTTGGGCATAAGCGAGATAGATATAAACAACATTTGGCAGATTCATGGCGATTGCCATAGGCCACAACCAGAATTTTAATCCGTGCCGGGCGGCGACAAATCCACCCAGTAATCCCCCGGCAACAAGCATAATTAATCCGGCGGTTCCATATACAACCCCCACCTGACCTGTTGTCAGAGCCAGACCTCCCGCTTCCTGGCTATCCAGCAGAAACGGCGCGGCGAGTTTCACAAGCTGTGCTTCCGCAAAACGGTACAATAAAAGAAAACTGATAATTATGATAATTTTATCTTTTTTGAAAAATACCAGAAAAGTTTGAAAAAAATCCCGGATAAAGTCATCAGCTTTTCCTCTTTTTGCCGCGCGATCAGAATCAGGAAAGGGCAGCATATATTTATGATATATAAAAAAGATAACAAAAAGTACGGTGAGTATTGTGAAAGTCAGCGACCAGGCCAGCGGGATATTTCCCGACTGCGCTTTAAAATAAGCGCCGGCGGAGTGCTTTAGCCTGTGATCCGCCTGTATGACCGCCACGGCAGGCCGGTTCCAGTTTGATTGATTAAAGACAAACCGGTTTTCGCCCGGGAGTGAAATACTTTTATCGCCTGATTCCCTTCCGAAATTAACAACCACTTCCTTACCCGGTTCCGGAGGAGCGGAAAGTTTTAAAAAAATCAATCCGGCATTATCCGCCAGATCAGCATTTTTTTTAGGTTTTGTCTTGCCAAAATATTTTTTCAGAAAGGTCTCGATCCGGGATGATTTATCGGTTTTTGCGGCTTCCGGGGGATCTGAACCAGATATTTCGGGATTCTGTAGAACCTCGATCTTTGCATGTCCGTTCAAGCTGTTTTGTAATTTGGCAAAATGAATCAGGGAGTCGATTACTTCTTTTGGACGCGGGATCGAACTGATCGTCAACACTTTAGGAGTTATGATAATTCCGTTTTGATCCTCCACGGTCAAATCCGGTATTTTATCCGGTGTCTGCTCCCGGGCAAGTTCCTGATTGACGGTTTTGACAACAACTCCGGTATCAGGGAATCCGCTGTGGCTTTCAATGAATCCGGCAAAAATGATTAAAACACCCTGACCGGTAATCATCGCCAGGCGGTAAAATGTACTGCGCACTCCCACAAACCAGGCTTGCTGATGTTTGGTGAGACCGAGCATATAAAATCCATCGGCTGCGATGTCATGCGTTGCCGAACTAAACGCCAGTAACCAGAGAAATCCCAGTGTAAATTTAAAAAATCCGGGTAAAGGAAGAGTAAGGGCAACTCCTCCGAGTCCGGCGCCGATGATCAGCTGCATGGAAATAATCCATAATCGCCTTGTTTTCAGAAGATCGACTACAGGGCTCCATAACGGTTTGATTACCCAGGGGAGATACAGCCAGCTGGTATATAGCGCGATATCAGTATTTGAAATACCCATCCTTTTGTACATAACCACCGATACCATCATCACAACGACATAGGGCATACCTTCGGCATAATAAAGAGATGGCAGCCACCACCAGGGTGACCGTTTGTCTGAAGCCATGGTTTCTCCTGAATTAATCGTTAAGCAACAGCGGGGAAAATTTATTCATAAATCCTTTTAAGATGGGCGCCGGGGTAGTAGTGAGAGAGAATCTGTTCTGTAGAATGGTTGCTTAGCGCCATTCCCAGAGCGCCGATTTGACATAATCCTACCCCATGGCCCCAACCGGCACCCTGTAAGGAAAAACTGACAGGAATCCCGGTCTGTCCCTCAATAGCGGTGACATTGAAAGCGGAACTATATAAAAACTTCCTGTATAATGACTGCCGGATTAAATATTCGCTATTCAGGACCAGATCTTTTTTTACGCGGTTTTGATCCAGATATTTGATTGCTAATTGTGTTATCCGGCCTGAATGTCCCCGTTTAAGGGGCTTTATAGACAAAATGTATTTGGCGGAGATTTGATTAAATCGGTTAATTACAGAAGTGATTTCAACCTGCGGAATGGTAATGTTCCATCTGAAATATTGTCCCGATTCATCCACTGTCCCAAGGAACTCTCCAAGCCGGTTTTCAGGTATGGTTAATGAACTGCAAAACGTTTCCGGTGTGTTCTCTACCCATTTCTGAAAAAAACGATCATCGGTCAGCGGTCCTTCTAACTGAGGCGGTTTCGTTTCCGCGTCAATGATAGAAGTAAGATAGGGGACAGCCTCACCATTCCACAAGGATTCAAATGACTCGGTAATGCCCCCACAGCTTTTTGAGTAACGGGCATCGCAAATATAGTCCTTAAACATCAGAACCAGTCCGGCGGTATTTTTGGCGCCATCAACGGATTGATTTGTGAGTTGACCGGTGCCCTGGTAGCGTTGACAGCAGTCATCGTTACATACATCCATGTCCAGACTTCTGTGTTTCTGTTCGATATTGGCCAGTAGCCAGGAACGCGCGGCGATTGTTTGCGATTCAATCAGCGCGGAAGGGCAGGATGCTCCCATTTCCGATGTGGCCACGCACATAAGATACTCTTCAAGTCTCAGTTCATTTATCAATATTAAACGATCTTTATACGGTCTTATCTTTAGGCTGCCGGGCAAAAACACATCAATGTATTTATTCCAGTGAAAACCGCGTCCGGCAATGATGTTTTTAATGCGGATACCGTCTCCGGATTTTATTTTAGGGTCAGTTTTGGCGGGAAAAATGAAAACTTCTTGCTCGAATTTGTATTCTTTGCCCTGAAGCCGGAAATGGATCGATCCTTTTTCCAGGCGAAAATATATATCTTCTTCCGGGGGAATGGGGATACTACGCTCATAAAACTTTACAAGATAAGCCTTATCGGCCGGTGTCCTTATCGCGACCGAGGTAAAATCATCTTCAGGCAGAATAATGCCGACATTGATAATCGGTTCTGTTGAGGGTATAACATCCGGTGTAAGCATCTCCATCAATCCTTCTTTTGTTGTTTCCAGTTCAGAAAAGCGTCAATTCCCGCTCCAATAGCCGGCGCGTCGCGCAATTCGGAAATTTGAATAAGCCTGCCGGGAGATTTGTAATATTCCTTCGCCGAGGAGTCGAGCGCGGGTTCTTTTTGGATTAAATCCTCCAGTGTCTTTTCAACCGGAACCCGGATCAGCTTTTCTCCGGCCGGAGAATTCCACAATTCACCAAGCCGTTGACCGATGACAATCCGGTCAAGAATTTTCCCGCGGTACGGATGATTTTTTTTCGGCATCTGCCGTCCCGGATTCAAAAAGGTGAACTTTGAGAGCCATCCGACATAGAGGGTAGTGATACGCTCAAATAAAAGCATGGCAAGATTTTCTGATATCTGACTAAACGTTTCCTGTGCCGCGGAATCTCCATTGATGGCGCGTATAGCTATCTCACTCGGGAATATATTCTTTTCTGTTATTTCAGCCGGTTCAATCCCCAGGTTGGCAGCGTATAATTTTTGAATACCCCCTGCGGAAGCAAATTGCTCCATCGAAATATTTTTGGAGTTTTTCATTTCCCAGGATTTCGCCATCCAGTCTTTAATTCCGTCAAAAGGGAAAAGCTCATTGTCTATTTTTAAGGCATCGGCGGCACCCGTGCCCCCTCCAAGATAATATGCGGTGGATACGTCCCTGAAAAGTCCGTCCTGAGAAAAATTCTCACCGATTCCGCAATAATCAGCATCACTCCCCAATTGATGAACAGGAGTAATAAAATTAATTGATCTCATCTTCAACCGTTTTTCGAGCAACTCCGAAAAATGTACCATTCTCGGTCCGTTGGCCATTGCTTCTATGCCTCGTTTATCGCCGGTTTTCAGACCGGGAAAGCCGATACCGGCAATGATATTCTTATGACCGCTTTTTTGAGTGATTGCCTCGATTGCCTGAGCACAGGCCTCGACGATTACCGCGCCTTGCTGCTCTTCTTCGGGAGTTGGTTTGACGGAATGATTCTCCCGTTCAAATAATTGTGCGCGTATGTCTACGGGAGTAAAATTACTAAGATAGCCTGGTATTTCCGAATACGCTAATTCAACAGAAAAATTTCCGCGTGAAAATAGTTTTGATTGATTTACATTGATAACACAGGCATTGATTTTCGTAGCTCCCCCGTCAACACCGATAAGTAAATAATGATCAGGCATATATTTTACCTTTACTCAATTTGCAGAGATTTAATCCTGATTTTCGTTGCGTTCAGCTCTGCGCAGCATCGCCTCAAATCGCATGAAATCTTTTGCTTCGTCATTTCGGTCAATTGTAATCTGATCTATGCTGTGATCGGTCCCACCGGAGTGCCTGATGACTTCATAGATAGGTTCCCATACGCGGCCGATGCGGTGTGTTTCGCTTATTTTTAGCACCATGGCATAATCTTCACCGTAATTACGCGCGAAGGGTTCCTCGTTTAAACCAAAACCGATTTGACGAATAAGGCTTATAGGTATTGATCGCGGCGCGCCGGCGCCGTTTATCCTTAAAAGATTGTTTCTGCCGTTTTCTTCGGTCCACTCATCATGCGTTACCACCGGTATGTCACTCAGTCGTTTAATGCTGTCATCAGCTTGTTTCTCCCAGACTTCGTACGAACCGATTACCATTCCGATCAATGGATCGGATTCATAGACCTTGAGTATTTTTTCCACCGCATCCGGCTTCAAACGGTCATCCGAGTCAAGCTGGACGTAATATTCACCGCGCGCCGCCTTGGCGCCCATATTCAGACACAGACCGATATTATTGATGTCGTAAACCAGAAGTACCACTTCAGGTAGAGATTCATCATAGCAATCTCCGCCCGGCATATGGCGCCTGACCTGCGCGGTTGTGGGATCCGAAACGCCTCCATTGACCACGACAATGACTTCAATCTCCTTCACCGTTTGATTTTGTACACTTTCAATAGCGGCGCTGATAAATTCAGGACGATTGTTCACCGGGATGATAACCGATGCCTTTAGTGTCGCTTCTGCCGATGGGGAGGGGCGGGGGACAAAGTGTTTTCCCGGAGCAAGGTATGAACCTATCCGCTTCAGATGTTCCGTTAGCACCATTTCAGCTTCAAGCTGACTTTCTTTGCTTGCCATTAGATAATCAAAGACGTTATGTCTTTGGCCTTTTGCAACAACACGATAGGCCGAACCCGCGTATCGGCTGGCAATATGGATTAATTCATAATTTTCAGAAATTTTTAAACGCAAATCATAAAGGGTCGCGTACTTGAGTGATTTATCAATATATCCGATATCCTGAAGAATACGTTTCCTAAAAAAATAAACTTTTCCAAAATCCTGATTATCCCGAACACGTCCAAAGTGGTGTTTGAGCAAGTGAATATCTCTTGTCTGCCCATTTTCTTCAAGCTCGTAATCTGAATAAATCATACCTGCATTTCTATTACGCTTCGCGGCCGATAAAAACAAATCAATTGCCCCGTATTTCAGAAAAATCGGGATTTTCCTGTTATCCATATACAAGATAAAGGGAGTCTCGGCTTGTTTGAAGACCTGATAGAGAGAATCGCTATAGGAATTTTTCCCTGAAAAGAAGAACTTGACAGAGAACGATTCAGTGTTGATTTCGGAAACACTTCGTTTGAGTCTCTCATCCGGTTCCGCACCAATGATCAACACTTCAAAGTTGTTATTCGTTTGACCGAAAACGGTTTGAAGCAATTTAAGAAAAATGTCCTGTGGCTCTGAATAGTGCAAAACAATTGCAACACCTTTATCTGACATTGGATTCTCCTAAAATTCATCTTTGTAAGTTATAACTATGAATGCTGTGAATTTGAATTGCCGGTATCAGTCGTCATGATTTAAATCTGAATGTAATCGGTCTATTCCTGAAATGATGATCAATGCTAAATAAAACAAATTAAATACCAATCCAATATTAATAATAACTTGGCTAAAATTCAAAAAGAATCATACACAAACGATACTTCAAGTAAATAAATATTAAAACACTCTGATACAATATCCCTTCAAATAAGCGGATTCAGGAAAGCTGGCGCTTACCGGATGATCCAGTCCCGCCCCAAATCCTTTAACATAGTGCAGATTGCGTCCTGATTCGACGCCTGCCGAGTGCAGCACCTGGCGGAATAGTTTTTCATCCATAAAATGAGAGCAGGAGAAAGTGAATAGCAATCCATCTTTCTTTAGCAGCTTCATCGCCAAACGGTTAAGATTTTGATAACCGCGGGCGCCGGCCTGAATTTGTGTCCTTTTCTTTATAAATGCCGGAGGATCAAGAATAATAATATCAAATTCACCGTCCTGCTTCCCGTTCAGATACTGGAAAACATCCCGAACGATAAGTTCATGTTTAGAAGGATCCTGCTCATTGCTCTCAATATTTGCCTTTGCCAGTTCGATAGCCTGAGAGGATGAATCTACTGAAATGACATTTCGGGCGCCGCCTGCGACAGCGTAAATAGAGAATCCGGCGCTGTAACTGAAACAGTTCAATATTTGAGTATCGTCGCAAAACTGACGAAGTATTTGCCGGTTTTCCCTCTGGTCCAAAAAAAATCCTGTTTTTTGACCTGCGGAAACATCGACTATAAAGTTCAGATCATTTTCTTTTATCGTAATCAGGGGAGTGTGCAATGTACCGCTGAGCAGGCCCTGAAATGGTTTAAATCCTTCGAGAAGGGCGGCTTTTTCATCCGCGTGCTCTAAAATAGCCGTTGGATGGAACATATCATTCAGGATTTGGATGACAACGGGTTTAATACGCTGCGCGCCCGCCGATAAAAACTGGCATGACAAAACATCGTTATACTTATCAATGATGACACCCGGAATTCCATCACTTTCGGAGAAAAATAATCTGAATGAATCCGTTTTTGTCGGATCAATGTGACGATTCCTGAACGAATAGGCTGAATGGATTTGTTCTTTAAAATAATTTTCATCCGGTTCACCGGTTCCGAAGGTGACGATACGAGCGCGGATTTGAGAATTCGGGCTGTAGAATCCCGTCCCGAGCAGTTCTCCGGAAGAGCTTGTTATCCTAATATAGTCTCCGTTATCCGGTGTCCCTTTGAGCGAATGTATCGCGCCTGAAAAGATCCATGGATGCCTGTTTATGACAGATTTTTCCCGGCCTTTTTTCAATATCAGTGTAGGAGACATATAATCCCTTTCTTCAAAAATCACTTTTCTTTGCGAATAAGTTACAAAATTAAAAAAGCATAGATAATTAAACCATTATTTATTATATTTTTGTAGGCGCACTTTAATATATGCAAGAAAAAAATCAGACAAAATATCTTTATAAGCAGAATTGAACGGAAATGGTTAATTCCCGAATTTTTATTTAATTAGAATCGGAAAATGTTGTGAATTTTAAAATATTGGTTATAACACACAAATCTGCCATCGATGAAAATATCATAGAAGATCTTATTAAAAATAGTAGTGATATCGAATATCTCTCTTATGAATCAATTGAAGAGTTACCATTAAGATACGACAACAAGTTATATGCCGGTATCATTTTTTTACGCAAAGAAATTGATAAAGATATCGTGAGGTACATTGATCTACTTAGAGCTGAGCACAATAAACACACTATATACGTTGTCGGAAAACCAATTGGAAAAGCAGTTTATCTGTCATTTGCCAAGTTCACAGATACGTTCCTGTTCGAAGCATCTGAATTTTTGTATGAGCAACTAAAATATATTGTTCAGCATCTGAAAAATATTTTTGACACAAAAATAAAATATCAAAACAGGTATGATAAGTATTTAGGATTAATTCAGGAAAGTCCCATGCCTGTTCTCGCCGTTAAAAGGTCCGGAAAAATTGAATATACAAATAAAGCCTTTTTGAAATTATTTAAGTATGAGCCGAAGCTTTTATCTGAAGTCAATCTTGAAAATTGCGTACCCGCGAACATTTATGAAGAAATATCAGCCGGTTTTTTAAGCTCATCCGATCACAATTCGATCTATCTGCGGGAAACGACCTTCCTTGACGGTAAACAAAGCCTGATTCCATGCGGCATTTATGCAGTTTTTGAAAAGTTTTTAGATGAACCGCTTTGTTTTCTTTTCCTTTCTGATCACCGGCAATCTGATTCGGGACGTCAGGAACTGAAAAACCGGGTTGAGACTTTTAAAGAAGTTGCGGAGATTATAAAGATTATTTCTTTGACCCATGAACTGCAGTTTCCTCTGAAATCCCTTGCTGAACGTATAAAAAAAGTATTCAAAAGTGATTTTCTGCTCGTAAATATGGTAAATGATGATGAAACATCCCTTATGCGGAATCAGGAAGACAAAAATAATAATCATTTGCTTGATGATTTTGAAGAAATCATTCTGAGCGGAGCAAAAACGATTGATGTCTGTTTGATCCATAAAAACAGGTTTCCTGCAGAAAAGGTAAATAAATCAAACATAAGCAGTATTATGATTTTGCCGCTTTCAGCAGGTGATAAGTTATATGGCGTCATTACTCTGTTTTTTGTCAATCCATATGAGGATCAAAAAAGCTGGTATGAGCCGGCGACAATCATAGGTAGAATAATTTCACTTGGAATAGCAAAATCACGTCTTATTTCTGAGCTCAGTATTTCAAGACAAAATTATAGGGAAATAGTGGAAAACGCTCTGGACGGAATATATAGAAGCAGCCCGGACGGAAAAATTCTCTATGCCAATCCCGCACTGCTCAAAATGCTTGAATATGATTCATTGGAAGACCTTCAGCAGTTACCCATTGAAGACGCGCTGTACAGGGATGCCGTACAGAGGGAACAATTCACAACCGAAATTGAAAAAAATCAGAAAGTCCGGAATTATGTGCTCAATTTAAAAACAAAAAATAATAGAGAACTGAAAGTTATTGAGCATGCCCATGTGATCACCGGAGCAAACGGCGCAAAGTTTTATGAGGGGATTATACGTGACATCACCGAATATGCAGAACTCGAAAAGTCGTTAAAAAACACACAGAATTTCGCGGATGAACTTATTGAAAAAGCCAGTATCATTATGAATGCGTTCGATTCGGAAGGCAATATCATCATCTGGAATAAAAAAGCAGAAGAAATTACCGGTTATAAAAAAGAGGAAGTTCTGGGCCGGAAAGATTTTTTAAAAAAAATATATCGGGATCAATCATATTATCGCTATGTGATGGAATCTTCTGAAATTTCTAATAAGGATAATCTTAACGATCCTATTGAATATACGCTTACCGCGAAAAATGGTGAAGAAAAAAAGATTCGCTGGACAGGTATGCGGATCAAATCGGAACCTTACGGGGAAGTGGATGTCAGCTTCGGAGTGGACATGACGGAGACCCGTCGGTTAGAAAAAAGACTGCTCGACGCGCAAAAAATTGAAACTTACAGCTCTATATCGGCAAGTATCGCTGAAGATTTTAACCAGGTGCTCCGGTCAATAATTGAAAATGTCTCGAACGCCAAAGTCAATCTTGGCAGCGAAAATACTCTTTTAAAACATTTGGAACTCATAGACGAATCGGTTCACACCGGCGGCCAATTGACCGGTCAGCTTCTCAGCCTGACTCAAAAATCAGAGCCAAGGCTTATAATCGTTGATCCCAATCAGATAATTGAGCAGTCCGTAAATGTAATTGAACATACCATTCCGGAAGGAATTGAGATGGAGGCGGAACTGCAGACCAGGGATTATATTATGGTGGATCCGGCACAATTAAATCAGGTTATATTAAATCTGGCATTAAATTCTGTTGAGGCCATGCCTGAGGGCGGCAAGATTGTGATTCGGTCTGAATCGGTTAAAACCGCTCAGGAGGCGCGACTTACGGAAAATCATGCAGCCGGTGATCAATATGTGAAGATTTCGGTTTCGGATACCGGTACAGGTATGAGCGATGATGTCAAAAATCGTCTTTTCGAACCGTTTTTCTCGACAAAAAAGGGTACTAGTTCAAAAGGTCTCGGATTATCATTGATTTACCGCGTCGTCAGCAGTCATAAAGGATTTATCTTTTTTGACTCGACAATAGGGAAGGGGACCGAATTTTCTCTCTACTTTCCCACCGCCTGGAAAAACCATGAAGAGGAACCAAAAAAACAGGTAAAATATACAATCCTGGTGGTTGACGATGAATCCATTATACGTGACTTAATACGTGATGTTCTTGTCACTAATGATTTCGATGTACTGTTAGCGGATGACGGATTGACGGGACTCGAATTGTTTGAGAAAAATATGGAAAAAATTGATCTCGTGATATTGGATATCATCATGCCGAATATGGACGGACTTGCTCTTTATAACAAAATTAAAAAGATAAAACCTTCTGCCAGGGTACTTATTACATCGGGATACAGCAAATCTGATGTTAAAAATGAACTCGTGACAAGGGGAATAGACGGTTTTTTGCCAAAACCGTTTAATATTCGGAGTCTTATGGATATGATATCCAATATTTTGAAATAAATAAAAATTAATGGAAAAAATTGATTTTCCTTGGTATCTTTATTGATAGTTTACGTATTGTATTGTTTGGTACTTTTGAAGCGACAGATCTGTAAGACGGAGAATCTATAAATGAAAAGGGTGTTGGTGCTTGGAACGGATAATGCCTGCATCAGCCAGATGATGGCCGCACTTCTGAAACATATTACTTTTAATCGTGTAGAAGTTGCTAGCGCAGGTGTAACACCAAAAAAAATTGACAAGACTTTGATTAAGGTATTGCAGGAAATAGGAATAGATCTTTCAAAAGAAAAATCAAAAATGTTTAATGAATTTGTGCATAACCGATTTGAGATAATAATTTCTACATCCGAAGAATCACGACCGCTTGTAGATCATTTTGTGGGCAGCATCACCAAAATTCATAAAGAGTTTGATGATCCGAGATATTTTAAGGGGAACTCACTTGAAAAAACCAATGAGTTTAGGAGACTTCGGGATGAAATGAATGAATGGTTAAACGATTTTGTTTCGAGACACCGGTTGGTTTAACCCATTAATAATTTAAAATTAATTGGAATATTATCTGAACTTTTGATAAAATTTGTAGTTTAGAACAGAATTGTTTTTGGTTATCTCGAACTTCAAAAAACTTCTGAGATTGAATTTCCTGTAATTTTCTGGAGGCGACAATGAGTTTTCGTTTTGGTAGCGGATTGCGGACCGCGATAATTTATACTTTTCTATTCATTTTACCAGTTTTGGCAAATAATCCCGATAACGTCGCCGCATCGGCGGAAGGTGACACCGTTCAAGCGAATGCAGTGATAGAACATTCCACGGATGGACATTCGGAAGGCCCCGCATTAGGTGAACAATTGGCTTTATGGACAACGATACCATTTATTGGGATTCTGCTCTCAATCGCCTTGTTTCCATTAATCGCGCCGCATTTTTGGCATAAACATTTCCCAAAAGTCTCAGCATTTTGGGCGCTGCTGTTTGCAATCCCATTTTTGATCGCGTATAAGGATCAAGCCATCTATCAAATCCTGCACATATATTTACTGGATTACATTCCTTTTATCATATTGCTGTGGGGATTATTTACCGTCTCGGGTGGCATTCTTGTCAAAGGTACCCTTAAAGGCACGCCCGTTGTCAATGTATTATTGATTCTCATAGGCACACTTCTCTCATCCTGGATCGGAACAACAGGATCGGCAATGGTCATGATCAGACCTCTGATACGCGCGAACGAGCATAGAAAACACAAGGTTCACCTTATCGTGTTTTTTATCTTTCTTGTCGCCAATATTGGTGGATCGTTAACACCTCTTGGTGATCCGCCGCTCTTTCTGGGATTTTTGCATGGAGTCAGTTTCTTCTGGACGTTCAATCTCTTCCCGGATATGATGGTCGCGTCGGGTATCTTGTTAATTCTTCTGTACGCGTTTGACACCTACTATTACCGGAAAGAAAAGAATTTACCCACAGATCCGGAAGAAAAATCTCCGATTCGAATCGAAGGAGCATATAATTTTCTGATGCTTGGGGGAATTATTGCCGGTGTTTTGTTCAGCGGATTTGTCCACCTGCCACATGTAAATGTATTTGGCGTTCATATGGCGCTTCAGGGTATTGTAAGAGATGTCTGGATTATTTTTATGGGACTGCTTTCCCTTAAATTGACTTCAAAAGATATCCGTGAAGGTAACGGATTCAGTTGGTTTCCCATTCAGGAAGTCGCTTATCTCTTTGCCGGTATTTTTATGACGATCATTCCGGCGCTGGCTATTCTGCAGGCCGGAGATAAGGGAGCGTTTGCTGCTTTGGTAAATGCTGTAAAAGAGCCGTCTCATTATTTCTGGGTCACAGGCGGCCTTTCGAGTTTTCTCGATAACGCACCGACATATCTCACGTTTTTTAATAGCGCCCTGGGAAAACTTGGCCTTACTGAGATGCAGATAAGGGAAGCCTTTATTGCCGGAGACGTGACCGCCAAATTCCCGGAATTTATTTCCTATCTTAAAGCAATTTCTGTTGGCGCCGTATTTATGGGAGCCAATACATATATAGGAAACGCTCCGAATTTTATGGTGAAATCCATTGCGGAAGAATCCGGCATATCAATGCCGAGCTTCTTTGGATATATTCTCAAATATTCCCTACCTATCCTGATTCCGGTATTTATTATCATTACGATAATATTCTTCTAGATTTATTAAGGCGGATTGATGAAAATCAATCCGCTTTTTCCTACTTTCGATTTTCATTGCATTGCTATTTTATTTATATTTCACGTGGTTTCGAAAAGCGAATCCCGCAAACACAATTTTATTACAGGCATGGATATGATTTCAGATCAGAAAGAAGTCAGAAATAAAATAAAAATTCTCCCGCAGAATTTAGCAAATAAAATAGCTGCCGGCGAAGTCGTTGAGCGTCCCGCCTCAGTCGTGAAAGAACTTGTCGAGAACGCCATTGATGCCGGTGCGACAAAGATATCAGTTGTCATTGAAACGGGTGGAAAAAAGCTCATTCAGATTATTGATAACGGCAGCGGTATGAGCGTATCCGATTTAACACTGGCATTTGAGCGCCATGCAACCAGTAAAATTCAGGATGAATCGGATCTTGGCCATATATTGACTCTTGGCTTTCGCGGAGAAGCTCTTCCCAGTATCGCCTCTGTTTCTCAGATTGAGATAAAAACACGCCGCAAAGAAGACAATATGGGAAGCGTTTTTACACTGAACGGCGGGAGAGATGGACAGATGAAAAAAATTGCAGCGAATGTCGGCACCGGCATCTCTGTAAAAAATCTGTTTTTCAATACGCCGGCCAGAAGAAATTTTCTTCGCGCCGACAGTACGGAGAATCAGCAGATATTGATTGTCTTAAAAAGGTTTTTTTTAGCTTATCCTGACATCGCGTTTGATGTAGTTATTGATGACAAGCAGTTGTTTGATCTGAAAAGCGGCATGATTGATCAGCGGGTCAGGGATATTTTCGGCGATCAGATTTTTCCCGGATTGATTCCTTTGTCTGCAAGTGTCGGCGGCATCGAATTGACGGGATTTATAAGCCGTCCGGATGTGGTGAGGCGGTCAAGAGGAAACCAGCATCTGTATCTGAATGGCAGGCCCATTCAGGATAAAAGCCTTAACCATGCTGTTTTTCAGGGATACGCTAACCTGATTTCACCGGGAGAGTACCCCATTTATGTGCTTTTTCTTGAAATAGACCCGGGCATGGTGGATGTAAATGTCCATCCCACGAAAATGGAAGTCCGTTTTTCCAATGACAGAAGTTTGTACTATTTCTTTATGAGTACGGTAAAGAACGCTCTGAATAAAGAGGGGGTCATTCCCGAACTGAATGAAGGATTGACGGGGAGCGCTATTCAAAAATCTCTGCAGGATTCGTCTTTCCCGACTGAAAACAAGCCCAGGGATATCATTGATGAATTAAAGACAAAAAACCGTTCCATGGCCAGGTATTCAGGCGATCAATTGAGCCTGACATACTTCAAACCGGATGTTAAAAAAGACGAGAATGAACAAAAGAATAACTGGGCGCCGGACAAGATTACTTTAGACAATGTCGATGTTACCTTCTGGCAAATACACAGACGATATATTGTTTCTGAGATTAAAAGCGGTCTCGTAATAATAGATCAGCATGTGGCGCACGAGAGAATTCTTTTTGAACGTATCATGCATGTATTGAGGGAAGGCGGTCAGTCATTTGGACAAAAATTGCTCTTTCCACAAAAAATAACACTGGCGTATGATGATTTTATGGTATTTAAAGACATATATCAGGTGTTGAATAAAATAGGTTTTAGTATAAAAGTCTTTAGCGGCACGACTATTGTAATCGAAGCAATGCCGGCTGACGTTAAAGTGGGTAGAGAATCTCAGATATTATTGGATATCATCGATTATTACCGGAATGAGCCTCTCCGGGATTTTGATCAGTATGAAAAAATCGGCGCTGCTTTTGCCTGTAAAAATGCCATAAAATCAGGCGAAGTTTTGTCTAAAGTTGAAATGCATAATATGGTGGATCAATTGTTTGCCTGCGAAACCCCGTTTTTTTGCCCGCATGGCCGGCCGGTGATCATTACGATAGACACCGAAGAACTGGATCGCAAATTTAAGCGGATTCCTTAGCGATGGAAAAAATTGTTCCGTTTATAGTTGGTCCGACAGGAGTGGGGAAAACCGGACTTTCAGTATTGCTTGCGGATCGTTTGCCAGTCGAGATCGTTTCGGCCGATTCGCGTCAAATTTACAGATATATGAATATTGGTACCGCAAAACCGGGCGAAGATATATTAAAAAGAATTCCGCATCATTTTATTGACACACTGGATCCTGAAGACTATTATAGCTCCGGCATGTATTCTGATGAAGCCAGAAAAGTCATCGATGAGATTTTTGACCGGGGAAAACTGCCGGTAGTGGTGGGAGGGTCCGGTTTTTACATTAATTCGCTTATGGACGGCATCTGCAAACTGGACGCGCGGGATGAAAAAGTGCGCGTATCACTCAGGCATCGGATCATGCAGGAAGGCGTTCATGCCTTATATGAAGAACTGGCGGGAATAGACCCTGATTTTGCGCGATCCATCACTCCATCAGACCGGCAAAGAATTATCCGAGGATTGGAAGTTTTCATTGTTACCGGAAAAAAACTTTCGGAATGGCATGAAGACGATGGCGAGGCGGCCGGTTTCAAGCCGATGATCATTGGTCTCCATACAGACAGAAAACTTTTATACGAAAGAATAAACAATCGGGTGGATCAAATGATGGAGGATGGTCTGATTGTTGAAGTTACGCGCCTTGAAAAAATGGGATACGGTCCGGAATTAAATTCATTGAATACGGTTGGCTACAAAGAAGTATTTCAATATTTTCAGAATGAGATTACCTTAGAGGAAATGATAGAATTAATTAAGCGCAATACGAGACACTATTCCAAGCGGCAAATGACCTGGTTTAAAAAAGATGATCGGATTTCCTGGAAAGAAATATGGGATGAGAATTCTGTCAAAAGCCTTTCTGAAGAGCTGATACCGATACTGGAATCGATCTTAGAACAAAATAATAAAGAATAATTACAGAAAATAGCAAACACAATAAATCAATCCCGATCATAATAACGTGATCGTAAAAATACGAGAAATAGATATGAAATTAAATAATTTAATCCGCATATCCATCGGCTTGATGGCAGCCCTTTCGTTTGGACACGCGAATGAACCGCTCAGTTCCGGAATGCGAGGAAATGTATTTAACAGCGCTTATCTCTCTGCTGACAGCCTGGAACAGATCGCTCTGCCGGAGAACAGCGATGACTACGGCCAAAGTGAAACAAAAAAATCAAAAATGAGCATTACCGCTCTTCCGTTTGGTGTTTACAGTGAAATATTTAAATGGGGGGTTGGAGCTTTTGTTGGGATTCAGGGACTCTCACAGGAAAATATGTCTCTTTATATGGGGGGACTGATCAGCACCAATGATACCCGCTATGGTTTTATACAATTCAGGGAATTTTATCTGCCGTTTTTTCCGAGACTGTATTTTGAACCGGATATCCTTGGAGGCTATTTTGGTATTCTGAAAATGTACAGAGACATGCCCGGCATGTTTCCGGATGCTGAGGCCAGGCCCGGAAGTAATGAATCAGATGAAGATGACTATATGGAAGTCAGCGGATCTGATCAATGGTATGAATTCAATATTCGCTATCTTCTTCCCATCGGGCATGGTAAAGAGAAAGCGCGTTTTCATCCTATCTTGAAAAACGGTATTTTGGTGTCAGGTGAAACCGGAGGAACGCACTGGAATCCGCTGAAAAGCGGACGCACTTTTATCGATTTGATGCCCTTTTACAGAAAACGGATTTCATTCGCCACAACCGGTCTTGAATTCGCTTTGACACATGAGAATATGGATTTTTTCAATAATCCTACCAGGGGTAGTTACAAAAAGTTCGCGCTCCGGAGGGACTGGGGAGCGTTTGATAGCTCAGCGCCATGGACAGTGGTAGAAACCGACTGGAGATGGTATCTTCCGTTGAATGAGATCCTTTTCGGTTACAGCCAGGACGACCCCTCTAAGCCTTTACCGCGTGTGCTTGCCCTGAACTTCTGGACTATTCAGACATTAACCTGGGATGCCTGGCATATAGACGGCACTAATCCGGATGGATCGCCAAAAGTAGTATATCACCGTCCGCCATCATATACGGGCGCCTATCTCGGTGGCCGTTACCGTATGCGGGCATTTTATGAAGGACGATTTAATGACCGGGCGGCAATTTACTACGGAGCGGAATACCGGCAAATTATTAAATGGAATCCATTCAATTCATGGTCATTAACGAGAAAATTAAAGATACAGTGGGTCCAGCTTGCCGCGTTCGGAGAGCTGGGGAGAGTCGCGCCGGAATGGAAACCATCTACTCTGCATGAGGATATGAAATGGAGCGCCGGCGGCGGTTTCCGGATAATGATGAACAATCTTGTGCTTAGAGTTGACGCCGGGATAAGCAGGGAAGGTCTTCTGACACAGATGTATGTGGATCATGCATTCTAAAATAAGGATATGGTATTGAGATGAATAAATCACACTTTATGGAAAAAAGAGCCAAAATGGTCTGTACCATTGGACCGGCGAGTCAGTCAGAGGAAATAATGACACAACTGATTATGGCCGGTATGGATGTGGCGCGTTTAAATTTTTCGCACGGAACTCACGATGAACACCTGAAAAGTATTGAAATGATCCGTCGGGTATCCGATAAACTCAATAAACCAATTGCCATTTTACAGGACCTTCAGGGGCCTAAAATAAGAATCGGGAAATTTAGCGATGGACCGGTTACTATCCAGCAGGGTGATGAATTCACTATATCTACCAAGGATCGGCCGGGTGATTCAAAAGGTGTCAGTACAACCTACAAAAATCTCTCCAATGATGTGTCCGCGGGTGACACTATTCTTATCAATGATGGATTGATAAAGCTCAATGTTAAAGAAAAAAACGAAACCGATGTAATATGTATCGTAGTTAACGGCGGTGTCTTGTATGATCATAAGGGTATCAATCTTCCCGGTGTTAAGATATCGGAACCATCTTTGACGAAGAAAGATGAGAAGGATCTGAAATTTGGGCTTGAACACGGTATTGATTATGTGGCGTTATCCTTTGTGCGGAATGCGGAAATTCTTCGGGAAATCAAAAGGAAAATGGGAAATAATGTCATTCCCGTAGTCGCGAAGCTGGAAAAACCGGAAGCTCTCGAAAATCTGGATGAAATTATTGAAGAAGCAGATGTGATAATGGTCGCGAGGGGTGATCTTGGGGTTGAGATTTTACCTGAGAAAGTACCTGTCGTCCAGAAACAAATCATCGAAAAGTGCAGATCAGCGGGAGTACCGGTGATCACGGCGACACAAATGCTCGATTCCATGATGGTAAATCCGGTTCCTACACGCGCTGAGGCATCAGATGTGGCAAATGCCATATTTGATGGTTCGGATGCAGTGATGCTGTCCGGTGAAACCGCATTCGGAAAATATCCTGTTGAATCAGTGCAGATGATGCACCGCATTATCTGTGAAGCGGAGAAGGGGAAATACTTTCGTCTGAATAGTGATATTCTTCAGCGAGAGAAGCCGGATTCATTTTCGGAATCGATCTGCCATTCCGCGGCGGTCAGCGCCCGCGATATTAATGCCCGATACATTGTGGTTTTTACCGAGAGCGGATATACGGCAAAAATCATGTCAAAATTCCGGCCGTGCGTTCCTGTCCTGGCCTTAACGCGTCATTCGAAAACCTTGAGACGTCTGGCTTTATATTGGGGAACGGTACCGCTGCATATGGACAAAAAGGTGGAAGTGAAACAGGGGCTTGAAAATCTGGAAAACCGTCTTTCTCAGGATAATTTAATAAGTAGTGATGACACACTGGTAATTATCGCGGGTTCTATGATGGAAGAGGGTGGCACAAATATGATGCGTCTCCATCGAGTGAAATAAATGATTTGTACATCATGAGCAATAAATTTAAGAAACTGTTTTTTATTGATAATATGGATCAAATGGATCCTGCGGTTAATCTTGCCATCGAGGAATTTTCTGTCAGGAACCTGAGTATTGAAAATGATTACTTTTTTGTTTATCGAAATAACCCTTCCGTTATTGTAGGCAGACATCAGAATATTTTTGAGGAAGTCGATCAAAAGTATGCCCGGTTGACTAAAACTCCTGTATTTAGAAGAATTTCAGGCGGAGGCACGGTCTATCACGACCCGGGAAATATTAATTTCACATATATAACCCGCCACACTTTCGAAAAATTTAATAATTATCGTATGTTTATAACGCCGGTGATCCGCTCATTGAAAGAGATGTCCGTCCCGGCCGTTTTAAACAACAGAAACGATATTATGGTTGAAAATAAAAAGGTATCAGGAAACGCGCAGTTTACCAGCAGGGACCGCATGATGAGTCATGGGACTCTATTGTTCGATACGGATTTAGCGCGTCTTCGGAAAGCGTTAAAAAAAACTGACGGCGAAATAGAATCAAAGAGTACAAAATCCGTTCGAAGCTCGGTTACTAATATTCGGGAATATTTTAGTCAAAAAATCGATATAAATACATTTACGCGACTATTGATAAATAATGTCTCAAGCGAATGGCATGACTTTTCAATATATAAGTTTGATGACGCGCAATGGGATGAGATTTACCGACTGGCCAGGAATAAATATGATTCCTGGGACTGGAATTACGGTCAATCTCCAAAATTTAAAATAAAGAAATGTGATTACATCTCGGGAACACAGATTAAAGCAGAACTTGAGATACTGAACGGAATAATTCATAGTTGTTTGTTAATATCTTCCGCTGACCAAATGGCTGATATGAATGAACTGGGACAACTTTTTAACGGTCACAGATATTATTATGACGATATCTGGCATCTGTTAAGCGGTGTCGATTTAAAGCACTACTTTAAGAATGTGACAAATATTGAATTTATCAATTTGCTATGTTAGGATCCATAATACAGAAGGTGTGGAATGAGACCATTGGCAATCATTACAGGCGCGGGCTCCGGCATAGGAAAAGCGCTCACTCTTCGTCTTGCGGAAAAAAATGTGGATGTGATCGCGGTGGGCAGGAGAATATCAAAACTTGAGTCAACTCAAAAGGAAAATCCGGCGCGAATAAAAATTGTACAGGCGGATGTGGGTAACGATGATGGCCGTGAAAAAATTGTCAAAGCCATTCCTTCAGGTCAGACGTTAAAATATCTTGTCCATAACGCGGCGGTGTTGGATCCGGTCATTCCTCTTAGCAGAATCAATATTAATGACTGGAGAATTCATCAGGCGATTAATGTGGAGGGGCCGCTATTTCTCACACAAAAACTATTACCATCCATTAACGGCGGAAGAATCTTACATATATCATCAGGGGCGGCGCATCATCCTTACTCCGGCTGGGGAGCATACAGTACGTCCAAAGCGGCTCTTTATATGTTGTATCTTGTATTACGCGAGGAACTTAAGGACTCTGATATTCGAATAGGCAGTATTCGCCCCGGTGTGGTTGATACGCCGATGCAGGATAAAATCAGGGAAGTTCCTGAATCCGATTTCCCGGCATTACAAAAATTTATCAATCTCAAAGAGCAAAATAAGTTGAGCGCGCCATCGATTGTCGCCAAATTCATATCATGGATTCTTTTGGAAACAGCGGATGACGAATTTTCAGCGCGGGAATGGGATATCCGGGATGAATCGCATCAGGAATTCTGGATGGAAGATTAGAAATCTTATTCATTAAAACAACCGGGAGAGAAATGAAATACTGGCTGCTTAAAACGGAACCTAACGCGTTTTCATGGTCTGATTTAAGAAACGAAACAGACTTGTCAACATCCTGGGAGGGTGTTCGTAATTATCAGGCGCGGAATTATATCCGCGATGATATGAAAAAGGGTGATTTGGCATTTATTTATCATAGTGTTGTTAAACCAATGGCCATTATGGGGATTTCTAAAATAATTAAAGAAGCGTATCCTGACCATTTTGCTTTTGATCCGGGGCATAAGTATTTCGATCCAAAAAGCAAACCGGAAAATCCGGCCTGGATGATGGTTGACATCCGGGCATACAAGGAATTTGAGTCACCCGTTACACTGGATGAATTAAAAACCATCCCGGGTTTGGAAGACATGGTATTGCTGCAAAAAGGCAGCCGGTTATCCGTACAGCCCGTCTCCGAAAAGGAATGGAATATAATCATTTCCATCAGAAAATTACTTGATCTCTGAGAATTATTTTTAGGATCAGGTTTTGATATTAAATGAGACAATCAATTTTATCTGTGATCTGAAAGGTTTTTATGGGGGAAGAGTTTCGTAAGGTTGAAGCATCGTCAAAAAAAGACATATACGATTTACTGGTAAGGCAAGTAAAAAGTCTGCTGGAAAGCGAAAGGGATTTAATCGCCAATATGGCGAATATTTCCTCTGTCCTTTATCATACTTTATCAGATATAAACTGGGCCGGATTTTATCTGCTGAAAGATAATCAGCTTGTTCTCGGACCATTTCAGGGGCTGCCCGCCTGTGTCCGGCTGCCGATGGGCGGGGGAGTGTGCGGTAAAAGCGCGGAAAGCGGGAAGACGGTTATTGTACCGAATGTGCATGAATTTGAAGGCCATATAGCCTGTGACAGCGCGTCAAATTCGGAAATTGTCGTGCCCGTCATCTCGGAAAAGGGATTGTTCGGGGTACTGGATTTGGATAGCCCGAAGATTGCCACCTTTGATGAAACAGATAAAACGGGTCTTGAGGAAATTATATCTGTTTTTATACGTCATACGGATTTTGGAGGAAGAAAAAATCTTACTACCCGGAAGTCTAAATGAATTACTGCAGTAATTGCGGAGAAAAAGTTGCTCTCATGATTCCGGCCGGAGACACCATTCCAAGATTTGTCTGTGAATCCTGCGGCGCCATCCATTACATTAATCCCAGGATGATTGTTGGGTGCATTCCTGTACTCAATGATCAAATTATGCTTTGCAGGAGATCCATTGAACCGTGCATGGGGTTGTGGACTATTCCAGCGGGATTTATGGAGAATGATGAAACCGTTGAGGAAGGGGCTGTCAGGGAGACCATTGAAGAAACAAATTCACTGATAGAAATTGAGCGATTACACACGGTTTACAGTATCCCTCAGATAAATCAGGTTTATTTATTGTTTTTGGCAAAAATAAATAATTTTATTGAAAAACCAGGGCATGAATGTTCCGAGGTAAAATTATTTCATATTACAGAAATCCCCTGGGATCATATTGCTTTTAGCGCGGTAAAATACGCGCTTAGAAAATATATCGAGGACAATGACTCAAATAGCAAATCCATGGGAAACCAAGCGGTTCATCTTGGTGTACATGAAGACTGAATGGAGATTATAACGGGATGATGTCTGAAAAAAGTTTCGCCAGTGATAATAATTCCGGTGTTCATAAAAACATCATGAACGCTATCTTAAAATGTAATTCCGGACATACGATTGGTTATGGGGAGGATCCATATACTGAATCAGCGATCAAAAAATTCAAGACTGTTTTTGGCGAAGACGCGGATATTTATTTCGTGTATGGAGGTACCGGCGCCAATGTGCTGGGTTTGACGGCGGCGACTCAAACATATAATTCAATCATTTGCGCGGAAACCGCTCATATTAATGTTGATGAATGCGGGGCGCCGGAAAAATTCAGCGGATGTAAGCTGTTGTCTATTCCTACCGAAGACGGGAAAATCCGGATCGGCCAGATAAAACCCCATATGCATGGATTCGGCTTTCCGCACCATTCGCAGCCCGGAGTGATCTCCATAACTCAGCCAACTGAAATGGGAACCCTGTATACCATCGATGAAATCAGAGAAATTGCGGAATTTGCGCACCACTATGGTCTTTTTCTTCATATGGACGGAGCCAGAATATCAAATGCCGCTGCTGCGATGAACACCGGATTTAGAGAGATGACGCGGGATGCAGGTGTGGATTTACTGTCATTTGGCGGAACAAAAAATGGTCTCATGTTTGGTGAAGCAGTTATTTTTTTTCACAAAAACATGTCCGAAAATTTCAAATATATCAGAAAGCAGGGAATGCAGCTGCACTCAAAAATGAGGTATATAGCCGTTCAGTTTGAAGCATTTTTGTCGGAGGATCTCTGGCTAAAAAATGCCCGGCATGCTAACAGCATGGCCGCGTTGCTGGCCATGAAACTTAAGGGTTTTGATCAAATCATTTTGACCCAACCGGTTCAGACAAACGCCGTTTTTGCAGTAATCCCTAAAAATATTATAAAACCGTTGCAAAACGAGTATTTCTTTTATGTCTGGAATGAGAATACCAATGAAGTAAGATGGATGACTTCGTATGATACGGAAGAACAAGACGTGGACCGTTTTGTGATGTCCATAAAACACCATTTAAAATAAAAAAAGCCGCTGAAACTATCAACGGCTTTGATGTGGAGCTGAGGAGGATCGAACTCCTGACCTCTTGAATGCCATTCAAGCGCTCTCCCAGCTGAGCTACAGCCCCAAAAGAGATGCCAAATATAAAGAAGGAATAAATTTGAGTCAAGAATATTTTTGTTGATTTTACTATTTATAAATTTTGGTCTTTGCGCGCGCATTGTTGATGTAAATGATTTGATCCACACTCTCCCGAAGTCGCGCGAAAGATTTTTTGCTTGAAAAAACAATTTCTTCCCTGTATTTCATCCCGTGTCGCTGTACATCAGACGCGTCGGCATAAAACAAAATTTTAGCATGATAAATTTGCTCCCAATACGCGTCAGACAAAAAATATACTCCATTATCTTCAAAATATATGTGAAGCAATTTTTTAGAACCGAGGTTCTCCTGAATAATTTTTAGTACTGATTTAACGCCGGAGTTGGTAGGTTGGGCATTTATAATAAATAAAATCTGTTTCATTGTCCTAATTTTCCAATTAATTGAAAGTGACAGAAAAATAATTTGACTGGTCAGTTTGTATATTTGTTTTACATATAAAATTTCTCAAACAATTCAGTTCCATTTATACCTTGCTTCTGTTTTTTATTGAGTAGAAGTGGCAAGAAGTGTACCAAAAAAACAGGAAATAGATGATCGCTGATTAGAGTTTAATGAACATCGAATTGTTAAAAATAACCTAAAAAAATCTTGACAGATTTAGTTAATCACTTTATATTTAGAAATGCGACAAAATTAGTCGGGTATCTGTCCCGATATTTTTTGGGAGCTAAATGCGACAAATTTGGTCGGATATGGAGTGATTAAAAAATGTTGAAATTGAGCAAAAAAATTGAATATGCGTTAATTGCAATGCTGGATCTGGCAAATCGTAATAAATACGACCTTGTGACCACAAAATTTCTGGCTAACAATTATCATATTCCTCAGGAAATTTTGGGAAAAGTATTGCAGTCATTGTCAAAAAAAGGACTGCTTGAATCAGTGCAGGGTGTTAAAGGCGGATATCTGCTATCCGGATCGATCGATGAAATTAATATTCGCGATGTCATCGAAGCCGTGGAAGGGCCGATTTCACTGATTTCGTGCAGTACGGGAAACATATGTGATTGTGAGCAAATAGCGAGGTGTAATATCAAAACACCCATGGAAATAATTCAGTATGAACTGGCCGAATTTTTTGGGGAAATTTCTTTAAGGGATGTAAAAGATCGGTATAAAAATATATTTCCGGTTAAATATTACGGTGTTGAAGGATCAACAAGTACTAACTAGACAGACTATATGCAGGAGATGATTTAGTATGACTACTGAACAAGAAATATTAGAATCCATGATGGTTGTTTATGACCCTGAAATTCGTGTGAATATTGTGGATCTCGGGTTGATATACAGTGTTGATTTAGCAGAAAACGGCCATGTTAAAATACGAATGACGCTCACATCGCCGGGGTGTCCGGTAAGCGGGCAAATTGAACGGGATATAAAAAAAGTAGTCAAACAGCAGGATGGTGTGCAGGATGTTGAAATTGAATTTGTCTGGGATCCGCCATGGGGTCCGGCAATGATGAGTGATGAAGCCAAATTGATGCTCGGCTATGATGTTGATATGTAATCATTTAAACAAAAAGGCCATCATTATATGAGTAGTGAAGTAGAAAAATTAGAATCCCTGGCTAACAGGGAGTATAAATACGGTTTTATAACCGATATTGAAACGGATTCCTTGCCACCCGGCTTAAACGAAGATGTAATTCGGGCCATTTCCGCAAAGAAAAATGAGCCGGAATTTATGCTTGAATGGCGGTTAAAAGGCTATCGTAACTGGCTTAATATGAATGAACCCAATTGGGCGAAGGTGAAATATCCAAAAATTGATTATCAGGATATGGTTTATTATTCAGCGCCCAGGAAGAAACCGAAATATGAGAGCCTTGATGAGGTTGATCCTGAGTTGCTTAAAACCTATGAAAAACTCGGAATTCCCCTAAAAGAACAGGAAATGCTCGCCGGTGTTGCCGTGGACGCGGTTTTTGACAGTGTCTCTGTCGCGACAACCTTTAAGGGGAAATTGTCCGAAATGGGCATCATCTTTTGCTCAATGAGCGATGCGATTCAGAATCACCCGGATTTGGTGAAGGAATATCTTGGTTCAGTGGTTCCCACGACAGATAATTTTTTTGCGGCCCTGAATTCAGCGGTTTTTAGCGACGGATCGTTTATATATATCCCGAAGGGCGTTCATTGTCCGATGGAGCTTTCAACTTATTTCAGAATAAACGCCGCGGATACGGGACAGTTTGAAAGAACGCTTATCATCGCGGATGAAGGAAGTTATGTAAGTTATCTCGAGGGATGTACCGCTCCCATGCGTGATGAGAATCAGCTTCATGCCGCGGTTGTTGAGCTTGTCGCCTTAAAGGACGCTAAAATTAAATATTCGACCGTACAAAACTGGTATCCCGGTGATAAGGACGGGAAAGGCGGAATTTATAATTTTGTAACTAAGCGCGGTATCTGTAAAGGTGACAATTCAAAGATCTCCTGGACGCAGGTTGAAACCGGTTCGGCAATTACATGGAAATACCCGAGTGTCATTCTGAAGGGTAATAATTCGGTTGGAGAATTTTATTCCGTTGCTCTGACGAACAACTATCAGCAGGCGGATACGGGTACAAAAATGATTCATTTAGGTAAAAATACAAAAAGCACGATTGTATCAAAGGGAATTTCCGCCGGGAAGAGCAATAATTCCTATCGCGGTTTGGTAAAAGTGACAAAAAACGCAACCAACGCGCGAAATTACTCACAGTGCGATTCACTTCTGATAGGTGACAAATGCGGGGCGCATACTTTCCCTTATATCGAAGTCAAAAATACGAGTTCACAGATTGAGCATGAAGCAACGACTTCAAAAATCAGCGAAGATCAGGTTTTCTACTGCAATCAGAGAGGAATATCCACTGAAGATGCCGTTTCAATGATTGTAAACGGTTATTGTAAAGAAGTATTTCGAGAATTACCAATGGAGTTTGCGGTCGAAGCTCAAAATCTGCTTAGCGTAAGCCTTGAGGGCAGTGTCGGTTAAGTTGTTATGAAAATTTGAATTGGAGAAAAATCGAATGTTAGAAATAAAGAATTTGCATGCTTCAGTAGAAGGCAATGAGATACTGAAAGGTATCGATCTGAAGGTAAACGCGGGCGAAATACATGCCATAATGGGGCCGAACGGATCCGGAAAAAGCACTTTGGCTAATGTGCTGGCCGGGAAGGAAGAGTATGAAGTAACAGCGGGAGAAGTGATCTATAATAACACGGACCTGCTGGATTTGGCGGCGGAAGACCGCGCAAAGAGTGGAATATTTCTCGCGTTCCAATATCCGGTCGAAATACCCGGAGTCAGTAATATCTATTTTTTGAAAACAGCGTTAAACGAGGTTAGAAAATTCAAAGGTATGGAAGAAATTGATGCCGCTGACTTTCTCGCGCTCGTCAAAGAAAAATCCGCTTTTGTGGAAATGGATCGCAGCCTGCTTAACCGATCAGTCAATGAGGGATTTTCAGGCGGCGAAAAGAAAAGAAATGAAATTTTTCAAATGGCTATACTTGAACCAAAACTGGCTATTCTTGACGAAACGGATTCGGGTCTGGATATTGACGCGCTTAAAATTGTCGCAAACGGTGTAAATAAATTAAAAAGCAAGGAAAACGCGACGGTGGTCGTGACCCATTACCAGCGTTTGCTTGATTACATCATTCCTGATTTTGTGCATGTTCTTTATAAAGGGCGCATCATTAAATCAGGCGGCAAAGAACTCGCGCTTGAACTGGAAGAAAAAGGATACGATTGGTTAAAATAACTCAAATCCCTTGAATTGAGGATCTAAGATGTCGAAAGAAATAAAAGAAACAGAAACATATATAAGAAATTTTGCAGAATTTGAGAAGGATCTGGACGAACAGGCGACCGGAGAAATTCACAATATGCGAAGAAATGCCATAAACCTGTTCAGTAAAGTCGGTTTTCCCGGTACGCGGGAAGAAGAATGGCGCTACACCAATGTGGCTCCGATCGCCAAAACCGAATTTATGCTTTTTAATGATTATGACCGCCACGATCTTGATGTTGCCAGTATGGATAAGCTATATTTTAAGAACTGGCAGGGCTGGGTCCTGGTTTTTATAAACGGATTTTTCTCTGAAGAATTTTCAAAATTGGAAAACATTCCGGATGGAATTAAGATCCTGAACATGGCGGAAGCTCTTCGGTCGGATTCTGAGATCGTCAGGGAAAACCTGAACAAAAGCGCGGGATATGAAAATGATCCATTTTTTGCTCTCAATACGGCATTCATGCGTGATGGGGCATTCATTACAGTCGCCGATAATACAGTTATTGAAAAAGACATACATTTGATGTTTGTCTCCACGGAATCGAAAACAAAAGCTCATATGGCTTATCCAAGGAATCTTATCTCTGTGGGCCGGAACAGCCGTTTACAGGTGGTGGAAACGTACGTCGGAATTTCGGATAATATCTATTTTAATAATCATGCCACTGAAATTTTTCTTGACGAGAACGCGCAATTAGAATATAACAGAATTCAAAACGAGAGCCGGAATGCGTTTCATATCGAAAATATCAACATTCATCAGAAACGTTCAAGCGTGTTCCATTCAAATTCAATCGATTTTGGCGGGGCGCTTGTAAGGAATAACATATATAACACGCTCGACGCTGAAGGGGCCGAGACGACTTTGAACGGAATATATGTGGGAAGCGGTCAACAGCATATTGACAATCACACTTTTATTGATCATGCAAAACCCTATTGCAACAGTAAGGAATTATATCGGGGTATTCTGGATGACAAATCCGGAGGCGTGTTCAGCGGAAAGATTATGGTGCGTCAGGACGCGCAAAAAACAGACGCGAATCAATCAAATAACTGCCTGCTGCTTTCTGAAGACGCCACGATAGATTCTAAACCACAGCTTGAGATTTATGCGGATGACGTGCGTTGTACGCACGGGGCAACGGTTGGGCAACTGGACAAGGATGCCATATTCTATCTTAAATCGCGCGGCATTTCCGAGAAACAGGCGCACAGCATCCTGACTTATGCCTTTGTGAAGGAAGTAATCGACCATATAAAAATTGATTCTGTCAGAGAATCGATTGATGAGATTCTACGTGATCGGCTGGCGTAAAAAGCTTTTTTGAGTGTGTTCAATAAATGTCATTGATAATTTCCATAATTGGAATTTATTATTTACATTTGTCGAATCATAAATTATGAAAAACTAAATATAGCAAAGGCATTTATCTGATGGATGAGTTTCGGGAATTATATCAGGAAATCATCATGGATCACAACCGGTCGCCAAAAAATTTTCGAAAAATCGAGAACGCGGGCCGGGTGATTGATGGTACCAATCCGCTTTGCGGAGATCATTATACAATCTACCTTGTTTTGGAGAACGGTGTCATAAAGGATATTAGTTTTCAGGGCGCGGGGTGCGCTATATCCAAGGCGTCTGCATCGGTTATGAGCGAAACGCTAAAGGGCAAAACGGTCCGGGAAGCTGAACATTTGTTCGAACTGTTTCATGGTATTATAACCGGGGAAAAGGAAGCGGCGGAATTTGCAGATGAACTCGGTAAATTAATCGCGTTCGCCGGGGTCGCTGAATTTCCGGTGCGTGTAAAATGCGCAACTCTTCCCTGGCATACAATGCATACCGCGCTTAATAGTGAGGCCGGTACAATATCAACGGAATAGCAGTGAAGCGCATGAGTGCAAAAACGATGATCAAGACAGATGATATCATTGGTGTTTTGAAAAGTATATTCGATCCGGAGATCCCTGTTAACATTTACGAACTCGGACTAATCTACGATATCAAAATTGAAGCATCTGATATCAAAATCCAGATGACATTAACTTCTCCGAACTGTCCGGCAGCGCAGTCGTTGCCTGTTGAGGTTAAGAATAAAGTTGCTGAATTGTCCGGAGTAAGTGACGTAAAAGTTGATATTGTCTGGGAACCCGGATGGGGGCCCGAAATGATGTCGGATGCCGCGAAACTGCAATTAGGATTTATGTAATTTATTTTGATACCATCAAGTTTATTCAATAATTAAAGGCGATTATCATGGAAGTTATGAGACGCATAGAGGATAAATCAAATATCAGTGAAAAATTTGAAACGAATCAAATAAGAGCGGATTTTCCCATTCTAAATGAGCTGATTCACGGTAAGCCTCTGGTTTATTTTGATAACGCAGCGACAACTCATAAACCCAAAAGTGTGATTGACCGAATAGTTAATTACTATGAACATGAAAATGCCAATGTACATCGCGCTATTCATCAATTGGGCGAGCGCGCCACTTTGGGATATGAAAATGCAAGACAAATAGTCGCCCGCTTTATCGGGGCAAAGTCGGGAAAACAGATTGTCTTTACAAAGGGAACAACTGACGCCATTAATCTTGTCGCCACCGCGTGGGGGAGAAAATTTATCGGCCAGGGCGACGAAATCATACTCAGCGAAATGGAACATCACAGCAACCTGATACCCTGGCAGCTCCTGGCAAAAGATGTCGGAGCCACTCTCAGATTTATTCCCTTCAGGGAAGACGGTTCGCTTGAATTTCCTGTATTTGAACAGATATTATCAAATAAAACGAAGATCATCTCTATCACTCACATGTCCAATGTCTTTGGCACCATAAATCCCGTTAAAAAAATCATCCGGATGGCTCATGACAGAGGTATCCCTGTGATGTTGGATGCGGCTCAAAGTGTGCCCCATTTACCCATCAATGTTGAACATCTGGATTGTGATTTTCTGGCGTTTTCCGGGCATAAGATGCTTGGTCCCACCGGAATCGGAGTGCTGTATGCAAAGGCCAGGATTTTAGAAAACATGAATCCCTACCAGGGTGGGGGAGAGATGATAAATTCCGTCTGGCTTGAAAATGCCACATGGAATGAAATTCCACATAAATTTGAAGCCGGAACACCCAATATCGCCGGCGCGATAGGCTTTTCGGCGGCGGTTGAATACCTCGAAAATATTGGCATGAACGCGATAACCATGTACGAACAGGATATCACTACCTATGCTCTTGATAAGATGAGAGAACTTGAGAACATCAAAATTTACGGATCTGCCCCGGAACGCGGCGGCGTGATCTCGTTTAATCTCGGAAACATTCATCCTCACGATCTTTCTCATTTTCTGGACCAACAGGGAATTGCGGTCAGAGCCGGTCACCATTGCGCTCAGCCGATTATGCGCAAACTGGATATAGCCGCTACGACGAGAGCCAGTTTTTATTTTTATAATACCTTTGAGGAAGTTGATTATTTTATCGATCAATTACAAAAGGCCCAGAAATTTTTCAAATTTTAATGTTAAATTTTAACCATATTTATGAAATGCGCAGGTATTGCGCATTTCTTTTAAGTTTGTTGCTTCTCCGACCGAAAATTAGCTTTATGATACTATCCCCCGATTATATTTTAAATAAAGTGACTCCGGGAACTTTAGTGTTGATTGAGTAATTCCACTTTACTATATTACATTGCTGAAATCTGGCTGGAGGTTTGGTTTGGATTCAAAGCGAAAACTGAGTCATAGTGAGCAGAAAAAGTATATCTCATTAAGAAGAGCATTTAACAAACCCGTCATTGGGATCACCGGTTATCTTGGAAAATCCACAACGCTGGAGATGCTGAGTACGATACTGGAATCAAGGGGAAAAGTACTCAAAAACGCTCACGGATTCGGCAACTGGCAGAATAATATTGCCACTCTCGAAAAATTAAATTCCGAATATGATTATGCCTTATTTGAGTTTGATTATCAACGCGGAAATCATTTTAGTGAGATTCTACGGCTGATCAAGCCTACAATTGGTATTGTCACAAACATCGGTGATGCGCATTTGAATTACCTCGGGAATATGATGGAAATAGCGCTTGAAAAATCCGCTGTGGTAAAATATCTCGCAAGGGACGGAGTTGCCATTCTTAATAAGGATGATGAATTAAGCTCATCACTTGCAAATTATATTACAAAGGCAAAAGTTGTAAAATACGGACTTAGCCCAAACTCCGATTACTTTGCGACGGATATCAGACAAGTGGGGCCGGAAGGTATAAATTTCCGTCTGAACGGCCACTATGAAATAACTTTACCCTTGTTTAGCGTACCTGATGTTTATAATTTCCTCGGAGCGGCTGCATCCGCTGTAAATCTTGGCTTCTCATTGCAGGAAATCGTCAATATTTTTAAGTCCGGTTACCAGATGTCAAGAGGGCGCGGCCGACTGATAAAAATAAACAATTTTTATGTCCTTGATGAAAGTTACGTCGGGACTCCCCGTTCCGTAAGCAAAGCGGCACGATCTTTGATAGCTTTTAAACCATATTCTAAAAAATTGATATATATTGTTGGCGACATGACGGAATCTGGGCCAAATATTGAGGAGCAGCATTTGAATATGGGTTATTTTTTATCCGCGCTGCCTATTGATTATCTGATTACTGTAGGTGAGTATGCCGGGTACATCGCCAAAGGAGCATCTCTCATCATGACAAATCACAAAAAGATATTTTCATTAAATACAATTGATGAAATTTTATCGGTTCTTGATGATATCGTGGATGATAACGCGGCCATCTCCGTAAAAGGCATCGGATCGGTCGCCATGCACAGAATTGAAAAATATTTACAAACCCGTTTAGAAAGTGTTCATTTATAGATCGGATACAAGTGAGAGAGGAATGTATGAGGAAATTTAATAAAAACTGGCTGTTTTCAATACTGATTCTGATTTCTACAGGTAATATCGCATTCGCGCAAATGTCACCTAAAGATAAGTTTTTTCAGGATTATGAGAAACTGATCGAGGAAGTGCGCGCGCAGAACGGTGAGATACTTTCTCCAAAAAATTTTAAAAAAGCAATTGAGAAATATGAAGAGGCGAGTCGGGATTATGATTCCAAGAAGAGTATTAAAACCGTCAGGGAGAGTCTCGATGAAGCGTCCAAATATGCAAACAGAACTCTGGAAGTGATTAATCTGGCGAAGGTATCCCTCGCTTCGGCTATAGAAGCCCGCGATGCCGCGTTGTCAGCTGAAGCGCCTTTATATTCGGAAAAAAACTGGGAGGAAGCTGAGAAAAAATTCAGTGACGCTGCGCGGGAGCTTGAAGATGATGATATGAACGGAGCCCGAAAAAAGGGAAACGAATCTATCACCCTATACAAAAAAGCTGAACTGCTGGCTATTAAGAACGGAATATTGGGAGAAGCGAGGGAGCAGATCGCTCTTGCGGAAGAGGCAAATGCTAAAGAGTATTGTTTCCATACACTGAGCAATGCGCAAAATCTTCTCGCACAGGCTGAGCAGACTTTAAACAGAGACCGTTACGCCAGAGATGAAGCGATCAAAAAAGCTCAGGAAGCGGCCTATCAGGGACGTCATGCGCAATATCTTGCAAAAACCATCAGCGTTTTGACAAAAAAACAACAAAACTGGGAAAATGTGATTCTTAAATTTGAAGAAATACTAACCAATCTAAGTTCTCTTTTTAATTATCAGCCGTCTTTTGAAGCAGGCATGGATAACGGGGTTAAATCCTTAACCGCCTACATTCAAAGTTTAAAAGAAGAGAAAAAAAGGCTGGTGGAGGAAAATTCAGAACTTGAAGAAGAACTCAATGCCGTGAGAGAGAGAGAAGCCAATTATTCTGCAGAGCTTCAGAAAAAGCTTAACCGCGAGAAGAAAATTGAGAAAGTAAAATCTCTGTTTACTCCTGAAGAAGCAAAAGTGATTTATGAAGGAGATAATCTGATTATTCGTCTCGCCGGTTTTAATTTTCCGTCAGGGCAGGCTATTATTCAACCGGAATATTTTTCTCTACTCACAAAGATTCAGCGCGCGATAAATGAATTTCCGGGGAGTCACATACTTATTGAAGGGCATACCGACTCGGTAGGAGATGCATACAAAAACAAAGTTTTGTCTGAACAGCGCGCGGGGGCTGTAAGAGAATATCTATTGGCGAATATGGATGTTCAGCCTGAGCAAATTTCACATCTCGGCTTTGGAGAAGAACGACCAATCGCTTCAAATGAAACTCGAGAAGGAAAGGCAAATAACCGCAGAATCGATGTGGTCATTTCTCTGGATTATTAAATCGCTGAGTTCCTTTCCGGACGATATTGAGATCATTTTCCCGCCGGGGAAAAGTCCTGATGACTCCCCGGCGGGATTTTATTTCTATTCCCACTTTTAAGAATTCATAAAATATCCCTTTTATTTATGGGAAGTCTTTGATATCTAAGAATTTTGAAAGATATTTTTATCGGTTTAAAATCTTGCCGGTGATGGGCGCGTTCTGCAATGCTAAATCAGCCTAAACATATAAGAAATAATAGATTGTAATCGTGGATTTTCTAAAATTTATCAGATAGAAATACCACACGGTGAAATATTATCATAAATACTACGTTGGCATTCCATTTGCTCTAACCGTAACCATGGAAAGCAATTCTTCAATACAACGTAATAATATACTTGTGATTGACCCCGACAAAGAATTTTGTAAGGATGTCAGACTTTTTCTGGAAGAAAATTATAATGTCTTCACACGTCAGGGGATGGAGTATATTGATTACAGCATTCTATTGAATAAAATTAATCTGATAATCCTTGAAGCGGATAATGCTGACTATAACCTGGTGCACTTGATTGATAAACTGAGAGAAAATCATTCAAATATCAAAATTATTATCATGTATACCTATTTTACTGCCGATAAAACAACTGAAAGAGCCCTTGCGAGAGACGCGGATGATATGATTGCGAAGCCTTTTGATGTCTGCTTGCTAAAAAATAAAGTGGATCGGCTACTCTCAGGAAAATTAGATTTTGATTCAAAAAAACATTAAATTACTAACCAGTTATATTTCTCACCGTAAAATATGTTATTGATTTTGATTCGCGTCCATTTAAATAATTGAAAAAAAAGGTTCGTTATACTATATTCTTACTATTACCAGTTGTGAAGGAGTGATTTTTGAAGGGAATAGGGTATCAAGAAAAGATAAAAATCGGATCCAGAGAATTCCAGATTCACACAGGTAACAACCCCAACAAAAATGTTATTTCGACCGAAGTATTTGAAAGCGGAAAGTTTATTTTCACTGCGTTTGAGTATTATGATGTTCGGATTGCGGAAAGTGATATATCTGAAGATGAATACCTGAAATCAGTTACATATGAAACCCACCAAACGATGATTGAGGATATCAGACTCCTGTTCATCATAAACGAAAAACTCAAGGGGATCAAACAATATCTTCCTCACTACCGTCTCGGTAAAATTTTCTACGCAAAAGGATTTTACGAAGAAGCCATAGAAAATTTTAACGAAGCTATTGCCCAAAAACCGGACTTCATACGAGGTATGAAGAGACTCGGACTGGCCTATCTTGGCGCCGGACACCCGAATGACGCGGTTGAAATTTTTCAAAAGGCGCATGAATTAAAGAATAAATATCCTGATATTCTTAATTGCCTCGGAGTCGCGCTCACCCAGGTTGGTCAGTATGAAAACGCCACAAAATATCTCCAAAAAGCAATCGATATAAAAAATGATTATATGGAAGCCAACTTTAATCTTGGTATCGTGCTTTTTCTTTCGACGGTCAGGGACAGTTCTGAAAAAGGAAATGTCGTCATACCCGCGAGAGTTCTTCGTTTTTTTAAAGCGATGAAAGATCATCAAAGGTACCAGAGCGACCTGTGGAAAATGAAATTCGAACAAGCTCTTGAATCCATACAGTCCGGCAGAAAAAATAAAATCATTCAGGCTCTCGCAAAAATTCAGCTCGATATCGCGACCATTGAAGAAAGCAGCGAGATGATGGATTTCTTTCTTCTGAAATTTATGTATGGCGGCAAAGAATTAACAAATGATGAGCTTGAGTATTTTGAAAAACTGGTCCGGGACGAGGTCGAAGCGCATCCGATGTATGCCGATTACTGGAATGAACTTGGCGTTATTCATTTAATTCAATGCCGGGACTATTTTTTAAAATCGATTAATGAATTTGAAAATGCGATTAAGATAAATCCCCAATTAGAAATCGCTAAAGAAAATCACGATCTGCTCAAAAAAAACAAAAATGGCTTTTTAATCCTTTTAAGAGCAATTCTTAGATAATAACCATGGCAAAAGTACTCGCGGTTGACAACGAAGAACGAATGTGTAAGCTGATTAAGGCTGAGTTCGAGTTGAACAACCATGATGTTGATATGGCGTTCTCAGGTAAAGAAGCCGTTCAGCTGCTTCAGCAGAAACCATATGACATTGTGGTGACCGATCTGAGAATGAATGATATTGACGGTATGGAGGTGTTGAAGTTTACAAAAAAACACAGCCCCGGGACTGAAGTTATTCTGATCACCGCCTTCGCGACTCAGGAAACCGCGCTCGACGCGATGAAAAAAGGCGCCTATGATTATCTGATAAAACCGTTTAAGATGGATGAACTCAGTCTGCGTGTGAACAGAATTCTTAAACAAAAGTACCTTGAAGATGAAAACAGAAGATTAAAAGATATAGCTACCCTGCCGGATTCATTTCCCGGAATTATCGGTAAAAGCAAAAAAATGCGGGAGGTTTTCCGATTAATCGAACAAGTTGGGGAAAGTGAAACTGCTGTACTGATTAGGGGAGAAAGCGGCACCGGTAAAGAATTGGTCGCTCAGGCGATCCATGCAAAAAGTGGCAGAGGCAGTGGCACTTTTGTGGCTTTAAATTGCGCCGCTTTGCCCGAAACCCTGCTTGAAAGTGAATTGTTCGGCTATGAAAAAGGAGCCTTCACGGGGGCAGATCAACGCAAGCCCGGACAAATCGAGCTGGCAAACGGAGGAACACTTTTTCTGGATGAAATTGGTGATCTTGCCATCGGGCTTCAGGCAAAAATATTACGTGTGTTGCAGAACAGGGAAGTCACCCGTCTTGGTGGACGGGAAAAAATCAATATTGACATACGGCTGATTACGGCAACGCACCGGAATTTGGAAGAAATGATCGCAAATAAGCAGTTTCGGTCGGATCTTTATTACAGAATTAACATTTTCCCTATAAATTTACCGGCGTTACGAAACAGAAAAGAAGATATCCCCGAACTCCTTGAGTATTTCCTCACGGGGTATCCTGACAAATCGATATCGCAGGAAGCAAAACGCAAGCTTATAGAATATGACTATCCTGGGAATGTGCGTGAACTCGAAAACATCATTACACGCGCCGCGCTGATTTCAGATTCAGTGATCACCATTGAGGATCTGCCCGACATTTCAAATGACAGCACAAATCCGCAAACGCAAATGTTAAACATCCCCGATGAAGGATTTAGTCTGGATGAATTCGAAAAGAAATTAATCTACGGGGTTTTGGAAAAATGCGACGGCAATAAAAGTCATGCCGCCAGAATGCTGGGCATTACCCGAAGAAGATTGTACTCGATGATGGAAAGATTCGGGATTAAAAAATACTAGTATTATTTCAGCCATAAATTGATATAAAAAAGCCGGAACATATAATTGTCCCGGCTTTTTGTTTTTAATAATAGTCGTGCCGGCTGTTAATCCAGCTCGTGGATTAACAATCCGCTTCGTAGTTTTGGTTCAAACCAGGTTGATTTAGGCGGCATTGTTTTACCCGCGTCAGCAATGGCCATGAGATCTTCGATTGATGTGGGAAATAGCGCGAATGCGACCTTCATTTCACCTGAATCCACCCGCTTCTTTAGCTCGTTTAATCCTCTTATACCGCCGACAAAATCGATCCGGTCATCCTTACGGGGATCGCCTATCCCCAGAATTGGACTAAGCAGGTTGGTTTGAAGTATGGAGACATCAAGCCGGGCGACAGGGTCTTGCTCATTAAAAGAATTTTCCCGCGCGTATAGCAGATACCAGGCTCCATCCAGATACATCACAAATGAGTGCTTTTCCATGGGTTTAAATCCGTCTTTACCCAATTTCTTTACATCAAATTTTTTCTGTATCTTCAGAAGAAATTCATCCCCGCTCAGACCATTCAAATCGGTAACCACCCGGTTGTAATCCATTATATACATCTGATTATCAGGAAAAATGACCGAAAGGAAAAAATTATATTCCTCCTCCCCGGTATGTTGATGATTTGCGGCTTTCCGCAAATCTGCCACACGGGAAGCCGCTGCTGAACGGTGATGACCGTCCGCGACATAAAGATAATCTATTTTACTGAAATAGGTTTTAATCAATTCGATATCTTCATCCTTATCGACAATCCATACCGTATGCCTGATATCATCATCGGATTTAAAATTATAGACGGGTTCCGTTGATATGATTTTTTCGATCAATTTATCTATTTCCGGTCTGGATTTGTAAGTCAGAAAAACCGGTCCGGTTTGGGCGTTTAAATGCCGGACGTGATTAATCCGGTCTTCTTCCTTCACAGCGCGCGTTAATTCGTGTTTTTTTATTAAATCTTTTTGATATTCATCCACGGACGCGCCGGCGACAAGGCCCACTTGTGAGTGTGTTCCCATTATCTGGCGATAAATATAGAAACACGCTTTGTCATCCTGTATAAAAGTGCCCTCTTTTCTAAAGCGTTTAAGATTCTCAGCGCCTTTCTTATAAACTTTTTCATCATACAAATTTGTCTCGGATGGTAAGTCTATTTCGGGCTTATTGATATGCAGGAATGAATAAGGGTTGTTTTTTGCCATCTCCCTGGCTTCATCACTGTTGAGTACGTCATATGGGGGTGAGGCCACCTTATCCGCTAATTCAGGATTTGGACGTATTCCTTTAAATGGTTTAAGCACTGCCATTATCTGCTCCTATGATAAAATCTTTAGTGTTAAGAAGATTTCACTACAAAATTTGGGAAATCTTCAAAGATTAATTTTTCCTTTAACGTCATATATATGATATCCAAAAGTTTGCGGGAAGTGGCAATAATAG